>NZ_JBDTCG010000062.1:0-13069 GCF_039923675.1 Collimonas sp.
TGCAGCAAAGCGCAAGATTATAGCAGGCTTTTTTTGACTAGGGAAAACCTTTTTTCACCCTGGTTTCACGGGTAATTCCAATGCTCTTCGTCAAGAAAATAATCCTGCCAAATCAACTACTTATGCACTCAGCTTGGTAAGGCCGCCCATGTAGGGATGCAGCACCGCCGGGATCTCCACGCTGCCGTCGGCCTGCTGGAAGTTCTCCAGGATTGCCACCAAGGTGCGGCCAACCGCCAGACCTGAGCCGTTCAAGGTATGCACCAGCTCGGTCTTGCCTTGTGCATTGCGGAAGCGGGCTTGCATGCGGCGGGCCTGGAAGGCTTCGAAGTTGGAGATCGAAGAAATTTCACGGTAGGTGTTTTGCGCCGGCAGCCAGACTTCCAGGTCGTAGGTCTTGGCGGCGCCGAAACCGATGTCGCCGGTGCACAGAGAAACCACACGATATGGCAGCCCGAGTTTCTTCAGGATATTCTCGGCGTGGCCGACCATCTCTTCCAACACTTCGTAGGATTTTTCCGGGTGGGCGATCTGCACCATTTCGACCTTGTCGAACTGGTGTTGACGGATCATGCCGCGGGTGTCGCGGCCGTAGCTGCCTGCTTCCGAACGGAAGCAGGGCGAATGCGCGACCATCTTCAGCGGCAGAATTTCGCCGGCGAGGATTTCGTCGCGCACGATATTGGTCAACGGCACTTCCGCCGTCGGGATCAGATACAAGGCGGCGGCATCAGCGGCCTGCTCGCCTTCCTGGCCGCCCTTCTTGACGGCAAACAGGTCCTCTTCAAATTTCGGCAACTGGCCGGTGCCGCGCAATGAATCCGCGTTGACGATGTAAGGCGTATAGCATTCAGTGTAGCCATGCTCTGCGGTCTGCGTGTCGAGCATGAACTGGCCCAGGGCGCGGTGCAGGCGGGCGATGCCGCCCTTCATGACGGAGAAACGCGAGCCGGTGATCTTGGCGGCGACGTCGAAATCCAGGCCGAGGGCGGCGCCGATGTCGACATGATCGCGCACTTCAAAATCGAAACTGCCTGGCGTGCCGACTTTGCGCACCTCGACGTTGGCGGCTTCATCGGCGCCGACCGGCACCGATTCGTGTGGCAGGTTCGGCACCGCCAGCAGGAAGGTGCTGACCTGCTCCTGCACCTGGTCCAGACGAGTGGCCGAGGCCTTCAGTTCATCGGCTATACCCGCAACCTCAGTCATCACAGCGGAGGCGTCTTCGCCCTTGCCTTTCAGCATGCCGATCTGCTTGGACAGCGAGTTGCGCTGGCTTTGCAGCTCTTCGGTGCGGGTCTGGATTTGCTTGCGCTCGGCTTCCAAGGCATTGAAGCTATTGACGTCGAGCTTGAATTTGCGCGTGGCTAAACGGTCGGCGGCGCTGGCGATGTCTTTGCGAAGAAGTTGGATGTCGATCATGGACTTAAGGTAAATAGACGAAGGAATAAGACGTCATTGTACCAAGCCCGGCCGCTCCCCGGCCAGCCAATCTCAGCGAATGAAAATTATTAAATTACCAACAAAACCAGTAGCACAGCGAAAGGCCTCACACCTTACGCTGTGCGCAAGCACCGCCTGCCAGGCTTACTTGCTTAAATCCACTTTACTGAAATCATGCAGTGCGAACGCCGACATCTTGAAGCCGATGACCTGCTTTCGTATCGGCGTATGCGTCAGCGAATGCGCCAGCGGAATCCATGGCGCCTCTTCATGCACGACCACCTGCGCCTGCTGGTACAGCTTGCTGCGCTCCACTTGATTAGTGCTGAGCTTGGCCTTTTGAATCAGCGCCTCGAAATCCTTGTTGCACCAGCGCGCCGTATTGCCGCCGCTACGCACCGATTCGCAGCCTAGCAAGGTCGCAAAGAAATTATCCGGATCGCCATTGTCTCCCGACCAGCCGAACATCATCGCTTGCTGCACGCCTTGCTTGCTGCGCTTCAGGTACTCGGTCCATTCGTAGGTGTTCAACGTCGCCTTGACGCCGATCCTGGCCCAATCGGCCTGGACCAGTTCGGCCATGCGCTTGCCGTCCGGATTGTATGGGCGAGTCACCGGCAGATACCACAGCTCCACTTCAACGCCATTCGGATAACCAGCCTTGGCCAGCAGGGCCTTGGCCTTGACCGGATCGTAGACGTAATCCTTGATCTGGTCATCATAAGACCAGAGCGTCGGCGGGATCGGATTCTTGGCGATCTGGCCGGCGCCCTGATAGACCGTTTTCAGGATCGTCTGCTTGTCGGTGGCCATGTTCAGGGCCTGGCGCAGCAGCTTGTTGTCGAACGGCCTTTTCTCTACGTTGAACGAGATATAACCGACGTTCAAGCCTTCCTTGGTCAGCAAGGTGATCGCCGGATCGGTTTTCATCAGGTCGATGTCGGCCGGCTTGGGAAACGCCATCACCTGGCATTCATTGGCCTTGAGCTTGGCATAGCGCACCGAAGCATCCGGCGTGATCGCGAAAATCAAGCTATCCAGTTTCGGCCGGCCATCCCAATAGGCATCGAACGCCTTGTAGCGGATCACGGCATCTTTCTGGTAGGAGACGAACTGGAACGGGCCGGTGCCGATAGGGTCACGGTCGATCACGTCAGGGGTGCCTGCCGCCTTCATCTTGTCGGCATATTCGGCCGACAGGATCGATGCGAAATCCATGCCGAGGTTGGCGATGAACGGCGCTTCCGGATGCTTCAGCTTGAAGACCACGATGGTGTCGTCGGTTTTGCTGACCTTGTCGACGATCTTGTCCATGCCCATGTCGAGGAAGTAGCTGAAGCTGCTGCCGGTCGCCAGTTTATGGAATGGATGGTTGACGTCAGCCATGCGGTTGAATGAAAACAGCACGTCGTCGGCGTTGAAATCGCGGCTCGGCTTGAATTTGGCGCTGCTGTGGAACTTGACGCCTTTGCGCAGCTTGAAGGTATAGGACAGGCCATCGTCCGAGACCGTCCAGGATTGCGCCAGCGCCGGGATGATCTTGGTGGTGCCCAATTCAAACTGCACCAGCCGGTTGTACAAAGGCACCGACGATGCATCGAAGGTGGTGCCGGTGGTGAACAGCTGCGGGTTGAAACCTTCCGGGCTACCTTCTGAGCAAAACACCAGTGTTTTAGCCGCAAACGCGACATTGACGGCACTGCACAAAATTACTGCCATGCCAATTCCAGTAATCAATTTGTGTTTTTTATTGATTGTTTTTTTCATTGTGCGTCTCTTTCTGGCTTCTTTGTAAGATCAGATCGCTATATCTGCCGTTTGCGCTAACGATCATGCATCATGAAACAGGCAAATAATCTTCCACCAAACGCACCCAAAACGATCCTCCCAAAGAAATCAAGGCATCGTTGAAATCATAATGAGGGTTGTGCAAGGAACATGGCCCCAACAAGTCATACTGCGCGCGATGTTCATCATTGCCATTGCCGATCAGCACATAGCACCCGGGCCGCTCATTGAGCATGAATGAAAAATCTTCCGATGTCATCAGCGGCGGCAAGGCAACCAATGCTTGCTCGCCCAGCCAGCCTTCGATAACCCTCTGGCATCTGGCGGCTTCCGCAGAATCGTTAATCACTGCCGGCATTTCACGCGTGAAGACAAATTCCATACGGCATTCATAGGAATGCGCGACATGTTCAGCGATATGCCGCAACCGTTCTTCTATCTTTCGCAGGACATGTTCGTCGTAGGTACGCACCGAACCGCCGAGCCAGGCGCTGTCCGGGATCACATTGAAAGCGCTGCCAGCCTGAAGCCGGGTGACAGACACCACAGCAGGGTCCGTAGGCGATAAATTGCGTGCCACGATGTTCTGGATTTGGGTGGCAATCTGCGCCACCGCCAGCAAAGCCTCAGTGGTGACATGCGGGGTACCGACATGACCGCCTTTGCCATGCACCGTGATGGTGAACCTGCTACAACTGGCCTCGCGGCCGCCGGGTTCGGCAACAAAGGCGCCGACCGGCAATCCCGGCCAGTTATGCATACCAAATATCGCGTCGCAAGGAAAGCGTTCGAACAAACCGTCGTTCACCATCGCCAAAGCACCGTTGCCGCCTTCTTCGGCCGGCTGGAAAATGAAATTGACGGTGCCATCGAATTGCCGCGTAGCCTGCAGATGGCAGGCGGCCGCCAGCATCATCACGGTATGGCCATCATGGCCGCAAGCATGCATGCAACCATCATGGCGCGATCGATGCGGCATTGTATTTTCCTCTTGCATCGGCAAGGCATCCATGTCGGCGCGCAAACTGATTGCTCGTTTGCTGTTGCCGTTGCTCAGGGTTGCCACCACGCCGGTTTTGCCAATTCCGCGCGTGACTGCAATCCCCCAACTTTCCAAAGTCGTAGCGACCAGTTCTGCTGTGCGCCGCTCCTCATACGCCAACTCTGGATGGGCATGAATGTCGCGCCGCAAGGCAATCAGTTGATCAAGATGGGGAAAATCAACGAGCTGCATGGCAAGTTCCTTCGCGGTTCACGCTATCAAAAAATCATGCTTATTATCACATGCCCGGTCGAAACCAAATTTGCAAGTCCAATACCCGCGTCCGAGCCGCCGTCAGCCGATTTCTTCAAGCCGGTGACAAGCCGCCAGCCTGTCGTCAAACATGCGCAGGAGCGGGACTTCCTGTCGACAACGTTCCACCGCATGGGGGCAACGGTTGTTAAAGCTGCAGCCCGGCGGCGGCGCCAATGGCGATGGCAGTTCGCCCGGCAGCATCATTTTTTGCTGGCGCTGGGCCGGATCGATGCGTGGCGTGCTGGCCAGCAGCGCCTTGGTGTAAGGATGCAGCGGACGGCTGAAAACCTGCTGCTTGCTGCCATGCTCGACGGTCTTCCCGAGATACATCACCAGCACATCGTCGGCGATATGTTCGACCACCGACAGGTTGTGCGAGATAAACAGATAGGCGACACTGCTGGCTTGCTGCAAATCCATCAGCAGGTTCAGCACCTGCGCCTGGATCGAGACGTCGAGCGCAGAAACCGGCTCGTCGGCCACGATCACCTTGGGATCCAGCATCAGTGCGCGCGCAATCGCCACCCGCTGCCGCTGGCCGCCGGAAAACATGTGCGGATAACGGCCGTAGTGTTCCGGCCGCAGACCGACCTTGGCCATCATCGCCCGCGCTTTGTCTGCGCGTTCGCTGTTGTTCAACCCGGTATTGATGATCAGCGGCTCTTCCAGCATCTGCCCGACTTTCTTGCGCGGGTTGAGGCTGGCGTAAGGATTCTGGAACACCATCTGCACCAGCGGCCGCACGCGTTTCAGGGTGGCGTGATCGGCGTCGGCGATATTGGCGCCGTCCATCCACAACTCGCCGCCGGTGGGCGGTTCGATCATGGTGATCTGGCGCGCCAGGGTCGATTTGCCACAGCCGGACTCGCCCACCACCGCCAGGGTTTTACCCGGTTGCAGCGCGAATGAAACGCCGTCCAGCGCGCGCGCAGTCGCTTTCGGTTTGAACAAACCCTGGGATACGCTGTAATGCTTGACCAGATTTTTAGCTTCGAGCAAGACGGCCGGATTGGCGCCGCTGCCTGTATTGTTTATATTGGAATTCGTCATCATGCGGTCCCGCTTAACGCTGCTGTTTTTATTCCGGGCCAGCCGTTGGTCGGCAGACCGCCCGCGTCGAGCGGGAAATGGCAGCGCACTTGATCCTGCGCTGCGCCCAGCAATTCCGGCCGCACCTGGCGGCAGATATCTTGCGCATAGGCGCATCGCGGGCTGAGCAGGCAACCAGCGGGCCGGTCGTACTGACCCGGCACGACGCCAGGAATGGTTTGCAAACGGGCGCGGCCGATATTGTGCTCGGGCAGTGCCGCCAGCAGCGCCTGGGTATAAGGATGCTTGGGCGCGTTGAAAATATCCGGCACGCGGCCGGTCTCCACCACTTGCCCGGCATACATCACCATCACCCGCTGCGCGGTTTGCGCCACCACACTCAGGTCATGGGTGATCAGCATCAGCGCCATGCCGCGGTCGCGCTGCAGTTGCAGCAGCAGTTCCAGCATTTGCGCCTGCACCGTGACGTCCAGCGCGGTGGTTGGCTCATCGGCGATCAGCAAGCGCGGATTGCAGGCGATGGCGATCGCCACCATCACGCGCTGGCTCATCCCGCCCGACAATTGGTGCGGATAAGCGTCCAGTCGGCGCTCGGGATCGGGAATGTCGACCTGCTTCAGCAAGGTCAGCGCTTTGGCGCGCAATTCCTTCTTCGATCCGCCCTGATGCACGCGCAGGGTTTCCATCAACTGGTAGGCCACCGTGAAAGACGGATTCAGGCTGGTCATCGGATCCTGGAAAATCATCGCGATGTCCTTGCCTAGCAAACCGCGCCTTTGTTTCTCCGACATGGTCAGCAAATCGCGGCCGTCGAAAGCCATGCGCTCGCCATTGACCCGGCCCGGATAATCGATCAACCCCATCAAGGCCAGCGAGGTGACGCTCTTACCGGAACCGGATTCACCGACGATGCCGACCACTTCGCCGGCTTCGATGCTCAGGTCCAGTCCGTCCACCGCGGTAAACGGCGCCGCCGTCGAACCGAATTCGACCCGCAGCTGTTTGATTTCTAAGAGTGCCATATCAACCTTATCGTTTCAGTTTCGGGTCGAGCGCATCGCGCAAACCGTCACCCATCAAATTGAACGCCAGCACCGAGATCAGGATCGCCAGGCCTGGGAAGGCCACTACCCACCATGCGCTCTGGATGAATTCCATGGCGCTGGCCAGCATCGAGCCCCATTCGGGCGTCGGCGGTTGCGCGCCCATGCCGAGGAAGCCGAGCGCCGCTGCATCCAGGATGGCCGACGAAAAGCCGAGCGTGGCTTGCACGATCAATGGCGCCAGGCAGTTCGGCAACACGCAGTTGAACATGATGCGCAAGGTGCCGGCGCCGGCGATGCGTGAAGCGCTGACATAGTCGCGCGACATTTCGCCGATCACTGCGGCCCGCGTTTGCCGCGCATAGTGCGGCAGCATCACCACCGCAATCGCATACATCGCATTCATCAGGCCAGGGCCGAGAATCGCCACCACGGCAATCGCCAGCAGCAGGCTCGGCAACGCCAGCATGATGTCCATCAAGCGCATGATGGCGATTTCCACCATGCCGCGGAAATAACCGGCCAGCAAACCCAGCAGTACGCCGGTAGTGAGCGAGAGCGAGATCGAGACCAGCCCGATCAGCAGCGACAGGCGGACGCCATGGATCAGGCGCGACAGCATGTCGCGTCCGACCGGATCGGTGCCGAGCAGGAACTGGCTGCTGCCGCCCGTTTGCCATACCGGCGGCACCAGGGTCGACTGGCGGAACTGTTCGATTGGTGAATGCGGTGCGATGATATCGGCAAACAGCGCCATCAAGACCATCGCGACGATGACCGCCAGGCCGATCACCGCGCCGCGGTTCTGGCTGAAATAGCCCCAGAATTCACGCAGCGGATGCGGTGGCGCGCTGGCGGCCGTGTTCGGCGAGGGAGCGGCTTGCGGCGCGGGCGCCTGCGTTGTATTTACATTGTTCATGAGCGGTGGCGAATACGTGGATTGATTACGCCGTACAGCAGGTCGACGGCCAGGTTGACGAGGATGATGGTGATCGCCGACAGCAGGATGCCGCCCTGCACTACCGGATAATCGCGCCGTTGGATCGCCGCCACCAGCCACTTGCCGATGCCGGGCCAGGAGAAAATGGTTTCCGTCAGGATCGCACCGGCCAGCAAGGTGCCGACCTGCAGGCCGACCACAGTGACCACCGGAATCAGCGCATTGCGGAACGCGTGGATGCCGACTACGCGCCAGGGCGAGAGCCCTTTGGCGCGCGCGGTGCGTACATAATCTTCACGCAAGACTTCCAGCATGGCGGAGCGCGTCATGCGCGCAATCACGGCCAGAGGGATGGTGCCGAGTGCAATGGTAGGCAGGATCAGATGCGACAGCGCCGATTTGAAGGCGCCGCTATCGTCCGACAACAAACTGTCGATCAGCATGAAGCCGGTGACCGGCGGCACGTCGAACAGGATGTCGATGCGGCCCGAGACCGGGGTCCAGCCGAGCGTCACGGAAAACAGCAGAATCAACAGCAAGGCCCACCAGAACACCGGCATCGAATAACCGGTCAGCGAAGCGCCCATCACCGAATAATCGAGCACGGTATTGCGCTTCAGGGCGGCCAGTATGCCGGCCGGCAAGCCGATAATCAGCGCAAACAGGATCGCGCAAAAGGACAGTTCCAGCGTCGCCGGGAACAGCGTCTTGAATTCGCTCATCACCGAAGTGTGGGTCATGATCGACATGCCGAGGTCGCCCTTGAACAGGTTCCCCAGGTAGTTGAAGTACTGCATGTAGATCGGCTGGTCGAGTCCGAGGTCATGCGCCATTTGCGCATAACGGGCCGGGTCCATGCCGCGCTCGCCGGACATGGCTTCGACGGCGTTGCCGGGGATCAGATGTATCAATAAAAACACCAGCAGCGTGATGCCGAGAAAGGTCGGAATGACCAGGCCGACACGACGCAGGAGGAATCCAAACATGGGAATGCCTATCGTGATTAAAAATAGCGAACACTAAAACTAAGCGAGCACCAGATTACAAGTACTACAAAAACGGGGCAGGACCCGCCTGCGCGCTACTGCAAATGCGCCAGGCAGCCCTGCCCCGCTACAACCTTACTTGCCGGCCAGGTCGACCTTCTCGAAATGATGGTGCGCGAACACCGCCATCTTGAAGTTCAGCACTTCCTTGCGGATCGGCGTAAAGCGCACCGAATGCGCCAGGTCGATCCATGGCGCTTCTTCATGCAGGATCACTTGCGCTTGCTCGTACAGCTTGGCGCGCTCATCCTGCTTCGGCGTCAGTTTGGCTTTCTGGATCAGGGCTTCATAATCCTTGTTGCACCAGCGTGCGGTGTTGCCGCCGCCCTTGACGCCTTCGCAGCCCAGCAACGGTGCGAAGAAATTATCCGGATCGCCGTTGTCGCCGGACCAGCCGAACATCATCGATTGCTGGTCGCCTTGTTTGCTGCGCTTCAGGTACTCGGTCCATTCGTAGGTCGTCAGCTTGGTCTTGACACCGATCTTGGCCCAGTCAGCCTGGATCAGTTCCGCCATGCGCTTGCCGTCCGGGTTGTAGGGACGGGTCACCGGCAGGTACCACATCTCGACTTCCACGCCGTTCGGATAGCCGGCCTTGGCCAACAATGCCTTGGCCTTGACCGGATCGTAGGTGTAATCCACGATCTTGTCGTTATAGCCCCACAGCGTCGGCGGGATCGGGTTCTTGGCCGGGACGCCTGCACCCTGGTAGACCGTCTTGAGGATGGTTGCCTTGTCGACAGCCATATTCAACGCCTGGCGCACCAGCTTGTTGTCGAACGGTTTTTTCTCGACATTGAACGAGATGTAACCGATGTTCAAGCCCGGCTTGGTCATCATGGTGATAGCCGGATCGGCTTTCATCAGCTCGATGTCGGCCGGTTTCGGGTACGCCATCACCTGGCATTCATTGGCCTTGAGCTTGGCGTAGCGCACCGATGCATCCGGCGTGATAGCGTAGATCAGGTTATCCAGTTTCGGCCGGCCGCCCCAATAAGGGTCGAAGGCCTTGTAGCGGATCACGGCGTCTTTTTGGTAAGAGACGAACTGGAACGGACCGGTGCCGACAGGCTCGCGGTCGATCACTTCCGGCGTACCGGCCTTCTTCATGTTGTCGGCGTATTCGGACGACAGGATAGAGGCGAAATCCATGCCCAGATCGGCGATGAACGGCGCTTCCGGATGCTTCAGCTTGAAGACCACGGTGTTGTCGTCGACCTTTTCCACCTTGTCGATGATCTTGTCCATGCCCATGTCGAGGTAGTAGCCGAAGCTCTGGCCGGCGGCAAGCTTGTGGTACGGATGGTTGGCGTCGCCCATGCGGTTGAACGAGAACAGCACGTCGTCGGCGTTGAAATCGCGGGTCGGCTTGAACTTGGCGCTACTGTGGAACTTGACGCCCTTGCGTAGCTTGAATGTATAGGTCAGGCCGTCATCGGACACGGTCCAGGATTCGGCCAGACCGGGAATCGGCTTGGTGGTGCCCAGTTCGAATTCGACCAGGCGGTTGTACATCGGCACCGACGACGCATCGAAAGTCGTGCCGGTGGTGTACAACTGGGGATTAAAGCCCTCCGGGCTACTTTCCGAGCAAAACACCAGGGTCTTGGCGGCTGTCGCATAACCGGCGGTAGCGCACATGACGGCGAGCAGCGCGGCCTTGGCAAGCAATTTTCTTTTCATCATAGGTCTCTTTCGTTAGGTTATGGTGAAGCTGATGCATTTAACAACAATTCACATCAAGTGCACAAGCATGAATGTTCAGTACATCTCCATGCCGGTCTTATGCTGCATGCTCACATTACAATCACAACAGCTAGCTCAGGCAGCCATCAAGGCCTCAATCTCGGCACAGGTTTTGGGGATCGCCGGCCCTAGCACGCGCGCGCCGGAACTAGTCACCAGCACATCGTCTTCAATCCGGATGCCGCCAAAATCCAGGTACTCGCCGAATTTTTCATAATTGATCAGTGTGCTGTGGCGCGCTTCCGCCTGCCAGCGCTGGATCAGCAACGGAATAAAATACATGCCCGGCTCCACCGTCACCACCATGCCCGCTTGCAACGGTTTGGCCAGGCGCAGATTACGCAGCCCGAACAATTCGCTGCGGCTGACGCTGGCGTCGTAACCGACCCGGATTTCGCCGAGTCCCTCCATATCGTGCACGTCCAGCCCCACCTGATGGCCGAGGCCGTGCGGGAAGCAGATCGCGTAAGCGCCGGACTCGACCACTTGTTCCGGCGTGCCATGAAAGAAACCGAGCTCGGACATCGCCGCCACCATATGGCGGGCGGCTTGCTTGTGCACTTCCAGATAAGACACCCCCGGACGCATCAGGCCGATGGCGAACAGCTGCGCCGCCAGCACGATCTCGTACAGGCTGCGCTGGCGCTCGCTGAAACGCCCCCCGACCGGGAAGGTGCGGGTGATGTCGCTGGCATAACCGAGGGCGCTGGAAGCGCCGGAATCGTTGACCACCAGATCGCCCGCCTGCAAGCGGTTGTGATGGCTGCGGTTGTGCAAAATTTCGCCGCTGCGCGAAAAAATCATCGGGTAAGCGTTTTGCAGGTGATGGCTGCGCATGATGCCTTCCATTGCCGCCACCGTCTGATATTCAAAAGTGTCCGCTTTTGCCAGCCGCATGGCGGCGACGTGCATGTCGCGGGTGACGCTGAGAGCGCTTTCGATTTCCGCGATTTCGGCCTCGCTCTTGATTTCCCGCAGAGCGATCACCGCCGCCATCAAACTCTCGGAAGCGCCAGCCTGGCATTGCGCCGGCGTGCAGTCCAGCAGCGCAGCCAGTTCCAATATGGTTTCGCCGCGATACGGCGGCAGGTAGTGAATCGTGCGGCCCTGGCGGCGCGCCTGCGCCACCGTTTCGGCCAGAGCGCCGTAAGGCTGCGTGCGCCGAACGCCTGCGGCTTGGGCACGCTGCGCAAAGCTATCCTGCGGCCCGTCCCAGATCATGTCGGCCAGGCCGGGATCGTCGCCAAACAGGATGTCGGCATCGGCCTCAATATCGATCAAGCCAGCGAGACCCGGCTGATCCAAGCCGAAGAAATAGGAAAACGATGAATCCTGGCGAAACCAATAATGATTGTGCAAATAATTCATGGAGACATCGACGTTACCCGGCAATAACAGCAAGCCGGAGGAAAACTGCTGCTTCAGCTGGCGTCGCCGCTGGGTATAAACCGCCGCCTCAAACATGACGGCCTCGCGGCGCGCCTACGCTGCCGCGGCAATCCTTGCCGAATGACTGCTCACTCAAATCCCGATATGTCCTGCGTCCCATCGCCATTCCCATTACCACTCCATTACGCTGCAATTATTGAAATAACACTGCCGAAAACACCTTTTTAGTGGTGCAAAAACCATGCCACAAGGCAGCCGGAATAGCCCTCGGGCCAGGCCGTCAAAAGAATTCCGTACCACGCAGCAGATGTTTCTGCTCCTTGGGCTCCGGCGTTTGCGGGCCGTCGAACAAGGACACGGTGCCGACCCAGATCACTTCGGCGACCTGGTTTTCATGCGGCAGCGATTCGATACTGTGAGGAATGTTGGCGTCAAAATGCAGGCTGTCGCCGACATTCAGCAGGTAATTGTCGGTGCCGACCGTATAACCGACGCGGCCGCTGAGCACGAAGATCATTTCATCGCCTTCGTGCGAGACCATTTCCGACTTGTAGCCGGCCGGCATCGTGAATTTGACGGAATGCACCTGGCTGCCGGGGAACACCGTCGACAGCCGTTCATATTTGACGCGGCCGCTGGCCACCGAATACGGCTGGCGTTGGCCGCGATAGGTATCGGGCTGCAATTGCGCCGGCTGCTGGATCAGGTCGCCGATCGATACGCCCAGTGCCTTGGCAATCACCACCAGCGAAGTGATCGAGGGGCTGGTCAGGTTACGCTCCAGCTGTGAAATGAAGCCTGCGGTCAAGCCGGTTTCAGTGGCGAGTTCCACCAGCGTCTTGTTGATGGCGTGGCGCCGCGTGCGGATCGACTTCCCCAGCTCTGGTATTTCCATTCGTTGTCTCCGGCCTGTACCTGGTGTCTCACAAGATCAGGCAGCGCGATCTATGCCACGCTAGCCTGATGGTATTTTTTAATATTTATCTATTTGATATGGCAAAGCGATCGTGACTACGGCGGCTGTTTCATCAGTCAGGCGTCGGAAATTATAGTCAGACTAAAACTGGAGTCAAGGATCTTTTTCAGATTACCTTAGAACCGAGGGAAAATGGAGGATTGGGCGACCTGGCGTGCGCGCCGCCAGATCAAAGGTATCAGGAACGCTGTACCGGCTTCATCAGAAAGCCGATAAAAGATAAAACTACTCCTGATTAGTTACCTATCTAAGATGCCATATTTTTTAGCACAAAACCATCTGCCGAGTCATTCCCGCGAACACGGGAATCCATGTTGAATCAAGTACTTAAGTTGGATCCCCGCGTTCGCG
>NZ_JBDTCG010000063.1:0-63931 GCF_039923675.1 Collimonas sp.
AGCTTTGCTTGGCTAGAGAAAAACCGGCGCTTATGGAAGAACTGCGAGCGATGGCTCAACACCAGCTTGCAGTTCATCAACCTAACCTTCTTGGCGATGCTGCTCAGAAGATCGTGAACACGTTCTAAGAACCCGGCCCTATAAATCGAGCCGGCCTTGCAGAAAATTTATGGCAACTATTGAAATTTTATTGATACGCCACGGCGAAACAGACTGGAACCTGGAGCGCCGCCTGCAGGGCCATCTTGATATTCCGCTGAACCAGGTCGGCCAGCGGCAAGCGCTGGCGCTGGCTCGCAGCCTGGATGGCATCACCCTCGACGCCATCTTCAGCAGCGATCTGCAACGTGCGCAGCAAACCGCCGCGCCCCTGGCCGCCGCCCGCAATCTGCCGCTGCAAGTCGACGCCAGCTTGCGCGAGCGTTGCTACGGTGCGCTGGAAGGCTTGCGCTATCCGGAGGCGGCGCAGCGCTTTCCAGAGGCTTATGCCGCCTTAATGGAGCGCGCTGTGGATTTTCGTTATCCGGCTGGCGTGCATGCCGCGGAAACCATGCGTGAATTTTACGAGCGGGCGGTACGTACTTTACTGGCGGTACCGGCCCGCGCCGATCAAAGACGGATTGCGATCGTCACCCATGGCGGCGTGCTGGATTGCATTTACCGTTACGCCAATTCATTGGCGCTGGAGCAGCCGCGCAGCTGCGATATTTTTAACGCCAGCATCAATCGCCTGAGCTGGAATCCGGAACGGGCGCAACCATTGCGGGTGGATAGCTGGGCCGATATAGCCCATCTGGACGAGTTGACACTGGACGAAATCCAGCGCTGACCAGGCACAGAAAACGGCGGCGGAAAATACCGTGGTAGATATGTGAATTATTGCCGTAGATCAACTATCAAAAACTGTTATAAATCTGTATAAGCTCCTGTGAAAACAGTTGCGATAAAGGCAGCGTGCTTGTGCTAATCTTGCTGATAAGAACTAAAACAACAGCGGGACTGCCAGCATGAAACTTAATCTCTTCCCCTCTTGGGCGCAGCGAGCTGCTGACTCCGAGCAATTTGTGGAATCGACCACGGGGAAAAAGACCGCCGCCTCCGTGTCGACAGCTACCCTGAGCGCCGAGCAACTGGCGCTGGTCGGCGTCCTTCATCAGTTACTGCAAACTTTGCCCCAGGCTTACAGCGGCCGCGAAAGCGTCAAACGGCTATGCCAGATGATCTTGCCAGCCAGCCCGCATATCCGGCTGGTATGGGTTGGTTTTTGCCAGGATGATTCGGAAGCCACGATCAAGCCGACGGCGATCGTCGGCAAGGCATTGAGCGAGTCGGATCATTGGCAGCTGGCCAAGGATTGTTTTGATTACGTCGCACCGTTTGCCCAGGCCGCAGATTGGGAAGCGGGACACGATAGCGATTTCCAGGCCCTGTTTGCACCTTGGCAAGCGCATCCGGAGCTGTGTTCAGCCAAGGCTGCGCTGGCGATCCCGTTACGTTCGGAAAAAGCCCGGATGCACGGCATGATGGTGTTTTATGCCGACAGCCAGGATTATTTTTCAAACGCCGGGTTTGCCTCGTTCCAGGCGTTCGGCCATGTGTGCGAAGTGATCTGGAAGCAATCCAACCTGTCGCATCTGCTGACGCGGCAGGCGCAGCTTGACTCGCTGACCGGCTTGCTGACGCGGCGCCGGATCGTCCATGTGTATGAAGAAGCCGTAGCGGCGACCGCGACCGATGAGTCGCCGCTGTCGATCCTGTATTGCCAGCTGGATGATTTTCACAAGATCAACGATCTCTACGGCTGGGCCGTGGCCGACAACATCCTGGCGGCTTTTGCCAAGGATACCGGCGGCCAGCTGCGCAAGACCGATAGCGGCGGCCGCTGGAATGCGACCGAATTCCTGTACGTGTTGCCGGCGACCGACACCGTAGATGCCGAAAACCTGGCCGCTTCCTTTCTCGGCCATTTCAAGAATCACCCGGTAAATATCGAGAACTGGTCGATCCGGCTGGCGCTCTCGGTAGGGGCGGCCACCTACGGCGCCGATGGCCGCGGGCTCGATGAACTGATCCATTACGCGACGCAGCATCTGCTTAGCTCCAGCACGGTGGCTGAAGACGAGCTCTAATTGCGGCACCGAGAATAACCCGCGTGCGGCGGCAATCGCGATAAAATGACGCCTTTCCCGCTGCAACGCATCTCGAGTTATCGATAGCGCCTTGAATTTTCCATGAACATTGGCCCTTATTTCCTGCGCAACAATGTCTTTGTGGCACCGATGGCAGGTGTCACCGACAGACCATTCCGGCAGCTCTGCAAAGAGCTGGGCGCGGGCTATGCGGTGTCGGAAATGGCGGCTTCCAATCCGCGTCTGTGGCAGACCGAGAAGACTTCGCGCCGCATCAATCACGACGGCGAGATGGAGCCAAGGGCGGTGCAGATCGCCGGCGCCGATCCGCAGATGCTGGCGGAGTGTGCAAAATACAACGTCGACCACGGCGCCCAGATCATCGATATCAACATGGGATGTCCGGTCAAGAAAGTCTGCAACAGCTGGTGCGGTTCGGCTTTGTTGCAAGACGAGCAACTGGTGGCGAAGATCCTGGAGGCGGTGGTCAATGCGGTCGATGTGCCGGTGACGCTGAAATTCCGCACCGGCTGGGATCGCCTCAACAAGAATGCCTTGAATATTGCACGGCTGGCCGAAGCCAGCGGCATCGCTATGCTGACCTTGCACGGACGCACCCGCGCCGACGGCTACAGCGGCGACGCTGAATACCAGACGATTGCGGCAGTCAAAGCGGCGGTAGGCATCCCGGTAGTCGCCAACGGCGATATCACGACGCCGGAAAAGGCACGCCAGGTGCTGGCCTACACCAAGGCCGATGCCATCATGGTTGGTCGTGCGGCGCAAGGGCGGCCATGGATTTTCCGCGAGATCGAACATTACCTGCGCACCGGTGAATACTTGCCGGCGCCGCTGGTGGCGGAAGTGCAACAGCTGATGGATGAACATCTGCGCGCGCACTACGGCTTCTACGGGGATTACCTGGGTGTCCGCACCGCACGCAAGCATATCGGCTGGTATGTGCGGGATTTGCCGGGCGGTGAAGCCTTCCGGCAACGCATGAACCTGCTGGAGGATTGCAGCCAGCAGCTGGCAGCAGTAAATAGCTTCTTCGAATCGCAGTTTGCGTTTGGGGAGCGGTTACAATACGGGGTGGCCGAGCAGATGGCGGCCTGAATCAGGTTAACAAGAAAAAGGACCGGGTGAGTTTTAGTCCCGATCTTAAAAAAAGAATAGTAAAAAAGAATGAGCAAAGAAAGTATCCAAGACGTGGTAAGGCAAAGCCTTGAAAAATATTTCAAGGACTTGGGCGAGCAGCCGCCGTCGAATGTGTACGACATGGTGATTTCCACGGTTGAAAAACCGGTATTGGAAGCTGTGATCGCGCGCGCCGAAGGTAACCAGTCGCATGCCGCCGAAATGCTGGGCATCAATCGCAATACCCTGCGCAAGAAATTGCAGCAGCACGGTCTTTTGTAATCCAGGCTTCGGGTTCAGGAATAATGGGCGTGCCGGTCACGCCCGGTTAGCAAGGTTTTCAGCAGTTCAGTAACGTCCGATTGTCATTTCCGCCATGGGCGGCAGCGCATTCCGCATAATAGAGTTATCCGAAGTCCGTTCACCTTCCCGTCATTCATCACCTTCCAGAGTTTTCACTATGATCAAACAAGCCCTCATTTCCGTATCCGACAAGACCGGGATACTCGATTTCGCAAAAGAGTTGTCGGCGCTTGGCGTGAATATTCTGTCGACCGGCGGCACCGCCAAGCTGTTGGCTGACAACGGCATCAAGGTCACGGAAGTGGCGGATTACACAGGTTTTCCGGAAATGCTCGATGGCCGGGTCAAGACTTTGCACCCGAAAGTCCACGGCGGCATCCTGGCGCGCCGCGATTTCCCGGAACACATGGCAGCCTTGACCCAGCACCAGATCCCGATGATCGACATGGTGGTGGTCAATCTGTACCCGTTCCAGCAGACGATTGCCAAGGAGCAGTGCTCGCTGGAAGACGCGATCGAGAACATCGACATCGGCGGTCCTGCCATGCTGCGCTCCTCGGCCAAGAACCATAAGGATGTCATCGTCCTGTGCGATCCTAGCGACTATGCAGCGGTGCTGGACGAGCTGAAAGCGAATCAGGGTGAAGTCGGCTGCGGCACCAAGTTCGCGCTGGCCAAGAAGGTATTTGCCCATACCGCGCAATACGACGGCGCCATCACCAATTACTTCACTTCGCTGGGCGAAGACAAGCAGCACACCACCCGCAGCGCCTATCCGGCAACCCTCAACCTGCATTTCGAAAAAGTGCAGGAAATGCGTTACGGCGAAAACCCGCACCAGTCGGCCGCGTTCTACCGCGACACCCGGCATGTCGAAGGCGCGCTGGCAAATTACAAGCAGTTGCAGGGCAAGGAACTGTCCTATAACAATATCGCCGATGCCGATGCGGCCTGGGAATGCGTCAAGACCTTCAGCGACACCGCCTGCGTCATCATCAAGCATGCCAATCCTTGCGGCGTCGCGATTGGCGCCAATCCGCTGGAAGCCTATAGCAAGGCGCTGCAGACCGATCCGACCTCGGCTTTTGGCGGCATCATCGCCTTCAACCAGGAACTCGACGGCAACGCCGCCGAAGCGGTCGCCAAGCAATTCGTCGAAGTGATCATCGCCCCGTCTTTCACCGAGCAAGCCAGGCAGATTTTCGCCGCCAAGCAGAATGTGCGCTTGCTGGAAATCCCGCTGGCGCATGCCATCAACTCACATGACTTCAAGCGCGTAGGCGGCGGCTTGCTGGTGCAATCGCCGGATGCCCGCAATGTCGCTTTGGGCGAGCTGAAAGTGGTTAGCAAGAAGCGGCCGACCCAGCAGCAATTGCAAGATCTGATGTTTGCCTGGCGCGTCGCCAAGTTCGTCAAGTCGAACGCGATCGTATTCTGCGGCAATGGCATGACCCTGGGCGTAGGCGCCGGCCAGATGAGCCGCGTCGACTCCGCCCGCATTGCCTCGATCAAGGCGCAAAACGCCGGCTTGTCGCTGGTTGGTTCGGCGGTCGCGTCGGATGCTTTCTTCCCGTTCCGCGACGGCCTGGATGTCGTGGTCGATGCCGGCGCCACCTGCGTCGTGCAGCCGGGCGGCTCGATGCGTGACCAGGAAGTGATCGACGCTGCCGACGAGCATGGCGTCGTCATGCTGCTGACAGGTGTCCGTCATTTCCGCCACTAAGTTGTTGAGCAGCGCTTCGCCGATGCTTGTAACGGCGCGGCGCTCCAGAATATGAAAATCCTCGGCATCGACCCAGGTCTGCGGACCACCGGATTCGGCATCATCGACAAGCAGGGCAGCAAGCTCAGCTATGTCGCCTCGGGCACCATCAAGACGCCGGACGCCGATTTGCCGCAACGGCTGAAGGTGATACTGGCGAGTGTCTCCGAGGTGATCCGTACCTACGCACCAGATTGCTCGGCGATCGAGAAAGTATTTGTCAACGTCAATCCGCAATCGACGCTGCTGCTCGGGCAGGCCCGTGGTGCGGCCATTTGCGCGTTAGTGAGCGCAGACTTGGCGGTCGCCGAATATACCGCTTTGCAGATCAAGCAGGCAGTCGCCGGCCATGGCAAGGCGCAAAAACAGCAGGTTCAGGATATGGTGCAGCGGCTGTTGCAGTTACCCGGCTTGCCGGGTACCGATGCCGCCGATGCACTGGCCGTGGCGATTTGCCATGCGCACAGCGGTGATGCCTTGGCGCATCTGAGTTCGCTGGCGCCTGACCTTGCGAAGAAAGGTTTACGCGTACGTGGCGGCCGGCTGGTCGGTTAAGGCGTCGAACCGGCGAAGTGCCGAGTTGAATATACGCAGTTGTTTTCTATTGTTATCGTGAAATATTGTTATATTCCATCATCGAAGCTGCCCATCCCGCACCATCAGGCTGCCTACTCCCTTCTTTATCTGTGATTTGTCGCATTTTAGATGTCCAACGCTCAGCCCAATTGTGAACCTTTGTTTCGGCATGTTTGCCGCAAACACATGTGTATAGCTCAGAGCCGACATTTACAACTCTCGCTAAGTCCTTCATTTATTTAGTAATTCAATGTAAAGCATTCTCCCCCCATCTTTAAATAATGGCGCTAAGTCATTGACTTTACTCGCATATTTTCCAATTGCTCGCTGCTAAATGGCTTGACCTAGAATAGTGCATCCTCTAAAGTGGGTGAAAGTGTGGAAAAGTGTTTTTTTGTGGGGCATTTTTACTAACTTGAAAAGAAATATTTCCAGAATTTAGTCAATATTTAGCCACTATTTTTAACCGATAAGCAGGAGCGTGTACGGTGTTTCAGGGTGCGTCAGCATTAAATCTCGATGCGAAAGGACGGATGGCGGTGCCATCCAAGCATCGTGACGCGCTGACTGTCCAGTGCGAGGGGCGGCTGACGCTCACCAAACACCCGCACGGCTGCCTGTTGTTATTCCCGCGTCCGGTCTGGGAAAGCCACCGCGAGCAAATCGCCGCGTGGCCGATGTCGGCGCGCGCCTGGCAGCGGATTTTCCTGGGTAATGCCTCGGATGTCGAACTTGACTCCGCCGGCCGCATCCTGGTGGCGCCGGAACTGCGTACGGCCGCCGGCCTGACGCGCGACGTCATGTTGCTGGGCATGGGAAGCCATTTCGAGATCTGGGATGCAGCCAAGCTGGCTGAGAGCGAGTCGCAAGCTGTCGCGGCTGGCATGCCCGATGTGTTAAGTAATTTTTCGTTCTGACAGGCCCGCCATGAGTGAACCAGTGGTGCCCGAGTTCCAGCACCGCACCGTGTTATTGGATGAGGCCGTCAGTGCGCTGGCGATCGAAGGCGCGCGCGTCGACGGTATCTATGTCGACGGAACTTTCGGCCGCGGCGGCCATAGCCGCAAGATTTTACAGAGTCTGGGTGAGCGCGGCCGTCTGATCGCGTTCGACAAGGACCCGCAAGCTATCGCCACCGCGAGCCTGATAAACGATCCGCGTTTCGAGATCGTGCATGACAGTTTTGCGACGATGGCGCAGGCCTTGCAAGAAAGAGGAATAAAGCAAGTCGATGGCGTGCTGCTGGATCTGGGCATTTCATCGCCGCAGGTGGATGACGCCAGCCGGGGCTTCAGTTTTCGTGCCGACGGCCCGCTCGACATGCGGATGGATACGACGCGCGGGATATCGGCCGCAGAGTGGCTGGCTAGCGCGGATGAACAAATAATAGGAAAGGTGGTACGTGATTATGGGGAAGAACGGTTTGCTGTTCAGATTGCAAAGGCGATTGTTGCTGGCCGCACAATCGAGCCCATTGTTGGCACACGACAGCTTGCCAAGATCGTGGCAAACGCCGTCAAGACCCGCGAGAAAGGCAAAGACCCGGCCACTCGTACCTTTCAGGCTATACGGATTTTCATCAATCAAGAGCTTGAAGAACTCGAGATAGTACTGGACCAGGCATTTCGGCAGATGGGCCGGCAAGGGAGATTAGTCGTGATCAGCTTTCATTCGCTGGAAGACCGGATCGTCAAGCAGTTCCTGGCTTCCAAAGCCAGGCTGCCGCAGCCCGACCGTCGCCTGCCGATTCGTGCGGTCGACCTGCCGCAGCCGGAATTGAAACTGATCTCCCGCGTCAAGCCCTCCGATGCCGAAGTTGCCGACAACCCACGTTCCCGTTCCGCCATCATGCGCGTCGGCGAACGCCTGGCCGACAGCGCAGCGCAAAACGGGGGGCAATCATGACCGGCCGCCTGAATTTCGTGCTGGCCCTGGCACTGATGCTGTGTGCGCTGGCGCTGGTCAATGCTCAATACCAGGCGCGCCAGCTGTTTATTGAGCTGGAACGGGTGGCCAGCCAGTCGAGACAGCTGGATATCGAGTGGGCGCAATTGCAGCTCGACCAGTCCACCCTGGGCAAGAATTCCCGCATCGAGGCCAGCGCCACGCGCGACCTCAACATGGTGCCGCTGACCGCCGCCCGTACCCAATACCTGACGCTGGGGGATAAATGACGCGCAATCCTCCGCGCAGCCCCCACACCGGCCGCGTTGCGGCTGGCAAAGGCGTGCCGTTTTCGGCCAGCCCGGTGCTCAAGGTCAAGTTGCCGGTATGGCGCTCGCGGGTGGTGCTGTTCGCCATGTTCGCGGCTTTCCTGGCGCTGATCGTACGGGCGCTGTGGCTGCAAGGCATTTCCACCGACTTCCTGCAAAAACAAGGCGCGTCGCGCTATGCGCGGACGCTGGAACTGCCGGCCACGCGCGGCAAGATTACCGACCGCAATGGCCAGGTGCTGGCATCCTCGGTGCCGGTCAAGGCGATCTGGGCGATTCCTGACGACGTCAAGGACGCGCCGAAAGAAAAATTGCAGGCGCTGGCGAAACTGCTCGACATGAGCGACGCCGAGCTGAACAAGAAACTCGATTCCGACCGCAATTTTGTCTATCTCAAACGGCAAGTCGAGCAAGACGTGTCCGACAAGATCGTCAAGCTTGGCATCGACGGCATCGAAACCCGCAAGGAATACAAGCGCTTCTACCCTGAAGGCGAGGTGATGGCGCACGTGGTGGGCTTTACCAACGTGGAAGATGCCGGCCAGGACGGGATGGAGCTGTCGCAACAGAAGACCTTGGCGGGCGCCACCGGCAGCCGGCGTGTAATCAAGGACCGGCTCGGCCGCATCGTGGAAGATATCGAAGCGGTCAAGGAACCGCATGACGGCAAGGACCTGGTGCTCTCGATCGACAGCAAGATCCAGTACATTGCCTTCACCCAGCTCAAGGAAGCGGTCGAGAAATTCAAGGCCAAGGCCGGCGGTATCGTGGTGGTCGACGCCAAGAGCGGCGAAGTGCTGGCGCTGGCCAACCTGCCGAGCTACAACCCCAACGACCGCTCAGTCCTGACCGGCGCGCAATTGCGCAACCGCGTGATGACGGATACCTTCGAGCCGGGCTCGACCCTGAAGCCGTTTACCATCGCGCTAGCGCTAGACACCAACCGGGTGCAGGCCTCCACCACGTTCCAGGTGCCGGACAAGATGACCATCGGCACCGCCACCATCGGCGATTCGCATCCGCACGGCTTGCTGACCATGAGCGTGGCGCAGATTATCCAGAAATCGTCGAACCTCGGCACCGCGCAGATCGCTCTGAAAATGCCGGCTGAAGAAATGTGGGAAATGTTCACCACCGTCGGTCTCGGTCAGCAGCCGAAATTCGGCTTTCCCGGCGCCGTCGCCGGCCGCGTGCGGCCGTTCAAATCCTGGCGGCCGATCGAGCAGGCCACCATGAGCTACGGCCACGGCATCTCGGTATCGCTGATCCAGATGGCGCACGCATATACGATTTTTGCCCGCAACGGCGACCTGATTCCGCTCTCGTTCCAAAAGGTGACCGAGCCACCGGTCGGCCAGCGCGTGGTCTCTGAAAAGACCGCGCTTACCATGCGCGCCATGCTGGAGCGGGTGACCGCGCCTGGCGGTACTGCGCCGAAAGCTCAGGTGCCTGGCTACCGGGTCGGCGGCAAGACCGGTACCGCCTACAAGATTGAAGGCGGCAAGTATGTCAAAAAATACATCGCCGATTTCGTCGGCTTTGCACCGGCCTCCGATCCGCGCCTGATCATTGCCGTGATGGTCGATGAGCCGACTGTCGGCTCCCACTTCGGCGGTGACGTGGCTGCGCCAGTGTTTGCGACGGTCGCGGCGAACGCCTTGCGCGCGCTGAACGTGCCGCCGGATTCCAGCGTTACCGACATCATCATCCCGACTGACGGTCCGCAGGAGGGGTTGTAATGACCTCCAAGGGCAACCAATTGCAAGACATCCGGCAGTGGCTGAACGGCGTTGCGCCGGCCGGTGCGGAGCTGGTGTCGGATTCGCGCAAGATCAAGGCTGGCGACGTATTCTTTGCCTATCCTGGCGATGCCGCGGATGGTCGCACCTACATTGCGCAAGCGCTGAAAAATGGCGCCTCCGCGGTGATCTACGAGAGCGATAAATTTAGCTGGGATGCTGCATGGACTGCCGCGCATATGGCTGTCGGCGATCTCAAGCATCTTTCCGGTCAGATCGCCGCCGCGTATTACCAGCAAGCCGATAAAGACATGCTGGTGGTGGCCGTCACCGGCACCAATGGCAAGACGTCCTGCAGCCAATGGCTGGGACATGCCTTGTCGCATCTGGGACAGGCTACTGGCGTGATCGGCACGCTGGGCACCGGCATTTTTGCGCAAGGCCGGCGCGGCGAATTCGATGAAACCGGCAACACCACGCCGGATGCGCTGCTGTTGCAGCAAAGCTTGCGCGACATGCGTCAGCAAGGCGTCACTGCCTTAGCCATCGAGGCGTCTTCGATCGGCCTCGAGCAAGGCCGCATGAACGGCATGCATGTAGATATCGCCCTGTTCACCAATTTCACCCGCGACCATCTGGATTACCACGGCGACGAGCAACATTACGAAGCCGCCAAGCGCATGCTATTCGACTGGCCGGGTTTGCAGCAAGCCGTAATCAATCTCGATGACGACATGGGCTTGCGCCTGGTCAGCCATCTGCAGCAAAAGAAACCTGCGATTCCTGTGGTCGGCTATACCTGCGGCGAACTGGGCGCACCGTCGGACGTCGCCGTACTGCGTGCCTCGGCGATCCGCACCAGTGCCAGCGGCACCGTGTTTCACGTCGAGTCGTCGTTCGGTTCGGGACAGATCAAGACGCAATTGGTCGGTCAATTCAATGTCAGTAATGCACTGGGTATCCTGGGCGTGTTGCTGGCGCATGGCATTGAGTGGGAAACAGCACTCGATACGATTGAACTGTTGGTCGCCGTACCGGGTCGAATGCAGCAATTCGGCGGCCATGATGCGCCGCTGATCGTGATCGATTATGCCCACACGCCGGATGCTTTGGAAAAGACCTTGAGTACCTTGCGCCAGGTTGCGCAGCAACGCGATGGAGAGCTGTGGTGCGTATTCGGTTGCGGCGGCGATCGTGATCCCGGCAAACGGCCACAGATGGGTGCAGTGGCGGAGCTGGCGGATCACGTCATCATCACCAGCGACAATCCGCGCAGCGAAGAGCCGGCCGCCATCATCGGCCAGGTGCTGGCCGGGATGACGGCGTCACGCGCTGCGCAAGCGCAGACATTGGAAGACCGCGCCGCCGCGATCCTGTGGGGAGTACGTCACGCCGCCAGGGTGGATGTCGTGCTGCTGGCAGGAAAAGGACATGAAACATATCAGGAAATCAAAGGAAAGAAATTGCCGTTTTTAGACGCCGACCATGCCGCCCTGGCGCTCGCAGCACGGGCTACGATGAAGGGCGGCAGCTGATGCATACCTCATTAGCGCAACTACAGTCCTGGCTGGGCCTGCCCGCGAGCGCGAGCGGCCAGACTGCGCTTAGCGGTCTGTTCACGGATAGCCGTGCCGTGACCCCCGGTTCCGTGTTTGTCGCCCTGCGCGGCGAGCGTTTCGACGCCCACGATTTCCTGGATCAGGTCGTTGTGCAAGGCGCTGCTGCTGTGGTGGTTGAGCGCGCTCCCGCGGCATTGGCTGTTCCCGCGCTGCTCGTCGACGATACCCGCCTGGCCCTGGGCACGATAGGACAGCGCTGGCGTCAGCAATTCAAGCTGCCGTTGATTGCCGTCACGGGCAGCAATGGCAAGACCACCGTAAAAGAAATGATTGCCGCGATCCTGGTCGCGGCTTTTGGCGTTGACAAGTCGCTGGCTACGCGCGGCAATTTCAATAACGAAATTGGCGTGCCGCTGACGTTGTTGCGGCTGGAAGCCGGTCATCAGGCCGCTGTCATCGAGTTGGGCATGAACCACCCCGGCGAAATCGCGGTACTGACCTCGATTGCCGAACCCACCGTCGCTCTGGTCAACAACGCCCAGCGCGAACATCAGGAGTTCATGGCCAGCGTCGAAGCAGTCGCCGAGGAAAACGGCAGCGTGATCCGCGGTTTGGGGCGCAATGGCATCGCGGTATTTCCGGCGGACGATCCTTACACCGTTCTATGGCGCAGCTATGGCGCGGGCAAGGGCGGCTGCATCACGTTCGGCCTGACGCCTGACGCCGACGTCCATTGCAGCTACAACAATGCCGCCAATGGCTTCGGCAGCGACTTGACGGTCAGCGTTCCGGATCAGCCGGCGTTCGCCGTGCAACTGTCCGCAGCCGGCGAGCACAATGTCCGCAATGCACTGGCCGCCATCGCCTGCGCCCTGGCAATCGGCGTCGATGTCGACGCCATCAAGCGCGGCCTGGAATCCTTCGCGCCGGTCAGCGGCCGCCTGCAACGCAAGCTGGCAACCGTGGCGACCTGTGCCGGCGCGTTGGTGATTGACGATACCTACAACGCCAATCCGGATTCGGTGCGCGCCGCCATCGATGTGCTGGCGCAGGTTGCCGTACCGCGCTTGCTGGTATTGGGCGAGATGGGCGAGATCGGCAATGACGGCCGCCAGTTTCACCAGGAAATCGGCGCTTACGCACAGCAACGCGGCATCACCCGGTTATTCACGCTGGGCGATATGGCTGCCGAGGCCGGCGTTGCTTTTGGCCCGCAAGCACAACACTTTATCGACATCACAGCGTTGCTAGCCGCGCTCGATGCCACCATGACACCGAATACGACCGTGCTGGTCAAAGGGTCGCGTTTCATGAAAATGGAGCGCGCCGTCCAGCACCTGGTTGGCACAACATCTGAGGGGGCTCACTAACATGCTGCTATGGCTGGCACAAAATTTTCAGCAGGATTTCGGTTTCCTGCGCGTCTTCAACTTCATCACCTTTCGCGCTGTGTTCGCGACCTTGACGGCGTTGACGATCGGCTTGATCGCAGGTCCCGGCGTGATCCGCATGCTGGCGCGCCTGAAGGTCGGCCAGGCGGTGCGTACCGACGGCCCGCAAACGCATCTGGTCAAATCCGGCACGCCGACCATGGGTGGCGTGCTGATCCTGATTTCCATCGGGATTTCCACTTTGCTGTGGAGCGATCTCGGTAATCGCTTTGTCTGGATCGTGCTGATCGTGACGCTCGGTTTCGGCACCATCGGCTGGGTCGATGACTATCGCAAGGTGGTCTACAAGGATCCGAACGGCATGCGGTCGCGCGAAAAATATTTCTGGCAATCGGTGATCGGCGTGATTGCCGCGATCTACCTGGCGTTCTCGGTTTCGGCGCCGAACAACACCCAGGTCTGGGATTTGTTCGTGGCTTGGGTCAAATCCGGCTTCAGCCTGGATCTGCCGCCAAAGGCTGACTTGATCGTGCCGTTCTTCAAGACCGTCAGCTACCCGCTGGGCGTGTGGGGTTTCATGGCGCTGACCTATTTTGTCATCGTCGGCACCAGCAACGCAGTCAACCTGACCGATGGCCTCGACGGCCTGGCGATCATGCCGACCGTGATGGTGGGCGCGGCGCTGGGATTGTTCGCTTATCTGACCGGTAACGTGACTTTCGCCAAGTATCTGCTGATCCCGCATATCCCGGGGGCGGGTGAATTGCTGATCTTCTGCGGCGCGATGGCCGGAGCGGGGCTTGCCTTCCTTTGGTACAACGCCTACCCGGCGCAGGTCTTCATGGGCGATGTCGGCGCGCTGGCATTGGGCGGCGCGCTCGGTACCGTGGCGGTGATCGTGCGCCAGGAAATCGTGCTTTTTATTATGGGCGGTATTTTCGTGGTCGAAACTTTATCGGTCATGTTGCAAGTAATCTATTTCAAGTACACCAAAAAGCGCTTCGGCGTCGGTCGCCGCGTGCTGCTGATGGCGCCCTTGCACCATCACTATGAACAAAAAGGCTGGAAAGAGACGCAGGTGGTAGTGCGTTTCTGGATCATTTCGATGATGCTGGTGTTGTTTGGACTTTCAACCCTGAAGTTAAGGTAGCGGGTAGCAGTAATGGACTATACGGGTAAACATGTTCTGGTATTAGGGCTCGGAGAATCCGGCCTGGCATCCGCTTTGTGGCTGGCACATTGCGGTGCGACCGTGCGCGTGGCAGATACACGCAGCGCGCCGGAACGGCTGCCGCTTTTGCTACAGGCAATTCCGGCAGTGGAGTTTGTCAGTTCCGGCGAAGAAGGCGGTTTTGCCGACAGTCTGCTGGATGGCATCGACTTTGCCGTGACCAGCCCGGGTTTGGCGCCAACCAAAGAATTGAAGGAAATCTTGTCCGCCGCCACCGACCGTGACATTCCGGTCTGGGGCGAGATCGAGGTATTTGCACAAGCGCTGGCAGCGTTGTGCGAAAGCCAGGCTTATGCGCCGAAAGTGATTGCCATCACCGGCACCAACGGCAAGACGACTGTCACCAGTTTGACCGGATTGCTGTGTGAACGGGCCGGCCTGACAGTGCAGGTTGCCGGCAATATCAGCCCGGCGGCGCTGGATGTCTTGCGCAGCGCGCTCGAGCGCGACGCCTTGCCGCAGGTCTGGGTGCTGGAACTGTCCAGTTTCCAGCTACACGCAACCTGTGGCCTGCATGCCGATGCCGCAACGATTTTGAATATTACCCAGGACCACCTGGACTGGCATGGCGACATGGCGTCATATGTCGCCGACAAGGCGCGCATCTTCAGCGCCAACACCGTGCGTATATTGAATCGCGACGATCCTTTGACGATGCAGTTCAAGGCTGGTAACAGTATCAGCTTCGGCTTTGACGAGCCGGATGAAGGCGATTGTTTCGGCCTGGTCAGCGATAACGGCATGCAGTGGCTGTCGGTGGCGGTACCCGGCGACGAAGAAGAAAGAATCGAGAAGCGGCGCAACAAGAAAGAACAATTGGCCCTGTTGCCGGTGACGGTAAAACGCCTGATGCCGGCCGACGCTCTGCGCATCCGTGGCCGCCACAATGCCGCCAATGCACTGGCGGCGCTGGCGCTGTGCCGCGCAATCGACTTGCCGTTTGCGCCCTTGCTGCATGGTCTGCGCGAATACCACGGCGAGCCGCATCGGGTCGAACTGGTCACCACTATCGGCGGCGTCGAATATTACGATGACAGCAAGGGCACCAACGTCGGCGCCACGGTGGCGGCGCTGAACGGCCTGGGCCGTGGTTGCGACGGCGACGGTAATGCCAGCCGCCTGATACTGATCGCAGGCGGTGATGGCAAAGGGCAGGATTTTGCGCCGCTGGGCGCGCCGCTGGCCGCCTATGGCCGTGCGCTGTTGCTGATCGGCCACGATGCGCCGGCCATTCGCGCTGCGGTTGAAAGCCAGGCTGGCGGCCTTGAAATTGTAAACTGCGAAACATTGGAACAGGCAGTAGCGCACGCCGCCGGGCTGGCGCATCCTGGCGACGCCGTGCTGCTGTCGCCGGCCTGCGCCAGTTTCGACATGTTCCGCAATTACGCCCACCGGGCGCAGGTGTTTGTCGATGCAGTGCGTGAACTGGCCTTGTCGCGCGGCGAGGTCGGACTATGAAATTCGCCTTTCCCTCATTTTCCGGCAAGTCGGCGGACAGCACGGTAAATAGTGCGCCGTCGCGGCCGCGTACGCGCGACAGCCAGAAGCCTGGCGTCCAGCGCTCGAAAATGATGGAATACGACCAGCCATTGGTATGGGTGGTCATCCTGCTGATGCTGTTCGGATTGGTAATGGTGTATTCGGCCTCGATCGCCTTGCCGGATTCCCCCAAGTACGCCAACTACACGAATGCTCATTTCCTGGTGAGGCAAGCGATTTTCATCTGCGTATCGCTGGTCGCCGGAATGGTGACTTTCCGCATTCCCATTGCCGCCTGGCAGCGTTGGGCGCCGTATCTGTTCGTGATTACCCTGATATTGCTGGCCATGGTGCTGGTGCCTGGCCTGGGGCGCGGCGTCAATGGCGCCAAGCGCTGGCTGTCGTTCCGGGTCTTCAATTTGCAGCCGTCGGAACTGATGAAGTTGTTCATCGTGTTGTACGCGGCCAATTACACGGTGCGTAAACAGGAAGTGATGCATAAGCTGACCAAGGGCTTCCTGCCGATGACTGCGGCGGTCGGCCTGGTCGGTCTGTTGCTGATGCTGGAACCGGATCTGGGTGCGCTCGGCGTGATCGTTTGCATCGCCATGGGCATTTTGTTTTTGGGCGGGATCAACGGCGTCTGGTTCGGCGGCATCGGCGCCATGCTGGCGGGAATGTTCACACTAGTGATCTGGCTCTCGCCGTGGCGTCGCGAGCGGATTTTTGCTTACCTGAATCCGTGGGCCGAAGAAAACGCCCTGGGCAAGGCTTACCAGCTGTCGCATTCGCTGATTGCCTTTGGGCGCGGGGAACTGTTTGGGGTCGGCCTCGGCGCCAGCGTGGAAAAGCTGCACTACCTGCCGGAAGCGCATACCGACTTCTTGCTGGCGGTGATCGGCGAGGAGCTGGGGTTTGTCGGCGTGCTGGTGGTTGTCATGCTGTTTTACTGGATTATCAAACGTTCGTTTGAAATCGGCCGCCAGGCGATTGCGATGGAACAGACTTTTGCCGGCCTGACCGCCAAGGGCATCGGCATCTGGATCGGCGTGCAGACGTTCATCAACATGGGCGTCAACCTCGGCCTGCTGCCGACCAAGGGTTTGACCTTGCCGCTCATGAGCTACGGCGGTTCCGGCGTACTGATCAATTGCATCGGGCTGGCGATCCTGTTGCGCATCGATTACGAAAACCGGGTTCTGATGCGTGGAGGCCGGGCATGAGCGCAAACAAAAAAAATCTGGTGATCATGGCGGCGGGTACCGGCGGCCATATTTTCCCCGGCCTGGCGATTGCCGACACCATGCGTGCCCGCGGCTGGCAAGTCAGCTGGCTGGGAACCACGCACGGCATGGAGACCGACCTGGTGCCGCAGCATGGCATCGAGATGGACAAGATCGCATTTTCCGGCCTGCGCGGCAAAGGCTTGGTGCATACCGTGCGTGGCGTTTGGCGCATGCTGCTCAGTTTTCCGGCATGTTTCCGGATCCTGGGCCGCCGTCAGGCGGATGTGGTGCTGGGCATGGGCGGTTATGTGACGGTGCCGGGCGGTGTGATGGCGCGTTTGCGCGGCTTGCCGCTGGTGCTGGTGAATGCCGATGCGGCTTTGCTGTTATCGAACAAAACCCTGACGCCGTTGGCCAAGCGGGTGCTGTTCGGCTTCCCCGCAGATTTCGGCAAGGCGGCCAGCAAGGCGCTGGTGACCGGCAATCCGGTGCGCAAGGAAATCTTGGCGTTGCCTTTGCCGGTAGAGCGCTACAGCGGTCGTATTGGTCCGCTGCGCTTGCTGGTGGTTGGCGGCAGCCTCGGCGCCAAGGCCTTGAACGATTGTCTGCCGGCGGCGCTGGCCTTGATTCCGGCCGACTTGCGGCCGAGCGTCACGCACCAGTCCGGCAAGCAGCATATCGATGCGTTGTGCGGTGCATATGCGGCAGCCGGGGTGACGGCGGAAGTAGTGGCGTTTATCGATGACATGCCGCGCCGTTATGCCGACGCCGACCTGGTGATTTGCCGGGCCGGGGCGATTACGGTGTCGGAACTGACCGCGGCAGGCGTCGCCAGCGTACTGGTGCCACTGGTGGCGTCGACCACTTCACATCAGCGTGACAATGCGCGCTGGATGGCGACGCAAAAGGCGGCGATTCATTTGCCGCAGACAGACTTAAGCAAAGAGCGCCTGGCCGCGTTGTTGACGCGGATCTCGCGTCAGGACTGCCAAACGATGGCGCAGGCAGCATATGAAAACGGCCGGCGCGATGCGAATGAAGCCATCGCGCAGGTTCTTGAAGAATTGGCAGGATAAGTATGAAACACAAAGTTAAAAACATTCATTTCGTCGGCATCGGCGGCAGTGGCATGAGCGGCATCGCCGAGGTGCTGCTGAATCTCGGCTACACGATTTCCGGTTCCGATCTCGGCGACAACGCGGCGACCCGCCGCTTGGCCGCGCTGGGCGCCAAAGTCAGCCGTGGCCATGCCGCGGCGAATATCGACCAGGCGCACGCCATCGTCACGTCGACTGCGGTGCAGGCAGACAATCCGGAAGTTGTCGCGGCCCGCGAAAAGCACATTCCAATTGTGCCGCGCGCAGTCATGCTGGCAGAATTGATGCGTCTCAAACGCGGCATCGCGATCGCCGGCACCCACGGCAAAACCACCACCACCAGTCTGGTGGCAAGCGTGCTGGCCCAGGGCGGATTGGATCCGACCTTCGTCATCGGCGGCCGTCTGACCAGCGCCGGCGCCAACGCCAAGCTGGGTTCGGGCGACTTTATCGTGGCGGAAGCCGACGAATCGGATGCGTCCTTCCTGAACCTGTCGCCGGTGATTGAAGTGATCACCAACATTGATGCCGATCACATGGATACCTATGATCATGATTTCGGCAAGCTAAAGCAGGCCTTTGTCGAGTTTACCCAGCGTTTGCCGTTTTACGGGGTCGCAGTGCTGTGCATGGACGACGCCAATGTGCGCGAAATCATGCCGCAGATTTCCAAGCTGATTACGACCTACGGCTTCCACGAAGAAGCGGATGTAAGGGCGATCGATGCCAAGGCGGTCGGCGGCCACATGCAGTTCACCGTGATTCAGAAGGGCTATGCGGCGATGCCGATCAGCCTGAACCAGCCGGGCATGCACAACGTCCAGAACGCTTGCGCTGCGATTGCAATTGCGCGCGAACTGGGTGTTGCCGATAGCGCGATCCAGCAGGCCTTGACCGAATTCAACGGCGTTGGCCGGCGCTTCACCCGTTATGGCGAAATCAAGTTGCAGGACGCCGATGGCAAGCCCAAGGGCGAATTCGCGCTGGTAGACGATTATGGCCATCACCCGGTGGAAACCGCCGCGACCATCCAGGCTGCGCGCGGCGCCTATCCCGGACGACGGCTGGTGCTGGTATTCCAGCCACACCGCTATACGCGTACCCGCGATCTGTTTGAAGATTTTGTCAAAGTGCTGTCGACGGTCGACGTGCTGGTGCTGGCGGAAGTGTATGCCGCCGGCGAAGCGCCGATCGTCGCTGCCGACGGCCGCGCCCTGGCGCATGCCTTGCGAGTCGCCGGCATGGGTGAGCTGGTATTTGTGGAAGACATCAACGACATGCCTGCGGCTATCCTGAACATCGCCCGAGATGGCGACGTGGTGATGACCATGGGTGCGGGTTCGATTAGCGGCGTGCCGGGCAAGCTGGCGCAACTGGTAGAGCAATGACCATGAGTGAAGCGATGAGCAAAAAAATGACAGGTCCTCAATTCGGAAAAGTCGGAGTGCTGTTCGGTGGCCGTTCGGCTGAGCGTGAAGTTTCCATCATGTCCGGCACCGGCGTATTGCAGGCGTTGAAGAGCCGCGGCGTCGATGCTCATCCGTTCGATCCGGGCCAGCGCAGCCTGGCAGAACTGGCGGCGGAGAAATTCGACCGCGTGTTTATCGCCTTGCATGGCCGCTATGGCGAAGATGGCACTTTGCAAGGCGCGCTGGAGCAGCTCGGCATTCCGTACACAGGTCCGGGCGTGATGGCCTCAGCGATTGCGATGGACAAGATAATGACCAAGCGCGTCTGGCAAAGCATGGCTTTGCCGACGCCGCGTTTCCTGGTGCTGGACACCCATGCCGCAACCCGGGAAGAGCTGCGCCAGGTGCCGGACGTGCTGGGCCTGCCGCTGATGTTGAAAGCGCCGCATGAAGGTTCGACCATCGGCATTAGCAAGGTGGCCGGTTATTCCGACATGAACGACGGTTTTGCGTTGTGCGCCAAATACGACGACGTGGTGCTGGCGGAAGAATTTGTGCGCGGGCGCGAGCTGACTGTGCCGGTACTCGGCAAAGGCAGCACTGCGCGCGCGCTGCCTATCGTTGAAATCCGTGCGCCGGAAGGCAACTACGATTATCAGCACAAGTATTTTACCGACGACACCAAGTATCTCTGTCCGGCGCCGCTGGATGCCGCGTTGACCGAGCGGATACAGTCGCTGGCGGTGCAGGCGTTCAAGGCGATCGGCTGCGAAGGATGGGCGCGCGTGGATTTCATGTTGCGCGACACCGATAATGAACCGTTCCTGCTGGAGATCAACACCTCGCCGGGGATGACCGGGCATTCGCTGGTGCCGATAGCGGCCAAGGCGAACGGCGTCAGCTACGAAGATTTGTGTCTTGAAATATTGGCGTCAGCGTCGCTGGATTTGATGCCGACAGCGGACTGGAAGCCGGAGTAGCAGGACCGATATGGAAAGAAACTGAAAGAAAATAGTTAAAGAAGTCCCTAACGATCCAAGCGATAAAGTCGATAACCATGTGGCAAGACGTCAAAATGTTGAACGCGATCTCCGGTACCTTGCTAGGACTGGTTGCGCTTGCATTGCTGGCGTCCGGCATCTGGTGGCTGGCGCAGCGTCCGATGTTTACGCTGAAGACGATCCGGATTGAAGGCGCCGGCCAGAGCGAGCTGCGGCGCGTCAATCCTCTGATCGTCCGCTCCACCGCTCTGGCGCGCATCAAGGGGAACTTCTTTACCGCCAATCTGGATACGGTGCGCAGTGCATTCGAATCGGTGCCGTGGGTACGCAAGGCGTCGGTGCAGCGTGAATGGCCGAACACGCTGATCGTGACGGTGGATGAGCATCAGCCGCTGGCGACCTGGGATGACGACGGTCGCTTGTTGTCGGTGCGTGGCGACTTGTTTACCGCCAACCTGGATGAGGCGGAAGAAGATGGTGCGTTGCTGCGCCTGTCCGGTCCGGATGGCAGTGAGAAGGATGTGGTGGCGCGCCTGGCGGATTTTCGCCGCTGGTTTGCGCCGCTGAAGTTGAACCCGGTGGAAGTGGCTTTATCGAGCCGCTACGCATGGACCATCAAGCTGGACAACGGCATGACGGTAGAGCTGGGACGGGAACAAAACAAAACCACCCTGAAGGACCGGGTGGCGCGACTGGTGCAGATTTATCCGCAACTGCTGTCACGTTTGCAGAACCGGATCGAGAGTGTGGATATGCGGTATCCGAATGGCTTGGCGCTGAAGGCGAGCGGCTTGTCGGTCGGATTGGGAAGCAAGAAAAAATAAGCGAAACATTATGACAAAAGACGCAAAAAATTTGATCGTCGGTCTCGACATCGGCACCTCGAAGGTGGTGGCGGTGGTAGCCGAGGTATTGTCGGATGGTCGCCATGAAGTGATCGGCCTGGGGCAGTCGGAATCCAAGGGCCTGAAGAAAGGCGTGGTGGTCAACATCGAAGCCACCGTGGAATCGATCCAGCGCGCGCTGGAAGAAGCCGAGCTGATGGCCGACTGCAAGATCCGCAATGTCTACACCGGTATCGCCGGCAGCCATATCCGCAGCTTCAACTCCAGCGGCATGGTGGCGATCAAGGACAAGGAAGTCAGCGCCGCGGACGTCTCGCGCGTTATTGAAACGGCCAAGGCGGTCAACATTCCTACCGACCAGCAATTGCTGCATACGGTGCCGCAGGAATTTATTGTCGATAGCCAGGAAGATGTGCGTGAACCAATCGGCATGAGCGGCATCCGACTCGAGGTCAAGGTGCACATCGTCACCGGCGCGGTGTCCGCGGTGCAGAATATCGTCAAGTGCATTCGCCGTTGCGGACTGGAAGTGTCGGACCTGATCTTGCAGCCGATGGCATCGGCCGATGCGGTGCTGACGCCGGATGAGAAAGAACTGGGCGTGGTGCTGGTGGATATCGGCGGCGGCACCACCGACGTGGCGGTGTTCACCGAAGGGGCGATCCGCCATACCGCGGTGATTCCTATTGCCGGCGACCAGATTACCAACGACATTGCGATGGCGTTACGGACGCCGACCAATGAAGCGGAAGAAATCAAGTTGCGCTACGGCGTCGCCAAGCAGATCCTGGCGGACCCGGGCGAAACGCTGGAAGTGCCCGGCCTGGGCGACCGCAATCCGCGCACCTTGTCGCGCCAGGCTCTGGCGGCAGTGATCGAGCCGCGGGTCGAAGAGTTGTTCGCGCTGGTGCATCAGGTAGTGCGCGAGTCGGGCTACGAAGAAGTGTTGTCGAGCGGCGTGGTGCTGACCGGCGGTTCGGCCATGATGCCGGGCATGATCGAGCTGGCGGAAGACATCTTCCTCAAGCCGGCACGGCTGGGGACGCCGGACTACCGCGGCCAGCTGGCTGACGTGGTGCGCAGTCCGCGCTACTCGACGGTGCTGGGCTTGCTGCTGGAAGCGAAAAAGCAATACCTGCGCGGCTATATCGTGACGCGTCAGGAGGGATCGGCCAAAGCGATTTGGCAGCGCATGAAGGAATGGTTTTTAGGGAATTTTTAATCTTGATCACCGAGGACAGAAGTTAACAAGAGTTGCCGGATAAAGCTAGCGGCGAAGCACTTCGTACTCACTGGTCAAACGGGAAGTTTTATTTTTAACGTTGTTTGTGCAACACGCAGTTGTCAGTTGCTAGGCCTCACACAGCGTGATGCCTATTGACTGGATGCTGCATCTTTATGAGGAAATATCATGGAAATCGATATGCTTGACAATGCAACTTTGGGCACCGTGATTAAAGTCGTGGGCGTCGGCGGCGCCGGCGGCAATGCGGTCCAACATATGATCAACAAGGGTGTGTCGGGAGTGGAGTTCATCGCTGCCAACACGGATGCACAAGCGCTCAAGCAATCGAAGGCGCATAACGTCATCCAGATCGGCGAGACCGGCCTGGGCGCCGGCATGAAGCCGTCGGTGGGCCGTCAGCTGGCTGAGGAATCGCGCAGCCGGATTGAAGACGCACTGCGCGGTGCACACATGGTGTTCATCGCCGCTGGCATGGGCGGCGGCACCGGCACCGGCGCGGCGCCGGTAGTGGCGCAAATCGCCAAGGAACTGGGCGCGCTGACGGTGGCGGTGGTCTCCAAGCCGTTCTCCTATGAAGGCCAGAAGTGCATGGACATCGCCGATGAAGGCCTGGAGGCTTTGTCCCAGCACGTCGATTCGCTGATCATCATTCTCAACGAAAAGCTCGAAGAGATTTATGAAGACGACAGCATGATGGAATGGCTGCAGCACGCCGATGATGTGCTCAACAATGCCGTTGCCGGTATCGCTGAAATCATCAACGTGCCGGGCCACATCAACGTCGACTTCAACGACGTCAAGACCATCATGGGCGAACAAGGCAAGGCGATGATGGGTACGGCGACCGCATCCGGCGTGGATCGCGCACGTTTGGCGGCGGAGCAGGCAGTCGCCTCGCCGCTGCTGGACGGCATCGACCTGTCCGGCGCACGCGGCGTACTGGTCAATGTTACCGCCAGCCGCAGCCTGAAGGGTAAGGAAATCAAGGAAGTCATGGCGACGGTGCGTGCGTTTGCGGCGCCGGACGCGTCGATTGCCCAGGGGATTGCCTACGACGAGACGATGGGCGACGATATCCGCGTCACCGTGGTGGCTACCGGCCTGGGCCGTTCGCGCAAGGCAGTGCAGCTGGTGCAGGCGCCGATGATGCGTACCGGGACCCACAACGAGCCGCTGATGCACGGCCAGCCATCGGTTGGTCATGGCAGCTCGTCGTTCGAAGGCATGAAGGCGCCGGCGGTATGGCGTCGCGAATCGGCTTCCGATACGGTGCGGGCTTTGGAAAAGAATGGCATGGAAACCTATGACATTCCGGCTTTTTTGCGTAAGCAAGCCGACTAAGCAAGGCTAGATGTAGCGGGTTCTTATACCCGCTATCACCGGCCGCGCTCTGCATGAATTTGCGGAACAAGGCATACTGCGGGTTCCACGCCGCGTCGCAAGGCGCGGCGTTTTCTTTTGTAGTATCTGTTAACATTTGGTGTTTTCGAAAATCGGCGAACGACCAAGGTCGTGGCGCGGGTTCGGAAGCCTCATCAACTAGACAAGGACTTATCATGACCATCAAGATCGGCGATCGCCTGCCAGAAGGCAAATTAGCAGAATTCATCGAAACCGAAACCGCAGGTTGCGCGCTCGGCCCAAATACTTTCGCTGTCAGCGATCTGGTCAAGGGCAAGAAAATCGCCTTGTTCGCAGTACCTGGCGCCTTCACGCCAACCTGCTCCGCCAAGCACCTGCCTGGCTACATCCAGCACGCAGCAGAATTCAAAGCCAAGGGCGTTGATGAAATCTGGGCGATTTCGGTCAATGACGCGTTCGTCATGGGCGCCTGGGGCCGTGATCAAAAAGCTACCGGCACCGTACGTTTGCTGGCTGACGGCAATGCGGATTTCGTCAAGGCGCTGGGCCTGGATGCAGATTTCGGCAAGTTCGGCATGGGTACACGTTCGCAGCGTTTCTCGGCGCTGATCGAAGACGGCGTAGTCAAGCAATTGAACGTTGAGCAAGGCGGTGCGTTTGAAGTTTCTAATGCAGAAACACTGCTCGGTCAGCTCGCATAAAATTTCTGTTGTTTGTTGGTAGGCAAGGCGGCGCCAGGTGCGCCGTTTTTCGTTTGTGCGGGTGGAAAATTGAAGAGCTGGCGATAGCCTGCCGATATGCCTTCGATAGAAAAAAATAGCTTGGCGACCCAAGCGTGTTTTTTTCCCCACAGCGACTACACATCGTTACAGAATAATTATCAGTAAGATTTATAATGTCATCATGTTGAAACAACGCACCATCAAGAAAATTGTCAAGACGACAGGTATCGGCGTCCATTCCGGCACCAAGGTCGAGCTGACCTTGCGCCCGGCCGCTGTCAATACCGGCATCGTGTTCCGTCGTGTCGATCTCGATCCGATCATCGATTTTCCTGCGAAAGCCACCGAAGTCGGCGATACACGCATGGCCTCGGTGCTGGTCAAGGACGGCGCGCGGGTATCGACCATCGAGCATCTGATGTCGGCCTGTTCAGGCCTCGGCATCGATAACCTGTATGTTGATGTGACGGCCGAAGAAATTCCGATCATGGACGGCTCGGCCTCATCTTTCGTGTTCCTGCTGCAGCAAGCCGGACTGGAAGAGCAGGGCGCCGCCAAGAAATTCGTCCGCATCAAAAAATCCGTCGAAGTGCGCGAAGGCCAGGGCAACCGCGAAAAGTGGGCGCGGCTGGATCCTTGCAATGGTTTCAAGCTCAAGTTTTTTATCGAATTCAACCATCCTGCGGTGGATGGCACCGGCCAGACCGCGGAAGTCGATTTCAGCATCGAGTCGTATGTGAAAGAAATCGCGCGCGCGCGTACTTTCGGTTTCATGCAGGATGTGGAAACCATGCGCGGCCTGGGATTGGCACGCGGCGGTTCGCTGGAAAACGCCATCGTCATGGACGAATACCGGATCCTGAACAGCGACGGCCTGCGTTATGAAAACGAGTTTGTGCGCCACAAGATCCTGGATGCCATCGGCGACTTGTACCTGATCGGCCATCCGCTGCTGGCCAGTTATACCGCCCACAAATCCGGCCACGGTTTGAATAACCAGTTGCTGCGCGCCTTGCTGGCGCAACCGGATGCCTATGAGGTGGTCAGCTTTGAGGAGTTGGCCGAAGCTCCGGGCGCCTATCAGCGGCAAGTCGGACAAGAATGGGCGCTGAATTAAAGCCCTCTTTTAAAGTTCTCTTTTTGACGGCAGTCTAAAACCGCCGGATCAAACACTATCAATCGCTAGCTAGGAGCTGGTCACCTGCGGCTCATGCGCCTCCAGGTGGACCGTGCCCGTGCGTTGATCATAATCGATGATTTCAGCATAGCGGCCCCAGGAAATCAGCGTCGCGAACAGGCTTTCCGGCTGGTCGTAAGGTAGCAGGCTCGCCAGTTCTTCCAGGATGTCGTCCTCTTTTACCTTCGCGCCCGGATTGTCATTGAGGCGCGCAGTCAGCATCTGGAACAGCCGTAAACGCAGGATCTGCTTCCTGAACAGCGTTTTGCGCGCCGCCAGCGGCGCGGCCAGGAAATACCAGCCGAGCGTGGTCATGTTGACTTCGTGCTTCGGTGTATCGACCAGGTCCAGCATCTCTGCCGCTTTGACGATGGCGATCGTTTCGCCGAAGTCGGTCCCGATCCGGGTGCTCAGTTCGTAGATGTTGATGGTTTCCTGGTTATTCTGGAGAATTTCCAGCAGGCCGACAATGCGTCCCACAGGCACGTTAGGAATCGGTTCGACCCGGCTGGAACCCGTATCCTGCGCTGTCGCCATCTGTACTTCTTGTTCCGGCGCTTTTTCACCGTCGACGCCAGCTTCGGCGACCGCAACTTCTGCCGCCGGTTCGTCCGGCAACGCCAGTGCCGTAATCGCATCGTGAATCTGGTTCACCAGGGCGGCGAACTCCTTCGACTTCACATCCCGCGGATACGGCAGCGGATTCTGAATGACATTCTTGATGCGTCCCGGATGCGAGGAAATGATCACGATGCGTGACGCCATGTAGGCGGCTTCGACAATATTATGGGTGACGAAAAAAATACTCTTGATGCCGGTTTCGCCGGCGTTATTCCAAAGGTCGACCACTTCCGCACGCAGGTTCTCGGCGGTGAGCACGTCGAGCGCGCTGAACGCTTCATCCATGCACAACACCTCCGGCTTGGCGACAATCGCCCGCGCCAGGCCGACGCGCTGGCGCATGCCGCCGGACAGCTCCTTGGGAAAGGCGTTCTCGAAACCGGACAAGCCGATCAGCGTCAGGACCTTGTCGATTTCTTCCTGCTCCTGCTGGGCGCTCAGGCGGCGCTGGGTCAACCCGACCTGGACATTCTGTTGCACGGTAAGCCATGGATACAGGGCGAAGCTCTGGAACACGATGGACAGCTGGCGATTGATGCCATCCAACGCTTTGCCGTGGCTGAGGACAGCGCCGCTGGTGGGGTCGGTGAGTCCTGCAATCAGGCGCAGGATGGTCGATTTGCCGCTGCCTGACTGGCCCAGCAGCGCCAGCATTTCACCCTCGCGCACGGCAAGGTTGATGTCGTCGAGAATGGTGACGGGTTCGCCGCCGCCGGTGGTATAGGCTTTCGACACATGCTGCAGTTCGATCAGAGGCGCGGCGTGCAAGGCGTTGCGGCTGGCGGCGGGAGCGGTGGAAACGGGGTCTGACATCGGTCACTTCCTTCGAGCGATTAATCGAGCTTGAATTTATGTTCTGCCAGCGCATACAGGCGGCGCCACAGGAAACGGTTGATCAGCACCACGAACAGCGACATCACCACGATGCTGAAATAAATCGCGGGCTTGTCGCCTTTCTCGGTGACCCGGGCGATGTAGGCGCCGAGGCCGTCGGCCACCAGCTTGTTCTGGCCCCATGAGGCAACTTCGGCCACGATGCTGGCGTTCCATGCGCCGCCGGTGGCGGTCACCGCGCCGGTGACCCAGAACGGGAAAATCGCCGGAATGATCACGGTCTTCCACAAACGCCATTTGCGCAAGCCGAAGATCTGCGCGGCTTCGCGCAGATCGGTGGGAATCGCCATGGCGCCGGCGATCACATTAAACAGGATATACCATTGGGTTCCCAATGCCATCAGCAGGATGCTGCCGATGTTGATGGGAATGTTCATCGTGATGAAAAATACCACGATGAAGGGAAAAGTCATGTTCACCGGGAAAGAGGCGGCGATCTGCGCCAGCGGCTGGGCGATGCGGGCTACCCGCGGCCGCAAGCCGATCCAGACGCCGATCGGAGTCCAGATCAGCGTTGCCACCACCATCATCGCCAGCACCCGCAGGAAGGTGAGAACGCCAAGCCAGACCACATGCAGCATCTCGGGGCCGGTCATCTCGGTCTTGATTTCCCTGGCGACACCAAACGCATCGATCACCAGCCAGACAATGCCGGCGGCGATGGCCAGCCACAGCGCCGCGCGCAGGACTTGCTTGAAGAGCGTCGGCGCGTTGCGTGTCACGCTGGCCGAGACATCGGTGGCCACCATCGAGATGCGCTGGCTGAAGCGGGCGAAGAAACTGCCGATACGCTGGAACAGCCAGCCAACCACATTGGAACGCCGCAGCAAATCCAGCATCCACGACTGCGGGCTGTCTTTGGCTTCGGTATTCTCCAGCTTGAATTTCTCGGCCCAGGCGACCAGCGGCCGCCATACCAGTTGATCGATCAAGAGGATGGTGAGGATCATCGCTGCAATCGCATACAGTGCGGCACGGCTGTTGCCGGCTTCGACCGCCGCCGCCATGTAGGAACCCAGGCCCGGCAGCTTGATATTCTTGTTCAGCACGGTGATCGCTTCGCTTTGCGCCACGAAGAACCAGCCACCGCCGAAGCTCATCATCGAATTCCACATCAGGCCGATGGCCGAGGTCGGCAGCTCCAGTGTGGTGAAACGCTGCCAGCGGTTGAGGCGGAACACGGAGGCGGCTTCCGACAGTTCGGCGGGAATCGTCACCAGCGAGTGGTAGAAGCCGAAGGTCATGTTCCAGGCTTGCGCGGTGAACACTGCAAAGATGCTGGCGCATTCGACACCCAGCAAGCTGCCGGGAAACAAGGCCAGGAATCCGGTCACCGTGATCGACAGGAAACCCAGCACCGGCACCGATTGCAGGATATCCAGGATCGGCAGCATGACTTTGCGCGCACGCGGACTCTTGGCCGCGACATAACCCCAGATGAAGGTAAACAACAGCGAAGCGGCGAAGGCGATGAACATCCGCAGCACGGTGCGCGCGGTGTAATACGGGATCATCTCTACATCCAGCGACAATGGCGGCGGATGCAGTTCGTCGAAGTGCACGCGCATGTCGCCGCTGAGCGAGAACACCAGCCAGAACAGCAGCAACATCGCCATCACGACCAGGATGTCGATCCAGCCGAAGCGCCAGCTGGTGCGCAGCTGGGGCGAAGTGATATCCGGATAAGAGCGTTTAGGCATGCTTGGGAATATTGAGGTGTTTTATTCGGGCCAGCTGGTGAAGACGCGGCCCGCACCGGCGGCATCGCTGCATGCGGCAAGCCGTTCGCGGAAGCGCCGGTCCTGGAACATCTCGGCGACTTCCGCCAGGATTTTCAAATGCTGGTCGGTGGCGTGTTCCGGTATCAGGATGACGATGATGTCCGAGACCGGTTTTGCATCAGGCGCGTCAAATGCCAGCGGCGTGCTTGGCCGTATATACCCTAGCACCGCCTGCGCCAGTCCGCGGATGCGTGCGTGCGGCACTGCAACCCCTGCGCCCAGCGCGGTCGAGCCCAGCGCTTCACGCGCCGAGAGGGCGTCGGACGCCTGCTTGCCGGACAGGCCATGCCGGTCGCCGAGGAGTTGTCCGGCGGCCGCGAAAACCTGGTCCTTGTGTGCAACGTCCAAATCAAGCAGGATATTTTCGACTGCCAGCAATTCGCCAATACTGTTCATCAATCTGTCTGTCGTGGTTCGAGGTTCAAGGGAGGACGGTGGTTTGGTTTGCATGCCACCGCCGGCACACGACAGGATATCCGTCTTGTTGGGCTGCAACAATGTTTTTGAAACAGAAGGGTTGGCAGCTTGTATGTATAGTGTGTATTTAACTTGTTACCGGCTTATTACTTGCCGCGATATTTCTCGCTGCGGGAAGTGCTTGCATCAAATCGCGCGTTGGCCAGGCTGGCGGTCAAATTCATCAATATCTCTGAAGGCAAAATAGGAGGGTGCCGCTATTGCTGGCGTATAATGCTTTTATTGCAATATTTTTTGATTTTGAGTAAATAAACTGAGTAAATAGGAATTCAGTCTTTACTGTTTTTGCTGCGATGACGCGCCACCATCGCGGCGATCGCATTTTTCAGCGCTTCGTTCGCAGTGGAAGGTTCGAGATCTTCCATCAGCGTGGAGAATGCTGACACGGCGTTGGACGAAAGTAATGCCTGCTTGACCACAGGCGCTTTCACCAGATTTTGGCTGACTTGCACTTTGATTCGGATTGCATTAATCTGCCAATTTCCTGTTTGCAACTGGCTTTGCAGGCGCGGCAGCTGTTGCTTCAGTTTAGTTGCAAGAGCGGCATTAGGCGCTGACAAGACGAGTTGTCCTGCTTCACATTGCAATACTTCACAAGTACTGAACATGGATGGCAATTCGGCGGCGCACTGCTTTTGCAACGCCGCCATGCGTGTGACAGCGGGCAGTAACGCCGCCATCCTGTCATTCCCCCGTAAAAAATCTGTGGCGTCCCGGGATGTTTTGGTTTGCGGCCTGGAGCCGAATGCCGGTGGCCGGTAAGAAGAAGTTGAGAGTCTACGCATGATAGTGAAACATTATCACACCTGTGAGCCGGCCAGTACGCCACCGGAGCCGCAATGCAAGTAATTCTGCTGCACCCGCGCTTTAATCGTGCAAAATCCATCACTCTGGGCGCGCGGCACCTGATATTGATGGTCGGAGCCTTCCTGTTGTCGGTCATATTGGCAACTGTCTTGTTGTATTTCCTCACGATCCATTATTCGCTCAACGTACCGTTCGTCGGCAAGGCCGCGGTCAGCAGCGCGGCCGGCGGCATGCCGGACAAAGACAAGTACCTGAAAGAAAACCTGGCGGCGATGGCGATCAAGCTGGGTGAAATGCAAGCACAGCTGATGCGTCTGGATGCATTGGGCGAGCGCGTCCAGGGCTTGGCGGGCGTGAAGCCGGAAGAATTCAATTTCAAGGAAGCGCCGGGACGCGGCGGCGCCGAGTCCAGCAGTCTTGGTGACCGTCGCTCGCACGATATGAGCATGAGCGAATTCCAGCATGCGCTGGACGCCATGTCGCGCGACGTCGGCTATCGCGCCGACTATATGAACGTGGTCGAAACAGTACTGATGAGCGACCGCATCAAGTCCAAGCTGTTGCCGACCAACCAGCCGGTCAATGTCAGCTATAACTCCTCGAGCTTTGGCTGGCGGGTCGATCCTTTTACCGGTCGCAGCGCATTTCATGAAGGGCTGGATTTCCCGGCATCGGTAGGCACCGCGATTGTGGCCGCTGCGGCGGGCGTGGTGATTGCGGCTGAATATCATCCGCAATACGGCAACATGCTCGATATCGACCATGGCAACGATATCATCACCCGTTATGCGCATGCCTCGCGGCTGCTGGTCAAGGTGGGCGATATCGTGCAGCGCGGCCAGCATATCGCCGATATCGGCACCACCGGGCGCTCTACCGGGCCGCATCTGCATTTCGAGGTAAGAATCAAAGGTATCGCGCAGGATCCACGCAAGTTCCTGAATGCCGGCACCGACCTGGCCAAGGTGGCAACATTGGCAGGGAAGTAATAGATGTTGTTTTAATGAAAGTATGTTTGGCCGAAGATTGACCGCAAGCCGTGCGAATGCGGCACAATTTGCGCAACTTGCTATTGTTTCCTGGTGCATAACCCCAATGTGTCGGGGACTGCATGATAAAATTCTCCGATTATTTATTTAGCCACAGCCCGGTTTCGTACTCATTGCGTGTGTGTTCACAAGATGCCACAAGATGTGACGGAATGTCGCCGGCGCTCTTTTTTAGAATCCAAGCATGTCATTACTGACCCAGATTTTCGGTAGCCGCAACCAGCGTCTGCTCAAACAATATAAAAAAGTCGTCCGACAAATTAATGCACTTGAACCGGCATTTGAAAAACTGTCCGATGCCGAACTGCAGGCTAAAACGCCGGAGCTGAAACAGCGGATTGCGGGTGGCGAAAAGCTCGACGATATGTTGCCTGAAGCTTTTGCGGTGTGCCGCGAAGCCGGTAAGCGCGTCCTGAAGATGCGGCATTTCGACGTCCAGCTGATCGGCGGCATGGTGCTGCATTACGGCAAGATTGCCGAAATGGGCACCGGCGAAGGCAAGACGCTGATGGCGACCCTGCCGGCTTACCTGAATGCGCTGTCCGGCAAGGGTGTGCACGTGGTGACCGTCAATGATTACCTGGCACAACGCGACGCCGAGTGGATGGGACGCCTGTATGGCTGGCTCGGTCTGACTACCGGCGTCAACCTGTCGTCGGTTGAGCATGACGCCAAGCAAGTTGCCTACGGCGCCGATATCACCTACGGCACCAACAATGAATTCGGTTTCGATTACCTGCGCGACAACATGGTGTACGACGCTGCCGACCGCGTTCAGCGCACGCTGAATTTCGCGATCGTCGATGAAGTCGACTCAATCCTGATCGATGAAGCCCGTACCCCGCTGATCATTTCCGGCCAGGCTGAAAATCACACCGACCTGTATTACAAAATCAACGAAGTGCCACCGCTGCTGATCCAACAAATCGGCGAAGAAACGCCGGACGGCAAGGGCAAGGTCGAATTGCCCGGCGATTACACCAAGGACGAGAAGGCACACCAGGTGTTGCTGACTGAAGCCGGCCACGAAAAGGCCGAGCAGATCCTGACCAACATGGGCTTGCTGGCCGAAGGCGCATCGCTGTATGACGCTGCCAACATCAGCCTGATTCATCATCTGTACGCCGCATTGCGCGCGCACTCGCTGTATTTCAAGGACCAGCACTACGTGGTGCAGGGCGGCGAAATCGTCATCGTCGACGAATTCACCGGCCGCATGATGACTGGCCGTCGCTGGTCGGACGGCTTGCACCAGGCGGTGGAAGCGAAAGAAGGCGTCAAGATCCAGAACGAGAACCAGACCCTGGCCTCGATCACTTTCCAGAATTATTTCCGCATGTACGGCAAGCTGGCCGGCATGACCGGTACCGCCGATACCGAAGCTTACGAGTTCCAGGAAATCTACGGCTTGGAAACCGTGGTGATTCCGCAAAATCGCCCGAACCAGCGTAAAGACCGCCAAGACCAGGTCTACAAGACATCGCAAGAGAAATACAATGCGATGCTGAAAGATATCCAGGATTGCTATGAGCGCGGACAACCAGTGCTGGTCGGCACCACCTCGATCGAAAACTCGGAACTGCTGGCAGATATCCTGAGCAAAGCCAAGTTGCCGCACAATGTGCTGAACGCCAAGCAGCATGCGCGCGAAGCGGAAATCATTGCGCAGGCCGGACGTCCTAAAGCCATCACCATTGCGACCAATATGGCCGGTCGCGGTACCGATATTGTGTTGGGCGGGAATGTCGAAAAACAAATCCAGTTCATCGAAGCCGACGACGCGCTGAGCGACACGGAAAAGCAGCTGCGTTCCGACAAACTGAGCGATGAATGGCAATCGCTGCATGACCATGTGGTCCATGCCGGCGGCTTGCACATCATCGGTACCGAACGTCACGAATCGCGCCGGGTGGATAACCAGTTGCGCGGCCGTGCCGCACGTCAGGGTGACCCGGGTTCTTCGCGTTTCTACCTGTCGCTGGATGACGCCTTGCTGCGCATTTTTGCCGGCGACCGCGTACGCTCCATCATGGACCGTTTGAAGATGCCTGAAGGCGAGCCGATCGAAGCGGGCATCGTGTCGCGCTCGATTGAATCGGCACAGCGCAAGGTGGAAGCACGCAACTTCGATATCCGTAAGCAATTGCTGGAATACGATGACGTCGCCAACGACCAGCGCAAGGTGATTTACCAACAGCGTAATGAGCTGCTGGAATCGCAAGGCGTTACCGAGACAGTCGCTTCGCTGCGAGAAGGCGTGCTGGACGATACTTTCCGTACTCATGTGCCGGCGGAATCGCTGGAAGAGCAATGGAATATTCCTGCACTGGAAGCGGCCCTTGCCAATGAACTGCATCTGGAAGTGCCGCTGGGCGAGATGCTGAAGTCGGAACCTAATCTGACCGATGACGAGTTGCTGGAACGCGTACTGGCCACGGCAGAGAGCACCTATGCCGCCAAGACCGAAATCGTCGGCAAGGAATCGTTCGCCGGCTTCGAGCGCAGCGTCATGTTGCAGAGCGTGGACAGCCATTGGCGTGAACATCTGGCGGCGCTGGATCATTTGCGCCAGGGTATCCATCTGCGTGGTTATGCACAGAAAAATCCGAAGCAGGAATACAAGCGCGAAGCGTTTGAACTGTTCGGCCAGATGCTGGATCTGATCAAGAATGAAGTGGTCAAGGTGGTGATGACCGTCCGTATCGAAAACCGTGAGGAAATCGCTGCGGCGGAAGAAGAATTATCGCAATCGCATGTTGAAAATGTCCATTATCAACACGCCGATTTCGATCCGACTGCGGCGCCGGAAGCCTTGCTGGCGCCAACCGCGCACAGCGACGAGTCGCAACAGCAGGTCAATGACGTGCCGAAGGTCGGCCGCAATGATCCTTGCCCTTGCGGCAGCGGCAAGAAGTACAAGCAGTGCCATGGCCAGTTGATGTAAGCAGAAGGTTGGCCGGTAGCTGCCGGTAGGTATTAAGCAAGGGCGGGGGCGCAGAAACCCCCGCCCTTTGCTTTTGTTGCGGCAGATTGCACGTAGCCCCGCCATACGCCTTAAAATAGCCATCTGATTTCGCACCATGCTGTGTGCCTGCGTTATGCAACTAGAGATTCACTGTAATTACCAACGTTAATATTTATATTTAGTTAAGGATTCCCATGGCCGTCAATTCCCCTGTTCCTGTCGCCACTGACCTGCTGCCCGTTGCGGGTATCGAGCTTGGCTATGCCGAAGCCGGCGTGCGCAAAGCGAATCGCAAGGATTTGCTGGTGATGAAATTGGCGCCGAGCGCCACCGTGGCCGGGGTATTCACCCAGAACCGCTTTTGCGCCGCGCCGGTGCAAGTCAGCAAAGCGCATTTGGCCGCCGCCGAGATTTCCGGCGAACCGATCCGCGCGCTGCTGATCAATACCGGCAACGCCAATGCCGGCACCGGCGAAGCCGGCCTGGCGGCGGCCAATGCGACCTGCGATGCGCTTGCGGAATTGCTGGGTTGCCACGCTGCACAGATCTTGCCGTTTTCGACCGGGGTGATTCTCGAACCGTTGCCGGTGGAGCGGATCATTGCCGGCTTGCCGCTGGCGATCGCCAACCTGCAGGGCGACAACTGGTTCAACGCGGCCGAATCCATCATGACTACCGATACGCAGCCGAAAGCGGCGTCGCGCAGCCTGCTCATCGCTGGTAAAGCCGTGAATTTTTCCGGCATCAGCAAGGGCGCGGGCATGATCAAGCCGAACATGGCGACCATGCTGGGTTTCCTGGCGATCGATGCGAAAGTGGCGCAGCCGATGCTGGAGAAAATGGTAAAGCAAGCGGCCGACCGCTCTTTCAATTGCATCACGATCGACGGCGATACGTCGACCAACGATTCCTTCATGCTGATCGCCACCGGCGCCGGCGAGTTGGAAGTGAATAGCATCGACAGCCCGGAGTACGCAGAACTCGCGGCAGCGGTGACCGATATTTCGCAGCATCTGGCGCAAATGATCATCCGCGACGGTGAAGGCGCGACCAAGTTCATCACGGTAACGGTCGAGCAAGGGCGGGATGTTGCCGAGTGCCGCAAGATCGCTTACTCGATTGCCCATTCGCCGTTGGTCAAGACAGCGTTCTTCGCCTCCGACCCGAACCTGGGCCGGATCCTTGCGGCAATCGGCTATGCCGGTGTCGACGATCTGGACGTCAGCAAGCTGGATATGTACCTGGATGACGTACTGGTGGCCAAGAATGGCGGCCGCAATCCGGAATACCAGGAAGCGGACGGTCAGCGCGTGATGAAGCAAAGCGAAATTACGGTACGCGTGCAATTGGCGCGCGGCGATGCGGCGGCGACTATCTGGACTTGCGATCTGTCGCATGACTATGTGTCGATCAATGCGGATTACCGTTCCTGATCGCCATGGGTTTGTAGCAATGCGGGCTGCAGTCGGATCCGTTCTGACGGCAGTTACGCTTGAGCTATCCAAAGCCTCGACAAATAATATTCATCTACTATCATTGTGCTTTGCGTCAAAATGATAATCAATGATTGTCATCCGATTACCTGTACTTCTGATTTCTTGAGCCATGACCCAACTAGACCAGTTTCTTATCCGCGCCGAGGCCCTGCTGGGCCGTCTTGAGTCCATCCTGCCACGCGCTGATGCCGCTCCCGACTGGGATGCCGCTACAGCCTTTCGCTGGCGTCACCGCGGCGGCGCAGCCGGCGGTTATCTGCAGGCGGTGGGCCATATCTCGGATATCGCCTTGTCGGATTTGCATAATATAGAAATACAAAAGCAGCAGATCGACCAGAATACCCGCCAGTTCGTCGATGGCCGGCCGGCCAATAACGTACTGTTGACCGGTGCCCGCGGCACCGGCAAGTCATCCTTGATCAAAGCTTGCCTGAACCAGTACGCGCCGCAGGGTTTGCGCCTGATCGAGGTGGACAAGGATGATCTGGCGGCATTGCCGGATATCGTCGACCTGGTGGCGGCGCGTCCTGAGCGCTTTATCATTTTCTGCGACGATCTCTCTTTTGAAGAGGGAGAGAGCGGCTACAAGGCGCTCAAGGTCGCGCTGGACGGTAGTATTGCTGCGCAATCGGACAATGTGCTGATTTACGCAACCTCCAATCGCCGCCATTTGCTGCCGGAACGGATGTCCGACAACGCTACCTACAAGACTACCGAAGACGGCGATCTGCATCCGGGCGAAACCGTCGAGGAAAAAATTTCACTTTCCGAGCGTTTCGGCCTGTGGGTGTCGTTTTATCCGTTCAAACAAGATGACTACCTGGACATTGTCGGCCACTGGCTCAGCCATTTCGGCTGCGATGCGGAACAGATCGCCGAAGCGCGCGCTGATGCATTGCGCTGGGCCTTGCAACGCGCTTCGCGGTCGGGACGTGTCGCATGGCAATTCGCCCGCGATTATGCCGGCCGCATGACAAGCCCCGACTAAGCAGAAAACACGACTTTATACATGACGACAGAACAAGTATTGCCGGTCAACGTTGCCGTTGGCATTTTGATGAAGCCCAATGGCGATGTCCTGCTTGGGCAGCGGCCGGCCGGTAAGCCGATGGCCGGTTATTGGGAGTTTCCGGGCGGTAAAGTGGAGCCCGGCGAATCGATTTTCGATGCCCTGAAGCGCGAGCTGCTGGAAGAGCTGGGGATAGAAATCAATTCCGCGGAGCCATGGTGCGGTATCGAGCATCACTACGCGCACGCGCATGTACGATTGCATTTTTACATCAGCCGTGACTGGAACGGGGAGCCGCAAAGCCTGGAAGGGCAGGCTTTTTCCTGGCAGGGCAGCGTTGGCGTAGAGCCTTTGCTGCCGGCGGCCATTCCTTTGATCGAATGGCTGGATGAATTACGGCGGGAAAATTATTTACAGGTGGCAGGCATAAGCGGACAGACTTAAGCGCCGATTTGTTCGAAGGCTGGCTGCAAACTATTGCGGCAGCTTGCCATCATCGTCAATCTCATCCGGCGGATTGACTGCCGGGATAGCGTATTTCTCTTCAGCCCATGCGCCCAGATCAATCTGCTTGCAGCGTTCCGAGCAAAACGGCCGGAATTTGTTTGCTGCAATCCATTCAATTTTTGTGCCACAAGTCGGGCAATCAACGGTAGTAGTCATACTATTCTGTTCAATAAAGCGTTTAAAAGTTACACAAAGTCAGTTCAAACGGCACATCGCTTTCATACGCCTTGGGTTTGAGATCGCCGCCTTGCGACGTGAAACGCACCCACAACATGTATTTGTTGGCAGATATCTCAGGAATCGCCAGCAATTGCGGATCGATCACCAGACGTAGCATCTGGTAAGATTTTCCTTGCAGCATTTGCTGGTAACTGCCGTTTTGTGCGTCTATTTTTACCGAACTCCCGGTTTCTCGCAGCAATCGCAAGACGATGCTGATGGCGTCGAACAAGGGCGCCAGTGGTCCGAACCAGCTGATAATGTCGGCAAAACGCTGTTCTGCGGGATGCTGCTGCCAGGCGTAATACGAGGGCAGGTCGAATTCGCAGGCGCCGCCCGGAATGATGGTGCGGCCGCGAATGCTCATCAGCCATTCATTATCGCGGATGTGCTGACCGGTCTTGCCCTGGGTTGCCATCAATGCGGTGCTGATGCGGTCGATCTCTTGCAAAATGGCGTCCAGCATCTCCGGCGCCACGTTCGGATTGGTCTTGAAGCCGAGCAGGGTTTGTCTTTGCCGTTCCAGTTCTTGCAGCAGATCCGATTTCAAGTCGGCGCGTCCGGCAACCTCCAGCATTTCAAAAATGGTGGAGAGTGCGATATGGTGTTGTAGCGGACTTTCCTGCTGCACGAAAAAGCTGAACCGTTCGTGCAGGTCTTCCAGCCGCAACAGGGTGCGAATGCGCTCGTTGAAAGGATATTCGTAGACGATCAAAGTGACATCCCTTAAAAATTTGAGCCAGATAAGACATGATTCTGAACGATGCGAACAGAAATTACAAATGCCCTTCCGTTTTTTACATTGCGCGATAGTTTTTTTCGCCCATGCACAAGGCTTTATACCATTTATAAGGACCGGCTAAATGCTTCATACAAGGCATGCAGGCGCTCTACTTGCGGTAATAGCGCGGCGCGCTCGCCATCGTTGACAATCACGTCGTCGGCGGCCTGCAAGCGCTGCTGCCTGGTGGCTTGCGTCGCCATGATGGCGCGCACCTGCGATTCATCCAGTGCATTGCGCTGCATCACGCGTTGCAACTGAACCCGTTCATCGCAATCTATCACCAGTATGCGCTCAACCCGCTGTTTCCAGTTGCCAGACTCAACCAGCAGCGGCACGGCGAAGATCAGGTACAAACCCGTTGCGCGCTCGGCCGCATTGGCGGTTTCGGTGCGGATCAACGGGTGCAGTATGGCTTCCAACTGCTGCTTTGCTTGCGGATCCGAGAACACGCGGGCGCGCATTCCGACTCTGTCCATCGCGCCGCCGGCGTCAATGAAGCTGTCGCCGAATTGCGCGGCAATCGCCGCTACGGCAATGCCGCCGGCCGCCGTTAGTTGGTGGGCGATGGCATCGGTGTCGATAATCGTAGCGCCGCGTTCGCCGAACATGTCGGCGACCGTGGTTTTGCCGCTGCCGATACCGCCGGTCAGACCGACGGTAAATCTCGGTTTTGCTATCACCGGCTGGCCGCCGTTGCCGCCATCGGGCTGCTCTATGCTCGTACCCATACGATGTTAGGTAGCAAAACCGAAATAAGTTTCCAGAATTGTGCGGCCATACAGCAGGGCCAGCAGGCCGGCAGCCGCCAGATAGGGGCCGAAGGGGATGGGGTTGTCGCGTCCGCGGCGGGCAAAGATGATCAGGGCGATGCCGACCACCGCGCCTACCAGCGAAGAAAACAGGATAATGACGGGCAGCATTTTCCAGCCCAGCCATGCGCCGAGCGCCGCCAGCAGCTTGAAATCGCCGTAACCCATGCCTTCTTTCCCGGTCAGCAGCTTGAATGCCCAGTAAATCGTCCACAAGCTCAGATAACCGGCGGCGGCGCCTATGACGGCCTCGCTGAGCGGCACGAACAGGCCGGACAGGTTGAGCAGCAAGCCCAGCCATAACAATGGCAAGGTCAGGTCGTCCGGCAGCAACTGCGTATCGGCATCGATGAACGTCATGGCGATCAGCAGATAGGCAAAAACCAGGGTCGCCAAACCGGCCCAGCCGCTGCCGAAATGCCAGATCAGCAGTGCGGACAAGGCGCCGGTGAAGGCTTCCACGATGGGATAGCGTGCTGAAATTGGCGTTTTGCAAGATGCGCATTTGCCGCGCAACGCCAGATAGCTCAGCACCGGCACGTTTTCCAGCGCGCCGATCTGGTGTTTGCATTGCGGGCAGGCGGAGCGCGGCACGACCAGGTTGTAGCGGTCGGTATGCGGCAGCGGATTGCCGCTTTCATGGGCTACATAATTGTCCGATTCGCGCTGCATCATGATCGGTAGCCGATGAATCACGACATTCAGGAAACTGCCGATGAGTAAGCCCAAAATAGCTGCCAGGGCGGTGGGAAGCAGGCTTCCCGCCGCCAGGAAAAAAATGCCATCTTGCATCAGACCACCGAACCCAATTTGAAGATTGGCAAATACATGGCGATCACTAGACCACCGATCAGTACACCCAGAATCACCATGATCAGAGGTTCCATCAGGCTAGACAGGGATGCCACCGCGTCGTCGACTTCTGCTTCATAGAAATCGGCTACCTTGCCCAGCATCTGATCCAGTGAACCGGATTCTTCGCCGATAGAGACCATCTGCGTGACCATGTTCGGGAATACATTGGCGTTTTCCATTGCTGTGGTTAGGCTGGTGCCTGTACTGACTTCGCTCTGGATCTTCTTGGTTGCATCAAGATATACAGCGTTGCCTGATGCGCCGCCGACCGAATCCAGCGATTCGACCAAGGGTACGCCTGCGGCAAACATCGTAGCCAAAGTGCGAGTCCAGCGTGCAATCGTGGCTTTGCGTATTACCGCGCCGAAGATCGGAGCCTTCAACAATAGCCTGTCCATGAAGCGCTGTACTTTAAGTGAACGTCTCCACGATTGGAAGAACAGATATAAGCCGGCAAATATGGTCGGGAAGATGATGTACCAGTTGCCCACCATAAAATCAGAGATCGCCATTACGAACAAGGTTGGCGCGGGCAGGTCGGCGCCGAAGCTCGAGAATACCTGTTTGAACGCTGGAACGACCCAGATCATGATAACTGCGGTGACGATAAAAGCCACCGCCAGAATCGATATGGGATAGAACAGCGCAGACTTGATCTTGCCTTTGATGGCAATCGTTTTTTCCTTGTAGATCGCCAGGCGTTCCAGCAAGTCTTCAAGAATACCGGCTTGTTCACCCGCGCCAACCAGGTTACAGAATAAGGGGTCGAAGTACAGGGGAAATTTGCGGAACGCCTGGCTCAAGCTGGTCCCTGTTTCCACATCGCCGCGGATGTCATTGACGAGTTTTGACACAGACGGATTGGCGTGGCCCTTGGCCACGATATCGAAGGACTGTAGCAGCGGCACACCGGCCTTCATCATGGTGGCTAGCTGGCGCGTAAACAGGGAAAGATCCTTGTCCGTAATCTTCTTCCCGCTACGGAAAGTCTTCTTTTTAACTTTGGTAACCAGAATTCCTTGCCGGCGCATGGTGACACTGACCACGGTTTCGCTACCGGCACGCAGCTCGCCGCGCACTACTTTGCCCTTTTTATCCTTGCCCTCCCAAAGATAAACCCATTCCTTGACCTGACGTGCGCTTGCGGCGCCGCGTGCGGCAGTTGCCATGAACTATTCCCCTAATTAGATATTGGTGCAACCAAGCACTTCTTCGAGGCTGGTCATCCCTTGTTTAACCTTCACCAATCCCGACTGGCGCAATGTTTTGACACCCTCGCGCTTGGCCTGTGCTTCGATTTCCAGCGCAGTGCCATGCGCCAGAATGATGCGTTCGATTTCCTCGGTGATCGGCATGATCTGGTAGATGCCGACCCGTCCCTTATAACCAGTGCCATTGCAGCGTTCGCAACCTACCGCCTTGTAAGGCATCCAGCTGCCGTCAAGGTCGTCGTCGGTATAGCCGGCTTCGACCAGGGCTTCTTCCTGGATCGTGATGGGCTGCTTGCAGCTGCACAGGCGGCGCGCCAGGCGCTGCGCGGTGATCAAGATCACCGAGGAGGCGATATTGAAAGCCGGCACGCCCATGTTCATCAGCCGCGTCAACGTCGACGGCGCGTCGTTGGTATGCAGCGTGGAGAACACCATATGCCCGGTTTGCGCAGCCTTGATCGAGATGTCGGCGGTTTCCAGGTCACGGATTTCACCGACCATGATGATGTCGGGATCCTGTCGCAGGAAGGCTTTTAGCGCTATCGGGAAAGTCAGTCCGGCGCGGTCGTTGATGTTGACCTGGTTCACGCCGGGCAAGTTGATTTCGGCCGGGTCTTCCGCCGTGGAGATATTGATGCCCGGCTGGTTCAGGATATTCAGGCAGGTATACAGCGACACGGTTTTGCCGGAACCGGTAGGGCCGGTCACCAGCACCATGCCATAAGGACGCTGGATGGCATCCATCAGGATGGCTTTTTGATCCGGATCGTAACCCAGGGCATCAATCCCCATCTGCGCCTGGCTGGGATCCAGGATACGCATCACGATCTTTTCGCCAAACAAGGTCGGCAAGGTACTTACCCGGAAATCGATCGCCCGTGTTTTCGACACCACCAACCGCATGCGGCCATCCTGCGGTACGCGCTTTTCCGAAATGTCCAGCTTGGAAATCACCTTGATGCGGGACGCCAGTTTTTCCTTGATCGACAACGGCGGCTGGGCCATGTCGCGCAATACGCCATCGACCCGGAAACGGATCCGGTAGAATTTTTCGAACGGTTCGAAATGCAAGTCGGACGCGCCTTGGTTGATGGCGTCGGTCAAGATCTTTTGCAGGAAACGGACTACCGGCGCATCGTCGACATCCGCCGCGGCATCGGCTACCGCTGCCGTATCCTCTTCGACGAAATTGATTTCCTGGTCGTCGCCGACCATCTCGTTCAGGCTTTGCTCGGCCGACTTCACCAGCTTCTGGATCTGCTTCTGCAGCACCGGATGTTCGACGATGATCGGTTCCACCGTCAGTTCGGTTTGGAACTTGATCTGGTCCAGCGCCTGGATATTGGTCGGATCGGACAGCGCCACATAAATCTTGTTGCCGCGTTTCGCCAGCGCCAGGATGTTGTGGGTCTCCATCAGTTTGGCGTCAATCGCCTTTTCCGGCAACGAGCTCAGATTCAGTACATTCAGATCCAGTTGCGGATAACCAAAAGTCTCGGCGCAAAACAAGGCCAGCGCGCGGGCATCAAGATGGCCGCTTTCCAGCAAGGCAGCGATGAATGGCGTTTGCGTATCGCTGGCTTTTTTGTGCAAGGCCTCGACCTGCGCCGTGGAAATCCGTCCAGCCTGCAGCAATGCGCGGGCAAGTCCCGAGATCGGGCCGGTGGTACTAGCGTTGGGAAATACTGCTGCCATAGGGGGATCAATACCAAAAGGTGTGCGGAACCATTACAACCGACTAATGATGCCCTACGGGAAACTGACTTGTAAAGGATTTGTGAAGAAATGTGTCGCAAAAATTGCCGTGAGGCAGTTTTTTTACCGTTCTTGTAGTTTATTCGGCCGCATCAATTTAGCAACCTTGATCGCCTGGTTTTGCACCTGTACGATTTCTATGATGCATCCGGCAATTTTCAAGCTGACATTGTTGTCTGGAATATCTTGCAGCCATTCCAGCAGCAGGCCGTTCAGGGTCTTGGGCCCGTCCAGCGGGAAATTCAAACCGAGGCGCTTGTTGATATCGCGCAGGGATGTTGCACCCTCCAGCAGGCACTGGCCTTGGGCATTCCAGGCAAAGCTGTCGGCGCGGGCGGCGCCCGGTTTGGACGTGGTGAATTCACCAATCATTTCTTCAATGATGTCTTCCAGGGTAACCAGTCCCTGCACTTCGCCATATTCGTCGACGATGATGCCGAGCCGCTCATGGTTTTCCTGGAAGTATTGCAGCTGCGTGAAAACGTCAGTGTCTTCCGGGATGAAATACGGCGTACTGAGCAACTGGCGGAAATGTTCTACCGTTAATTCGGCTTCCTGGTTCAGCAATACCATCGCTTTACGTACGTGCAGGATACCGACGATCTGATTGATTTCGCCTTCATACACCGGCAGTTTGTTGTGATAGCAAGTTGTCAGCTGATGCTTGATATCCTCCACCGAAGCCGCCAGGTTCAGCGCTTCGACTTGCGCCCGCGGCGTCATGACGTCTTCCACCGAAATCTTTTCCAGATCGAACAGGTTCAGCAAAATGCTCTTGTGCTTTTGCGGCATGAAATTGCCGCCTTCGAGAACGATAGAGCGCAATTCTTCCGGCGAGACACGTTGTTCCTGCGCGTGTTTGCCGGTTTTGATGTGCAGCACCTTGAGGATTGCCGAGACGAACAGATTGACAAACCAGATCAGCGGTTTGGCCAGCGCCATCAGTGGCTTGAGCACGAAACTGGTGGGCAGCGCAATCCGTTCGGGATAGGTTGCACCTATGACTTTCGGCGTGATCTCGGCAAATACGATCAGCAGGAACGCGACCGCTGCCGTGGCAATTGTAATCACATTCTGATGATTGCCGAAGGTGCTGATGGCAATCGCCGTCACCAGCGCGGTGGCTAGCGCGTTGACCAGCGTATTGACGATCAGGATCAGCGACAGCAGCTTGTCGGTGCGTTCCAGCAGCCACAAGGTGGTGGCGGCGGACTTGCTGCCGCGCTTCGCCAGATGACGCAGGCGATGCTTGTTGGCGGCCACCAGTGCGGTTTCCGACATTGCAAAAAAAGCCGACAGTAAAATGAGTACGACTAGTGCAAGAATCTGCACCCAGAGGGGCACGGCATCCAAAGGGTCACCGTAAAAAAAAGGTTAATGAACCGAAGTATCGAGTATTCAATTTTATCTGGTCGGGGTGAGAGGATTCGAACCTCCGGCCTCTACGTCCCGAACGTAGCGCTCTACCAGGCTAAGCTACACCCCGACATGAGCTGTTCAATAACTTGAACAGGTTTTTGGGCTGCAGTCCGGCGCTTGATACATCAGCTCGATACATCAGCTTGATAAATCATCGACGCCGCAGTCCCCCCGGTTACATTCTCAGTGATTGCGATCCACAGCGAACGCAGATAATTGTAGCAAAGAATCCTTGAACTGACTATTTGGCAACCCGGAGATCGCTGTCGCTGCGCGTTGCGCCGCCTTCTCCGCTTCATGCCGGGTGTAGTCCAAGGCGCCGGAACTGGTGATGGCGGCCAGAATTTCATTGAAGTGCTGCTCGTCGCCGTTTTCGATGCAGCTGCGCACCAGTTGCCGCTGCTCCGGCGTGCCATGGCTCATCAGGTAGATCAGCGGCAGGGTTGGCTTGCCTTCGCGCAGGTCGTCGCCGACATTCTTGCCGATATCGCTGGCATTGCCGGAGTAGTCCAGCACATCGTCGATCAGCTGGAACGCGGTACCCAATGAACGGCCGTATTCTCCTGCTGCTTCAATCACTGCGTCATCGGCGCCGGCGATCAGGACGCCGAGTTGCGCCGCCGCCTCGAACAGCTTGGCGGTCTTCGAGCGTATCACCTGCAGATAATTTTCTTCGGAGACGTCCGGATTGTGCATGTTCAGCAATTGCAGCACTTCACCTTCGGCGATGACGTTGGTGGCGTCGGCGACGATTTGCATGACGCGCGCATTGTCGACCGCAACCATCATCTGGAAGGCGCGTGAATACAGGAAATCGCCGACCAGCACGGAAGCCGCGTTGCCAAACAGTGCATTGGCGGTCTGGCGGCCGCGCCGCAATGACGATTCGTCCACCACGTCGTCATGCAACAGGGTGGCGGTGTGGATGAATTCGATCACCGCGGCCAGCTCGTGGTGCTTGTCGCCGGCGTAGCCGCAAGCGCGGGCCATCAGCAAGACCAGCACCGGACGCAAGCGTTTGCCGCCGGCGCTGATGATGTATTCGGCAATTTGATTCACCAGCGGCACTTCTGAGTGCAACTGCCGGCGAATCACCGCATTGACAGCGTCCATATCGGCCGCGATCGGGGACATCATGGATTGTGAGGATGAAGTATTGGAAGCGGCTGACAAAATAAAACCTGTTGGAAATCGATTGTGCCGTGATTATACGATGACAAGAGGCCTCGGATTAGGTCCAGGCTGATTTTGTCGAAGAGATGCTAATTCAGGGGGTGTCGCGCGGCATGGAGATGCTCGGACGCCGCCCTGATGAGCTTGCCTAATTGTTATCCTTTGAGTTTGGCAAACGCAGCAGCCATGGCGCCACTGGCCGATGCCGGCGCAGCTTGTCGTTGCTGATGCTGGGACAAGCGCTTGGCATCGTTACGGTCGGCGCGCTGTTCCGGCTTGGTTCCTGGCACGGGGGCATTATCGGTCAGGCGCATGGTAAGGGCGATGCGCTTGCGCTTCTCGTCGATTTCCAGCACTTTGACTTTCACTACCTGGCCGGCCTTGACTACGCTGTGCGGATCCTTGACGAAGGTATTGGACAGCGCGGAAATATGCACCAGGCCGTCCTGATGCACGCCGATGTCGACAAACGCGCCGAACGCCGCCACATTGGTGACCACGCCTTCCAGGATCATGTCGGGACGCAGGTCGCGGATTTCCTCGACGCCGTCCTTGAAGGTGGCGGTGGTGAATTCCGGACGCGGGTCGCGGCCCGGCTTTTCCAGTTCCTTGAGAATATCGGCGATGGTCGGCACGCCGAATTTTTCATCGGCATATTTGGCCGGGTTGAGCGACGTCAGCAACTTGCTGTCGCCGATCACGCCCTTGACGTCTTTCTTGATGTCGGCCAGGATTTTTTCCACCAGCGGATAGGATTCCGGATGCACTGCAGAGCCATCCAACGGATTATCGCTGTTCATGATGCGCAAGAAACCAGCCGCCTGTTCAAAGGTTTTGTCGCCCAGCCGCGGCACTTCGCGCAACCCGGCGCGCGAAGTGAACATGCCCTTCATGTCGCGATAGGTGACGATGCTTTGGGCGACGCTGGCGTTGAGGCCGGAAACGCGCGCCAGCAGCGGCGCCGAGGCGGTGTTGACATCGACCCCGACCGCATTCACGCAATCCTCCACCACCGCATCCAGCGAGCGCGCCAGCTGGGTCTGGCCGACGTCATGCTGGTATTGGCCGACGCCGATCGATTTCGGATCGATCTTGACCAGCTCCGCCAACGGATCCTGCAGACGCCGCGCAATCGATACAGCGCCGCGCAGCGAGACATCCATGTCCGGCAATTCGCGTGACGCAAATTCAGACGCCGAGTAAACCGAAGCGCCGGCTTCCGACACCACGATCTTGGTCAGCTTCAGTTCCGGCCGCAGCTTGATCAGGTCCTGCGCCAGCTTGTCGGTTTCGCGCGATGCCGTGCCGTTGCCGATTGAAATCAGCGAGACTTTGTGCTTCTCCGCCAGTTGCGCCAGCGTGTGCAGCGAGCCGTCCCAGTCATTGCGCGGCTGGTGCGGATAGATCGCGGTAGTGTCGACCACCTTGCCGGTAGCATCGATCACTGCCACTTTGACGCCGGTGCGCAGGCCAGGGTCCAGGCCCATGGTGGCGCGCGGGCCGGCCGGCGCCGCCAGCAGCAACGCTTTCAGGTTGAGGGCAAAGACATTGATTGCCTCGACTTCGGCCTTTTCACGCAGCTTGGTCATCAGCTCGGTTTCCAGATGCATGAAAACCTTGACCCGCCAGCTCCAGCGCACCGTGTCGCTCAGCCATTTATCGGCCGGGCGGTTCTTGTTGCTGATGCCGAAACGGGCGGCGATGCGGCCTTCGCATGGGTTGTGCGGGGCGTCCCACTTCGGCTTTTCTTCTTCGGTGTCCAAGCGCAGCACCACGTTCAGGATTTCTTCGCGGCGGCCGCGGAACAAGGCCAGCGCGCGATGCGACGGAATCGTGTCGATGGTTTCGGAATAGTCGAAATAGTCGGCAAATTTTTCACCGGCGTCCTGCTTGCCTTCCACCACTTTCGATTCCACCACGCCGTGCTCGGTCAGGTACTCGCGCAGTGCTTGCAACAGCGTGGCGTCTTCCGAAAAACGTTCCATCAGGATCTGGCGCGCGCCGTCGAGGGCTGCCTTGGCATCGGCGACGCCGGGATTGTCGCCGCTGTCGGTGCTGAAGGCGGGCTTGAGATATTTATCGGCTTCCTGTTCCGGATTCAGGTTCGGATCGGCCAGCAAGGCGTCGGCCAATACGGTCAGGCCGGCTTCCGCCGCGATCTGCGCCTTGGTGCGGCGTTTGAGTTTGTATGGCAGGTACAGGTCTTCCAGGCGCGTCTTGTCTTCCGCCATGGTGATCGCCTGCAGCAATGCCGGCGTCATTTTCCCCTGTTCTTCGATCGACGCCAAGATGGCGCCGCGGCGCACTTCCAATTCGCGCAGATAGCGCAGGCGCTCTTCCAGCAAACGCAGCTGGATATCATCCAGGCCGCCGGTGGCTTCCTTGCGGTAGCGTGCAATAAAAGGCACGGTGGCGCCTTCGTCCAGCAGGGCGACGGCAGCGGCGACTTGGGCCGGCTTGGCGACAAGTTCAAGGGCGAGGCGTTGTTCGATCGAAGGCAGCATGACAATTCTTAAGAGTGAAAATCAAGCGTTGGATCATACGCAATCCAGATAATTTCGCCAGTCTTGACAGCTCGAAAAATGAGCAACACAAGAAAAGCCGGCGCACCAAAATCATTCGAATGATTGACATATCGCCATTTTATATTTCTCGATGGTATTATTTATGCCATCAGAGCGCATTCTTGGGACCAGTCTGATAGGAAGTTGGCGTAGATGGAGGGTGAAATGAAAAGAATTGTTAAATGATAAATTTTTTCTTGTTCGCCCATCATTCAGCAAATATGCTTGTGGCCGTACGCGATGAGGCAACGATATATAGCTTGCCGTTCATCAAGGTAATCACATAGTAGTATTTCTTCAGGAGTCGAATATGCATCTTTCTAAACGTATGGGAGCGGAAGCTCTCGGTACATTCTGGCTGGTTCTTGGCGGTTGCGGCAGCGCGGTGCTGGCTGCGGGATTTCCCGGCCTCGGCATCGGCTTCCACGGCGTCGCGCTGGCTTTCGGCCTGACCGTGCTGACGATGGCGTTCGCCATCGGCCATATTTCCGGTTGCCATCTGAATCCGGCGGTGACGCTGGGACTCGCTACCGCCGGTCGTTTTCCAAAAAGCGAAATCCTGCCTTACTGGATTGCTCAGGTTGTCGGCGGCATCATTGCAGCCGGCATTTTGTATCTGATCGCTACCGGCAAGCCGGGCGCGGACATCGGCGGGTTTGCCGCCAACGGTTATGGCGAGCATTCACCTGGCTTGTACTCGATTAACGCCGCCCTGATTACGGAAGTCGTGATGACATTCATGTTCGTGATCGTGATCCTTGGGGCAACCGACAAGCGCGCGCCAGCCGGTTTCGCGCCGATCGCCATCGGTTTGTGCCTGACCTTGATCCACTTGATCAGCATTCCGGTCACCAATACATCGGTCAACCCTGCCCGTAGCACCAGCCAGGCGCTGTTTGTCGGCGGCTGGGCGTTGCAGCAGCTGTGGCTGTTCTGGCTGGCGCCGCTGGTTGGCGCCCTGATTGCAGGGGTTGTATATCCGGCAATCTGGGGTGAGAAGAACAACTGATTCTTATCGCATCCGGATATGAAAAAGCGCGGCAATTTATGTGCCGCGCTTTTTTTATTGCTGTTCAATTGTTGCCTCGATTGTGGCTCTAAGCTTTCCAGCGGGCTCCGCTAACTCGTTCGATGGCGGCAATATCCTGCCAGCTCTGCACCTCTTCGAACGGCTGCGCGTTCAGCAATTCACGCACCGCAGCCGCTTGATCGTAGCCATGCTCCATCAGCAGCCAGCCGCCATTTTTCAAGTAAGCGCCGGCGCCGTCGACAATCTTGCGTAGTGCGCTCAAACCATCGGCATGATCGGTCAAGGCGTCTTGCGGTTCAAAGCGCAAATCGCCTTGCGCCAGATGCCGGTCCCCCGCAACGATGTAGGGAGGATTGGCGACGATGACATCGAACTGCCGCTCGCCGAGCGCGCAATACCAGTCGCTTTGCATTAGCTGGAACGGCGTATGTTGTTGACGCAAATGGCGTGCCGCATTGCGGCCCGCCACGGCAAGAGCGGCGGCGCTGACATCCAGCGCCGTCACTTCCAGGTCGGGACGGCTGTGGGCAATTGCTATGGCAATGGCGCCGGAACCGGTGCCGAGATCGAGCACGCTAAGCTGCCGTCGTGCGTCGAGCGGCAGATGTTGCAAGGCAAGGTCCACCAGCAATTCAGTCTCTGGACGCGGAATCAACACGTCCGGCGTGACTTCCAGTTGCAAGCCGTAAAATTCGCGCTGGCCGATAATATAGGCAATCGGCTCGCCGCGCAGCCGCCGATTGAACAATAACGCCAACTGGTGGGCCTGTTGTGCATCGATGCTGCGCTCATCCTGCGTAATCAGCTGTATGCGCGAGAGCTGTAATACATACATCAGCAGGATACGGTTTTCCAGCGGCGCCAGCGGGGCTTTTTTCAAGACCGCGGCAATACTGCAGCCTGGCTCAATGACAAACGTGTCGGCAATCCCGGTCATGTTAATGCTAGCCTTGAAGACGGAATTAGTAGCCGCGATTGGCGGTGCTTCTGCGTTTGAACAGCGTGGCAACCAGAATCACTAGCAGCACCACAAATCCCAACAGCGACCATTGCGGGATCGACAGGCCCATGATCGGATCGTAGGCAGTGGTGCAAAGTGCAAAGGCGTCCACCTGGAATACCGATGGCAGCAAGGTCGCCGGCGGCAAGGCATTCATCGGTCCCTCCAACGCGTCGCGGCCGCAAGAAATCGCCGGATGGGCAATGATCCACAGATGCCAGATGGCAGTGCCGGCGCCGCCCAGCGCCGCCAGGATGCCGAGGCCGGCGCCAGCTTTTTGGGCGCCTGACGGCAAGCTGGCGCAAATCAGGCAAACCAGCGCGATCGTCGCGAAGGCATAGCGTTGGATCACGCACAAGGGGCACGGCTGCATGTCTTGATAATGTTGCAAATACAGGGCGGCACCTAGAATGGCGAGGCAGATGAAGGCGACTGCAAGCAAAATGGATTTAGTGTTTTTCATTTTTTAATCGATGTTTGGTGAGTCGAATATTACGCGTGCCTGATACCGTGCATCAGATAGTGCTGCTGGTGCTTGGTTCCGGGGCAGACGCTAGTGTAGTGATTCGTACTTGGTGGCACCAATAAAAGTGACGGATTTTTGTTCCATACTAGGCGCGCACTGGAGCGATAGTGAGCTATCGCGAGGATGCGCAACGACGTATGGGGCAAAAAGACGCACTTTTATGTGCCGACAAGGGTGAATCACTACACTACCATATGCGATTATTCAAAAACCGGTGACGAGCAACAACGAAAGCGATTAAACCGCGTCGCCCAGCGCCGCCAGCAGATCGGCCTGATGCTCGGCGGCCAGCGCATTGGTCAGTTCCGTGAGGTCCCCATCCATGATGAAATCGAGCTTGTACAAGGTCAGGTTGATGCGATGGTCGGTCATCCGTCCCTGCGGGAAATTGTAGGTACGGATGCGCTCGCTGCGGTCGCCCGAGCCGATCAGCGATTTGCGAGTCGCCGCTTCCTTCGATTGCTGCGCCCGCAACTGGCCGTCCTTGATGCGCGCCGCCAGCACTTTCAAGGCGGAGGCCTTGTTCTTGTGCTGGCTGCGGTCATCCTGGCACTCGACCACGATACCGGTCGGCATGTGCGTGATGCGCACCGCGGAATCGGTCTTGTTGATATGCTGGCCGCCCGCGCCCGAGGCGCGGTAGGTGTCGATGCGGATATCGGCCGGATTGATATCGACATCGCCGACTTCATCCGCTTCCGGCATGATGGCGACGGTGCAGGCCGAGGTATGGATACGGCCCTGGGTTTCGGTCGCCGGCACCCGTTGCACGCGATGGCCACCGGATTCGAACTTAAGCTTGGAATAGGCGCCAACGCCGAGTACGCGCACGATCACTTCCTTGTAGCCGCCGATTTCCGAAGCCGATTCCGACACCATTTCGACTTGCCAGCGGTTGCGCTCGGCGAAGCGGCTGTACATGCGCAGCAGGTCGCCGGCAAACAGCGCCGACTCGTCGCCGCCGGTGCCGGCGCGGATTTCCAGGAAAATATTGCGTTCGTCGTTCGGATCTTTCGGCAGCAGCATTTTTTGCAGGTCGCCTGCCAGCTGTTCCATGCGTGCCTTGGCCGCCATGATTTCGTCCTGGGCAAACTCTTTCATGTCCGGATCGGACTGCATTTCCTGCGCTGCCTCGATGTCGCCGCTGGCCTGCTGATAGGACTGGTACAACGCCACCAGCGGCCCGAGTTCAGCATGTTCGCGCGACAGCTTGCGATAGCTGTCCATGCTGGCGGTGGCATCTTCCTGCATCAGTAGGTCATTGACCTCCACCAGGCGGTTGGCGAGTTGATCGAGCTTGGCGAGCATTGATGGTTTCATGGCGTGTTTCAGTCAGAAAAAGACAAGTTAAAACTTTGGAGAGGGAAGTGCCGGCAGCAGGGAGCACGAGGATGCGTGTCCGCACGCGGGGATAGAGTGTAGCGCAGGCGCGCTAACGCTTGGTGCGGAACAGTTGCGGCAAGAGGGCTGCCAGGCGCGCGCGCTCATCGCCCTGGGCATTGTGCAAAGCCTGTTGCGGGCCGTGCATGAATTTGGCGGTCAGGCCCTTGGATAGCGCTTCCAGCACCACTTCGATATCTTCGCCCTTGGCCAGCATTTTGCGGGCGCGTTCCAGTTCCGCTCGCCGCATCGCTTCGCTCGACTCTTGCAGATCCTGGATGACCGGCACGACTATCCGGTTATCCACCCAGTGCATGAACGACTGCACACGGGTTTCGATGATGGCTTCGGCTTGCGCCACTGCGGCCTGGCGGTTTTCCATGCCGGCTTGCACGATCGAACCGAGGTCGTCGACGGTGTACAGGAAAATGTCGTCAAGCCGGCCGATTTCAGTCTCGATATCGCGCGGCACCGCTAGGTCCAGCATGAATATCGGCTTATGGCGGCGCGCCTTGACGGCGCGCTCGACCATGCCGAGACCGATGATCGGCAGGCTGGACGCGGTGCAGGAAACGATGATGTCGAAGTTGCCGAGCTGGGTCGGCAGGTCGGCCAACCGGATTGCCTGGCCATTGAAACGATGGGCCAGAAGCTCGGCGCGTTCCATGGTGCGGTTGGCGACTGTCAGCGATTTCGGGTTCTGCGCCGCAAAGTGGGTGGCGCACAGTTCGATCATCTCGCCGGCGCCGATAAACAGCACGTGCTGGCCGGCGACCGTATCGAAAATCCGTTCCGACATGCGCACTGCCGCGGCCGCCATCGAGACGCTATGGGCGCCGATTTCGGTGGTGCTGCGAACTTCTTTGGCGACGGCAAAGGTGCGCTGGAACAATTGGTGCAGATAAGTGCCTAGTCCGCCCGCCGCTTCGGCGTGACGTACCGCATCCTTCATCTGTCCCAGGATCTGCGCCTCGCCCAGCACCATCGAATCGAGTCCGGACGCCACTCTAAAAGCATGGCGCACGGCATTGTCTTGCGGCAATGTGTACAAATGCGGCCGTAAATCGGCGTAAGGCAACTGGTGGTAATGGGCCAGGAAGTGGGCCGTGGAATCGATAGCAGTGTCGACGCCGTGCTCCAGATTGCCTGCCGCATACAGCTCGGTGCGGTTGCAGGTCGACAAAATGGCCGCCTCGTCCGACATGTCGGCCCCGTTGCCGCTGCTGAACCAGGCGCGCGCCGCCATCACCGCCTGACCGATCTGGTCAGCCGGGAAAGCCACCTTTTCGCGCAGGGAAACCGGCGCGGTGGTGTGGTTGAGTCCGACAGTTAGCAGGTGCATGGTTGCGGTTACGGACGGGAAGGGTGCTTATTTGGCCAACTAATTGGTAATTTGGTAATTTGGTAATTAAGACAAGTACTAAGCTATAAATGCCGTTAACCCGTGATTATACTCTTAGTAGCCTGGATCCTATTGGCGGCCAGCCAATACCAGCTATACCTGAGACTAATATCCGCCGCAATCAGTTGCTGGTGGCTGGCAAGGTAACAATGAAAGTGCTGCCTTCGCCCAAGGTGCTTTCCAGCGAGATTTCGCCAAAATGACGCTCGACCACGGTTTTGACAAATACCAGTCCGAGGCCGGTGCCGTCCGAGTGCGGCTGGCCGGGCGCGCTGACTCTTTGATAACGCTGGAACAGCTTGGCCTGGTCGTGCGGCGCAATGCCGAAGCCTTGGTCGCTGATGCGGCAAACCACTTGCGGCAGCAATTTGACGTATTTCAGCCGCAGAGTACAGGTAATCCGGGTGTCCGGCAGGCTGTAGCTGATGGCGTTGGAAATCAGGTTGCAGAGCGCGCGCGCCATCAGCGAACGGTCGATATTGGTCAGGAATTCCTGACCTTCGATATCGGTGATCAGCTCGATTTTCTTGTTGTTGGAAAGGCTCCACATTTCATCGACGGCGTCGTACAGCACATCCTGGAAATCCACTTCTTCCAGCCGGTACTCCGACGATTCGGCGCGCGCCAGCTGTACGAAATTGTCCGCCAGGCCCAGGGTCTTGCGCGCAGCCTGCTCCAGGCGCGCGAAAAACTCCTTTTGCGGCAGGGCGGAAGCGGCGTTTCCTTGTAATTCCAGCAAGGCCAGGATCGAGGCCTGCGGCGCGCGCATGTCATGCGACAGGAAGCGCAGGGTTTCGTCGCGGCTGCGTTCGGCGGCGCGGATAATCGTGATGTCGACAATGCTGACGATCCAGCCGGTCAGCGCCTGGTGCGCCGAGTGGCAAGGGCCGCTCTTGATCAGCAGGTCACGTCCTTGCTGGTCTTGTACCGAGGTGCCGCTGGTCAGCGTCGACACGTGCTCCAGATCGATCAGATCCCACCAGCTGAAGCTATGGTTGGCCGAAGTATTGGTGGCTTGCGGCGTGCTCATGTTGGAAAACAAATAAGGCAACAGCGCGCCGTCGATGTTGCGGATGCCGGCGGCGGCGAAGTAGTCGCGCGCGAACTGGTTGGAGACCAGCACATGGCCGTCGATGGTGGTGATGAGAGTCGCGTCCGGCAGGCTGTTGATGCTATCGGAAATGAACTGGCGCAAATCGCGCACCCGGCGCGCGGCCACGCGCATGGCGTTGATGCGTTGTTCCAGCAAATCTTCCACCTGTTGCGGCGCGGGTTCGGTATTCACTTCCGGCAGCAGATGCGGCTCTTGGTCGAGCAGCATGAATTCTTGCCCGAGATAGGAAATCGCCGATTCGAGGCGGATCCAGTTCCATATCGGATGCGCAATCGCCAGGGCGATCAGGGCGGCGGCTGGCGCCAGCCAGATGCCTAGCGTCAGCAGGAAATAGCTGACCGCCATCGTCAGCAGCATCAGGGAGAAGGTGATGACTAACGAAACGCGCGGTGTCCACAGCAGGTAGCTGGAGAGCGCAATCAATACCGGAATGATGCTGAACAGCGCAGTTTGCAAAGGTCGCGCAATGCTGATCGTTTTGTGGTCCAGCAGGCCGGCGAGGATGTTGGCGTTGATTTCGATCCCCGGCATGACGCCGGAAGTGCCCGAAACCGGTGTCGGAAAAGTGTCCGCCATGCCCAGTGCGGTGGCGCCGATCAAGACATATTTTCCGGTAAAAAACTGGTCTGGAACGTCGCCGCGCAGGACCGACGCATAGGGCACCGAGCGGAAATGGCCGCTACCGCCGGCGAACGGGATCTGGATCTGGTAGTCGCGTTGCCAGCTGTCCGCCTTGTGGGCATCGGTACCCGTCGACGGCGTACCCAGGCGGGCGCCGGGCAGGTTGCCGTTGGCGTCGGTAATCTTCTGGCCGGCGACGCCGGCCAATGCCACCGCAAAATGCGGCCACCATTTGCCGTCCTGGCCTTCTTGCAAAAAGACGCTGCGCACCACGCCGTCCGAGTCGAGCTCCAGATGGATATGGCCGAGGCTGCGGGCCGCGTCCTGGAATTCCGGGGTCGGCAACAGCGCTCTAAGGCCGGGGCCGGCGCTGGCCACCACGATCGGTAGTACGGTCAGCTTGCTGGAGGTCAGCGCTTTGGTGAGTGCGCGGTCGTCGGCGCGCTGGCCGGGCGATTGCCCTTGCTCCGCTTCCGGCATGATGACATCAAGCCCGATCGCCAGCGGATTGGCATGCATGATCCGGTTCAGCAGCTTGGCGTGCAGGCTGCGTTCCCACGGCCAGCGTCCTAGTTTGCTGATGCTGTAGTCGTCGATGGCGACGATGATGATGTCGTCGCGCGCCGGACGCGAGTCGGCGCGCATGAACTGGTCGTACAGCGTGGTATCGAGCCGTCCCAGGCCATTCACATAGCCCATGCTGCCGGCTACGATCAGCATCAGCACCGTAATCGCCATCCATTGGCGAAACGCCACCCGCTTGATGAGTGGGATCACCTGTTTGATCATGAATGGCGGGCGTGAGCTGGCATGGCGTTGTCCGGGTTAATAGCCAGTCTGGGTATCGCCGGCAGAGTTGCGTAGCGGCGAACCATCGCTGGTGACCCAGCGGCTGCCGATATACACCTTTTGCGCAGGCGAAAACGGACTGACGTAACCGTCAGGATCAATCGCTTTGATGCGAATGTAATAGGTGCCGCTGGCCGGACGCGGCACATTGATTTCCGGCGTAGCGGTGTCTTGTGTCAGCAGCAGGTTGGAGAATGCAGCGTCGCGGCCGATCTCGACCACGAATTTCTGCTCCGGCTCGCCGGTCCAGCGGAACGATAGGTCGCCGTCGATGGCATCGGCAATCTTAGGAATTTGCAACGCCTGCAGCAAGCTGAAAGCCTGCGGATCGCCATACGGCCCCTGGTCGCGGACGCCGGCTTTGTCGACGATGGTGGCGACGCGCCAGTAGTAGGCGTCGAGCGGTAGTTTGCCGGCCGTGAATTGCGGCGCGCTCAAGGCGGCTTCATCGATGACGACATGGTTGAAACCGGCATCGCTGGCGACCTGTAAATGATAGGCCTGGGCATTGCTGACTTCGGCCCAGATAAACACCAGGTTTTCGCTGCGCGATTTGTTTTTCGGTTCGATCGAGAACGGTGGTTCCGGCCGGGCTTTCAATGTGAAGGCAGCGATCAGCGGCTTGCCTTGTAAGCCGGATTGGTCCAGCGCCGTGATGCGCACGAAATACTTGCCGTCCTCAAGGCCGTTGATCTTGATGTCGGGGGTGCCAGACTCGGCCTCGCTCACGATGTTGCCGAGGTTGGCATCGGTCGCAACTTGTGCGCGATAGCCGCTGGCGCCGCCGACCGGACTGACGGTAAAGCGCAATGTCGGCCGTTCCTGCAGTTGCGGACGGCCGGTAAATTCAGGCTGGGGCAATAATGCCACTGCCTTGCCGATACCTTTGGTATTGGTAATATTGCCTTGGCCGGCATGCAAAGTCAGCGCTGCCGGCTTGTCTTTCTTGGCGACTGCGACGCCGCCGCTCAACACTTCAGTCAGAACCCGGCCGTCCACCAGATCCACCCGAAAGTCGGTGCCGCGTACGCCCGCTACCGCCAGCGGCGAATGGACTTCAAAGCGGCCTTTGTTTTTTTCCAGTGGCGAGACTTTGGATTCGACCCGGCCCTTCAATAGCGTAATTTCAGTGCGCGGACTCTTGGTATACCGCGCCGTGCGCAGTTTGCTCAGTTTGACCTGGCTGTTGGAGGGCAGTGCGATATGCGATTGATCGGGCAGGCTCAGCGTCAGAAAGCTGTTGTTGCCGGTATTGATGATGGTGCCCTCTGTCAGCGTGGTGCCGATGCTGATATCGATAGCGCGGCCATCGGCGCCGGTAGCGTCGATATTGCCGGACATGGCCGCTACCTGCGCCGTGCTGGGATCGTCGGGTAGCAGCGATACCGGGATGATGATGGCGGTGCCGATCGGGATCGTGCGGTCATTGCCGATGCGGTTAAGTTTTGCCAGTTGCGCCCAGTTGCTCTTGTTGCCGGTGAGCTGATCGGCGATCACGCTTAAGGTATCGCCCAGTTGCGCACGGTAAGTGATGGTGGCAGCCCCCACCTGAAGCGCGTCTTGATCGAGCGCTGGCGGGGCGGCAAATAACGGCGAGGAAGACGCAGATAACAGCGCCAGTAGAGCTAGTTTCGTGAATGTGCTGCGCATAGTTGTCTATCAGCGCAACCGCAACGCGCCTTATCCTGTGAGTTGTTCCAATCGATACCCATAGCTATAAACCGGTGCGAGCCGATAGCCGTTTTCTGGTCGCAATTGTAACTTACTCCTTACCCGCGAGACGTGGGTATCCATGGTGCGGGAAGGAATGTCGACGTCGCGCGACCACACTGCCTCGAGAATGTAAGCGCGTGAGAGCGGGCGACCCAGGTTGCGAAAAAACAACAAGGCCAGGTCAAATTCCTTCTGAGTAATCTCGATCGGTTTGCCGGCCAGGGTCAGGCGACCTGAACGCGTTTCGAACAGATAGTCGTTAAAGACGATTTGTTCGCTGCTGTTTTGGATCGGATACGCGCGCCGCAGCAGGGCTTGCACCCGCGCCACCAGCTCGCTGCGCCGGATCGGCTTGATCATGTAATCGTCGGCGCCGGCGGCCAAGCCTTCCACGATGTCATCTTCGCCGGAACGGCTGGTGATGAACAGGACCGGAATGGTCTTGGGAAGTTTATCTCTCACCCAGCGCAATACCTCGGGCCCGCTCAGATCAGGGACCTGCCAGTCCAGAACCAGCATGTCGTAGCTCTCCCGACGCAGCTGATTCAATATTTCTTTCCCGCTTTGAAACGGATGGCAAATATGGCCACTGGATGTGAGCACCTGGCAAACTAGATCGGTTTGACTGGGATCGTCATCAAGGACAGCAATTCTCATATTTTGGCTATGTTAGGTGATGCCAACGTTGGTGGACGGCATCGGTGTTGTGGCATGTACAAGGAGTATATTATTCTTATTACTACATTGCTGTAGATAAATGTTCTAAAGTTCCCAGTGTTTTGCAATTGCCACAAATAAATTAAAAAACAGGGTCGCGGCTGAATTTAACAAAGCATGCGCTAAAACACTGGCCGATGGCGGGTTTATCGGGGTGCGAGTTGCGATTGTCATACAGTGTATGACGGGATTTGTAAAATTACACCTTCGAGGCAGCGCGCTATCTCGGCGGAGGCTCGGGCCATCGAGCAAAATCGATCAGTGAATGATTGATGGCTGTCCGGTTATCAGATTTTGCGGGCTGCCGGTCGTGGCAAGTGGCTTGTTCAGGCGTCCGGCAACACCACATTCACATCCAGCACTTCAAGATTTCCTTGGCGATCCAGGGAAATCTTGATGTCGTCCGCATTGACCTTGGTATATTTGGAAATCACCTCGATCAGTTCCTTATGCAGCGCCGGCAGGAAATCGGGGCCCGAGCGGCCATTACGCTCGCGGGCAATGATGATCTGCAGGCGTTCCTTGGCGGCCGAGGCGGTCTTGGGCTTGCTGTTAAACAAGAACGAGAGCAATGCCATTTTATTTTCCTCCAAAGATGCGGTGCAGGAAACCCGGCTTTTCGTAGGAGGTAAAGCGCAGGGTGACGTCTTCGCCGAGGAAGCGCGAGACCACGTCTTCATAGGCCAGGGCGACGTCGCTGCCTTTGATGTGGATCGCGGGATTGCCCTGGTTAGAGGCGTGCAATACCGATTCCGACTCGGGAATGATGCCGATCAGCGGGATGCGCAGGATGTCCTGGACATCGGTGTACGACAGCATTTCGCCGGCTTCGACGCGTTTTGCCGAATAGCGGGTGATCAGCAGATGTTCCTTGACCGGTTCGCCGCCATTCTGCGCGCGCCGCGATTTGGCCTGGATGATGCCGAGGATGCGGTCGGAGTCGCGTACCGACGACACTTCCGGGTTGGTGACGACAATTGCTTCATCGGCAAAGGTCAGCGCCATTACGGCGCCGCGCTCGATACCGGCCGGCGAGTCGCAGATGATGTATTCGAAATCCATCTTGATCAGGTCGTTGAGAACAGTCTCGACGCCTTCCTCGGTCAATGCATCTTTGTCGCGGGTTTGCGAAGCCGGCAAGATAAACAGGTTTTCGCAATGCTTGTCCTTGATCAGGGCCTGGGTCAGCGTCGCTTCCTTGTTGACGACATTGATCAGGTCATACACCACGCGCCGTTCGCAGCCCATGATCAGATCCAGGTTACGCAGGCCGACGTCAAAGTCGAGCACCGCGGTTTTATGGCCGCGCATGGCCAGGCCCGACGCAAAACTGGCGCTGGAGGTGGTCTTGCCGACGCCACCTTTGCCGGACGTAACAACGATGATTTTTGCCACGAAGAGCTCCTATATGCATTGCGGGAAGAGTTTATGATTCGCCCTAGCGCGGCGAATTACTCTGTCCCCAACTGATTAAATAAACGGTTGCGACATTCCGGACCTGATTAATTGCGCGAAGCGGAATTGAGCGATAGTACGTCAATCCGGTCACCGCTCAGTCGAATTTGTGCGGGCTGGCCCTTCTGTTCCGGCGGCAGGCCGTTTTCAAAGGTGCGGTAAACACCGGCGATGGAAACCAGTTCAGCTTCCATGCTCGCCGCAAATATCCGTGCCGAGGTATCGCCGCTGGCGCCGGCCAGCGCCCGCCCGCGCAAGGGCGCGTAGACATGGATGCTGCCGTCGGCGATGATTTCGGCGCCATTGTTAACTGTGGCTGTGATCACCAGGTCGGCGTCGCGCGCATAGATGCGTTGCCCGGCGCGTATTGGCGTGTCGATGATCATAGTGCTGGCGGCGGCTTTGGCGGGTGCTGCAACCGGCACTGCCGGCGGCGCCACTTCCTGGCGCGCTGCAACCACGTGGTCGATGCTCAGTCCGCTGGTGACGATGCCGGCTTCCATTTCAGCCGGCGCGTTACGCACCGCGACCGCATTCAAACGGTATTTTTTCAATAGCGAGATGAGTTGCGGCCAATCTATTGGCGGGCGATCCGCTCCCAGCGCGGCGACATCGATGACGGCAAACTCGTTGTCAAAGAAATCCGCGGTGCCTCCCGTCATCTCCTGCAAGGCTGCTTCCAAGGCCATGGGATCGGAATCGTGCAAGATCGCCGATACGGCGACCACTGTTGCAATCTTTATTTCAATCGGCTTGCGGGATTTGTTTTTGAGCATAAAGCAGTGAGATGTATGGGCAAACCAAGGCAGAAAGTTCTGGCGAATTGGTTTATAGAACGTTTAGGCGGCAATTGGTTCGTTTTAAAGGTATATAAAATATTGTCTTATTTAGTGATCTTACCAAATCTCAAGGGGATCACAAAAAAAGGATTGCCGTTTGTTGTTGCATTTCTTTGCACCTAGGCGGCTGCGCCGAACCGGATGCGAGGATTGCCCTAACGTTAAATCGCGCCGCAAATGCAAAAAGGGCTTAGCCGAAGCTAAGCCCTTTTTGGTATTTTGGTGGCCCGGGGCGGAATCGAACCACCGACACAAGGATTTTCAAACTTCACCATTATTCAGGCCGTTCAACAACTTATCTTTGATTCTTTCTACAAAACAGGTTCGCATAATACTCGGAAAGCGCCGCCCAGTCAGGAGCCTTACGAAATTGTAGAAAGGCTTTGAGTGTCGATTCGATGTCGATTTTGTGGAATGTTGCCATATATAAATATTGTGGCGTCGGACAAATTATTGAACCCTTTCCCATCTGAGCCAAATCAGAAAATTACAGGGAAAGCGCCGATTCGACTCTCATCACCTCTGTCAGCAATACGTTTAAATTCAAATAGTTTTCCAGGGGAAATTTTCTTTATTCTGAGCGGTGATACAATTGTTTGCAATTTTGCATGCCTATGTCGATGTAAGATTGCCGGGTGGTAGCGCGTTGATTATTGGCAATACCTGATGGTTTTAACAGTTACACAACAACGATCAATTGTGTATGGTCCTACCACTTTGAATATTGTGTATCCCATTTTCTCTTTCTGTTTTTTTATCACCTGACTACGGTGTTATTTGTTGCGCTGGCATTGTTTGGTCCCCTGTTTGTCTGCCCGGAGTTAAACCATGAACTTGCAAGACCTATCTGGGTTATCCAAACTCACCGAAGCCAACCGACCAATTCGCCTGCGGCTGTCGCAAGAAAAAGGTGTGGTCGATGACGCGTTGCTAGTCCAGCATGTGCGTGGCATAGAGTCCATCTGCGGCGGCATCGAATACCATTTGCTGTGCGTATCCACCCAGGCCAATCTGCCGACCAAAGAATTCATGGCGTTGCCAGTCGAGGTGCAGTTCGTCACCGATACCGGCGGCCTTCGCTCAGTTTGTGGGGTAATTGATGCGGTAGTAGCTGGTGAGGCTGATGGCGGCCTTGCCAGTTACCAGTTGGTAGTCCGTGACGCGCTATCGATCATGGAGAAGGGCTGCAATAGCCGGATTTTCAAAAACAAGAATGAGATCGAAATCACCGAAAGCATTTTGACGGAATGGCGTCACAAGAATCCGGTGCTGGCGCGTGCTTTTGATTTTGAGTTGTGGCGCTTGAAGAGTCATTATCCGAGACGGGAACTCACCCAGCAACGCAATGAATCGGACGCGGCGTTTTTGCGGCGTTTGTGGAAGCGACGCGGGCTGGCATGGTTTATCCGGCCAAATAAGGCCAGCGCTGCCGGCAGCGACCAGACCGCGACGCATACCCTGGTGGTTTTCGATGATGTCTGGACGCTGGAACAAAATAGCGCTGGCACCATACGCTACCATCGCGATGATGGTACCGAGGTCAGCGATTGCATTACGGCCTTGCACACCAGGCGGACCTTAACACCAGGGAACCACACTGGTCTGAGTTGGGACTATAAAACTGCGCGCATGTCCAGCACCACTCAACAGAATCAAAACGACCAGGGTAAGCTGGGCAATCGTTTTGCGGCGGGTATTGAGGATATCCTGATTGACGTACCGCATGTGGGCGACGATGCCGCCGATCACCAGAGTCTTGGCGTCCAAAAAATGCGGCGTCATGAATTTGAGGCTAAGTGCCTGCAAGGTGAAAGCGGTGTACGTGTCATTGGTGTTGGTGAATGGGCCGGGATTAGCGGCCACCCCGGTATCGACAGCCATCCGGCCAAGGAACGCGAATTTGTCTTCACTGAACTGCGCGTCGAAGCGGAGAACAATCTGCCGCATACGATCAGTGAACGGGCATTACGCCTGTTTGCATTGAATCGCTGGAATTTCGACAGCAGTGCCCAGGCCGCCCTGCTGAGCCAGGCCAACAGCGAACGCAGTGCACGCTATACCAATCAATTTACCTGCGTGCGACGGGGCATTCCTATCGTTCCGGCTTACGATCCACGCATCGATCTGCCGCGTATTGATTCCATCACGGGTATTGTTATCGGTCCAAAAAACGAACAAGTTTATACTGACGCTTTGGGTCGAATCCTGGTTCGCTTGCCTGGTATTCGACCATCAGAGCGCGACAACCCGCTGGCCTCCAGCGACGACATGACCGAGTACGACACCGCCTGGCTACGGGTTGCTAGCCCCTCTGCTGGCGAACGAGGAGGGCTGAATTTTCTGCCGCGAGTTGGCGATGAAATTCATATTTCCTTCCTGGGAGGCGATCCCGATAAAATGGTTATCACCGGTAGCGTGCATGGCGGCGAGACGCCGCCGCCCAGTTTCAGCCGTGTCAGCCAGTTGCCTGCGGATCGTTATCTGTCCGGCATGGTGATCAAGGAAATCAACGGAAAAAAACAAAATCAACTCCGGTTCGACAGCACGCCGGGGCAAATTTCCAGTCACTTATCCAGTGAACATGCCGCGTCGGAATTGAACCTGGGCTACCTGACCCAGCCACGCAGCAATGGCAAAGCCGATCCACGCGGCGATGGCTTCGAATTGGCTACTTCGGGAAGTGGCAGTATAAAGACCGCGAGATCGCTGCTAATTTCAGCCACCAGGCGGCTCGAAGGCAAGGACGAACAACTCAGCAACGCGGAACACATCGCTTTGCTGAAAGACTGTCTGGAATTGTGCAAATCCCTGGGCGACTATGCCGCCCAACATTTGGCGCTGGCGCTGGATGCGACGCCGCAGTCTGCTCTCAAGGACGACGTTGCCGCTGCGGCTGGCGGTAGCAACACCGACCCGCAAGGCCAGGGTGGAAAACCGACTATCAGTATCACGGCACCTGAAGGCATCGCCATCAGCACGCCTAAAACCATCGTCAGCTATGCGGCCAAGAATATCGACACGGTAGCGCAGCAGCACATGCAATTGACCGCAGGCCAGCGCTTCAATCTGAATGCGGGCAAGGGCATCTCCCTCTTCGCGCACAAGGAAGGGATTACGCAGATTGCGCACTATGGCAAGTTCCTCATGCAGAGTCAGCATGATGACATGCAGATCGACTCGGCCAAGGATCTCAAGATAACTGCCGCCAAGCACTTGATCCTGATGGCGGAAGAGATCACGTTCATGACCACCGGCGGCGCCTACATCAAACTCAAAGGCGGCACGC
>NZ_JBDTCG010000064.1:0-12816 GCF_039923675.1 Collimonas sp.
GATTGCCCCGAGAAAACACCTTGACTAACGCTTGCTCAATAAAGGCCTCGGAATATTTCGATTTCATCATTACTTCTGCCTATAAAAATTGATTTTTATAGGCGACAACTAGTCTGACACAGGGGGCAAACCAGAGAAAGCGACGCAGCATTCCTGCGCCGGCTGGGCAAGAAATACGATGCGGCAGCGACTGTGAAAAATGACACCCTGCTGTTTATGCCGGCGGGCCGCAGCAAGACGGCATCAGGCCGCGACTTGCCGATGATCCGTATCACGCGCAACCTGGGCGACCGGCATCGATACCATAGCGCCGAGCGCGATAGCTACAGCGGCGTGCGCGTGTTCTGGCATGATGACCGGCATGGCATGCGCCGCAGCGTGGTGGCGGGATTGCCAGGCAATAGCAAGCGGCTGCGCACGACATACGCTAGTGAGGCGGACGCCCGCGCCGCTGCCGTTGCAGAGTGGCAGCGCATCCAGCGCGGCGCCGCCACCTTGGAATTGTCGCTGGCCATTGGCGATCCGGCGCTGATGCCGCAATCGCCTGTGGCGGTCGTAGGATTCAAAACAGATATCGATAATCAGGACTGGCTAACAGCCAAGGTCAGGCACAGCATCAGCGACGCCGGTTTTACCAGCGGCATCGAGCTGGAGACGCGCACCGAGGAAGCGGAAGTGGAGCGCGAGGATGAGGTCGATCCTGATCCCGGCATTACCGGCGTGATCGCTAAATGGCGCGACAAGGTTAGCAAGAAGCAAGGGGAACAGCTTGCAGGATCTCGAAGCCATCCAAAAACACTACCGCATATTTATACAAGTAAGCAATCGGCTGTGCGCTCAGCAAAACTTGAGTGGGTAAAGATTCAGGAACGGCGGGAAATAATCGCGGAAAACGCCAGCGGGGCGTGATTTTCTGATCAGCAACCTGTATCATCCCGCTCCCGGTTTCTATACCGGTCTTCCCCTTGCGACGCGACTTCTTCTTACGCTTTTTCTTATCAGCTACGGCCTTGTTTGAAATTGTCAGGAGGGACAGACGCGGCCTGAATTTATAGACCGTCCTTTTTTTTACGCTCGATCTTAACCTTCGCGTTACCTGAAATATTAGTACTCTTCTTTCCAGAATTTATCTGAGCGTTCTTCCCAGTTATGGGGTGAGCGAGTTGCGCTTGTTTTTCGCGTATAGCACTTGGGGAGGGCGTTCCAAGTGTTTCGACCATGCCGAGTACACCAGCTTTACCACGAATATCGAGGCCACGATAACCAGTCAACAATTCTTCTTCATCCAATGTCATTGCAATGGACGAACGTTTCCCGGTAAGTATGTATTGGACATCAACGCCAGCGACAGCAACAAGAGCAAGAAATTCTGCATTAGGCACTTGCTTTCCTCTCTCCCAATCTACTTGCGTTCTATTCGATGCACCACCGATAGCTGCAAACTCGATCTGGTTATAACCAAGCCGTTCACGTTCTGCTCTCAACCGAGAACCAATTAATTCACGCATTTTTCAACCTATTTTTAATTTACATACGCCATTTATTGCGCTATATTTACGTCATTCTTTGATGATGTTTCCAAATGATACCTTATGGCACCAGACACAATACTCCCACGCGATCCCAAAAAAACCAATGCCAAGCGCTTGCTGGTACGGCTAGTCCCCCAAGAGGTGCAAAAATTCGAGAGATTTGCCATCAATGATGGACGTTCAATGTCAGCATTCATGCGTCGCATGTGCATTCTTGGCTTGGAGCACCACGAGCGTGATCACCCGTTAGAACAGTAGCGCCACGTCTTAATCTTAGTCGACCGAAAGCCACAATGAGAGTTATCAGCATTCCTTGTCCACATTGCCATCATCGCGTGCGCGCCGCCAAGAGCCGCACCATGTCGGACATGATGAAAGAGATCACCTACATGTGCCAGAACCCGGAATGCGGGCACGTTTTCGTCGCCAGTTTGGAGGTGCTGCGCACTTTGTCGATGTCGGCAATGCCGAATCCTGATGTACGTATTCACGTATCGCAGCATGTTCGCAATGCCTGCGCTAACCAGTTGGCGCTAATACTGTGAGTCGTCAATGATTGCTATACCCCACATCCTAGCGCCGCCATAGCGCTGCTCTAGCCCGCTTTACTCCCATTAGTTATCGACCTGCAACGTCTGTTTTCAGACGTGCGGGATTCGCTCACCCTGAAGAAAGGTCAATCATGTCAGTAGAAACTGTTTTCACCCAGTTGAAAACCATTACGGTCAAGCCAGTACAAGCACGTCACCACGACGGCATTGGAATATTTTCGGTACAGCGAATCCTCTTCCAATTTGAGGACGGCAGCACGCACCAATGGGTACTGCATCTCGAAACTGGTCTGCACTCCCTCACCGTAGGCGAATTGGTCACTAATGCACAGGTGACCGTATGAAAAAATTCCTGTTCGATTTCTCCGTAATCACCCTCGGCTGTCTCCTGATGATGGCCGGTCCCTTGTTGCAAGCCATTGGCGTCATCGGGGGATAAGCCATGACATTCCACTTCCCACAAGCACACCAAGACATCGCGCACGTACATCTGGAGCACGCCTACATCATGCTGGCCGGCGACAAGGAAAGCGTGCGCGCTGGCCGCTGGAACTGTATCCCGCCACGGGATCGCAAGATGTTGGCGCATATGGCCGGCATCGGTAGCAATAAGGGTGACGTCCCTCTGCAATCACTGAACGCCCTGGAGCGCGGCAAGCTGCATTGCGAAGCCAGTCGGCTAATCAAGCAACTGCAAAACGTGCTGCGCTGTGCGCAAGGTGGTGAACTACCTTGCCAGTTTCCCGCAGCCAGTCACGAATCGGACGGTATCGCCGCATGAGCTACCGCTTCTACTCCACCGATGCCATCACCAGTCTGCCGAAGCGCATGGGCCGCGCCCTGCGCGATCTGTTTGCCCGCGATGGCATGAACAAGCACGAACACAAGATCGATGTCATCGACGAAATCTGGTCGGCAGATCATTACTTGCTGCCGCTCGATGCTCCTGATGAAGCACTCTATCGTGCTGCCGACAGCGCCGCCCGCGAGTGTTATCAGTTCTGTGCCGACTTGCAATCCCTGGATGCGATCTTGTCCGCAATTCACAATCTTTGTTCGCGCTTGACTGTGGCGCCGCCGGCAGGCGAGGAAGAAAACGAAATCATTCGCCGGGCCTTGGACAAAGCCTGGTGGTTGCGTGGCATCCGCAAAGCGCATGCGCGCCGCTGCGAACATATGGCGATCCGCCTGGGGTTCACCAGCTTCAAGACCGGCCCCTATGTCAGCAACGAAACAGCGTATCGCCAGCAGCGCCGCAACAAGCAGAACGCCAAACTACTGGCCTCCATCGAGCTGCAAAACGAAAACGGCCAGGTCTACAGCCTGGACGCCTTAGCTGCGCTCGGGATCGCCAACAAGTCCAATCGGCGCGGCGAACTGATGACGCGCATACGTGGCTTCGAAGAAATCGCTTTCGACCTAGGCCATGTCGGTCTGTTTGCGACCATCACGGCGCCAAGCAAATATCACGCTGTACTGAGCAAGAGCGGCGAATCGAACCCGCGATATATCGAGTTTGGCGAACCCACGCCACGCGATGCCCAGCTGTATCTGTGCGACGTATGGAAGCGCATCCGCTCCAAGCTGCACCGCGACGGTATCCACGCTTACGGCTTCCGCATTGCCGAACCACATCACGATGGCTGCCCACACTGGCACATGCTGATGTTTGTGCCGCCTGAACACCAGGAGCGCTACGAGGCGATCATCACAGCTTACGCATTGATCGAGGACGGCGACGAACGCGGCGCCGACAAGAACCGGGTCAAGCTAGTCCGCATCGAAGCCGGCAAAGGGACTGCCGCTGGTTACATCGCTAAATATATCGCCAAGAACATCGACGGCGAACATGTTGGCGATCACCACATGCGGGAAGACGGCCGCACCTACATTGTGACCGACGACCTGGCCGGTGACGAAATGCTGACGCCTAGTCAACGCGTGTGCTATTGGGCGCAGACCTGGGGTATTCGGCAATTTCAGCAGGTCGGCGGAGCGCCTATCGGCCCCTGGCGTGAACTGCGACGCGTCAAGAGCGAAAGCATCATCAACGCACCAGAAGCGGTTAAATCGGCCTGGCAGGCTGCCCAGACCATCAAAACAAAGGAAACCAATATCGTTGACGGCAAGCGCGTCGAAACCGTCAAGACGATCAAGCAAGCCTCCTACAGCGATTACCTGCGTGCGCAAGGCGGCCCCTTGGTCGGACGCAAGGGGCTGGTTAAGATCGCCACGCGTAGCACCATAGTCGAAGGCAAGTACGCGACCTATGAGACAGAGAAGCCATGTGGCATTTATCACGCATGGAATCCCCGTGCAGTGTACGAATCGGTCCGCTATCAATGGACGGTCGTCGGCGCCGCCAAGGCTGTGGTCTTTGACCTACCTTGGACTGGTGTAAATAACTGTACGCAAAAAACCAAACAGAAAATTTCTACTTCGGTTTTAACGCCGGAAGAAATAGCAGCAACAGCAGTTCGGCTTGCTGCTTTCATCGAAAAAAATCCGCAGCCGGCATATCAGCCCACCGACTGGTCGGCGATTGATAAAAAATCGAAAAACCTGGAACGGGAAACCGACAAATTTGCCACCGCGATGAATGCGCGGTGTGAAGAGACGCGCCGGCAGGAAGTGGCCGCGTATGAAAAAAACGACATGGCGGCACGCAAGCGCCTGGTCACTACCTGGGCAGCGCTCGGCGCCTGCCCATATCCACGAATTTTTATTACTGAAAGTGACCTATGAAATTGTTGATGCACGTATGTCTAAACTCGCTGCTGGCCTTTGCCATGGCCGGTGTTGTCGAGACCATTCAGCCCGCATTTAATCGCTTCAACGCCCCCTATCGGGTCGTGCTGGCCTTTCTCGCCGGCCTAGTCATTATGTTTTGCCTGCTAACCGGCTTGATCCTGGGGGCCTTCCATGAATAAGGCCACTCAATCTATCACCGTGAAAGTGCGCGACCGCGTGACATTCGACTCCGACGAAGGCATCCAAGCCGGCTACGTCAATGGTCTCCGCCGCGACCTAGGCAATGGCGAACTGCACGCCTGGGTTGAGCTGGAACATCATTTGCCCGGCTGCTTTCGCGCCGTGCCAGTCTCGGACATTCTGACTTCTGACCAGGTCGGACCGCCGTCAACCTGCTACATCGGGTTCGATTGGGCAACCTGCACCGCTTACCGCAACATCACGCTCTCCATCCATACCCCAATAACTACCAAAGAACTAGAAGAAGTATGAGCGCCATTTTTGAAATGCCCATCAGCAGCGAAATGCTTGCACCAGAAGAAATTGCGCAGATCACTGGCAGTTCCCGCAAAGGCGATCAGATCGTATGGTTGTCTGGCAATGGCTGGACTTACCATAAAAACAAGGCTGGGGAAGCTATCGTCGGCAGACTCTATGCACGTCTAAAATTAGCTGGCATTAATCCCGCAGCCTTGGCTACGACTGGCGGATGGGTCCCTGATTTTTCTAGCATCCGATAAATTGGAGTAATCTACAAAATGCGTCCAAAATCTACAGCCAGAGATCTTCCCCCACGAATGCTGCGGCGGACAAAGCGCCTTGTCAGTGGCAAGGTCTGGGAAAGTTTCTACTATAACGGTCGTGACGGCAACGGCAAACGTATCGAAATACCACTAGGTGCTGATTTGAACGAGGCTAAGCGCAAGTGGGCCGAACTGGAATGCAAACCTGCACCAGTCGAAACGGGGATTTTGCGAGTGATCTTTGATCGTTATGAACGCGACACCATTCCAGAAAAAGCACCAGGAACGCAAATTGAGAATAGGCAATGTCTTGGACAACTACGCAAAGTTTTTGACACGGCACCGATTAACGCGATCACCCCGCAACACATAGCGCAGTATAGGGATAGTCGGAAATCAAAAGCTAAAGGAGCTGAGGCTGGGACTCCAGCAACGTCTCGCGCCAATCGGGAAATTCAATTGTTTTCGCATATTTGGAATATGGCACGTGAATGGGGTTACACGGAAAAGGAGAATCCTTGCAGAGGCGTGAGGAAAAACAAGGAAACACCACGTGATTTTTATGCCGACGACGCTATATGGTCAGCAGTCTATGCGGAGGCAGCAGAAGAATTGAAAGATGCAATGGACATCGCCTATCTTACGGGACAGCGCCCAGCAGACGTACTAAAGATGATGGAAACAGATCTCAGAGACGGGGCGTTAGAGGTAAAGCAGAACAAAACAAAGAAACGCTTGCGCATCATTCTAGACGATGAAAATGGCGTCCGATCAGAACTGGGATTGGTGCTAGATCGCATTCGCGCCAGACCTCGTAAAATTCGCAGCCTATACCTAGTAGCCACTCCGTCAGGAATGCCCCTCAACAATCACAAGTTACGTAGGCGATTTGAAGCAGCCCGAAGTGCAGCAGTCAACGAGTTAATGAAAGAGTCAGAAAAGGATTCGACGAAAGCTGAACTAGCAGCGCGGGTCCGTCAATTCCAATTTCGTGATATTCGCCCAAAGGCCGCTAGTGAAATTAAAGATGTGTTAGCAGCAAGCAAACTTTTAGGACACACGCAACAAGAAATTACCAAGAAAATCTATGTTCGCGTCGGGGAAAACGTCAAACCGACAAGGTGATTTTAGCGAATATTCAGTCTCCGCAACTCAACAACACCCCCACGCCCGTACTGACTCTACAAAGGGCATATTTAGATGGGTTGCGGAGATGTTATTACCATAACACACTGAATTTACACATTTTTTAATAAGTATTATATCCTATCGGGTTTTCTGGAAACGTTACTTTTCGTTACTAAATAACACTATCTTTTTGGCGCATATTATTTTTAGTAGCTCGCTGTAAACCAAACCGCGCTTTAGCGCGTTACAAGTTGTTGCAGGGTGTTGAAATCGGCACACGCAATCGTTCCGATATCCACTTCTGGCCATTTTGGCCAACGCCTTTAGCCTCATTGCTGACTCATGAAAAACATTGAAATTCTCCGTATCATGTCCCTTCGCGGACCAAATATATGGACGTACAGATCAACCCTAGAGGCGTGGATCGACATTGGCGAGCTGGAGGATTTCCCTTCCAATACCCTGCCCGGCTTCAACCAGCGCCTGACCGGCTGGCTGCCATCCCTGATTGAACACCGTTGCAGCTACGGCGAGCGCGGTGGTTTTGTACAACGGCTGCAAGATGGCACCTGGCCCGGCCACATTCTCGAACACGTCACCCTGGAACTGCAAAACCTGGCCGGCATGCCCGGCGGTTTCGGCAAAGCCCGCAGCACCTCGGTACGCGGCGTCTATAAGGTAGCCGTGCGTGCGCGCCACGAAGAAGTCACCCGCGCCGCGCTGCACGCCGCGCGCGACCTGGTCATGGCGGCGATTGAAGACAAACCGTTCGATGTTCCCGCCGCCATCGCCACCTTGCGCGCAATGGTCGATTCGCGTTGCCTGGGGCCGAGCACCGCCTGCATCGTCGAAGCCGCGGACGAACGCAAGATTCCCTCATTCCGCCTGACCGACGGCAATCTGGTGCAGCTCGGCCACGGCATTCGCCAGCGCCGCATCTGGACTGCCGAAACCGATCAGACCAGCGCTATCGCCGAAAGCATCTCCAGCGACAAAGACCTGACCAAGACCCTGCTGCAAGCTTGCGGCGTGCCGGTGCCGGAAGGCCAGGTAGTGGAAAGCGCGGAAGAAGCCTGGGAAGCGGCCGAAGACATCGGCTTGCCGGTGGTCGTCAAACCGACCGACGCCAATCATGGACGCGGTGTGTTTACCGACCTCAACACGCGCGCCGAAATCGAAACAGCCTATGCGTTGGCGCAACTGGAAGGCAGCAGCGTCCTTGTCGAACGTTTCATTCGCGGCAACGAGCACAGGTTGCTGATCGTCGGTGGCCGCTTGGCCGCAGCAGCGCGCGGCGAGCCTCTTTCTGTCACAGGCGATGGCAGTTCGACCGTTTTGCAGCTGATCGCCAGCCAGATCAATTCAGACCCGCGCCGTGGCGAACTCGAAGAGTGTCCGCTCGGCCTGGTGTTGCTGGACCAGGATCCCGTCATCCGCCAGGAACTTGAACGGCAAGGCTATAACGGCAACGGCGACTCGATTCCGGCTGCCGGAAAACAAGTATTAATTCAACGTAACGGCAATGTCTCCATCGACGTTACCGATCTGGTGCACCCAAGCGTTGCCGCAGCAGCTTCCCTGGCGGCACGCGTGGTGGGCCTGGATATTGCCGGCGTCGACCTGGTGGCGGAAGATATTTCCCGCCCTCTTGAAGAACAGCGCGGCGCCATCGTCGAAGTCAACGCCGGTCCCGGCTTGCTGATGCACTTGAAACCCGCAGAAGGCCGACCGCGTCCGGTTGGCCGCGCCATCATCGAACATCTGTTCGCCGCCGGCGACAATGGCCGCATTCCGATTGTCGGCGTTTCCGGCACCCACGGCAAAACCACCGTCTCGCGCCTGATCGCCTGGCAATTGCACCTGAGCGGCAACCACGTCGGCCTGGCTTGCGGCGATGGCCTGTATTTCGCCCAGCGCCAGGTTGAAAAAGGCGACTGCGCCAATTGGGAATCGGCGCAACGGGTGCTGATCAACCGCGCCGTGCAAGCCGCGGTATTTGAAAACAGCCACGATACGATCCTGTCGGAAGGTCTGGTTTACGATCGCTGCCAGGTCGGCGTGGTGACCAACATTGCCGCCAACGACAGCTTGCCGCAGTACTACATCGGCGACGCCGAGGAAATGGTGAAAGTCACTCGCACCCAGGTTGATGTGGTGTTGCCGACCGGCGTTGCAGTGCTGAACGCCGCCGACAAGCTGGTGGCTGAGATGGCCTCGCTGTGCGACGGCGAAGTGATTTTTTTCGGCATCAATCCTGCCCTGCCGGTGATTGCCGAGCAGCTTGAGAAAAACCAGCGCGCAGTGTTCATCCGCAACGACCAGATCATGCTCGCCGTCGGCAAGAACGAAATGCTGCTGGCGGACATCACCACCGTGCCGCTGATCGCGCGCAGCAAAGACAGCTTCCAGATAGAAAACGTGCTGGCGGCGATTGCCGCAGCGTGGGCGCTGGACATCTCTCACGATTTGATGCGTGCAGGGATCGAGACTTTCGAGTTGGCGTAGTTCTGAACTTTCTGCACCGTACTTTCTGTAAATAATTAGACAATTAGGAAATCCTGTCAATGGACGTATCACGTATCCGAGTACTTCGCGGCCCCAATCTGTGGAGTCGACATACCGCTGTTGAAGCCATTGTGACATGCGCGGAAGCCGAGCGCGCCATTGCCGGCATCGCCGGTTTCGAGGCCAGGCTGCGTGAGCGTTTTCCACAGATCGGCTTCTTGCAGGCGACCGGCAAGAACGACGTAGTATCGATGGCGCACGCCTTGGAAATCGCCGCGCTCGGGTTGCAATCGGAAGCCGGTTGCCCGGTCACCTTCAGCCGCACCGTGCCGACGCTGGAAGCCGGCGTCTATCAGGTCATCGTCGAATACAGCGAAGAAGAAGTCGGTCAGCTGGCGTTTGAACTGGCGCGCCAGTTATGCCTGGCGGCGCTGGCAGACCAGCCTTTCGATCTGACAGGCGCGCTGGCGCGGTTGCAGGAACTGGATGAAGATATCCGCCTCGGACCAAGCACCGGCTCCATTGTCCATGCGGCGGTAACGCGCGGCATCCCGTTCCGCCGGCTAACCGGCGGCAGCATGGTGCAGTTCGGCTGGGGCAGCCGCCAGCGCCGTATCCAGGCTGCGGAAACCAACCACACCAGCGCGATTGCCGAATCCATCGCACAAGATAAAGACCTGACCAAAAAGCTGCTGAACGCCGCCGGCGTGCCGGTGCCGATAGGCCGCGTGGTCTCCACCGCGGAAGAAGCCTGGGCTGCGGCCCAGGAAATCGCCAGTCCGGTGGTGCTCAAGCCGCGCGATGGCAACCAAGGCAAAGGCGTTGCAGTCAACATCACTGCGCGCGAACAAGTCATGGCCGCCTTCGCGGTGGCCGCCGAGATTTGCTCGGAAGTGATCGTCGAGCGTTACCTGCCCGGTCATGATTTCCGCTTGCTGGTGGTTGGCAACCATCTGGTGGCCGCCGCCCGCCGCGATCCGCCACAAGTCATCGGTGACGGCGTGCGCACCATCAGCCAGCTAGTGGACCAGGTCAACAGCGATCCGCTGCGCGGCGAAGGCCATGCGACTTCGCTGACAAAAATCCGCTTCGATGCGATTGCTCTGGCAACGCTGGCCAAACAGAATTACGCAGCCGATTCGATTCCGCAGCAAGGCGTACGCGTGGTATTGCGCAACAACGCCAACCTGAGCACCGGCGGCACCGCCACCGATGTCACCGAAGACGTGCATCCGGAACTGGCGGCGCGCGCAGTGGCCGCGGCGCAAATGGTCGGCCTCGATATCTGCGGCGTCGATGTGGTCTGCAACAATGTCCACCAGCCGCTGGAAGAGCAGGAAGGCGGCGTGGTCGAAGTCAACGCCGCGCCCGGCCTGCGCATGCATATCAGCCCTTCCTATGGCAAGGGCCGTCCGGTCGGCGCAGCCATCATGGCCACCATGTTTGCCGATGGCGACAACGGCCGCATTCCGCTGGTGGCTGTCGCCGGCACCAACGGCAAAACCACCACCGTGCGCCTGATCGCCCACCTGCTAGCCCGCAAAGGCCTGCGCGTCGGCATGACCAATTCCGACGGCGTCTACATCGAAAAACAACGCATCGACACCGGCGACTGCAGTGGTCCGCGCAGCGCCCGCAATGTCCTGATGCATCCTGATGTTGACGCAGCCGTATTTGAAACCGCGCGCGGCGGCATCTTGCGCGAAGGTTTGGGCTTCGACCGCTGCGACGTCGCCGTGGTCACCAATATCGGCATGGGCGACCATCTCGGCCTGAGCTATATCAGCACGGTGGAAGACTTGAGTGTTGTCAAGAGAGTCATCGTCGAAAACGTTGCTCCTGGCGGCCATGCCGTCTTGAACGCGGCCGATCCGATGGTCGCCAGCATGGCCAAGTCCTGTCCCGGCTCGGTCACCTTTTTCGCGCACGATTTCCATCACCCCCTGATGACCACGCATCGCGCCCAAGGCCATCGCGTGGTGTACCAGGACGGCAACGCCATCGTCGCCGCCAAGGGCAAGCAAGAACATCGGCTGCTGCTGCAGGAAATTCCGCTCACCCGCAACGGCACGATCGGCTTCCAGATTGAAAATACCATGGCTGCCATCGCTGCGGCCTGGGCCTTGAATCTGGATTGGGATGTGATACGCGCCGGCCTCGCCAGCTTTATCAACGACGCCGCCACCGCACCCGGCCGTTTCAACGTCTTCGACTATCGCGGCGCGACCCTGATCGCCGATTACGGCCACAACCCGGACGCGATCCAGGCGCTGGTCAAGGCGATCGACAGCATCCCCGCCAAGCGCCGCTCAGTGGTCATCAGCGGCGCCGGCGACCGCCGTGATATCGATATTCGTCACCAGACCGAGATTCTCGGCGATGCTTTCGATGAAGTAATTTTGTATCAAGACCAGTGCCAGCGCGGCCGCGCCGATGGCGAAGTGCTGGGCTTGCTGCGCGAAGGTTTGAAAAACGCCCGCCGCACCACCGCGACCGAAGAAATCAATGGCGAATTTGTCGCCATCGATACCGCGCTGTCGCACTTGTCGCCGGGGGATCTTTGCCTGATCCTGGTGGATCAGGTGGAAGAGGCGCTGGAGCATATCGCCAAGCGTATTGCTGAAGTGTGATGGAAATTTAATCGGGGGAGCTGCCGCACCACAGCCCCCCCCCTTCCATCAGATTTGGCTACTGGGCTAAATCAGGTAAATAATTTACCGCCAGCTCCCTGCATCGCAGTCGCAAGCTTGCCGTCGAACGTAGCTAACGTGGCCCCCATGCGAAGCGCCAACTCCAGATAAGTGGCGTCATAGGCAGTGAGGCTATATTGTCGCGCCAGCGCCATCACTTGCTCCTGACGAGAGGCCGGCAGCACGTCGTCCACTGCGATCGGCAGGCGACTCAGGCGCATCAGGTAGTCGATGGTTTGTGCTTCCGTGATGATCTTGCGCCGCTCGCCAACCAGCAGCGCATTGGCAATTTCAGTATGCCAAAGCGACGGCACCATCATCGCCACCTCGATGCTTGCTTGTAATGCTCGGTCTGCGCAAGCTGCTTCAGCCGGTTTTTCGCGCGCGTATATCCAAGCCAGGGCCATGGAGGCATCGATGATCAACGTCATCGACGACCCTCGGCAACCATTTCGCCGATGTCTGCAGCGGTAAGACCTTCAACTTTATTGAACGCACGCATAGCGGCGACGGCGGCATGCACATCATGCTGCACACTGGTTTCACTGGGGACAAGATCTGCTACGGGTTTGCCCCTGACGGTAATTGTGTAGCGTTGTCCAAGCCCGACGGCGCGCAAGAGTTCAGACAATTTGGCTTTGGCGTCGAAAGCGCCGATTTCTTGAAACATGACAGCCTCCAATAAACTAGTTCATGAACCAGTTTATACGAAGATTATGTAAAAACCAAACTGCCTCATCGAGTAATTCATGCAAATACGCAACTTTTTATAATCAAAAACAAAATTTGACCTGATTAGTTACCTATCTCAGATGCCATATTTTTTAGCACAAAACTATCTGCCGAGTCATTCCCGCGAACGCGGGAATCCATGTTGAATCAAGTACTTAAGTTGGATCCCCGCGTTCGCGGGGAT
>NZ_JBDTCG010000065.1:0-5438 GCF_039923675.1 Collimonas sp.
TCGACGACTACGGCAATGTATTGACTTCTGTCGCTATCGCCTATGGCCGCAGATTTCCGGATCCTTCACCATTATTGACCCAGGAGGATCGCGACAAACAGGCGCAGATTCTGCTGACTCTGACCAGGAACGCTTATACCAATGCGGTGCATGAAAAAAATGCCTACCGTTCCCCTCTTCCCTGCGAAGTGAAACTGTACGAACTGATCAACGTCAAGCCGGAAAGGCATCTTTCCGATGTCACCAACTTCTTCGGTTTCGATGAAATAGCCAGGCAAGCGGCGCGCGCCGGCGATGGCGCACACGATATTCCTTTTGAAGACTGGCGGGCAAAGGGAGCAGAGCATGACGTTCCATATCGCCGTCTGTTGAAGCAAAGCCGCATCCTTTACCGCAGCGATCGGTTGGACCGAATGCTGCCGCTTGGCGTTCTGGAGTCGCTGGCCTTGCCAGGCCAGAGCTACACGCTGGCGTTCACGCCCGGCTTGCTGGAGACGACCTTCCAACGCCCTTCAAACGATGCTTCATGCAGCGCTGCCGGGACGGCGCCGGAGCATGCTGCCGAACTGCGGACAACGCCTTTGCTCCCCGACCCGGGCACGGTATTGGGGAGCAAGGCGGAGGATGGTGGTGGTTATCTCGACCTGGACAATGATGGCTGTTGGTGGGTGCCGGGAGACAAGATTTTTTTCGATCCCGATCCCGATGTCGACGCCAGCGCGGAACTGATGCGGGCGTCACTGAATTTTTTCTTGCCGCGTCGGTTTGAAAATCCTTTCGGCTATAGCATTACTGCCGATTTCGATACGCATGATCTACTCAATATCCGCACCGCGGATGCCCTGGCCAACGTCGTTCATGCCGAAAATGATTATCGGGTGCTGCGGCCGCAATCAGTCACCGACGCCAACGGCAACCGATCGGAAGTCGCGTTTGATACGTTCGGCATGGTGGCCGGTTCGGCGCTGGCGGGCAAGACCTGCGAACATCTTGGCGATAGCCTGGATGGCTTCCGCGCGGACCTGACAACAGCCGAAATCGCACTTTTTTTTGCCAATCCTGCAGGCGCAATCTCCGCCGAAATCCTGGGCCGGGCCAGCACTCGCACGGTCTACGAGCCGGATCGATTTTTCCGCATTCGACAACCGGCCTTCTCGGCGACGCTAAGCCGCGAAACGCACTACAGCGATCTGGCATCTCAACAACAAAGCAAAATACAAATCAGCTTTAGCTACGCCGACGGGTTTTGTCGAGAGATTCAGCAAAAAAAACAGGCGGAACCCGGGCCCGTCATCGATGGCGGAGAGCATGTAGTCTCACGCTGGATAGCTAGCGGCTGGACCATTTTTAACAACAAGGGGAAGCCGGTACGGCAATATGAGCCTTTTTTTGACGACACTCCCGGCTACACATTCGGCAAGCAGGTTGGTGTAAGTCCCATCTTGCTTTACGATCCGGTCGGCCGGTTGGCAGCGACTCTGCATCCAAATCATACCTTTCAAAAAACGGTGTTTGATCCGTGGCGTCAGGAAAACTGGGATGTTAACGATAACGTGCTGACCAGCCATCCCGAAGATGACCACGATGTCGGCCCTTTTTTCCGGCGCTTGCCGGAGCCTGACTATTTGCCTAGCTGGTATGACCTCAGGATTACCGGATCGTACGGCTTTGAAGAGCAGAACACAGCGCGTAAAACTGCCGTGCATGGCGGGACGCCCGGCCTTGCGTATGCAGACACCTTGGGAAATACGGTGTTGAGTATTGCGCACAATCGCTTTGGTTCAGCCTCTACGTCGCGACCTCGACCCTCTGCTCGCAGCGGGGGAGCAGCGACAAATAATTTTTCCACTGAAGAATTCTACCCAACCCGAAAGTTCTTCGATATTCAAGGCAACCAGCGAGAAGTCATTGACGCCAACCATCGCATCGTCGCCACTTATGAATTTGATCTACGCGGCGAACGCATCCATCAAGCCAGCATGGAAGCCGGCGAACGCTGGTTGCTGAATGATATGGCTGGCAAGCCGATACGGACCTGGGACAGTCGGCAGCATCAGTTTCGCACCGTCTACGACGCATTGCGACGTCCGGTCTCAACCAGTCTGCGTGACGGCGATGGCACCGCCGAACTGTTGGTGGGACGCATCGAATATGGCGAATCGCGGCCGCATCCGGAAAGCAAAAATCTCCGCACCAAAGTCGTTCAAGTCATGGACCAGGCAGGCGTTGTCAGGAGCGAAGATTACGATTTCAAAGGAAACCTGCTGCATAGCGAACGTCAACTCGCCCGTGAATACAAACGTAGCCTGGATTGGACCGGACAAATCGCGCTTGAGGCGGCGGTCTACAGCAACCACACTCGCTACGATGCGCTCAACCGTCCCACGGCGCTGACCAGCCCCGATCACAGCGTGATCTACCCCGCATACAACGCCACCAATCTGCTGCAAAGCGTCAACGCTCAATTGCATGGATCGACTGTCTTCACGTCATTCATAAGCCGTATCAACTACAACGCCAAAGGCTTGCGTACGCAGGTTGTGTATGGCAATGACACACGTACCAGCTATGGCTACGACCCGTTGAATTTCCGTTTGATGCAGCTATCCACAGTACGTTACCCGGATGTTGAACAATTGCAAAGCCTTCATTACACCTACGATGCCATGGGAAACGTGACTCACATACGTGACCATGCTCAACAGAGCATCTTTTTTCGCAACCGCAAAGTTGAACCCGGCAACGACTATAGTTACGACGCCGTCTATCGGCTGATCGAGGGATACGGTCGCGAGCATCTTGGTCAAATTGGCGGAGCGCCCACACCTTATTCGTTTAGCGATGCATCACGCGTCCGGCTGCCTCAACCGGGCGACGGCAACGCGATGGCGAGATATTGCGAGCAATATTTCTACGATGCGGTAGGGAATATCCTCGCCATGCGGCATCGCGGCCACGATCCTTCCCAGTCCGGCTGGAAACGCAGCTATGCATATCACGAAACCAGTCAGCTGCAAGATGACAAACACAGCAACCGGCTGAGCGCCGCCACGATCGGCGATCACGATGAGTTCAGAGAGCACGGCGAACGCGCCCCTCGCTACGACAGTCATGGCAACATGCTGCACATGCAGCAGTTGCATGTCATGCAATGGGATTTCAAGGACCAGTTGCAGATGGTCCAGCGCCAAGCCGTCAATATCGACGGCCACGACGGCCAGCCGAAAGGCGAACGCACATGGTACGTCTATGACGCGGCCGGCCGCCGCGTGCGCAAGGTGACCGAGCTGGCGACAGGCCAGGTCAAGGATGAGCGCATCTATCTCGGCAGCTTCGAGACTTATCGCAAGAACGGCGCCACCCCGCTGGTACGCGAAACCCTGCAGATCATGGATGACAAGCAGCCCATCGCTTTAATTGAAACGCGCACTGAAGGCAGCGACCCGGCGCCGCAACAACTCATCCGCTATCAATACGCCAATCATCTTGGCTCGGTCTGTCTGGAACTCGACCGCCAGGCACGGATATTGTCCTACGAAGAATACACACCTTACGGCAGCACCGCGTATCAAGCGGTGCACGGCAAGAGCGATGCGCCCAAGCGGTATCGCTATTCAGGCAAGGAGCGCGACGAAGAAAGCGGCTTGTACTACCACGGCGCCAGGTACTACGCTCCTTGGCTAGGCCTATGGACCAGCGCAGATCCTATCGGGATCAGCGGCGGCATCAATCTCTATGCATTTTCTGCAAATAATCCGATCGTCTTCTCCGATGCGACAGGAAAGGTCCCAACGCCGCCGTCGAATTCGATTGAAGATCTGTTCCAGTTCATCAGGAATCAGGCCGGATTCGAAACCGGCGCGCAACGTGGCATCTCCTTCAGCTCCAGCGCTGCCAGTCCGTTTGGCACGGCAGCTCACGCCGGCGCGACCGGGGTCGTTGATGCACTCAAGCAGATCGGTTTCGAAAGTGCTGACCGCATCTATTCGGAGGTAAGGACCGTCGCCGGCGTCGTGACCCAGATCGGCGGCAGTCCCGGCGGACCCAAAGGCTCTTTCAATCTGGATCTGGTCGCAGTTCAACCGGGGCAAAGCCTTAGTGTAGGCGACAACCTGACCAGTGGCGTCGGCCAACTGGTCGGCGACATCAAGTATGGCGGCGGCGTCATCAGTCCCAAGTATAACGCTCTCGGCATTCCTTTATCGACCGTCAATGGCAGCACCGTGGCGTCGACGACAGAAGAGGTCAATGCGCTGGTGGCTAGCGCCGCAAAAGTTGAGCCGGTCGTGGCGGAGGCCGGCATTCTCAGCAGCGTCATGGCTAGAGCCGCACCTGTACTGGAAGCATTAGCGCCTGCCGCCAAAGTACTCGGAAAAATCGCCGGCCCGCTGGGAGCTGGACTGAGCGCCTATTCCCTGGGAGAGGATTACGCCAAGGGAGATGTTGCGCACGGCCTCGCCGATCTTGCGGGCGCAGTGTCGGGCGGCTTGCAGACGTTTGCGCTGGCTTCGACAGCGCTTGGTGCAGGCGGCGGCGGAGCGGCGGTTGGGAGCGGCGCCGTAGCGGGTGGTGGCGTGGTCGCGGGCGGTGGTGCGGCTGCAGTCGCTGCCACCGGCGCCGCAGTGGTAGGCGCCTTTGCCGTCGGCGTGTCCGTTGGTATCGGCATCCAAGAAGGCAGTGCTTATCTGTCGAAGAGATATCTCGGCACAGAAATCTCGCCCGGACAAATGATCGGGGACACGCTGACGGCGGCGGATAATCTAGTGTCGCAAGCCTGGACCGATCCAAACAAGCCGGCCTATACACAAACCATTGGCTGGAGGATCGCGGCATGGCTTACGCCCACGGCGAACTAGTCAAGGATGCAACAATGTCCCGGCACGCTCCAGAAAACCTGCTGCCAGACCCTGCCGCCATACTATGCAGCAAGGCATCGGATGGCGGCGCCTATGTCGATCTGGATGGCGACGGCTGCCTTTGGCTACCCACCGGCCGGATATTTTTCCACAGCGATCCGCAGGCTGGTCCGGATACGGAACTGGCGCAAGCCACGCGACATTTTTTCCAGCCGCGCCGCTTTGAAGATCCTTTCGGATTCAGTAATACGGCCGACTTCGATGACTACGATTTGCTGGCCGTGGGCCGCACCGATACCTTCGGCAACAAGGTGTCGGCCAGCAATGACTATCGCGTATTGCAAGCGCAGTCGACCACTGATGCAAACGGCAACCGCTCCCAGGTCGCGTTCGACACGCTGGGACTGGTGGCCGGTTCGGCCGTGATGGGCAAAACCTCGGAAAATCTTGGCGATAATCTGGCGGGATTCCAGGCCGATCTGACAACGGCTGAAATTGAGCGGTTTTTTGCGGCTCCCAAATCCCCGTTCGCTGCTGAAATCCTGGCTCAGGCCAGCACCCGCATCGTCTACGATACGGACC
>NZ_JBDTCG010000066.1:0-43591 GCF_039923675.1 Collimonas sp.
TGTCGATCACAGTGATGCTGATCAACCCGATCGCGATGGAAGAAGGTCTGCGTTTCGCGATCCGCGAAGGTGGCCGTACTGTTGGTGCAGGCGTTGTTGCCAAGATCCTGCCTGACGCGTAATTGAAGTTGCAGTATTGAAATTGTAGTGCGATTTACGATTGGCCGGCCGCTTCGGTGGCTGGCCAATATGTCAATGTAACAATATGCCGTGGATGGCTGTCATCCATGGTTCGTTCTTTTAAGGAAAATCATGTCAGCTCCTAATCAAAAAATCCGTATCCGCCTGAAAGCATTCGATTACAAACTGATCGACCAGTCGGCTCAGGAAATCGTCGATACAGCCAAGCGCACCGGCGCTGTTGTCAAGGGTCCAGTACCACTGCCAACACGCATCCAGCGTTTTGACGTTCTGCGTTCGCCGCACGTCAACAAGACATCGCGCGACCAGTTTGAAATCCGTACGCACCAACGCCTGATGGACATCGTTGACCCAACCGACAAGACTGTCGATGCGTTGATGAAGCTGGACTTGCCAGCTGGCGTAGACGTAGAAATCAAGCTGCAGTAATAAATTCACCACAATTGAGGGCGGACTTCAGGCGTCGCGGTAGCGCGACAAATGGTCTGCCCTCAGTTTTTTGGCGAGTGTTGTAAATCAGCCGTAACCGGCGAATGTTTGACATACCACGACAAAGATGGTCTTGCAAATAAAAATTTACCCGGTTATACTGATCGGCTTCGGTGCGATTGCCGGCGGATTTCGTCCACGCAGTCGTGCTTATTTTAGTTGTACAAACATCAGCCCCGCCCAATCGTAGGTGGGAATGGAGAAAAACAATGAGCTTAGGCCTTGTTGGTCGCAAGGTTGGCATGATGCGCATCTTCACGGAAGATGGGGATTCAATCCCTGTTACCGTAGTCGACGTATCGAACAATCGCGTGACCCAAATCAAAACGCCTGAAACAGACGGTTATACCGCTGTTCAAGTTGCATTCGGTCAGCGTCGCGCTTCACGCGTGACTAAAGCTGCTGCTGGTCACTACGCCAAAGCTGGCGTCGAGGCTGGTACCATCCTCAGAGAATTCCGCATTGATTCAACCAAGGCTTCCGAGCTGAAGGCTGGCGACATTATCGCTGCAAGCCTGTTCGAAGTCGGTCAAAAGGTTGACGTTCAAGGTGTCTCGATCGGTAAAGGTTACGCCGGTACTATCAAGCGTCACAACTTTGCATCCGGTCGTGCCAGCCACGGTAACTCCCGTTCGCATAATGTCCCGGGTTCCATCGGTATGGCGCAAGATCCAGGTCGTGTTTTCCCTGGTAAGCGCATGACCGGTCACATGGGTGACGTTACTGTAACCACGCAAAACCTCGAAATCGCACGTGTTGACGCTGAGCGCCAACTGTTGCTGGTCAAGGGTGCGGTTCCAGGCGCCAAGAACGGCCAAGTTGTGGTCAGCCCTGCGATCAAAATCAAAGCTAAGAAGGGAGCCTAATTCATGGAACTCAAGCTCCTGAATGACCAAGGTCAAGCTGCTTCGAACGTTGCTGCTCCGGATACCATTTTCGGCCGCGACTACAACGAAGCTCTGATTCACCAGGTCGTAGTTGCTTATCAGGCTAACGCTCGTAGCGGTAACCGTAAGCAAAAAGACCGTGAAGAAGTGCATCACACGACTAAAAAGCCATGGCGCCAAAAGGGTACCGGCCGCGCTCGTGCTGGTATGTCGTCATCGCCTTTGTGGCGCGGCGGTGGTCGGATTTTCCCGAACTCGCCTGATGAAAACTTCACCCACAAAGTCAACAAGAAGATGTATCGCGCAGGTCTCTGCTCGATTCTGTCGCAGTTGGCACGCGAAGGTCGTCTGTCGGTCGTCGAGAATTTCTCGGTCGAAGCGCCAAAGACCAAGCTGCTGTCGCAAAAACTAAAGGGCATGGGTTTGGATTCCGTATTGGTCATCACCGACAATCTGGAAGAAAACCTGTTGTTGGCGTCGCGCAATCTGCCAGGTTTCCTGGTATGCGAGCCACGTCACGCTGATCCAGTATCGCTTGTGTTCTACAAGAAGATCCTGATCACCAAGGCGGCTTTGGCGAAGATCGAGGAGATGCTGGCATGAACGCAATTAAACATAGCGAAGAACGCTTGATGAAAGTGTTGCTGGCGCCGGTAATTTCCGAAAAGGCAACGATGGTTGCGGAGAAAAACGAGCAAGTCGTTTTCCGTATCGCACCAGACGCTACCAAATTGGAAGTCAAGGCTGCTGTCGAGCTGCTCTTCAAAGTTCAGGTTGAGTCGGTACAAGTTGCCAATCGCCAGGGTAAGCAAAAGCGTAGCGGCAAGTCGATGGGCCGCCGCAACCATACCCGCCGCGCATTCGTATGCTTGAAGCCGGGTCAAGAGATCAACTTCACCGAGGAGGCTAAATAATGGCACTCGTTAAAGTTAAACCAACCTCGCCGGGCCGCCGTGGCATGGTCAAGGTCGTTAATCCCGACCTGTACAAAGGCCGTCCATTTGCTGCCCTGGTTGAGAAAAAGTCGAAAACAGCTGGTCGTAACAACAACGGTCATATCACTACTCGCCACATCGGCGGTGGTCATAAGCAACATTACCGTCTGATCGACTTCAAGCGCACCAAGGATGGTATTCCTGCGAAAGTGGAACGTATCGAATACGATCCAAACCGTACTGCGAATATTGCTCTGTTGTGCTACGCCGACGGCGAACGTCACTACATCATCGCCACTAAAGGCATGGCTGTAGGCGACCAGGTAATGAGCGGCTCGGAAGCGCCGATCAAATCCGGTAACTGCTTGCCAATCCGTAATATTCCGGTTGGTACGATTCTGCATTGCGTCGAAATGCTGCCAGGTAAAGGTGCCCAAATGGCACGTACAGCCGGCGCCGGCGTGGTGTTGATGGCTCGTGAAGGTACTTACGCTCAAATTCGTTTGCGTTCCGGTGAAGTTCGCCGTGTACACATCGAATGCCGCGCTACCGTAGGTGAAGTCGGCAATGCCGAACACAGCCTGCGCAAGATCGGTAAAGCGGGTGCGATGCGTTGGCGTGGTGTTCGTCCTACCGTTCGCGGTGTGGTCATGAACCCGGTTGACCATCCTCACGGTGGTGGTGAAGGTAAGACCGCAGCTGGTCGTCATCCAGTTTCGCCATGGGGTCAACAGACTAAGGGTAAGAAGACACGCCGCAACAAGCGTACTACTTCCATGATCGTCTCGCGCCGTGGCAAGAAATAAGGGGTAACACATGACACGTTCATTGAAAAAAGGGCCGTTCTGCGACGCCCATCTGGTGAAAAAAGTCGAAACTGCACAAGCAGTCAAAGACAAAAAGCCAATCAAGACTTGGTCCCGTCGCTCGACCATCATGCCGGATTTTATCGGTCTGACGATTGCTGTGCATAACGGCAAACAACACGTCCCGGTATATGTGTCCGAGAACATGGTTGGTCACAAGCTCGGCGAATTCGCGCTGACCCGTACGTTCAAGGGTCATGCTGCTGATAAGAAGGCTAAGAAATAAGGTCCGATGATGGAAACTAAAGCTACCCTCCGCGGCGTGCGCCTGTCGGCCCAAAAGGGCCGTCTGGTCGCCGACCTGATTCGCGGCAAAAAAATTGATCACGCGCTAAACATCCTGACTTTCAGTCCTAAGAAAGGTGCAGCCATCATCAAGCGTGTTCTGGAATCCGCAATTGCGAATGCCGAACACAATGACGGTGCAGACATCGACGAGCTGAAAGTTACGACGATTTACGTGGAAAAAGGTTCGGTCCTCAAGCGCTTCACAGCGCGTGCTAAAGGCCGTGGCGATCGTATCTCGAAGCAATCCTGTCACATATACGTGACTGTCGGAAACTAAGGAGTCACGATGGGACAGAAGATTCATCCAACCGGTTTTCGCCTTGCGGTTACACGTAACTGGGGATCCCGCTGGTATGCAGGCAATAGCAATTTTGCCCAAATGCTCGGCGAAGATCTGAAAGTTCGCGCTTTCCTCAAGAAAAAACTGAAGAACGCATCGGTCGGCCGCGTTGTTATCGAGCGTCCTGCAAAGAACGCACGCATCACGATTTACAGCTCGCGTCCTGGTGTTGTTATTGGTAAAAAAGGCGAGGACATCGAAGTACTGAAGTCCGCGCTGACTAAGCTGATGGGTGTGCCGGTTCACGTTAATATCGAAGAAATTCGTAAGCCTGAAATCGATGCACAACTGATCGCTGACTCGATCGCGCAACAGCTCGAAAAACGCATCATGTTCCGCCGCGCGATGAAACGTGCGATGCAGAACGCAATGCGTCTGGGCGCGCAAGGGATCAAGATCATGTCGTCGGGTCGTTTGAATGGTATCGAAATCGCACGTACCGAATGGTATCGCGAAGGTCGCGTACCACTTCACACACTGCGCGCTGACATCGACTATGGTTTCGGCGAAGCTGAAACCACGTACGGCATTATCGGCATCAAAGTCTGGGTCTACAAGGGTGATCGTCTGGCTAACGGCGATGCGCCGGTAATCGACGTACCTAACGACGATGACAAGAAACGCCGTGGTCCACGTCGCGATGATGGCAAGCCAGCCGGTCGTCCACGTGCTAAAACTACAACGGCAGGTCCAGGTGCGCCAGTTGCGCGTCCGGCCCGTGCCAAGAAGCCGGATGGTGCTGCTGATGGTGTTGTAACTGCGGTTGCTGCAGTTGCTGTGCCGGCCGAGAAAGCAGGAGAATAATCATGCTGCAACCAGCACGCAGAAAATATCGTAAAGAGCAAAAGGGCCGCAACAAGGGCATTTCGCATTCGCGCGGTACCGCCGTGTCGTTTGGCGAATTTGGCTTGAAGGCGATTGGCCGCGGTCGTATCACCGCGCGTCAGATTGAAGCAGCTCGTCGCGCAATGACCCGTCATATCAAACGGGGTGGTCGTATCTGGATTCGTATTTTCCCGGATAAGCCAATTTCGCAAAAGCCAGCCGAAGTCCGGATGGGTAACGGTAAGGGTAATCCAGAGTATTACGTGGCTGAAATCCAGCCAGGTAAAATGCTGTACGAGATGGATGGCGTCGACGAAACACTGGCGCGCGAAGCATTCCGTTTGGCTGCAGCTAAATTGCCGTTGTTGACCACGTTCGTCGTGCGTCAAATCGGCCAATAATTGGAGTTAAACATGAATGCATCAGAACTCCGCGACAAAGATCAAGCGGCCTTGACGAAAGAGCTGAACGAATTGCTGAAGGCGCAGTTTAGCCTTCGCATGCAAATCGCTACTCAGCAATTGAGCAATACGTCGCAATTGAAGAAAGTTCGTCGCGATATAGCACGGGTCAAGACCGTCATCAATTCGAAGGGCGCCCTGTAATGAACGATCAAGTGAAACAAGCGCTCAAGCGCACGCTGGTTGGTAAAGTTGTGTCCGATAAAATGGACAAGACTGTTACCGTCCTGATCGAACGCCACGTCAAGCATCCTCTGTATGGCAAAATCATCGTGCGTACTAACAAGTACCATGCACATGACGAAACCAACCAGGCCAAGGAAGGTGACGTTGTCGAGATCCAAGAAGGACGTCCAATCTCCAAGACTAAAGCTTGGAGCGTGACACGTGTGGTACAAGTGGCACAAGTCCTGTAATTATTTGTTGCGAGCCAAGCATTTTGATGTAATAATGCTTGGCTTCGCTCCTGTTGGCTTCCATCAAGAGCGATACAAAAAATAGCATCACCCCGCAGTAAATTTTTGTACTAGCAAGAAGTTTTGGAAGTCGTCCACCTAAGCAGTGCGCTCAGCAGAGTTGCCCTGACAGGACCAAGACTGACCGTAAATCCGCATCGTGCGGCAGCGAGTTAAGTTGGGAAAGAAAATATTATGATTCAAACGGAAAGCCGGCTCGAAGTAGCCGACAACACTGGTGCACGCGAAGTCATGTGTATCAAAGTTCTGGGTGGTTCCAAGCGTCGCTATGCCAGTATTGGTGATGTGATCAAGGTTACCGTCAAAGTGGCAGCGCCACGTGGTCGCGTCAAGAAAGGCGAGATCTATAACGCCGTTGTCGTGCGGACCGCTAAAGGTGTTCGTCGTCAAGATGGTTCGTTGGTCAAGTTCGATGGCAATGCAGCAGTGCTGCTGAACGCGAAGCTTGAGCCAATTGGTACGCGTATTTTTGGACCAGTCACTCGTGAACTGCGCACTGAGCGCTTCATGAAGATTGTGTCACTCGCGCCTGAAGTGCTGTAAGGAGTCGAGATGGATAAGATTCGGAAAAGCGACGAAGTAATCGTCCTGACTGGTAAAGACAAGGGCAAACGCGGTGTTGTTAAGCAACGCGTTGATGCTAATCACGTCGTCGTAGAGGGTGTCAACGTTGCTAAAAAAGCGACCAAGCCAAACCCGATGACTGGTGTAACTGGTGGCATCATTGACAAGCTGATGCCAATTCACGTGTCAAATGTTGCATTGTTCAATGCAGCAACTGGCAAGGCAGATCGCGTTGGTTTTAAAGATGTGGACGGCAAGAAAGTCCGCGTTTTCAAGTCCAGTGGCGAAGTTGTTAAGGTTTAAGAGATCATGGCCCGTCTCCAAGAATTCTATAAAGATAAAGTGGTTACCGACCTGACAGCGAAATACGCTTACAAGTCCGTAATGGAAGTGCCGCGCATCCTGAAGATCACCCTGAACATGGGTTTGTCGGAAGCGATCGCGGACAAGAAGATCATTGAACACGCTGTTGGCGATTTGACCAAGATTGCAGGTCAGAAGCCAGTCGTGACCAAGGCGCGGAAAGCTATCGCGGGTTTCAAAATCCGTGAAGGCTATCCAATCGGTTGCATGGTTACATTGCGTGGCGCTCATATGTACGAGTTTCTGGATCGCCTGATCACTGTCGCGCTGCCGCGCGTTCGTGACTTCCGTGGCGTCTCCGGTCGTGCATTTGACGGTCGTGGTAACTACAATATCGGCGTGAAAGAGCAGATCATTTTCCCCGAAATTGAGTACGACAAGATTGATGTGTTGCGTGGTATGAATATCAGTATCACGACGACTGCAAAGACCGACGACGAAGCAAAATCGCTTCTCGCCGCATTTAAATTTCCGTTCAGAAACTGAGGTTGCCATGGCAAAACTGGCACTGATTAACCGTGAACAAAAGCGCGCTGACCTGGTAAAGAAATACGCCGGTAAACGTGCCGAGTTAAAGGCAATCATTGATGACCAATCCAAGTCGGAAGAAGAGCGCTACGAAGCTCGCTTGAAATTGCAAGCGCTGCCACGTAACTCGGCTCCGACCCGTCAACGTAATCGTTGCTCCCTGACTGGTCGTCCACGTGGCACTTTCCGCAAGTTCGGTCTGGGCCGTATTAAGCTCCGTGAAATCGCCATGCGTGGCGAAATTCCGGGTATGACTAAAGCAAGCTGGTAATAGGAGAATATGCAATGAGTATGAGCGATCCTATCGCCGATATGCTGACCCGTATCCGCAATGCGCAAGTAGTTCACAAGACAACAGTGGCAATGCCATCGTCGAAGGTCAAGATTGCGATTGCCAACGTCCTCAAGGACGAGGGTTACATTGAAGATTTCGCTGTCGCAGAAGAAGGCGGCAAAGCGGAACTCAAAATCGGTTTGAAGTATTACGCCGGCCGTCCTGTTATCGAACGCCTTGATCGCGTATCCCGTCCAGGGCTGCGTATCTACAAGGGCAAAGATGACATCCCTAACGTGATGAACGGCTTAGGTGTGGCAATTATTTCGACACCTGCTGGTGTCATGACGGACCGCAAAGCGCGCGCAACCGGTGTCGGTGGCGAAGTTATTTGCTACGTCGCCTAAGGAGTGCAATATGTCACGTGTAGGTAAAATGCCGATTGCACTGCCGACTGGCGCGGAAGCGACCATTACAGCAGCGCAGATCACAGTCAAGGGCCCGTTGGGCTCGTTGTCCCAGGCTTTGAATGGCCTGGTAAAAATCGAAAACAACAACGGCACGCTGAATTTCGCTGCCGCTGACGAAAGTCGTGAAGCCAATGCGATGTCCGGCACCCTGCGTGCTCTGGTCAACAACATGGTCAACGGTGTAACCAAGGGCTTTGAAAAGAAGCTGAACCTGGTTGGCGTGGGTTTTCGTGCACAAGCTCAAGGCGACAAGTTGAATCTGTCCCTCGGTTTTTCGCATCCTGTTGTGCACCAGATGCCGCAAGGCGTTACCGTGGCAACACCGACGCAAACCGAGATCCTGATCAAGGGTATCGACAAGCAACGTGTTGGTCAGACTGCTGCAGAAATTCGTGCTTACCGCGAACCTGAGCCTTATAAGGGCAAGGGCGTTCGTTACTCGGACGAAGTGGTAATCCTTAAAGAAACCAAGAAGAAGTAATAGGGGTTGACGATGGATAAGAAACAATCACGTCTGCGCCGCTCACGCCAAACGCGTGCCAAGATCGCAGAGTTAAAGGTGAATCGCCTGGCAGTGCATCGTACCAACTTGCACATTTACGCCAGCATCATCGGCCCTGACGCTAAAGTGTTGGCTTCGGCCTCCACACTGGAAGCTGAAGTACGTGCGGAACTGGCCGGCAAGTCCGGTGCAGGCGGCAATGCAGCAGCTGCAGTTCTGGTTGGCAAGCGTGTTGCCGAGAAGGCACTGAAAGCCGGAGTTACCGAAGTTGCGTTTGATCGCTCCGGTTTCCGTTACCACGGCCGCGTCAAGGTGCTGGCAGATGCCGCCCGTGAAGCCGGTCTGAAGTTCTAAGGAAGAATCGTCATGGCAAAAATGCAATCGAAAATGCAAAGCGATAAGCCGGATGATGGCATGCGCGAAAAAATGATCGCGGTCAACCGTGTGACCAAAGTGGTCAAGGGTGGTCGTATCATGGGTTTCGCAGCATTGGCTGTTGTTGGTGATGGCGATGGCCGTATCGGCATGGGCAAGGGCAAATCGAAAGAAGTGCCAGTTGCAGTGCAGAAGGCTATGGAAGAAGCCCGTCGCAAGATGATCAAGGTAACGCTCAAGAACGGTACTTTGCAACACGCAATCTCCGGCAAGCACGGCGCGTCATCGGTTTTGATGCTGCCAGCTAAAGACGGTACCGGCGTTATTGCAGGCGGTCCAATGCGCGCAATCTTTGAAGTATTGGGTGTGACGAACGTTGTGGCGAAGTCCACTGGTTCGACCAATCCGTACAACATGGTTCGTGCTACTTTGAACGGCTTGTCAAAAATGAACACTCCATCGGAAATCGCTGCCAAGCGCGGCAAGTCCGTTGAAGAAATTCTCGGCTAAGGTGATCAAAATGACAAAGACTGTAAAAGTACAATTGATCAAGGGTTTGATCGGCACGCGCGAAACGCATCGCGCAACAGTGCGCGGTTTGGGTCTGCGTCGTGTTAATTCGGTTTCCGAATTACAAGACACCCCATCGGTGCGCGGCATGATCAATAAAGTGTCCTATCTTGTGAAAGTGGTGTCGTAAGCTTAGGCTTGCGAACGGAGCAAATTATGGAATTGAATACTATTCAACCTGCAGATGGCGCCAAGCACTACAAGCGTCGCGTTGGTCGTGGTATCGGCTCGGGTATCGGTAAAACAGCCGGCCGCGGTCACAAGGGTCAAAAATCGCGTTCAGGCGGTTTCCACAAAGTCGGCTTTGAAGGCGGTCAAATGCCTCTGCAACGTCGTTTGCCAAAACGCGGCTTCAAGTCGATGGCAACGCCGTATAAAGCTGAAGTTCGCTTGTCGGACCTGGAAAACCTGCCGGTAACTGAAGTAGATATCCTAGTGTTGAAGCAAGCTGGCGTTATCGGCGAGCTGGCACGTGTGGTACGCGTTATCTTGTCGGGCGAGCTCACTAAAAAAGTGACACTCAAAGGCTTGATCGCTACCAAAGGTGCAAAAGCTGCGATTGAAGCGGCCGGTGGATCGGTTGCTTAATTTGTCGTTCTAACTCGTAGCAATGGAGCAATAAGTGGCGACTTCACCCCAACTTGCAAAGAGTGCTGCGAGCGGCTTCCCATGGGGCCGTCTGTGGTTCTTGCTAGGTGCACTGGTTGTATATCGTATTGGCGCTCACATTCCCGTTCCGGGAATTGACCCATCGCAGTTGGCGCAATTGTTTAAGGCGCACCAGGGCGGTATTTTGGGCATGTTCAACATGTTCTCTGGTGGTGCGTTGTCGCGGTTCACCGTGTTCGCGCTGGGTATCATGCCGTATATCTCGGCATCGATCGTAATGCAGTTGATGTCGATTGTGTCGCCCCAGCTGGAAGCGTTGAAGAAAGAAGGCGAATCAGGCCGCCGCAAGATTACTCAGTACACTCGTTACGGTACGCTGTTGCTGGCGACGTTTCAGGCTCTGGGGATCGCGGTGGCACTGGAATCGCAACCCGGCCTGGTGTTGGATGCCGGCTTGGCTTTCCGCTTCACGACAGTTGTGACGCTGGTAACAGGAACGATGTTTTTGATGTGGTTGGGTGAGCAGATTACAGAGCGTGGTCTCGGTAATGGTATCTCGATCATCATCTTTGCAGGTATTGCAGCTGGTTTGCCGAATGCAGTTGGTGGTTTGTTCGGTCAGGTAAGTACCGGTTCAATGAGTGCCTTGTCGGCGATTCTGATTTGCTTGATCGCTGCCGGCGTGACATATCTGGTGGTATTTATCGAACGTGGCCAACGCAAGATTCTGGTGAATTATGCGAAACGCCAGGTAGGCAACAAGATTTATGGTGGTCAAAGCAGTCATTTGCCACTGAAGCTGAACATGGCTGGTGTGATTCCTCCAATTTTCGCTTCCTCGATCATCTTGTTTCCTGCGACAATCACGAGTTGGTTTACTTCGGGTGATTCAACCAACCCTGTTGTGAACTTCCTGAAGGATATGGCGGGTTCATTGGCACCGGGCGAACCGATTCATGCTCTGCTGTATGCGATAGCAATTGTGTTCTTCTGCTTCTTCTATACAGCGTTGGTGTTCAACAGCAAAGAAACAGCTGACAACCTGAAGAAGAGCGGCGCGTTTGTACCAGGGATTCGTCCAGGCGAGCAGACAGCACGTTATATCGACAAGATTTTGATGCGTTTGACACTGGTTGGTGCGGTTTATATTACGGTTGTTTGTTTGGTTCCGGAATTCTTGATCGCCCGCTGGAAAGTACCGTTTTATTTTGGTGGTACATCGCTGTTGATTATCGTAGTGGTCACCATGGATTTCATGGCGCAGGTACAGAATTACGTGATGTCGCAGCAATATGATTCGCTGCTTCGTAAGGCAAATTTCAAGGGCGGCGTGTCCACACGCTAAGTGTTGATACGAACGACCAAAGGAACCAGTAGACCGAATGGCAAAAGACGACGTTATCCAGATGCAAGGCGAGATTCTTGAGAATCTCCCCAATGCAACATTTAGAGTCAAGTTGGAAAACGGACATATCGTCCTCGGTCATATTTCTGGCAAGATGCGCATGAACTATATTCGCATCCTCCCAGGAGATAAGGTGACGGTAGAATTGACACCTTATGATTTAAGCCGGGCACGGATTGTGTTCCGTACCAAGTAACTTTTAGTATAGAAAGAAGACGAAAATGAAAGTGCTCGCATCAGTCAAGCGCATCTGCCGCAACTGTAAGATCATTAAGCGCAAAGGCGTGGTTCGCGTCATTTGTACAGAGCCGCGCCATAAACAGCGCCAAGGTTAATTAACGTTATTGATCGAGGAATAACGAATGGCACGTATTGCAGGGGTAAACATCCCAAATCATCAGCACACCGTTATCGGCTTGACAGCCATCTACGGTGTTGGCCGCCCACGCGCAAAAGTAATTTGCGACAGCACGGGTATTTTGACTACGAAGAAGATCAAAGATCTCGACGATAACGAGCTGGAAAAGCTGCGCGACGAAATTGCAAAATTCGTCGTCGAAGGTGACCTGCGTCGTGAACTGTCGATGAACATCAAGCGTTTGATGGATCTGGGTTGCTATCGTGGTATGCGTCATCGCAAAGGCTTGCCTTGCCGTGGCCAACGTACTCGTACCAATGCACGTACCCGCAAGGGCCCGCGCAAAGCCGCTCAATCGCTGAAGAAATAATTAAGGTGCCGCACTTTGCGGCAGCTGATTGTTCTTAGGTAGTCGGATTCAAGGAAATTATTATGGCAAAGTCCCCAAATAACGCCGCAGCAGCACGTGTGCGTAAAAAAGTTAAAAAGAACGTTGCTGAAGGTATCGCGCATATCCACGCGTCTTTCAACAACACCATCATCACGATTACCGATCGTCAAGGTAACGCGTTGTCGTGGGCGACATCTGGTGGCGCTGGCTTTAAAGGCTCCCGCAAGTCGACTCCATTTGCAGCGCAGGTTGCAGCCGAAGCCGCTGGTAAAGTGGCTGTGGAATGCGGCGTTAAGAATTTGGAAGTGCGTATCAAGGGCCCAGGTCCTGGTCGTGAATCCGCTGTTCGCGCATTGAACAACCTGGGTATCAAGATCACCCAGATTCAAGACGTAACGCCAGTACCACATAACGGTTGCCGCCCACCAAAGCGTCGTCGTATCTAAATCGATTCTGATTTTCGCTGTTGTGTAACTTCAGCGTATGCAAGTAGCCCGCCAATGACCTTGGCGGGTTTTGTTCTTAAGCCCACCGTCTGGTTGAAAGCAAACCAGACTAGCGCCAGGTCGTATGCCGACCCCAACGGATAGCAATATCCCGGCGTCATATTTTTAAAAGGAAGCACCGTGGCACGTTATATCGGACCTAAAGCAAAACTTTCCCGCCGTGAAGGTACGGACCTGTTCCTGAAGAGCGCACGCCGCTCGCTGGATTCCAAGTGCAAACTGGATTCCAAGCCAGGTCAACATGGCCGCACATCTGGTGCACGTACCTCCGACTACGGTAACCAATTGCGCGAAAAGCAAAAAGTTAAGCGTATGTACGGCATTCTGGAACGCCAGTTCCGTCGTTATTTCGCTGAAGCGGACCGTCGCAAGGGCAACACCGGCGAAACATTGCTGCGTTTGCTGGAAGCGCGTCTGGACAACGTCGTTTATCGTATGGGTTTCGGTTCGACCCGCGCTGAAAGCCGTCAACTGGTTTCGCACAAAGCGTTCACCGTCAACGGTAACGTGGTCAACATCGCTTCTTACCAAGTGAAGACCGGCGACGTCATCGCTGTTCGTGAAAAAGCCAAGAAGCAAGTGCGTATCGTTGAAGCGCTGCAACTGGCCGAACAAGGCGGCATGCCATCGTGGGTTTCGGTTGATGCGAAGAAAATGGAAGGTACTTTCAAGTCCCTGCCAGACCGCAACGAAATCGCTAACGACGTCAACGAATCGCTGATCGTCGAATTGTATTCGCGTTAATTTTAGTTTTTGGCCTTTCCTGTTTCAGGAAGGGCCTTTTCATCAGGGTGCCTCTGACAGTCCTTGTGATTGTGGCGGCGCCCTTAATGCCATCAGCCTTATCGGTGTAACGAGCCGAGGGTATTGAAGAGGACATTTCATGCAAAACAGCTTGTTGAAGCCACGTATTATCGAAGTAGAAGCATTGGGTGCAGGCCACGCTAAAGTCGTGATGGAACCGTTTGAACGTGGTTACGGCCACACTCTGGGCAACGCACTGCGCCGCGTCCTGCTGTCATCGATGGTTGGCTATGCGCCGACTGAAGTGACGATCGCCGGTGTAGTTCATGAATATTCGTCTTTGGATGGTGTGCAGGAAGACGTAGTCGACATCCTGCTGAACCTGAAGGGCGTCGTATTCAAGTTGCATAACCGTGACGAAGTCACACTGACACTGAAAAAAGATGGCGAAGGCGCTGTGCTGGCTTCCGACATCGATCTGCCGCATGACGTAGAGCTGGTCAACCCGGATCACGTGATTGCTCACCTGACAGCCGGTGGCGCGCTCGACATGCAGATCAAGGTTGAAAAAGGCCGTGGCTATGTGCCGGGCAACGTTCGTCGCCTGACTGAAGATGCCAACAAGACCATAGGTCGCATCATTCTGGACGCGTCGTTTTCGCCGGTCCGCCGTGTTTCCTACGCTGTCGAATCCGCGCGTGTGGAACAGCGTACCGATCTGGACAAGCTGGTCATCAACATTGAAACCAATGGCGTGATCACTCCGGAAGAAGCGATTCGCCAATCGGCCCGCGTGCTGGTTGACCAACTGAACGTGTTCGCTGCACTGGAAGGCACTGAAGCTGCTGCTGAAGCCCCATCCCGCGCACCGCAAGTCGATCCAATCCTGTTGCGTCCGGTCGACGACCTGGAACTGACAGTACGTTCGGCCAACTGCCTGAAAGCAGAAAACATCTACTACATTGGCGATCTGATCCAGCGTAGCGAGAATGAACTGCTGAAGACGCCAAACCTGGGCCGCAAGTCCTTGAACGAAATCAAGGAAGTTCTGGCATCCCGTGGTTTGACACTGGGCATGAAGCTGGAAAACTGGCCGCCTGCAGGTCTGGAAAAGTAATATTTGTTGTAAAGCTCGGGGGTGAGTTAAAATACCGCCCCTGAGCTTGTTTTGCTCTTGCTGTATCCATTGTCGTATTCATCTGCTGTATTAATTTCAACCGGCCCGCGACCAGGCAATAGCCGAAGTCGATCGAAGAGCTGGATGTAAACTCAAAAACTGAAAGGAATTACCATGCGTCACCGTCACGGCCTTCGTAAATTAAATCGTACCTCTTCCCACCGTCTGGCCATGTTGCGCAACATGACTGTTTCGCTGCTGCGTCACGAAGCAATCAAGACCACATTGCCAAAGGCAAAAGAACTGCGTCGCGTGATCGAACCGATCCTGACACTGGGCAAGACCGATACACTGGCAAACAAGCGCCTGGCATTTGCTCGCCTGCGCGACCGCGAAATGGTCTTGAAGCTGTTTGCCGAACTGGGTCCACGCTATGCTAACCGTAACGGCGGCTACCTGCGCATCCTGAAAATGGGTTTCCGCGTTGGCGATAACGCCCCTATGGCTTACATCGAGCTGATGGATCGTCCGGAAATGAGCGACGACGCTGAAGTACCGACAGCTGACTAAGCTTAAGTATTCAAGCTGCGTTAAAATCAAAAGCCAGGCCTAGCCTGGCTTTTTTGCGTTCTGGGCGCCGCCGCGCCTTGTAAGGATAGATCAAAGAAATCGACTATGTCACAAGCCTTGCTTATACTCACCAACTTGCCGGACCTTGCCAGCGCGCAAATATTGGCGCAGCAACTGGTGGAACGCAAGCTGGCGGCTTGTGTCAATCTCCTGCCGGCGGTGCAGTCCGTGTATCGCTGGCAAGGTGCGGTAGAGCATGCGGAGGAAGTGACGCTGCTGATCAAGACCGCGGCCAGCCGCTATGCGGAACTGGAAAGCGCCATCAAGGCGGCGCATCCGTATGCATTGCCTGAAATAATTGCCTTACCGATTGTGGCCGGCTTGCCGGCCTATCTCGACTGGATTACCGCAGAAACCCAAAAGGACGTGAATGTTTAAGTCTCTCAAGCAATTGTCACTGCTGTTTGCCATGCTGTTCGTCTTTACTCTCGCGCATGCCGACGATGACGAATATCTGGCGCCGGAAGTGGCGTTCAAATTCTCCGCGCGCATGGTTGACGCCAAGACCGCCGAGGTGACCTATGCGATTGCTGACGGCTACTATATGTACCGTGAGCGCTTCCACTTCAAGGCTGAAGGCGCCACTCTGGGAGAGCCGCAAATCCCCGGCGGCAGGGTCAAGTTCGACCAGACTTTCAACAAGAACGTCGAAACCTATCATCACAGCGTCACCATCCGCTTGCCGGTCGAGGCGAGCGGCAATTTCACCTTGATTTCCACGGGCCAGGGTTGCGCTGACAAGGGCCTCTGCTATCCGCCCATGGATTCGCGCGTCAACCTTTCAAGCACCGGCGGCGCCGGTGCCACTGGCAGCAGCAGCGGTGGCGGTTTGCTGAGTGCGATGGGTATCGCTAAAACCGGCGGCGTTGCAATCGATACGCCGCAAGCCCCGGCCGTCGACAGCGGCAGTCCCGCTGCCAACGTCAAACCGCCTGCGGACAATGCCGTACAGCCTGCTCCCGCGGATTCTGAATCGGGCCGCATCGAATCGTCACTGAAGGGCGGCAAGCTGCTGGTGATCATGCCTTTGTTCCTGCTGCTGGGCCTGGGCCTGGCGTTTACGCCATGCGTACTGCCGATGGTGCCGATCCTGTCTTCGATTATTGTCGGTGAAGGCACGCAAGTCAGCCGCCGCCGCGGCTTCCTGCTTTCCATCACCTACGCGCTCGGCATGGCGCTGGTATACACCGCGCTGGGCGTGGCTGCCGGGTTGGCTGGTGAGGGCCTGGCAGCGACCTTGCAGAATCCCTGGGTACTGTCGGCGTTCGCCTTGCTGATGGTACTGATGTCTTTGTCGATGTTCGGTTACTACGAGCTGCAATTGCCGTCCGCGTTCCAGACCAAGCTGACCAAGGCCTCCGACCAGCAATCTGCCGGCAAGCTGATCGGCGTGTTCGTGATGGGGGCGATTTCGGCATTGATCGTCGGCCCGTGCGTGGCGGCGCCGCTAGCCGGTGCGCTGGTGTATATCAGCCAGACGCGCGACGTCGTAATAGGCGGCAGTGCCTTGTTTGCGATGGCGGTCGGCATGAGCCTGCCGCTGATGGTGGTGGGGATTTCCGCCGGTTCCTTGTTGCCGCGGGCTGGCGCCTGGATGGAGTCGGTCAAGCGCTTCTTTGGCGTACTGATGCTGGCGGTGGCTTTGTGGATGGTCTCGCCGGTAATTCCAGTGCTGGGACAAATGCTCGGCTGGGCAGCCTTGGGCATCGGCTACGGCGCCTTCCTGCTGTGGGGTAAATCCTCCAACGCCTGGTTCGCCAAGGCGTTCGGCGTAGTGTTCATGGTATGCGGCGTGGTGCAACTGGTCGGCGGTATTACCGGCGGCCGCGATGTGCTGGCGCCGCTGGCGCACCTGGGCGGTAAACAGGAAAGCAGCCACGCCCAGTTCATTCGCGTCAAATCGGTGGCGGAACTGGATGCGGCGCTGGCCCAGACCAATGGTAAAACCGCATTGCTGGATTTCTACGCTGACTGGTGCGTATCCTGCAAAGAGATGGAAAAATTCACTTTTACCGATCCACGGGTACAAGCGCGTTTTGGCGACATGATCTTGCTCCAAATCGATGTCACCGCCAACAATGCGGACGACAAGGCGATGCTCAAGCGCTTCAATCTGTTTGGGCCGCCGGGCATCATCTTCTTTGATGGCAAGGGCCAGGAAGTCCCGCATGGCCGCGTGATTGGTTATCAGAATGCCGATAAATTCCTGCAATCGCTGTCGGTCCTGGATGCAAAAATATAATCAACACACCAGTGTTGCCGTATTTTCGGCAAAGCTCATGAATGGGTATGTGCTGGAAGCGTAAAATGAGTGAGCCTGCCTTCTTACCGCAGGTTATGTAGATAGTCGATAAAATTATTTGGGCTATGGCTGCCGCAACGCTATAGTTTTGGTTCTATGGTTTTAGCAAAACCAGTGCAATCTAAAGGAGACTGAAATGACTTTACGCCTTGGCGATGTCGCCCCGGATTTTGAGCAAGACTCTTCGCTCGGCAAAATCAGTTTCTATGATTGGGCCGGTTCTTCGTGGGTCGTGTTGTTTTCACATCCAGCCGACTTCACGCCGGTCTGCACCACTGAACTCGGCCTGACTTCCAAACTGAAATCGCAGTTTGAACAGCGCGGGGTCAAAGTGATTGCGCTGTCTGTCGATCCGGCCGACAAGCATCAGGAATGGATCAAGGATATCAACGAAACGCAGAACACCGTGGTCGGTTTCCCGATCATTGCTGACGCTGATCGCAAGGTTTCGGAGCTGTATGACCTGATCCATCCGAACGCCAGCGCAACCGCTACCGTGCGTTCCTTGTTCGTGATCGATCCGGCCAAGAAAGTGCGCCTGATCATCACCTATCCAGCCAGCACCGGCCGCAACTTCGACGAGATCCTGCGCGTGATTGATTCCTTGCAACTGACCGATAATTATTCGGTGGCCACACCGGGCAACTGGAAAGATGGCGAGGATGTGGTGATCGTTCCATCGCTGCAGGATCCAGAGGTTCTGAAACAGAAATTCCCTAAAGGTTTCAGGATAATCCGTCCTTATCTGCGTCTGACGCCGCAGCCTAACCGCGACTGAGATTCTTGCTGCAAGTTGAAACTAAAAAGCCCCGTCAAATTGTTGAAGGGGCTTTTTGCTTTGATGCGGAGCGGATGCGTTGCGAGATTCAGCGCCGGTCCAGCGCCTGGCTTTCCAGGTAGCGGCGGCGCTGGAAGAACACCAGCATCACGACCACGACCAGCGCCATTCCGCCCATCGTCAGCCAGAAGCCGAGCGCGCTTTTGAGTAAAGGCATCACTTCAAAATTCATGCCGAATATTCCGGTGATCAGGGTCAAGGGCATGAACAGGGCGGTGATCACGGTCAGCGTGCGCATGATTTCGTTGGTGCGGTGGGCCACTGCGGAGAAATGGATTTGCACCGCGGATTCAATCGACGATTCCAGGCGGCGCGCGTGGTTGAGCACCCGCGTAATATGTTCCATCACGTCGTTGATACGCACCAGCAGTAAATCCTTGGCGCGGCTGATCTCGATGCCATCATCGATGTCGACGAAGTAGTCGCGCAACTCTTGCATCGCATCGTGCTGTTCTTCGCATAGATTTTCCAGCTTGCGTAATTCAATCCGCGCATCCAGCAGCGCCATCCAGTCCTTGAACGGCCGGCGCGGATCAAGCAGTGCGCGCTGCCAGCGGTCCAGCTGTGTGGTCAATGGTTGGCGCAGGTCCAGGTATTGATCCACCATGGCATTGATCAGGCGCAGCAGCAGATCTTCCGGCGAGGCCGGCAGACGGATTGCATGCGGTCCTTTTTCGGTCTTGTTGCACAGCTCCAGCAGGCGCGTGCGCGTGGCGTCGATAGTGCGGCTATAGCGCTCATGGACCGTGACCAGCGCGTGATCCATGATAAGAAACGTTACCGGTTGGGTCGCCAGTTTACTCAATGCGGCCGGGATCTTGCGTTTGCTGCCTTCGCTATCGGTGGCTGGTGGTAGCACTGCAGCAGTTTTGTCTTCGTCATTCGCTGGCGAGCGCAAGTTGCCATTGCCGGCCGCACCTACGCCGGCTGCACCATTCAACATCAGCTTGCGAAACACCACCATGCCGTAATCCTGCGTCGAATCGAAATACGACGGGTGATTAGGATTCAGCGTATCGGTCATGTGCGGGTCGTAGATCTGAACGCCGGTGGCGGCTTCAATCGCGCTGCGCCAGGCTTCCGGATCGGCGGCGACTTCTTCGTGGGTGGCGTCGATCCAGAGGAATCCTTTGACCGGTACGGTATCCGGCATTTCCTGGCTTTGGCTGACGTGGTTGTCACTGATGAGAAAGATATCCATGCATTGTCGATGAGCGTTTGAATATGCGCCAGAGAGCAAACATCGAGACTAGCGATAGCACGATGATGCAGCCCGGCATGAGAAGTGAAAAGACATTGCGCCAACGATGCCTTGACGAGTCATACGCTGATGCCGTCCGGACGCAATGTCTCAGGGTGATAGCGAACGGCGCCTCGCCACTTTGCCGCAACATCGGGTCGCCGGCGTTGTCTGCGCTGCCATCGGCCGGATTGTCATATGCAGCTGCGCTTAACCCTTTTTAAGATGCCGCGCGATATCCAGTGCAAAATACGTCAGCACGCCATCCGCGCCGGCGCGCTTGAACGCCAGCATGGCTTCCATCATGGTCTTGTCGTGGTCCAGCCAGCCATTTTGCGCGGCGGCCTTGATCATCGCGTATTCTCCGCTGACCTGGTAGGCAAATGTCGGCACTTTGAATTCATCTTTCACGCGGCGCACGATATCCAGGTAAGGCATGCCCGGCTTGACCATCACCATGTCGGCGCCTTCCGCCAGATCCAGCGCGACTTCATGCAAGGCTTCGTTGCTGTTGGCCGGATCCATCTGATAGGTGTTCTTGTTGCTCTTGCCCAGCGTTGCCGACGAGCCGACCGCATCGCGGAACGGACCGTAGAAGGCCGATGCGTACTTGGCCGAGTACGCCATGATGCGCGTGTAAATATGGTGATGTGCCTCGAGCGCGTTGCGCACGGCGCCGATGCGGCCATCCATCATGTCGGACGGCGCCACGATATCGACACCTGCTTCGGCTTGCGTCAATGCCTGCTTGACCAGGATCGCGCAGGTTTCATCGTTGAGCACATAGCCGTCCGCATTCAACACACCGTCTTGGCCGTGGCTGGTATACGGATCAAGTGCGACGTCGGTCAGGATGCCAAGCTCGGGGAAGCGCTGTTTCAGTTCGCGCACCGCGCGCGGGATCAAGCCCTGCGGATTGGTGGCTTCGATGCCATCCGGAGTTTTCAGTGACGGATTGATGACGGGAAATAAAGCGATGACCGGAATACCCAAAGCCACGCACTCTTCCGCGACATTTAACAGCAAGTCAATTGACAGCCGTTCAACACCTGGCATCGAATTGATTTTCTCGCGCTGATTTTTTCCATCCAGGATGAAGACCGGATATATCAGGTCCGCAGTGGTGATTACGTTTTCCCGCATCATTGCGCGCGAAAACGCATCTTTACGCATGCGGCGCATGCGGATGGCGGGGAACTGGGCGGCTTTATGAGAGTGTGGCATGGCGGTTTCTGACATATGGGGTGAGTGAAAGGCAAGCTTCTAAAACGAGCTTGCATACTGGCATCGCTAATATTTTCGTCGAAAAATAAAAAAATCGTGAACTTTTTAGGCCTCTACCGGCTCCTAGCAATAGGTGCATCATTCGCCTCCCGCTTCCCTCCCTGAGCGGGGCCGTATCGCTTTTGGTGATAAGGCATTGTGCCCTGGAGATATTCCCCTTTCTCCAGGGCTTTTTTATGTTTAGCGTATCGACTAAACAGAGCTGTCTTCCCCAGTAGCGCCGGCGTCATCGGCACCAGCGTCGCTTTCATCATCGGCCGGTTTGTTCAGGCCCGCCAGTTCCACGATCTTGTCGTTGGCTTCTTCCAGGCCGTTGCGGTTAAGCGCTGAAAACAGCTGCGCGGTAAACGGCAATTGCTCATTATTTTCATTGACATAACTTGCCAGGAAGCTGCGCGCCTCGCGCAAAGCATTAGTAGCGTCGTTACGGTTAAGTTTATCCGACTTGCTCAAGATGCAATGGATCGGCTTTCCGGTGGGTGCAAACCATTCCACCATCTGGACGTCGAGTTCAGTGAACGGCCGGCGTGAGTCGACGATCAGCACCAGCGCAGCAAGTTGCTGGCGGCGGCGGACATAATCGCCCAGCAATTGCTGCCAGTGCAATTTGGCGGAGCCGGACACTTCAGCGTAGCCATAACCGGGCAAGTCGACCAGCAAAGCGCGAATCTCGTCGATCTTGGTTTCGTCCTTACGATGCTGGGCAACGTGGGCGCCGCCTATGGAAAAATAATTGATATGCTGGGTGCGGCCGGGGGTCTTGGACGCAAACGCCAGCTTTTTCTGGTTACACAAAAGATTGATGGCAGTCGACTTGCCGGCATTGGAGCGGCCGGCGAAAGCGATCTCCGGAACTTGCAAAGTTGGCAAGTCACGAAGATGATTGACTGTGGTAAAGAAACGGGCTTGCCAAAGTAGGGACATGGAATGAGCAGAAAATGCGGTAAGGGGAGGCAAAAATGCCGGAAAGCTATTGTACAATAAGGGGTTATGTACTGCTGTTTTGCTGAGTGTATGTGCGCATTTTGTGTCCGATTAAGTGTCCAATCAAGGGTTTTTGGGTCTCGGGCAATGGATTGATATGGCTGGGGCTGCCTCAGTTTGGAACCCATCAGGGCAGAATTCTAAAATCAAGTCAGGGCGTAAAGAATGAACCGTGCGTTTTTTCCAGTAGTGAAAGCTTTCCTAGTTGCAGTCATCGCGTTTTCCTCCGCTGCCCATGCAGCAGATGAACCAAAAGCGGTACCTGCCAAAGCCGATCCAGCCAAGGGCGAAGCACTCTATACGAATGGCGACCCGGCCCGCAACATTACAGCCTGTATCTCATGCCACGGCGCCGCCGGCGCATCGACGATCACTTCCAACCCGAAACTGGGTGGCCAGCATGCCGCTTATATTCACAAGCAATTGACGAATTTCCAAGGCCCTGACCGGAATAATCCGATCATGTCGCCGCTGGCCAAGCAGTTGACCGACGATGAAATGAAAAACATCGCGGCCTATCTGGATGCGCAAGCAGCCAAGCCGGGCGCAGCCAAGGACAAGGACACGCTCGATCTGGGTAAAAAAATCTATCGCGGCGGGATTGCTGAAAAAAGCGTTCCAGCCTGCGCCGGCTGCCACAGCCCTAACGGTGCCGGCATTCCAGCCCAGTTCCCCCGCATTGGCGGCCAGCATCAGGACTATACAGTCACCGAGCTGACCAATTTTCGCAGCGGTGCCCGCAAGAATGGTCCGATGATGGTGACCATAGCCAAGCGCATGTCCGATGATGAAATCAAGGCAGTTGCTGATTACATCGCCGGCCTGAAGTAAAAAAATAATAATAAAATATGAATTCAGGGGTGGCCTAGGCCACCCCTTTTTCTTTTAAAACGACAAAGTGGCTATGAGTACAAGCAATAACGAGATCGCAAGTAACGAAATCAACACGGCAGGGATACAGTTGAAAACCAGCCGCCGCTGGCTGGCGGACGCCGTCGAACTATTGTCATCGATGCGCTTCGCCATCAGCTTGCTGACCATTATTGCGGTGGCCTCGGTGATCGGCACCGTGCTCAAGCAAAATGAGCCGATGCCGAACTACGTCAACCAGTTCGGCCCGTTCTGGTTTGAAATGTTTGGCAAGCTGGGTTTGTATGCGGTGTACTCGTCGTGGTGGTTTTTGCTGATCATGACTTTCCTGGTGATCTCGACTTCGCTCTGTATCGCCCGCAATGCGCCAAAAATGCTGAAAGACGTGCGCAGTTGGCGTGAAAACGTGCGCGAGCAGTCGCTGCGTAATTTCCATCACAAGGCCGAATGGACCTCGACCACCGCATCGGACACTCTGGCGCAACAGCTGGTGGCGCGCATCGCCGCCAAAGGCTACAAGACCAAGCTGGTAGCGAAAGGCAACGCCATCCTGATCAGCGCCAAGCAAGGCGCCGCCAACAAATGGGGTTATATCTTTGCCCACAGCGCAATCGTGATCATCTGCATAGGCGGCTTGCTCGATTCCGACCTGCCGATACGCGCACAGCAATTAATCTACGGTAAAACGCCGTTCAACGGCAATGGCGTCATCGCCGAAATTCCTGAAGAGCACCGGCTGGGGCTGGGCAATCCGACCTTCCGCGGCAACACCCTGATTCCGGAAGGTTCCGCCAGCAGCACCGCCATCATCCCGCAAAAAGACGGCGTGATGATCCAGGACCTGCCGTTCACCATCCAGCTGAAGAAATTCATCATCGATTTCTACAGCACAGGCATGCCCAAGCTGTTCGCCAGCGAGGTGGTAATCAAAGACAATGCCGACGGCCATACTTTCGCGGCCACCATCAAGGTCAACCATCCGCTGATATACAAGGGCATCTCGGTATACCAGTCCAGCTTCGAAGACGGCGGCAGCAAGCTCAAGCTGACTGCCTATCCGATGGCGGGCACTGCCGAAACCACTTTCCCGGTCAGCGGCGAGGTCAACGGCACGACACCTTTAGCCAACAACGGTAATAACGACTATACGATTGAATGGTCTGGTTTCCGGCCGTTTAACGTGGAGAATATGGCGCGGTCGGGTGACGATTTGCGCGCCGTGACCAAGTCCAAGAGCCTGAACCAGCGCCTGAGCGACGATTTGAGCAACCATCTTGGCAATGCGGCAAAAAGCGCGGTCAAGAAGGATTTGAAGAATGTCGGCCCGAGCGTGCAATACAAGTTACGCGACAAGACCGGCCAGGCGCGCGAATTCAGCAATTACATGCAATCGATCAAGGTCGATGACGCCTACGTATTCCTGGCCGGCGTGCGCGATACGCCGGACGAACCGTTCCGCTATTTGCGGATTCCTGCGGATGACGACGATAGCGTGCAGGAATGGATGCGTTTGCGCGCTGCGCTGATGACTCCGGAGTTGCGTACGGCGGCGGCGCATCGCTATGCACAGCGGGCGATTCCGGAAAGCCGCGAAGGCATCGCCTTGCTGCGGGTGCAGCTGGAACAGTCGGCAATGCGCGGCTTGTCCTTGTTTGCCGGCGACGGCAAGGAAGCCGGCTATATGGCGATTTCCAAGTTCCTGGAGCAAGTCCCGGCGCAGGAGCAGGAAAAGGCTGCGGACATCTTCATGAAGATCCTCAACGGCAGCATGTGGGATCTGTGGCAAGTTGCACGTGAGAAAGGTGGTTTGAAAGAATTGCCTGCGGATGAAAAGCATGCGCGTTTCCTGCAATTGAGCACCAATGCACTATCGGATGCAAGCTTCTATAATGCACCTGTGTATCTGCAAATGACCGGCTTTGACGAAATCAAGGCATCGGTGTTCCAGGTCACCCGTTCGCCGGGCAAGAAGGTGGTGTACCTGGGCTGCCTGCTGCTGGTGCTGGGCGTGTTTTCGATGCTGTACGTGCGCGAGCGCAGGCTGTGGGTGTGGGTGCGCCCGGACCACGATGCGCCAGGCCAGTCGCATGCGCTGATGGCGATGAGTTCGCAGCGCAAGACGCTGGATTTTGAAAAAGAATTTGACGTATTGAAAACACAACTGATGCAGTCCGAAGCGCCGCCGAAAGCGTAGTTTGACGGCTTGGTACTGCACACAAAGATGGACGTTCCGCTGCGCCTCCGGCGCAGGATCGGCACGATATGGAGATGATGATGGAACTGACGCAAACTTATTCGCCGCCCAGCAGCTTTATCAAGCGGCTGTCCGTGATCGACTGGCTGTTTGCCATCGCACTGGTGGCCGCCTCGCTGTTCGCCCTGGGCCGTTACGGCAGCCACATGGATTATTATGAAAAAGGTGTGCTGCTGGCCGCCGGGCCGGTGTTCGCCTGGCTCGGCTGGCACTGGAAATCGGTGCGCTGGCTGATGGCTTTGCTGGCGGTGTTGTCGCTGTCGGCGATTGCCATGTATGGCGGCGTGCTCGATATGGCCAACCAGAAATTTTTGCTGAAATACCTGCTCTCCAGCCAGTCGGCGATCCTGTGGATGAGTACGCTGTTCTTCCTGTCGACACTGTTCTTCTGGGGCGGCTTGATCACGCGCTCCGATTTTGGCGCCTCGATCGGCTCCAAGCTGTGCTGGGCGGCGGTGGTGATGGGCTTTACCGGTATGCTGGTGCGCTGGTATGAGTCCTACCTGATCGGGGCCGATATCGGCCACATCCCTATCTCCAACCTGTACGAAGTATTTGTCCTGTTCAGCCTGATCACTGCGCTGTTCTATCTTTATTACGAACAGCATTACCGCACCCGCCAGCTGGGCGCTTTCGTGCTGCTGGTGATTTCCGCCGCGGTCGGTTTCCTGCTGTGGTACATGGTGTCGCGCGACGCCGCCGAAATCCAGCCGCTGGTGCCGGCGCTGCAAAGCTGGTGGATGAAGATCCACGTGCCGGCCAACTTCATCGGCTACGGTACTTTCGCGTTGTCGGCGATGGTGGCGGTGGCGTATTTGCTGAAATCGCATGGCTATCTGGTCGACCGCCTGCCGGCGCTGGAAGTGCTGGACGACGTCATGTACAAGGCGATCACGGTCGGCTTCACCTTTTTTACCATCGCCACCATTCTTGGCGCGCTGTGGGCGGCGGAAGCCTGGGGCGGATACTGGTCCTGGGATCCGAAAGAAACCTGGGCACTGATCGTCTGGCTCAATTACGCGGCATGGCTGCACATGCGTCTGATGAAGGGTTTGCGCGGCCAGGTTGCAGCATGGTGGGCGCTGGTCGGCTTGCTGGTGACGACCTTTGCTTTCCTCGGCGTCAACATGTTCTTGTCCGGCCTGCATTCCTACGGGGAGCTGTAAGCGGATGACAACACCTGTAAGCGATGCAGCGAGTGCTCCGGTAGAGCTTGTGATTTTCGATTGCGACGGTACGCTGGTGGACAGCGAAACCGTGGCAACCGACGTGATGGTGGCGTATCTGGCCGAGCTGGGCATGCACATATCGGCCGACGAGGCGCTGTCGCGCTTCAAGGGCGGCCGGATGGCTGATTGCGTAGTGGAGCTGGAGCAGATGTTCGGCCGTTCCTTGCCAACCGATTTCACCAAGGTCTTGCGCGACCGTATCGCGCCGGTTCTGCATCAGCGTTTGCAACCGATCGAAGGTGCGCTGGAACTGGTGAAATCGCTCAAGGTGCCGTTTTGCATGGCCTCCAACGGGCCTTTGCACCAGATCAAGGTCTCGCTGAGCGTCACCGGTTTGTGGCCTTATTTCGAAGGCCGCATCTTCAGCGCCTACGAAGTCAAATCCTGGAAACCGGCGCCGGATCTGTTCTTGCACGCCGCCAGGACCATGGGTGTCGAACCTTCCCGCTGCGCGGTAGTCGAAGATAGCTTGCCGGGTGTGCAGGCCGGAGTTGCCGCCGGCATGCAGGTATTTGCCTTGCAGCCTGAGCAGGTAGAAGCGCAGCTTCCGAAACAGGCAAAAATCATTTCCCGGCTTTCGGAGTTGCACGACCATATCAATATTGCCGGATAAGCGGTTTTTCTGCGCTGTTGTAAGGATTCGTCAGCTTCTTTGACTAAACTCTATCTACTTCGCAGGAAAGTCATATGTCGCTATATCGTCGCCCCAACGGAATCGACCTGCCGTTTGCTTCCGAAATTACCCCGCAAGAAGTATTCGAATCACGCCGCAGCTTCATCAAGCAGATCGCAGTTGGCGCCGTTGGCGCCGGGTCCTTGTTGGAACTGTCGAGTGGCGAGGCTTGGGCGCAAGCAGCCGGCGCGCAGAAACTTGTCGCCAAAGCCAATCCGGCCTATGTCGTGGTGGACAACGCCACGCCCTACAAAGACGCTACCACCTACAATAATTTCTACGAGTTCGGCACCGAAAAATCGGATCCTGCCGAAAATGCCGGCAGCCTCAAGACACGGCCGTGGACGGTAACCATTGAAGGCGAGGTCAAGAAGCCGTTGACGCTGGATATCGACAGCCTGATGAAACTGGCGCCGATGGAAGAGCGTGTATACCGCTTGCGCTGCGTCGAAGGCTGGTCGATGGTGATTCCCTGGATCGGTTACCCCCTGTCGGAACTGATCAAGAAAGTCGAGCCGACCGGCAGCGCCAAGTATGTCGAATTCACGACGCTGGCGGACAACCGCCAGATGCCGGGTTTGCGGGCGCCAGTACTGGAATGGCCTTACGTTGAAGGCTTGCGTATGGACGAAGCAATGCATCCGCTGGCCTTGCTGACCTTCGGCATGTATGGTCAGGTCCTGCCGAATCAAAGCGGTGCGCCGGTGCGCATGGTGCTGCCCTGGAAGTATGGTTTCAAATCCGCCAAGTCGATCGTCAAGATCCGTTTCCTTAAAGACCAGCCGCGAACCGCATGGAATATCGCTGCGGCGCGCGAGTACGGTTTTTATTCGAACGTGAATCCTGACGTCGATCATCCGCGCTGGTCGCAGGCCACGGAACGCCGCATCGGTGAAGACGGTTTTTTCACCAAGAAGCGCAAGACCCTGATGTTCAACGGCTATAACGACGTCGCTTCGCTGTACTCAGGCATGGACCTGAAAAAATACTTTTAAGGCTGGGAATGCGCAGCATGTTCAATCCTTCACCGAAGCAATTCAAACTCGTCAAAGCGTTGCTGTTCGCGCTGGCGTTGCTGCCCGCAGTGCGCTTGCTGGTGTTCGGCTTCACCGGCCGGCTGGGCGCCAACCCGATCGAATTCATCACGCGCAGCAGCGGCGACTGGACGCTTTATTTTATCTGCCTGACGTTAGCGGTAACACCGTTGCGGCGCTTTACCAATTGGCACTGGCTGGTCAAATTGCGGCGCATGATCGGGTTGTTCGGGTTCTTTTACGCCAGCCTGCATTTCACGACGTTTCTCTGGTTCGATCATTTCTTCGATATCGGCGAAATGCTCAAGGACATGGTCAAGCGGCCGTTCATCACCGTTGGTTTCATCGCTTTCGTGCTGCTGTTGCCGCTGGCGCTGACCAGTACCAACGGCATGATCCGCCGCCTTGGCGGCAAGCGCTGGCAGTGGTTGCATCGCAGCGTATATGTGGTGGCGATGCTGGGGATTTTGCACTTCTGGTGGATGCGGGCGGGCAAGCACAATTTTGAGAAGCCGATTCTGTTCGGGACGATTGTCGCCGCGCTTTTGCTGGTGCGTATCTACTTCGCCTGGCGCAATCGCGGCGCTGGTGTTGCAAAATCGCGTGCTGCCGTTCAGAAGCGCCAGGTAACACCAACGCCGACCTGACGATGGGTTTGCGCCGCACAAGCCCCGCAGCCGATACCGAATTTGAGTCCCAGGTCCAGATCCAGATTCGGTGTCGGGGAATAGACTGCACCGGTCAGGATGTAGCCTGGATTGCTGCTTGAATGCAAATCGCCGCTGGTATCGCTGGCGCGTTCGGTATTGCTCAGGATGCCGGCATCTACGGCAACGCTCCATTTGGGACTGAGTTCATACAGCGCATAGCCGGATAGACGCCACTGTACGGTGCGATTAGCTTGCTGGTCACCGGGCAAGCGAAAGCGGTTGTAATACGCGGCGAGGTTGCCGCTGAAAGCCCAGTCGCCGCTCTGATAACTGCTGATCAGTATCAGCGACATGCTGGTGGCGCCATGCCCCAGGCCTCGATCGGGATCGCCGCTGGGAAACGTTATCTCGGGTTTTACACCAAGGCTGAAGTCGCCCTTTTCCAGTAGCCGCCATTTCACGCCCAGCGCAATGTCATTGATGCCGGACGGGTCGGATAGCGTGGCCGGCGGATTGACATAGATGTCGAGATTCTTCAGCAAGCCGTAGCTGTAGGTAAAGTTGACGATGTGGCTGTGCGTGTCGTCCTGGCGCAACCAGTCGGTGTTGAGTTCGAGCTGCTGGTGGCCGCTATCCTGGGTGTTGGTATCGTCGGTGACCAGCGGATGGTTGGCATGGGCGGATTGCAACAGAAAACAAGACGATAGGGCGCTGAGCGCCAGTCTTAGCATCATCGTCTTGTGGTTTGCGGCGCGCAAGTTCAAGCCAGCAATGATTCCAGTGCAAACAGATCGGCAGGTTTTTCCCGCTGCCGGATCAGATGCACCTGGTCGCCGTCGACCATCACTTCGGCCGCGCGGCCGCGCGTGTTGTAGTTGGAGGACATGGTCATGCCGTAGGCGCCGGCCGACATCAGCGCCAGCAAGTCCCCCGCTTCGATCGCCAGTGAACGTGAACGCGCCAGCCAGTCGCCCGATTCGCAAACCGGACCGACTACGTCATAGACCTGCGCCACGCTGCTGCGTTCTACGACCGTCTGAACGCCATGCCAGGCCTCATACATGGCGGGCCGCATCAAGTCGTTCATGGCGGCATCGACTACCGCAAAATTCTTCGCTTCCGAATGTTTCAGGTACTGGACTTCTGTCAGCAAAATGCCGGCGTTGCCGACAATCGAACGGCCAGGTTCGAACATCACCTTGATCGGCGCACCCTGATACTTTTCCTGGCGCCAGGCGCTGACCCGGGCGAACAGGCGCCCCAGATAGTCATCAATGGCGACCGGCTTTTCATCGTCGTAGGTAATGCCGATGCCGCCGCCGATATCCAGATGGTGCAGGTGGATGTTTTCAGCCGCAAGTTGATCAACCAGGTCGATGATCTTGTCGAGCGCTTCCAGCAAAGGAGCGTCATCCAGCAGTTGCGAACCGATATGGCAATCGATCCCGACCACATCAATATTGGACAACGCGGCGGCGCTGCGATAACAAGCCAGCGCTTCGTCATAGGCGACGCCGAATTTGTTTTCCTTGAGTCCGGTCGAGATGTAAGGATGGGTCTTGGCGTCGACATTGGGATTGACGCGCAGCGAGATGGCGGCGCGCTTGCCCATGTCGGCCGCTATTTGATTCAAACGATGCAGTTCTGGAATCGATTCGACATTGAAGCAAAGGATGTCATGCGACAGTGCCAGGCGCATTTCTTCGCGCGACTTGCCGACGCCGGAAAAAATCACTTTGCGAGTATCCCCGCCAGCGGCGATTACGCGTAATAATTCGCCACCTGAAACGATATCGAAACCCGAACCGAGCCGGCTCAGCAATTGCAGAACCGCCAGGTTGGAGTTGGATTTGACCGAATAACAGATCAATGCGCTATCCAAAGCGGGGCTGTATTTCTTGCAGGCATCTGCATAAGCCGAAAAATTTTCTACCAGCGCGGCCTTGGAATAGACATAGGTCGGGCTGCCGAATTGTTGCGAAATAGCGTTCAGGGCGACGTTTTCAGCGTGCAGAACGCCACTTTTGTATGAAAAATGCGACATAAGGCAACTTATTGCGTAGTGGGCCGATTTACTGGCGTTGTTGGGGTCGCAGGTGTTTCCTGCGGAGCCGGGACCACAGGGGTTGGAGTTGCCTTAGAGGTAACATCTGGCTGTGCCGGCGCAGGTGCCGTTCTGATGATCGGCGGCGGCAGCGCAACCGGCATGAATAGCGGGCCTTTTTGGCCGCATGCGGTCAAGGCAAGCGGAATGGCAAACACCGCAAACATGGTAGTGCGAGACAAATCAAAAATTGGCTTCACGGGGTAGTATCACAGTTTAACGAAACGGATTGGAGTGTAGCATGACAGAATCAGAATTCCTGGCGGCGGCTGAGGCGGCTTTGGGCGAGATCGAGAGGGCGCTGGAACAGGCAGCGGACGATACCGATCTGGATGTAGAGTGCAAGCGTAGCGGCAACGTGCTGGAGATTGAATTTATCGACAATGGCAGCAAGATCATCGTCAACAGCCAAGCGCCGATGCAGGAATTGTGGATCGCGGCGAAATCAGGCGGCTTTCACTATAAGCGCAAGGGCGACGACTGGATCAATACGCGCGACGGCTCCGAGTTCTTTGCGGCCTTGTCGACGATGATCAGCACGCAGGGCGGCGTACCGGTAACGCTGTAATTTTTTTCTCGCCGGGATGGCTGGCAAGAGATTTTCGGCTTGCATTTGTCGTAAGATGTGAACCATGTCATGTTGTTTTGATACGCTCGCTTTCCTTTGCTCCGCAGGCCTGTTTCAGGGGTCGCAACAAGGTCCGTAAACCGCATCAGGGAGTTTGTCCAACGCTTCTCAACTATCGATAGCCACCTATGAACACGATAATGATCAGGGATTCGGAAGAACCAAGTGATTGGTGTGATGGCGTGATCTGCGGCGAGATTGTCAACGCTCGAAAGCGATCCCGGCAAAGGCCGGTGCAGAGCCGGACGAGAACCGTCCTTTTCATAGGGGCCATCCTGGTTGCAATGGGTGTTGCGAGCGGAGCTGGCGCTGCGAATAGTCCGGCGATTGCCGGCACGGTGAGCCCGAACAACGCCGTAAATCCAGGAGTTGCAAAAAAAACCGATGAACCTGCGCGACACTGGGCTTTCGATACCAGTAACGGTTGCAAGGTCTGGAGCGCCGATCCGATTGGCGGCGATATCACGGTGCGTTGGAGCGGCCGCTGCGAAAACGGTCTGGCGCAAGGCCTGGGCACTGTGCGCTGGCTGGGTAGCAACAAACAGGTGGCGGAACTGAGTGGCACGATGGAGCAGGGTAAGTTGCGTGGCCGTGTCACCGGGGTCGAGGAGCCGGGGAACCGTTTTGAAGGCATGTATATCGACTCCCTGCCGGAGGGGCCGGGCAAGGCGAGCTTTGCTGACGGCTCGACCTATGACGGCCAATGGCACCGTGGCCACCAGCTGGGTTATGGCGTCATGACATTTCCTCCGGCACATCCGCAGTACCAGGAGATGCTGAAGGATGGCAAAGGCAGCAAAACCGACAATGGCGTCTATGTGTTGCGCGGCTGGTGGGAGGGCAAGATCTTTATCACGCCTTGCAACAGCGAAGAGGAGTGCGAAAAGGCTGTCGTGGTATTGATGAAGCTTGACCAGGATGCCGCCGCCAAGAGCAACGCCGCGGCGCAGACTGCTCCCGTCCCCATTGCTGCGCCGGTTGTCGACACCTCTGTCGCGATGCCTCAAACGCCGATGATGGAACCGGCGGCGCCGGCTACGCTGCCGGCGATTGTCCCTGAAGCCGTGCCTGTGATTGTGGCGCCCGCCACGCCAGCCATTCCCGCCATGGAACCTGCCGTCGTCCCGCCGCTGCCTATACCCGCGGAACCTGCGCTAGAGCCGGCATCCACAATGCCGGCTGCGGTGAGCCCTGATGCCGAACCTGCAGCCGCGCCGGCCAACGCGACACCGGCTCCGGAATTGCCGGCCACCGGACCGGCCATTACACCTGTAGCGCCAATGCCGGCTATGCCTGCGACCGAAGAGCCTACAATTGCGCCTACAACCGAGCCAATGCCGGTCGCTCCGGTTACCGCCCCCGCCAGCGAGCCTGCTGCGCCGGCAATACCGGAGGCTGAACCAGCCCCGGCTCCAAAGGCGGTAACGCCGGCCCCTCAAGCATCTGACGCCGTACTTGGCGCCAGCCAGCCAATTTCAATCTCAGATGGATCCAGTTGATGACGCGTGCATTACCTATTATCTTGGCAACCGATTTAACCGACTCAAGCGATCTACCTGTCGTCGGCGTGCTCCGCCAGCCATGGCTGGCAGTTATCTGCCTTGTTGTGTTAACGTTTCTGACGTCAGCGGCCAATGCGCAAATGAAGGCGGATTTGCCGGGCAACAAAGCTGCCGCCGCCGGGCCGAAAAACCTGTTGGCGGAAGCTGCTCGCAGCGTTGGCGTCAAGCAGTGCCAGCCGGCGATCACCCGTTTATCCGCATTGGCCATCAATGGCACCAGCGCCCATGATGTGCTGGTCGACTGGGACCGTGCGCATCCTGATCGCGGGCCATTCTTTTCGCTCACCGGCATCGAGTATGCGGGTGCTTCGGCTGCGGTGTCGATCACTGCGGTACCGCAAGATGGCGGCGCCTGCTCGGTATCCGCCGAGCGTATTTCGATCGCTCCCTATTCGTGCAAAAGCATTGCCGATACCGAATTGAAAGGATATAGCGCGACTCCGTTACTGCCAACCTTCACGGTATATGTCTCGCCGACCGAACCAGGCGGATCGGTGTCGCTGGTAGACTCGCCGCCGGGTTGCCTGATCATCCGGCGCTATGTGCAGTACAGCTGGACCGAGCAGACTAAAATGTCAGTACCGGCGCGCAAGTAAGAGATATGTCAGAGCGACGTAAGAGATACGCCATCGATAATCGTTGTTCCTTAGCTGAATCAAAGACATGAATTCATCATCCCGCAATTTACGGATCGGCATTACCATCGGCCTGCATCAGGAAGGCGAATCGTTGTGGACCAACGGCATCAAACAGAATGCCGTGTTCCTGGCTGAAGCATTGAAACATTGTCCGAGCGTGCAATCGGTGCATCTGGTGAATACCACGGCGATTGCCATTACCTCCGCATTGCCGTGGGACCAGACGCGCTGGCCGACGGTGACGTTCGAGCAAGCCAAGGATAATCTGGATGTGTTGATAGAGCTTGGCGGCCAGATCAGCGCCGATCAAACCACTTATCTCAAGACGCTGGGCTGCCGCTTGATATCTTATTGCTGCGGGGTGGAATACATCAACGTGCTGCAATCGATTCTGTTCAAGCGGCCGATGTGGGGCTACGACCTGTTCGTCAACCAGCGCTACGATGCGATCTGGATGGTGCCGCAGGTGGCCACCAGCAGCCAGTCGTATTTTGAAACGCTGCGCCGCCGGCAAGCGCTGGTGGCGCCCTTCGTCTGGGATCCGATATTCGTCAACCAGCGTAGCGCCGATTTCCCCAATCACGGCGAATACCGGCCCCAACCGGGGCCGAAGCGGCTGACCGTGATGGAGCCCAATAACGATATTGTGAAATTCTGCATGTATCCCGTGTTTATTGCTGAAGAGGCTTATCGGCAGCGCCCGCAAGAGATCCAGATTTTGCAGGTCACCAATGCGGACCGGCTGGCGCACGAAAGCAAGGAGTTCGTCGCGGTGATGAATCAGCTGGATATCGTCCGTCAGCACAAAGCAGTGTTTCTGGGACGTTTCGATACCCCGCAATTCCTGAGTCAAATGACGGATGTGGTGATCTCGCATCAAATCGAAAATGCGTTGAACTATTTTTATTTCGACGTCTGCTGGCAGGGCTATCCGCTAGTGCATAACGCCCACATGTGCAGCGATCTCGGTTACTACTATGAAGGAAACAGCGTACAAAACGGCTGCCGCCAATTACTTGACGTGCTGGTTTCGCACGATCATGGCTGGCAGGATTATCAGGCGCGTCAGCGGCAAGTGCTCGAACGCTATCTGCCTGGCTGCCGGGGGGTGACGGCGGAATATGAGCGGTTGTTGACAGTGTTGCTGGAACAGCCGATTGTGTAATTTCAATACGTGATCTAAAACGGTTTTTAATATTCTCTCATTCATGAAAAAAATCAATGTAGGAATCTCCATCTTTGCGGTCCAGGGCGCGCAGCTCTGGTCCAACGGCCTCAACCAGAACCTGGCGTTCCTGGTGATGCTGTTGCGGCAGAGCCCGCAGGTCGGCAAAGTGTTTTTGCTGAACGGCGGCGATCTCGATCACATGCCTGCGGAGATGGGCCTGGACGCACTCAACGTGCCCTTGGTCAAACCTCAGGATGTCACTTTCGATCTGGACGTAGTGATTGAAATGGGGGCGCAGCTGCCGCTGGAATGGCTGCGTCATGTGCGCGCCCTGGGGGTCAAGATCATTACATTTTTTGTCGGCCATACTTATGCCGACAATGCCGAGGCGCCGATGTTCGACGGTCCCAACGGCCAGATTTTCAACGGTACCCCCTGGCACGAAATATGGACTCTGCCACAGCACACGAAAAGCTGCATGCCTTTTCTGCGTACCGTATCGCGGGTTCCGGTGTTCGCCATGCCGCATATCTGGTCGCCGCAATTTCTTCAGGAGCGGATTGATGCAAGTGAAAAAAATGGCCATCGATTCGGCTATCAAGCTAGCAGTGGCGCAGACCGGCCCGGCTGGCGCACGGCGATTTTCGAGCCGAATATTTCTGTTGTAAAAAACAGCGTCATCCCTATGCTGGTATGCGAGCAAGCCTATCGCCTGGATCAGCGCTCGGTGAGCATGATGATGGTGATGAATACGGTGCAGATGAAAGAGCATCCGACCTTTAACCGATTTGCCATCAATCTTGATCTGACTCGCCATCACAAAGCCACTTACGAACCGCGCGTGGCTTTTGTCGAATGTATGGCGGGGCAAAAAATGGATGCTGTTGTATCGCATCAATGGGAGAACGGACAAAATTATTTATATTACGATGCGCTCTACGGCGGCTATCCGCTGATCCACAATTCGGAATACCTGGCAGCCGATGGCATCGGCATCTACTACCCGCATTTCGAGGCCAGCGCAGGCGGCAAGGCTTTGCTCGACGCCTGGAACCAAGAGCCGGAATTCTGGGACGATTATAAAAAGACTGGCGCCGCCTACCTGCGCAAGCTCGATCCCGCACACCCTGACAATGTGGAAGCATTTGTGAAAAGATTGCAACTCACCGTGGAGGGCAAGGCATGAGCAATCCCGGCCACCCTTTGCCGCAACGTAAATTACGCGTAGGCGTCACCCTGTATGTGCGTCCCGGACCGCAATCGATCTGGGAAAACGGCATCTTCCAGAATTGCGCCTTCCTGGTGCAGCTGTTCAACCAGTCGCCGGCGGTCGAGCGCGCGGTGCTGGTGCTGGACGGCTCCACCGAGCAGGTCAGCGACGCCATGATGCTGGGCGATCTCGGGATCGACATGATCGGCCTCGATGAAGCCATGAATACCTTGGATGTCGTGGTCGAAATGAGTGCCCAGCTGGGTGAAGACTGGGTCCGGCAATTCCGCGAACGCGGCGGCCGCTATGCCTGGATGCGGGTCGGCAACGACTACGTGATCGACATCGAACGCGCCATGTTCAACAAGCCGCACGGCGGCCTATGCAGCGACAAGCCTTACGACGCCGTGTGGACCTTGCCGGAGTATGAGCGCAGCTGTAAGGATTATTTCGCTCTGACCTCGCGTGCGCCGGTGCATATCGTGCCGCATTTGTGGACGCCGCTGTTTTTCGCCAAGGGCATCGCCACCTTGCCCGGCCATCTCAGCTACGGCTATCAGCCGGGCAAGCCGCGCTGGCGCGTCTGCAGCTTCGAACCGAATGTCTGCATGGTGAAAACGTCATTGTTGCCGATGCTGGCTTGCGAAGAAGCCTACCGCGCACAACCGGCTTTTCTCGAATATCTGCGGGTCTGCAACACCTTGCACCTGAAAGAGCATGGCAAGTTTTCGCATTTCGCCCGCTCGCTGGACGTTGTGAACCATGGTCTGGCTTCTTTTGAAGGGCGTTTTGCGGTGTATGAATTCATGGCGAATTACGGTGACTGCATCATTTCGCATCACTGGGAAAATGGCCAGAATTATCTGTATTACGAAGCCTTGTACGGCGGCTACCCGTTGATCCACAACTCGGAATTCATCAAGGACTACGGCTATTACTATCCGGAGTTCGATTCTTACGAGGGCGGCCAGGCGGTGCTGCGCGCATTCGCCACGCATGATGCACAGCTGGAGGATTACCGGCGTAAAGCACAGATATTGCTGCGTACGCTGGATGTCAGCCTGCCGGAGAATATCGAGATTTATACCCAGCGTTTGCTGGACTTGTATTCAACCTAGGGTGGCATGTAATGCCCACGCAGATATATTCGGTGTAACGCGTGGGCACTTTGTGTCCACCCGGCGTCAGAACAATTCGTTCTTGACCTCGTCCCGGGCTTTTTCTTCCTCTGTCGGCGCTGTGGCGCCACCGCCCAGACTCTCCGTGGCGACTCCCGGGGGGTATTCCGCGTAATAGTATTCGCTACCGGAATGAATCAGGCCGTCCGGCACCACGCGGTCTTCCATCGGTACGCCTTTTAGCGCCTGCTGCATGAAGCTGATCCAGATCGGCAGCGCCAAGCCGCCGCCGGTTTCCTTGTCGCCCAGGCTGCGCGGCTGGTCGTAACCCATCCAGCCCACTGCCACCAGCGAGGGTTGATAACCTGCAAACCAGGCATCCAGCGAATCATTGGTGGTGCCGGTCTTGCCTGCCAGATCGGTGCGGTTGAGCGACATGGCCTTGGCCGCCGTGCCGTAGCGCACGACGTCGCGCATCATGCTGTCCATCATGAATGCATTGCGCGGATCGATGATGCGATTGGCCTCGTTGCCTGCGGTGTCAGGATGTACTTGCGACAATACATTGCCATTGGCATCGGTAATCTTGCTGATGATGTAGGGACTGATTTTGTAGCCGCCGTTGGCAAATACCGCGTAACCGCCCACCATTTGCAGCGGCGTGACCGCGCCGGCGCCCAGGGCCAAGGTCAGGTATGGCGGATTTTTGTCAGCATCGAAGCCGAAACGCGTCACATATTCCTGCCCATACTTGGCACCGATCTTGTCAAGAATACGCACCGAGACCACGTTCTTCGATTTGGTCAGGGCCTTGCGCATGCTCATCGGACCTTCGTACTTATTGCCGTAATTCTTGGGTTGCCAGATCTGGCCGCCAGTCTGGCCGCCGCCGTAAGTCAGCGGCGCGTCATTGATGATGGTGGCAGGCGACAAGCCTTTTTCCAGGGACGCTGAATAGATGAATGGCTTGAACGACGATCCCGGCTGGCGCCAGGCCTGGGTCACGTGATTGAACTTGTTGCGGTTGAAATCGAAACCGCCGATCAGGGCGCGGATGGCGCCATCCTTGGTATCGGCAGCGACGAAGGCTGATTCCACCGCCGGCATCTGGGTGATGCTCCAGTTTTTACCTTCCAGCATGACGCGGATGATGGCGCCGCGTTTGACCTTGCGCTGCGGTGGCGCCTTGTCGCTCAACAGATTGGTGGCGATACTGAGGCCCGGCCCGCTGATGCTGATTTCCTGGCCGGAAGAGAGCACCGCGCGCACCAGCTTGGGCGTGGCCTCCAGCACCACCGCAGCGACGATTTCATCGCTGTCCGGATGGTCGGCCAGTTCGACTTCGATCGCATCTTCTGCGGCTTCCTTGGTGGTGTCGGGAATTTCCATGAAACCTTCGGGGCCGCGGTAGCCGCGCCGCTTTTCGTAATCCATTACGCCACGGCGCAGCGCTATGTAAGCGGCATCCTGGTCGGCCTTGGTGATGGTGGTGAAGACGTTGAGGCCGCGCGTGTAAGTGTTTTCCTTGAATTGCTCATATACCAGCTGGCGCGCCATTTCAGAGACGAATTCCGCGTGGATGCCGAATTCGCTGGCGCCGGTCTTGATATGCAGGGTTTCATTCTTGGCCTGTTCGTACTGGGCCTCGGTGATATAGCCTAGTTGCAGCATGCGCAACAAGATGTACTGCTGGCGTACCGTGGCGCGCTTCGGATTGACTACCGGGTTGTTGGCCGACGGTGCCTTGGGCAGGCCGGCCAGCATTGCTGCTTCAGCGGTGGTGATGTCTTGCAGCCGCTTGCCGAAATAGATTTGCGCCGCCGAAGCGAAGCCGTAGGCGCGCTGCCCCAGGTAAATCTGGTTCATGTAGACCTCAAGGATCTGGTCCTTGGTCAGGTTGCGTTCAATCTTCCAGGCCAGCGGAATTTCATAGAGGAATTTGCGCGAGGCTTTCTGGAAGAAGGTCGGCTCGTTGCTGGTCAGGAAAAAATTGCGCGCGACTTGCTGGGTAATGGTGCTGGCGCCGCCGCCGCCGCCGGTCAGATTGGAAAAACTGGCGCGCAAGATGCCTTGGTAATCGACGCCGCCATGCTGGTAGAAGCGGTCATCCTCGATCGCCAGCACGGCTTTTTTCATGACGTCGGGAATCTCGTTGATGTGCACCAGGCTGCGCCGCTCTTCGCCGAACTCGCCGATCAGTACACCGTCTGCTGAGAAAATGCGCAATGGAATTTTGGGTTTGTAGTCAGTGAGCGAATCCAGTTCCGGCAAATTGGGATAGGCCATCGCCAGCATCAGGAAAAAAGTCAGGCAACCGATCGCTATCAAGCCGGCAACCAGCCCGAAAAAGCCAAGCACCAGGCGCAGTGCTAGCGGCATACGGCGACGCGCAGGAGGATTTTGATGGATGTCGCTGGCTGTATCTGGAGGCGTCATGCGATGCGTTTTTTGAAAGATGATGCCACGCATTATAGCGGCACGATGCACAGGGGCGATAAGGGAATGTCTCGTTGTGGATGTTAATTGATCACGATTTATACGCTGGCGACAGACATAACACGCCCTTGGCTCAAAACTTGCTCTGCATCATGCGTTCCAGTTTGGCGTTATTGCCTCGTGTTATCGCAACAGCACTAGCAAGAACGCTAACTACGTTGCGAAATTCAGACAGAAATTGTCGGTTAAAACCAAAATAGTATGAATGGAGTGGCTGTGAAGCGAAATTTCGTAATACTTAAACAATTGCCCTCAGGAAAATTTCTTTACAGCAGTGCCCTCTTATTGCTACGATTTCACCTTATAAAATTTAACATTGCTGTAAGCCCTGTTTTACAGGTTTTTCCTAACTTCGAGACGGTATACCGCTAATGCGACCGCCTTGCAGGCAGAATGTTCCCCAAATAATACATACTCGGGAGAAATGCTCTTGGCATTAGATCTAGGATCGCTGATCGGTAAAAAGAACCCGCCGCTGGTGGGGATTGATATCAGCACGTCAGGCGTCAGGTTGGTTGAATTGTCCGAGATCGGCAAGGATCAACTGCGTCTTGATCGCTATGCCTCTGAACCATTGCCGCGGGGAGCGGTAGTGGATGGCAATATTGAAAACATTGAACAGGTCACTGAAGTCATCCGCCGGCTATGGAAAAAAAGCGGCTCCAACACCAAGCTGGTGGCGCTGGGCATGCCGCCGGCGTCGGTGATCACCAAGAAGATCATCCTGGCCAGCGGCATGCAGGAAGATGAGTTGGAGATGCAGGTGGAGTCCGAAGCCAGCCAATACATTCCGTTTGCGCTGGACGAAGTCAGCCTCGATTTCGACGTGATCGGCCCGGCCCAGCATTCGCCTGAAGATGTCGAAGTGCTGCTGGCGGCGACGCGCAAGGAAAAGGTCGAGGATCGGGTGGCGGTGGCGGAAGCGGCCGGCCTCAAACCGACCGTGATGGATATCGAATCCTATGCGGCGCGTGCGGCGATCAACCGCATCATCGGCCAATTGCCGAAAGCCGGCCAGGGCCAGATTGTCGGCCTGTTTCAAATCGGCACCCAGACCACGCATGTATCGGCTTTGCTGGATGGTCAGCTGATCTATGAGCGCGAACAGCCGTTTGGCGGCAACCAGCTGACCCAGGACATCGTGCGCGCCTATGGCCTGTCATATGAAGAAGCCGACACCAAGAAGCGCAATGGCGACCTGCCAGAGGGCTACGAACAGGAAATCCTCAATCCCTTCCTGGAAAGTGCCGCGCTGGAAGTGACGCGGGCAATTCAATTCTTCTTTACGTCGACGCCGTACACCCGTATCGACCAGTTGTTCCTGGCTGGCGGTTGCGCCACGATTCCCGGCCTGGTGGAAGTGGTCGCGGGCCGCGCCAAGATTTCAACCTCGGTGGTGAGCCCGTTTACCGGCATGCAACTGGGACCGAATGTACGTGAAAAACAATTGCGCTTGGATGCGCCGTCTTATCTGGTTGCTTGCGGGCTGGCCATGCGGAGATTTGGCTGATGATCAAAATTAATTTATTACCGCACCGCGAAGCCAAGCGTAAGCAGCGCAAAAACGCTTATTTCGCCATGCTGGTGTTGTCGGCCGTGATTGGCTTGGTAACGGTGTTGCTGGTCGGCGCGTTTTTCGCCAATGGCATCGCTAACCAAAACACGCGCAACACCTTTATCACGGCGGAAAACACCCGCCTTGACGGCGAAATCAAGGAAGTCGCCACGCTCAAGCAGGAAATCGATGCCCTGAAGGCACGCCAGCAAGCCGTTGAAGACTTGCAGAGCGATCGTAACCAGCCTGTGTACCTGATGGACGAACTGGTCAAGCAAGTACCGGAAGGCGTCTACCTGAACTCCCTCAAGCAGGAAGGCCAGCGGGTGGCATTGAATGGCTACGCGCAATCGAATGAGCGGGTGTCGGAACTGCTGCGCAATCTGGGCAATAACTCGGCCTGGCTGGAGCGTCCTGACCTGATCGAAATCCGCTCTGCCGTGATTGGGACCGGGCGCGACAGCAAGCATGTCTTCGCATTTACCGTCAATGTCGGCATCAAACGGCCGTCCGACAAGGATGCCAAAGATGCCGTGGCAACCCCGAAAAATGCAGTTGCTGCGGTGGCCGGCACCGGCGCACCGGCAGCAACCTTGAAATGAGAGACGCGCAATGACGGATTTGAATAATTTGGGCGCCTCGATGAGTGCGCAGTTTCGCGGACTGAATGGCCGGCACCCCGGCCAGTGGCCGATCGCTCCGCGTATTTTGTCAGGCGTGGGCGTATTTCTGCTGGTGCTGCTGGTTGGCTGGTATTTCTACTGGAGTGACCAGCAAGATGAACTCAGCGCTGGCGAGCAAAAGGAAGTGCAACTGAAGGAGCAGTACAAATCGAAGATCCAGCAAGCGATTAACCTGGAAGAGCTGCAAAAGCAAAAGCTGCAAGTTGCCGACTATGTGGCAACCTTGGAAAAGCAATTGCCTAGCAAGGCCGAGATGGATGCCCTGCTGTCGGATATCAACCAGGCCGGTTTGGGACGTGGTTTGCAGTTTGAACTGTTCAAGCCGGGCCAGGTAGTGGTCAAGAATTACTACGCTGAACTGCCGATCAACATCAAGGTGACCGGCAACTATCATGACGTCGGCTCGTTCGCCAGCGACATCGCCAATCTGCCACGTATCGTGACCTTGAATAATATGAATTTGGCAACAGGCAAGGATGGCACGCTGAGCCTGGATGCGATTGCCAAGACCTTCCGCTATCTGGATAAGGACGAAGTGGCTGAGCAGCGCAAGACAGCCGATTCAGCTAAACAGAAAGGTCAAAAATGACGTTTTTTCGCATTGGGCGTCTGACCCGGGTGACGTTTTTTGTCGTATTCATCTCAACTTTGTCAGGTTGCGGCGATAGCGGCGTGCAGGAATTGAAAGACTGGATGGCCGATGTCAAGAGCCATACCAAAGTGGGAATTCCGAAGCTGACCGAGCCGAAGAAATTCATTCCCTTCGTGTATGCCGGCGCGACCAGTGTCGATCCCTACAATCCCAACAAGCTGCTGGTGGCATTTGCCAAGTTGCAGGGCAAGTCGAACGGCTTGAAGCCGAATATGGACCGGCGCCGTGAAACATTGGAAAACTATCCGCTGGATACCATCAAGATGGTCGGCACGCTGCAGAAGGTGGGCCTGAGCTATGCCTTGCTGCAAGTCGACAAGACCGTGTTTCAAGCCAAAGTGGGTAATTACATGGGGCAGAATTTCGGCATGGTTACAGCCATCAATGAATCAGAAGTCGTTTTAAAAGAAATCGTACAAGATGCGTCCGGCGAATGGGTCGAGCGCGAAGCCAAGTTAGCGTTGCAGGAGAGCACAAAATGATTGCAGCAGGAAAAAAAATAGTTAGCCTGAGCGTGAGCCGGATGAGCGTGATTCGACAGAAAGCACTCATGCTTTTGGCATTGATCTGCATGGTCGGGTCCAGCGCCGCAGTCATGGCAGCGGAAAATAATGCAATCACATCGATCAGCGCCAGCCAGCAGGGCGCGAATGTGATCGTCAAGATCAGCTTCCAACACCCCTTGAGTGCCCAGCCAACGGCATTTTCCATCCTCAGTCCGGCGCGAATCGCGTTCGACTTTGTCGGTGTCGGCAACGCCACAGGCAAGACAACGCAAGACATCAGCTTGGGCGACGTGCGCAACGTATTGCTGGCGCAAGCCGACGACCGCTCACGCCTGGTGTTCAATCTGAAGCGATCCCTGTCCTATGCGACCGCGATGGATGGCAACGCCCTAGTCGTCACGATTGACGGCTCTGGCGGTCTGGCGACACCGGTAAATGCCGTCGGCGTGCCGGTACAGCCGGCGGCGCGGACTGTTTCAGGTGTGGCTGCCGCTCCTGTTGCCGCACCTTTGTTGAATGGCAAACCTGCGCTGCGCGATATCGATTTCCGTCGTGGTACGGCAGGCGAAGGCCGGGTTGTGATCGATTTGCCAAACACGCAAGTCGGCGTCGATGTCCATCAACAGGGGCAGACGATTGTGGTCGATTTCCTCAAGACCAGCTTGCCTGATGTCCTGCGCCGCAAGCTGGATGTCGGCGACTTCGGTACGCCGGTCAAGACCATCAGCACTGTCACCCAAGGCGACAATGTACGCATGATCATCGAGCCGAAAGGCCTGTGGGAGCAAAGCGCCTATCA
>NZ_JBDTCG010000067.1:0-60483 GCF_039923675.1 Collimonas sp.
TCTCCTCTAATAACGCCGTCATCCTCGCGAACGCGGTCACCTAGGTGGGGAATCCAAATTTCTACGTAAAATGGATTCCCGCGTTCGCGGGAATGACGTCTTAGAACATCATAAAGGTTGCCAATGACGCAAATCTCCACCATCTTCGCTGAACTCGGTTTCGACTTCTCCGCCCACGCCGGCAATGACCTGCACTCACGCTCGCCACGCGACGGCGCTGTGATTGCTTCGCTGCGCGCACATAGCGTGCAAGAAACCGAGAGCGCCATCAAGAACGCCCATCAAGCCTACGAAAAATGGCGCGTGGTGCCGGCGCCGGTGCGCGGCGAGCTGGTGCGCATCCTGGGTGAAGTGCTGCGCGAATATCGCGAGCCGCTGGGCAAGCTGGTGACGCTGGAATCCGGCAAGATCCTGTCCGAAGGCATCGGCGAAGTGCAGGAAATGATCGACATTTGCGATTTCGCGGTCGGCCTGTCGCGCCAGCTGTATGGCCTGACCATCGCTTCCGAGCGCCCCGGCCACCGCATGATGGAAACCTGGCATCCACTGGGCGTTTGCGGCGTCATCACCGCTTTCAACTTCCCGGTTGCCGTATGGGCCTGGAATGCAGCGCTGGCGCTGGTCTGCGGCAATGCCGTGATCTGGAAACCATCGGAAAAGACGCCGGTAGTCGCCCTCGCCGTCCATGCCCTGTATGAAAAAGCCGTGGCGCGCTTCTCGCAATCGCGTCCGGACCTGCTGCCGGCCAACCTGTGCCAAGTGGTGCTGGGCCGCGCCGAAATCGGCGCTAGCTTGTCCGCTTCGCCGCTGGTGCCGCTGATCAGCGCTACCGGCAGCGTACGCATGGGCCGCAAGGTCGCCACCACCGTCGCCGAACGCCTGGGCCGCAGCTTGCTGGAACTTGGCGGCAACAACGGCATGATCGTTACGCCGACCGCCGACCTGAGCCTGGCTTTGCGTGCGATTACTTTCTCTGCGGTCGGTACTGCAGGCCAGCGCTGCACCAGCCTGCGCCGCCTGTTCGTCCACAGCAGCATCTATGCCGATGTGGTCAGCCGCATCGAGCGTATCTACGCCAGCGTCAAGGTGGGCGATCCGCTGGAAGCCGAAACCCTGGTCGGCCCGCTGGTCGATCAGCAATCGTTCGATAGCATGCAGGCCGCGCTGGTGCAAGCCAAGGCTGAAGGCGGCGTAGTCACCGGCGGCGAGCGGGTACAGGTCGGCGATAACAGCAATGCCTTCTATGTGCGGCCGGCGCTGGTGCGCATGCCGCAGCAGAGCGACATCGTGCATCACGAAACCTTTGCGCCGATCCTGTATGTGCTGAGTTACGATGATTTCGAAGATGCGGTGCGTCTCAACAACGCTGTGCCGCAAGGCTTGTCTTCCGCCATCTTCACCAACGATGTGCGCGAAGCGGAAGCGTTCATGTCCGCCAGCGGCAGCGATTGCGGCCTGGCCAATGTCAACATCGGCACCAGCGGCGCGGAAATCGGCGGCGCTTTCGGTGGCGAGAAGGAAACTGGCGGCGGCCGCGAATCGGGTTCGGATTCCTGGAAAACCTACATGCGCCGTGCCACCAATACCATCAACTACAGCCGCACCTTGCCGTTGGCGCAGGGCGTGAAGTTTGATATCGACTAAGCGACAATAAATTATAAAAGGCCGGCTGAGATTTCCATCTCAGCCGGCCTTTTTCTTTATATCTTCAACAACGTCGGTGCACGCTGCTGCAAGATATCTTCCATACGCACCTGGATCGCCTGTTTCATTTCGGGATGCGTCAGGATATAAAATCGCTCCGACTGGATTGCATCGAACACGTCGGCCGCTACCTGCGTCACAGGAATGCCATTCTCCACCGCTTGCAGCACCGCCATGCCTACCTTGGCTGCCACCGGATCGAAAGCTGCCTGCTCTGATTTACCTTCGCGATTACGTTCCGAATGCCCGATACCGGTCTTGACCCATCCCGGACACAGCACCGAGACCTTGATCAGCGATTGCCGCAATGCCAGATCGTGATGCAAGCCCTCCGATACCGTCACTACCGCATGCTTGCTGGCGTTGTAGCTGGCCAGGCTAGGCTGTGAGGTCAGGCCGGCCATGGAAGCGGTATTGACGATATGCCCTTCCTCAACGTGTTTCAGCATGGTCGGCACAAAAGCGCGCAAGGCATGGGTAACGCCGTAAAAATTCACGCCCATGACCCAGTCCCAGTCCTTCTGCGTGGTTTCCCAGGCCGGCTTGGCGACCGCCACACCGGCGTTATTCATCAGCAGATGGACCTTGCCGAATTTGGCGAAAGCCTGCTCCGCCAGCGCGTTGACCTGCTCTTCCTTGGCGACGTCGGTAGGCACGCCGATCACCTCGACGCCTTGCTCCTTGAACTCTGCTACCGTCGCTTCCAGCTTGGAGGCGTTGATATCGGCCAGCACCAGTTTCATTCCTTCAGCGGCGGCGCGTACTGCAATACCTTTGCCGATGCCTTCTGCGGCGCCGGTGATGACCGCGACCTTGCCATGCAAATTCTTCATGAGATTTTCCCGTTGTTCCAAGCTTCAGTTCAGCAGATAACCGCCATCGACATTCAGGCAAACCCCGGTGGTGTAGCTGGCTGCCGGCGATACCAGATACAGCACCGCGCCCGCCATCTCGTCCGGCTGGGCCACGCGGTTCATCGGGATATGCTCCAGCGCCTTGCTCAGGATCGCCGGGTTATCCATCAATGCCGCAGCGAACTTGGTTTCGGTAAAACCCGGCAGCAAGGCATTGACGCGCACGCCGCTGGCGGCACATTCCTTGGCGAAGGCTTTGGTCATCGAGATCACCGCGGCCTTGGTAATCGAGTAAATGCCCTGGAACACGCCTGGCGTGACGCCATTCACCGAGGCGACATTGACGATGGCGCCGCCACCGCCTTGCGCCATCAGTTTGGCGCCATACGACGACATGAAGAAGTAGCCGCGGATATTGACGTCCACCGTTTTCTGGAACGCCGCGACATCGGTCTCGACGATCGGCCCGAAGTGTGGATTGGCCGCAGCGTTGTTGACCAGGATATCCAGCCGCCCGTGCTTGCCGGCTATGCCCTGGAACAACGTTTCGATCTGCACCATTTCGCCGATATGGCAGGCTATGGCTTCTGCCGTACCGCCGGCAGCCACGATCTCGGCCACCACTTTCTCGCAAGCGTCCGCCTTGCGGCTGGACACGATCACATGGGCGCCGTGCTGCGCCAGTGTCTTGGCGATCGAAGCGCCGATGCCGCGGCTGGCGCCGGTCACCAGGGCGATTTTTCCGCTCAGATCAAAAATGGATGCGTTTGCCATGTTTTCTGTCTCCTTTTATACTCTGAAATAAGCCCCGCGTCATTCCCGCGAACGCGGGAATCCATGGTAGGCAACAAACTGGATCCCCGCGTTCGCGAGGATGACAGCTTTTTAGAATTGCGCGTTATCTGTAACTCACTAAGGTCGGATCGCATGCGCGTTCGAGATGCGAAAAATTGTTCATGTAGCTCAAGCTGACGCGGCCGGGCCGGTACAGCAGCTTGGTCACGCTGGTGTTGACCAGCGCCCAGTTCACATCAAAAATCTGCCGGTCTGGAATCCCCAGCAGCTGCTGGCAAATCACGCTGATCGGACCGCCCGAGGTAAACACCCAGGCCGATTGCCCTTTGCCGACCTGGTCAAGCAGCCTGGCCATGGCGCCGTTGCAGCGCGCTTTGAAAGCCGGCCACGGTTCGTGGTATTCGGCGTCATGCTCACCGCCGACCCAGCGCGCGACCGCCTTGACAAAAACCCGCTGAAACGCGCGCTCCGGATTGTCCTGCTGTTCCAGATAGGCGGAGAACAAGCCATCGGCAAACTGCGGCATATAACGCGCCAGCACTTGCTTGTGGTCGAATTCGTCAAAGCCCTCATCTTGTATCATCCGGCGCTGACGCCCGGCTGCCGGCGCCGCCAGCGCCTCGATACATGCGGCGCTGCTTTGCTGATGGCGCAGATGGCTACCTGTGACCACCAACGGCATCTCCTGCCCGCTTTGCGCCAGCCACTGCCCGAGGATGGCGGATTGCCGCACGCCGAGGTCGGACAACTGGTCATAATCCGCGGCGCCGAAGCTTGCCTGGCCGTGTCTTACCAGATAGATCGCGGCCATTCAATGCCGCCCTCGTTGGATTGCCATCTGCAGGTCTAGGGTCATATGGTCGATTGCGCGATCAGGTTCTTGCAGCGCTGTTCAAGATAGTTGGTGACGTGGACGAAAAAGGCAAATTGCGGATTCTTGGTTTGCCCGTGATGGAAACGGTAATAAATCTGCTGCACGATCACCGCCAGCCGGAACAGTCCGTAGATTTCGTAGAAGTCGAAATGATCGGTGCGGTAACCGGTTTTCTCGCCGTAATAGGCTATCACTTCCTTGCGCGTCAGCATACCTGGCAAGTGCGTCGGCTGGCGGCGCATTTGCTTGAATTGCGGCTCGTCGTCGGCTTGCACCCAGTAGGCCAGCGTGTTACCGAGGTCCATCAGTGGATCGCCCAGGGTCGCCATTTCCCAGTCCAGCACGCCGATGACTTGTAGCGGATTGCCGGGATCCAGCACCACGTTATCGAAACGTAAATCGTTATGGATCAGGCAGGTGGCGACGTCGGCCGGCATCTTGTCGCCCAGCCAGCGCATCACGTCTTCAAAATCGACGGCGTCGTCGGTACGCGCCTTGCGGTAGCGCTCGCTCCAGCCGGCAATCTGGCGCTGCACATAACCGTCGCCCTTGCCCAGATGGGCCAGGCCGGCGGCGTGATAATCGACCTGGTGCAAGGCGATCATCTTGTCGATGACATTCAGGCACAGCTGGCGGGTATCGCTTTCGCTCAGTGTCAGCCCGGCCGGTAATTTGTCGCGCAGGATAATCCCACGCAGCCGTTCCATGACAAAGAAATCGCTGTCCATCACGGCGCGGTCCTGGCAGGTCGCGATGACCGCCGGCACATAGGGATAGACCGGCTTCAGCTCGGCCATGATGTTCGCTTCACGCAGCATGTCGTGCGCCGACTTGGCCTTGGCGCCAAACGGCGGCCGGCGCAGGATCAGCTCGCGATTGGTGTAGCTAAGAAGATAAGTCAGATTGGAAGCGCCACCCGGAAACTGCTTTACCGCCGGTGTGCCTTCCAGGCTGGCGTCGACGCCTTTCAGAAAAACGTCTATCTTGGCAAGGTCCAGTTCTTCGCCGCTACGCACCGCACCAGCCTGGTCGATCAAGCTCATGCGTGCTCTCCTTGCAGCGCCGCCTTGGCCGCTTGCGCTTTCAGTTCCAGCTTGGCGATCAAGGCGCGGTGCACCTCATCCGGACCATCCGCCAGCCGCAGCACGCGGGCATAGGCAAACAGCGCCGTCAGCGGCAGATCGTCGCAAACGCCGGCGCCGCCGTGTATCTGGATCGCCTGGTCGATCACCAGTTGCGCCACGTTTGGCGCCACCACCTTGATTTGCGAGATTTCGCTCATCGCCGCCTTGGCGCCGACGGTATCCATCATCCATGCCGCTTTCAACGTCAGCAAACGCGATTGCTCAATCGCCATGCGGGCATTGGCGATAATGTCGGCATTGCCGCCGAGATCGGCCAGCGGCTTGCCGAACGCGGTACGCGTCAGTGCCCGCTTGCACAGCATTTCCAGCGCCACTTCCGCCGCGCCGAGCACACGCATGCAATGATGGATGCGGCCTGGCCCGAGACGGCCCTGGGCAATTTCAAAGCCGCGCCCCGGTCCGGCGATGATGTTGGCCAGCGGCAGCCGTACGTTGGTGAAACTGACTTCACCGTGGCCGTAAGGTTCGTCCAGCGCACCGAATACCGGCAGCATGCGCTCGATCTTGACGCCCGGCGTCGCCATCGGCACGATCACCATCGAATGCTGCGCATGCTTGGGTCCGTCCGGATAAGTCAGACCCATGAAAATCACGAACTTGCAGTTGGGATGGCCAATGCCCGTGCTCCACCATTTGCGGCCGTTGAGCAGCACCTCGTCGCCGTCGAGCAGCGCCGTGGCGCGCATGTTGGTGGCGTCGCTGGAAGCGACTTCGGGTTCGGTCATGCAAAACGCCGAGCGGCATTCGCCCGCCAGCAACGGCTTCAGCCATTGTTCTTGCTGCGCCGGCGAACCGTATTTGGCCAGCACTTCCATGTTGCCGGTATCGGGCGCGTTGCAGTTGAAGACTTCGGGCGCGATGAACGAGCGGCCCATGATTTCCGCCAGCGGGGCGTAATCGGTATTGCTGAGTCCTGCTCCGAACTCTTCATCCGGCAAGAACAGGTTCCACAGGCCGGCTTCCTTGGCCTTGGCTTTCAAGGCCAGCATCACTGGCGGCACATTCCATGGCAACGGCCCGCGCTTGAGCTGGCTGAAATACTCGGCTTCGGCGGGCAGCACATGCTCGGCCATGAAGGCATTGAGCAGTGCTATATATTTCCGGGCCTTGGGAGAATAGGAAAAATCCATTGCGTCCTCGACTGTGTGATGAAAGGGAATCCCAAATAACGCGTATTGCTTCATTCCCGACCGGGTCATTTCCGACCGAGTCATTTCCGCGCACGCGGGAATCCATATTGCCAACGTTAGCGTGCCAATACTTACGGAAACGTGGATCCCCGCGTACGCGGGGATGACTGAACGTTTAGAGATCATCTAATTAGTTGAAGTGTGCCGTAAGCACTATAATTCATCAAATGAATGATTTACATAGACCATAATTAATCTCATGCATATAAGCCGCATCGACCTCAACTTGTTCGTGGTGCTCGACACCATCTACGCTGAAGGCAATATCACGCGCGCCGCCAAGGCGCTGAGTCTGACCCAGCCGGCGGTCAGCCATGCGCTGGCGCGCTTGCGCGACTTGCTGGGCGACCCCTTGTTTATCCGGCAAGGCAGCAACATGCTGCCGACGCCGATGACGCGCTCGCTGATCGGTCCGGTGCGGCAAGCGCTGCAAACGCTGGAAGTCAGCGTCAAGCATGGCAACCAGTTCGATCCGATGGTGACACGGCGCAGTTTCAACCTTGGCTTGCCAGGCGTGCTGGAGGCGCGCCTGCTGCCGCCGCTGATGCAACTGCTGCAAGCGCAGGCGCCACTGGTGGAGATCAATTCAGTGCGGGTGGAAAGACGGCAGCTTGAATCCGAGCTGGCGGCAGGCACGCTAGACATCGCGGTCGATGTCTTGTTGCAGCGGCCGGGAGAAATACGCAGCACGCCGCTGTCGCGCGATGCGCTGGTGGTGGTGGCGCGCCAGGATCATCAGGCGCTGCAAACTGCGGCCGGACTGGATCTGGAAACTTATCTGGCGCAAAGCCATATCCTGGTGTCGTCGCGCCGCACCGGGCCCGGGGTGGAAGATGTCGAACTGGCGCGCATCGGCCGCCAGCGCCATATCGCTCTGCGCTGCCAGCACTACTATGCGGCCTGCCAGGTGGCCAGCAGTTCCGACCTGCTCACCACCATGCCGGCGCACTACGCGCAAATCGCCAACGTCAACTTGGCGAACCGGATCTACCCGCTGCCGCTGGCGACGCCGCCGTTGGATGTCTATTTGTACTGGCACGACAATGCCGAGCTGGATCCGGCCAATCGCTGGCTGCGCGGGGTGCTGAGCCAGCTATTCCCCGCGCAGGAGATGACAGCTTAGAAATAAGACAGGCCGAGCGCTGCCTTGACTTCATCGGCAGTCTTTGCCGCCACTTCACGCGCCTTGGCGGTGCCCTCTTTGAGAATTTGCATGACGTGGCCCTTGTCCTTGGCCAGTTCTTCGCGACGGGCGCGGATCGGCGCCAGCAAGTCCTGCAAGCAAGCTTCCAGACGGGCCTTCACCAGGCTGTCGCCCAGGCCGCCGCGCACATAGTGCGCTTTCATCTCCGCCAGACCGTCTTTATCCTGATCGAACGCATCCAGGTAAAGGAAGGCCACATTACCTTCCAGATGACCAGGATCCTGCACCCGCAGATGCAGCGGATCGGTGTAGACCTGTTTGACGGCGGCGCGGATTTCATCGGCCGTGGCGCCAAGATTGATGGTGTTACCCAGCGATTTGCTCATCTTGGCCTTGCCATCGATACCCGGCAGGCGGCCGATTTCCGGCACCAGCGCCTTCGCCTCGACCAGTACGTCGCGGCCGACGGTGCGGTTGAAGCGACGGACGATTTCATTGGTTTGTTCGATCATCGGGATCTGGTCTTCGCCGACCGGCACCAGCGCCGCCTTGAAGGCCGTAATATCGGCGGCCTGGCTGGCCGGGTAAGTCAGGAATCCGGCTGGAATATCGCGCTCGAAACCGCGCAGGCGGATTTCTTCCTTGACCGTGGGGTTGCGCTCCAGGCGTGCCACGGTGACCAGGTTCAGGTAATAAAAGGTCAATTCCGCCAGCTCGGGAATCTGCGACTGGATCAGGATGGTCGACTTGGCCGGATCGATGCCGACCGCCAGGTAATCCAGCGCCACTTCCACCACGTTGCGGTGCACCTTGTTGGTATCGTCCATATTGTCGGTGAGCGCCTGGGCGTCGGCCAGCATGATGAATTGCTTGTAGGTGTGCTGGTATTCGATGCGATTGCGCAGGCTGCCAACGAAATGGCCGAGATGCAGAGGGCCGGTGGGGCGATCGCCGGTCAGGATGACGGCAGATTCTGAGGATTTGGGTGACTCGGTGGCTGGCAAACTCATTGAAATTCCTTTAGCGATATCCTGAAAACCCCATATTGTGCCACTAGCCGGGCTGTTGACATGGAAAAGCCGCAGGGGATTTCTCTCCGGCGGCTTTTTTTCAGGATCGCTACGTTGGGTTACGCTACGCTAACCCAATCTACAACGGCGACAAAGACATCGTTTAGCTGGCTTTTTCTTCCTGCTCGATACCGGCTAGTATCCAACCGCCCTGTCCTTCGGTCGGCTTGGACAGATTCCATATCTCGGCAAACGGAGCGGCCGCGACGTTTTCGTCTTCCTTGATCATGCCGGTGAAGCGGACGCTGGCGAGGTAATCGCTATCGATCGTGTCGATTCCCAGCAATTCGGCATCCAGCGTCACGACATCGGTATGGTTTGCCGAAGCGCCGCGCTCTTGTAATTGCATGCGCAGTTCGGCAAACATTTCCGGCGTCGTGAATTCACGGATGTCGTTGCTGTCGGCCTTGTCCCAGGCTGCCTGCAGGCGCAGGAAGTAAGTCTTGGCGTGTCGCAGGAAACCGGCCGTATCGAAATCGGCAGGTACGCCCCAGGCTGCAGCTGTTGCAGCAGCGCCGGCGCCGACTGCCGCCGTTGCAGGCGCGGCATCAAATGCGTTGCGTTGCATCGGTTGCTCGATGCGCGAAGCGATTTCCGGCGTGAAGCTGGAAGGCGCCGCGCTGGCGAATGCCGGGCGCATGCCGTTGTTGGTCGAGCTGCCGTTGGCCATTTTGCGGCGCACCAGCTTGTAGATGAACATGGCGGCAAACGCGAACAAGGCGATCATGATCATGTTGCTGATCATACCGGCCATGGCACCGCCCAGGCCCATGCTGGATAACAATGCGCCCAGGCCGAGGCCAAGCAATGCGCCGCCCAGCATGCCTTTCCACATGCTTGGCTTGGCTGCCGCGGCGGCGCCGGCCGCGGCAGGCGCTGCTACGGCAGCGGCCGGTTTGGCGGCTTGCGGTGGCGTAGCCTGGCGGTTCATGCTTTGCGATTTCTTGCCAAAGGAACTGCCGCCGCCCATGCGTTTGGCTTCCACGGTGGCGATACCGGCTGAGAACGTCATGGCAACGACGATCAGCGCGACGAATAATTTTTTCATGCTTTCTCCTGAGATTTGACGCCATGTCCGACATGGCCATAGGTATTGCTGGTAATGCTGATTTTTCCTGTGCATGCGGTGACGATCAAATGCCGCAAACGAGACGCGCATAAAGACGCAACTCAGCGCACTGATCGGCAAAAATTGGATGCAAGGGATGGGCTATGCGCCTGCCGCCGAATCGAAGATCCGAGCGGCGTCAAGGCGCTTAAGCTCTGGGAGGAGGTCCGGCCGGCGGCAAAAACGGTGGCTGGCGCGCCTTGTCGTTACTCAGCGCGGGGGTTGCGGCAATTGCCGTGGCGGCAAATATGAAGGGAAATGCGGGCACCGTCTCGTCGCCGAGATCAACATGCATCTCAATCTCGTCGGCGGCACCATTCTCGTCGTCCTGCAAGCCGCCGCTGTCGGCAGCGTTGCATTGCATCGCAGAATCATTTTGCTGGACCATAGCTGTATATGACAGCGTCGCCATCGCATCTGCCTGGGACTCAGGGATGCCTGCAAAGACTTGCATAGGTAGTATGAATATCAGCAAAAGGATCAGTAAGCGTTGCATCAGAGCAGTAAACCAGGTCCGGACGAAATCAAGTGCACTGATTATACCAAACAGCCGTGCCAATTTGACATTCGGTCTTGCTGATGAGAATGAAACGCCATAGACTACAAGCAGCTTCCATCCACCCTATAGGGAAACACCCCGATCATGCGCATTTTGCTTGCCGAAGACGACAGTGTATTAGCCGATGGATTGACGCGCTCGCTGCGGCAGTCTGGCTATGCGACTGATTGCGTCATGAACGGGATGGAAGCGGACTCCGCTTTGTCGACCCAGGACTTCGATCTGCTGATCCTCGATCTCGGCTTGCCGAAGATGAGCGGGCTGGAAGTGCTGCGCCGCCTGCGTGCGCGGAATTCGCACCTGCCGGTACTGATCCTGACCGCCGCCGATTCGCTCGAACAAAGAGTCAAAGGGCTCGACCTCGGCGCCGACGATTACATGGCCAAGCCGTTTGAACTGTCCGAACTGGAAGCGCGCGTACGCGCATTGACCCGCCGTGGCGCCGGTGGCGGGCCAACGGTGATCAAGCACGGACCGCTGAGCTATGACCAGGTCGGGCGGATTGCGTATATCAATGAACAGATGCTGGACCTGTCGGCACGCGAACTGGGCTTGCTGGAAGTCTTGCTGCAACGCACCGGCCGCCTGGTATCCAAGGAACAGCTGGTCGACCATCTGTGCGAATGGGGCGAAGAAGTCAGCAACAACGCCATCGAAGTGTATGTCCACCGCTTGCGCAAGAAAATCGAAATCGGCGGCGTGCGGATCGCCACGGTGCGCGGCCTCGGCTACTGCCTGGAAAAAATCAGCGAACCGCCGGCCAGCCCGGCCGCCCCGGCAAGCAACGTAGTCGCCTTCTCTCCACTCGACTCGTCGCGCCGCCGCTAAGGCCTGTATTATGTCCGACGCTTTGCCCGAGGTTATGTCCGACCTTATGCCCGACGCCCGCTCGCCGGATACGCTGCCGTCCACCCATTCCGCCACTGCGCCGCCGGCGCATGCCGAAGAACGCGTACAGCGTTCGCTGTTCGGCGAAATCCTCGACTGGATGCTGGTGCCGCTGCTGCTGGTGTGGCCGATCAGCATCGCGATTACCTATGTGGTGGCGAAATCGATCGCCAACCAGCCTTTCGACCAGGCCCTTGACGACAGCGTCATGGTGTTGTCGCAACAGGTCATCGAAACCAACGGCAAGGTCACCACTCGCCTGAACGGCCCGGCCCGCGATTTTCTGCGCGCCGACGATATCGACAATGTGTATTACCTGATCACCGATGCACAAGGCCGTATCATCGAGGGCGACCGCGACCTGATCATGCCACCCGAAAATGCCCTGGATGACGCTACCCATCCAGGCACGGTGCAGCATCGGGATACCATCTTGCACGGCGCCGACGTCCGTGTCGCCTACGCCTATGTCGATCTGCGCAGCGTCGCCGAGGTCAATGCTATGGCGACGGAAAAAATAGCGCCGCGCACGGCGCTGGTGCAGGTCGCGGAAACCCTGGAAAAGCGGGCGCGGCTGGCGAACGCCATCATCAAGGGCGTAATCCTGCCGCAATTCCTGATCCTGCCGATCGTGCTGGCGCTGATCTGGTTTGCACTGTCGCGCGGATTATCGCCGCTATCTGAATTGCAGCAAAGGATCCGCGCCCGCCGGCCAGACGACCTGAGTCCGATCGAAGCGGGCCAGGTGCCGGAAGAAATCTCACCGCTGGTGGGTTCGCTGAACGACATGCTGGCGCGACTATCGCTTTCGATGCAAACCCAGAAGCGTTTCATCGCCGACGCCGCCCATCAGATGAAAACCCCGCTGGCCGGCATGCGCATGCAGTCGGAACTGGCGCTGCGCCAGACTCGCCAGGAAGATATCCACCGCTCGCTGGAACAGCTCGCGAAGAGTTCGGAGTCCGCCACCCGGCTGGTGAACCAGTTGCTGTCGCTGGCCAGGGCGGAAAACCAGTCTCAGGAAAATGCGCCCTTCGTGCAGCGCGATCTCTCCGAATTCGCCCGTAACGTCGTGCAGGACTGGGTCCAGGCTTCTTTCACCCAGCGTATCGATCTCGGTTTCGAACAGGCTGAACAGCGGCTGCCGGTGCTGTGCAATCCGCTCATGCTGCGCGAACTGCTCGGCAACCTGATCGACAATGCGTTGCACTACACGCCGGTCGAAGGCAGCGTCACGGTGCGCGTGCGCGCGGAACCGCAAACCGGCATGGCCGAATTTGCAGTCCTTGAAGTCGAAGATACCGGCCCCGGCATCCCGCCGGCCGAGCGCGACCAGATATTCCACCGCTTTTACCGCATCCTCGATAATCGCAGCAGCGGCAGCGGGCTGGGATTGGCAATCGTGCGCGAGATAGCCTTGCAGCATGAGGCCGAAGTGACGATTTCCTATAATCCGCGCAGCACCGACCCTGAAATGCCTGGCAGCCTGTTCCGCGTCAGCCTGCATTTGCTGAAGACCGCCGAAGCGGATTTCCGCTGATTTCCCTATCCTGATTCCGGACCAGCCAACCTCATGTTCAAACACCGTCCTCCCACCCATTGGCGCAGCACCAGGCGATTGACCCTGGCGCTGTTGCTGGTCTGGTTCGGCCTGACTTTCGGCGTCATCTTCTTTGCCCGTGAACTGGCAAACATGACCTTGTTCGGCTGGCCGCTATCGTTTTACATGGCGGCGCAAGGACTGGCACTGGGTTATCTGCTGATCGTCGCAGTGTATACCTGGCAAATGCGGAGCATCGACCGCCGCCATCAAAGCGATGTACAACGCAACGGCGACCGATGAACGATAAATCCTTCTTCTGGCGACTGGTGCGCTACTACAGCTGGTACACCGGCGGCTTCATCGCCTTGCTGCTGGTGCTGGCGATCCTGGAACAGGAAGGCTTGCCGCGCACCTGGATCGGCTACCTGTTCATGTTTGCCACCGTGGTGCTGTACGCCGGCATCGGCATCATGAGCCGTACCTCTGAAGTCTCCGAATACTATGTCGCCGGCCGCCGCGTGCCGGGACTGTTCAACGGCATGGCGACCGCCGCCGACTGGATATCCGCAGCCACCTTCATCAGCCTCGCCGGCGGCCTGTACCTGCAAGGCTTTGACGGCCTCGCCTACATCATCGGCTGGACCGGCGGCTATTGCCTTGTGGCCTTGCTGATCGCGCCATATTTGCGCAAGTTCGGCCAGTACACCATTCCGGATTTCCTGGCGGCGCGTTACCGCGGCCGCACCAGCAGCAATCCGGTGCGGATCCTGGCAGTGATCGCCACCATACTGATTTCTTTCATCTACGTGGTGGCGCAAATCTATGGCGTCGGTCTGATCGCTTCGCGCTTTACCGGCGTCGATTTTTCGGTCGGTATTTTTCTCGGCCTGGCCAGCATCCTGGTGTGTTCCTTCCTGGGCGGCATGCGCGCCATTACCTGGACCCAGGTCGCGCAGTACATCATCATCTTGTTCGCCTATCTGATCCCAGTGATCTGGCTGTCCGGGCAGCACACGCACAATCCGGTGGCGCAGATTTCCTACGGCTCGGTGCTGACGCAAATTACCGATATCGAAAAGAAGCTGGATGTCGATCCGAAAGAAATGCAGGTACGCGCGATCTTCAAGGCCAAAGCCGAGGCCTACGATGTCCGCCTGCGCAATCTGCCGACCTCCTGGGACCAGGGCCGCATCGAAGCGCAACAGTTCCTGGAAAAACTCAAGCGCAACAACGGCTCGTTGATCGATATCCGCGCCGCCAGCCGCGCCCTCAGCAGCTATCCCAAAACGCCGGAAGAAGCCGAGCGCAGCTGGCAGCAGGAGAAGGAAAACTACCTGGCGCGCGCCGAACCGCCGGTTCCGCAAGCCACACCGTTTGCCGCCAGCAGCCCGGAAGCCTCGGACATCAAGCGCAACAATTTCCTGGCCCTGGTGTTTTGCCTGATGCTAGGCACCGCCGCCCTGCCACATATCCTGATGCGCTACTACACCACGCCATCGGTGCAGGAAACCCGCAAATCGGTATTCTGGACCCTGTTTTTCATCCTGCTGATCTACCTGACGGTGCCGGCGCTGGCGGTGCTGGTGAAATACTACATCTACACCTCGCTGGTGGGTTCCGACTATTCGCACCTGCCGGAGTGGGTCTCGTACTGGGCCAATATCGACAAGGCGCATCCGCTGGTCAGCATTACCGACATCAACCACGACGGCATCGTGCAGCTCTCGGAAATCGTGCTGGACGGCGACATCATCGTGCTGGCGACGCCGGAGATCGCCAAGCTGCCGTACTACATCTCAGGCCTGGTCGCCGCCGGCGGCCTGGCCGCAGCGCTGTCGACCGCCGACGGTTTGCTGCTGACGATTTCCAACGCCCTGTCGCACGACGTCTATTACAAAATGATCGACCCGCAAGCCTCGACCGCCAAGCGGGTGACGGTGTCCAAGTTGCTGTTGCTAGTGGTAGCGCTGCTGGCAGCCTACACCGCGTCATTGAAGCCCGGCGACATCCTGTCGATGGTAGGCGCCGCATTTTCGCTGGCCGCGTCCGCCCTGTTTCCCGTGCTGGCGCTAGGCGTATTCTGGAAGCGCGGCAACCAGGAAGGAGCAATGGCCGCCATCGTAGTCGGCTTCGCCACCTGCGTGTACTACATGCTGCATACCTATCCAGCGCTGGGCGGTTCAGCCAGCGGCCAATGGTTCCACATAGCGCCGATGGCGGCCGGCGTGTTCGGCGTGCCCGCCGGATTACTGGCCCTGATTGTGGTCAGCCTGCTGACCCCGCCACCAGACCCGCGCGCGTTGACACTAGTAAATCAAATCCGCGCACCGTAACCGGTTGCGGTTGCTTTTGAAGTTGCAGTTGCAGTTGCAGTTGCTTTTGAAGTACCCCGCATTGAGAACTTGCCAAAAGAGGCGCGTGGCAGTCGGGAATTGTGGGGCACATGTCTGAGCGAAGCGAGTTTGTGCCCCACCCGACTGGCACGCACCGCTTTTGGGGACCTGACCGAAGGAAAGGCAAGGGCTTTGCGGTCGCCTTCTTTTTAGTTACTTTTTCTTGGCGAAGCAAGAAAAAGTAACTAGCTGCCGGGCTACCCCCGGCTTGCATCCACGGAGTAACCGCCGTTTCGAATGCAAATGCGTGTACTCCGTGGCCCGTTAAATGGGGTCAGAGTAATTTACGACGATAAAGCTGTCGTAAAAAAACTATGACCCCATTTAACTACGATTGACTCAAACTGCGAATCCGAAACCCGGGGCTTCATTTGCCGGCATGACTGTGACAGCGACATCCATGGTTTGCTGCCCCCCGCCGATCAAGACACCCCGCAAAGGCGAAACATCAAGAAAATCTCGGCCCCACCCCAGTGTAATGTGACTGGTATCAGGGAAAATCCCATTAGTCGGATCCGCATCAATCCAGTTGCTCGGCTGGCCGTCGATGCCAGGACAATACACCGACACCCAAGCATGCGAAGCATCCGCCCCGATCAGACGCGGCTGCCCCGGCGGCGGCTCAGTCAGCAAATAACCGCTGACATACCTCGCCGCCAGCCCCAACGACCGCAAGCAAGACAACATGAAATGCGCAAAATCCTGACAAACCCCGCGCTGAGTAGCAAACACCTCGGTAACCGGAGTCGAAACAGTAGTAGCCAGCGGATCAAAAGTAAACTCGCGAAAAATCCGCGTCATCAAATTCTGAACGCCATCCAGCAAAGACAACCCCGGCGTAAACGATTCCATCGCATAAGCCAGGAACTCACGCTTGATACGCACATGCGCCGACTCGAACAAATACCGCGTAGCCTCCAGATCATCGGGCAGCAAAAACTGCCCCGCCTGATACGACAATTTGGCGCGCGCCGATTCCCACGGCGGCGTCAACGGCGACAACTGCCGCTGCGTCAAGGTAACCCAGGAATCCGCAATGGCGCGCAAATCGGTGTGATCGATCTCCAAAGAAAACGACTGCATGGGATTGCCGAAACTATCCAGCAGCAAGCGCAAATTCTGCGGCTCCGGCGTAATCCCGATGCCATGCGAAGTACAGGTTTGCCAAGGCAGCGAACGCGGCGTCAAGCGCAGCATCTGATGCGACAACCGCACCGGCAGCGAATACGCGTAGTGCGTATCGTGACGGATGTGATAAACGTACTCGCTCATTACGACACCCCCTGGCTGACCGGCGCACTCAAAGGCGTAAAGAAATGCCGCGCCAGTTCATCCGACAAGGCAAACGCTCCGGTAATCGCATCACGCATCAGTTGCACCAGACGCGCATGCGCGTCGGCCACGAACAAGGAATCATGACTCAGATCCTGCAATTCAAATTCGCGCAGCAAGGCCGACAAATGCGCCGGCGTATCCATGCTGAGGGTTCCCAACTGCTCGCCGATATCGCTCAGATAACGTTCCAGCATCTGGAACTGGAATGCGATCCCGTGCGGATTGCTGACGTCGAACACCAGCAGATGCAATACCGGCAGCCACTCCGGCGCACGCCGGTAGCGCACCCGGTAAGTGACCACGCTATTGGCCGACTCCAGCAGCCACGGCAGGGTCTTGTTCTGCGACTCCACCGGCAAGCGCAAAAACTGCCCGAACAAAGTGGCCAGATGCGTCATGCGTTCGATATGCCGTCCCAGCATCAGGAAATGCCAGCCTTCGTCGCGGGTGGTGTCGTCCAGCGCATGGCCGGCCAGGCCGACACAAGCCTGGATCACGTTATTGAGCATGTTCAACGCCAGCGCCGGCGTCGTTCCAGCCGGACCACCGCTGTCCGCCACCAGACCGGGCATGCGATTGATGGCATGCCAGTTATCGAGCGAAAGATGCTCGCGCACCTGGTAGCCGCAATGATGCAGATGCCGCAGGTTGCCGGCGATGCTGGTAGCAACCGCGGGATCGACAATCGCGGCAATCAAAGCTTGCTGCAAGATGTTGATGGTTGGCTTTCCTGCAGCTGACAGGTCTGGCAATGCAATCCCGAGACCTCGGCAAATCTCACAGAGCTGATAAAAATTCTCGCGCGTTTCGCCCTGCAGATCGGTACTGCGTTGCAAGGTGGCGCGCAGCAAATGCGCAAGGTTGTCGCAACGCTCTGCGTAGCGGCCCATCCAGAACAGGTTTTCGCCGGCGTGTGAAGAAATATCCACCGTGCTGCGAATCGTATCGAGCGAAGTATGCAAGGCGCGCTGTCGACCATCCTGATTTTCAAACGCGGCTGCCGGCGCCGCATTCGCATCCGCGGTCTCCTGCCGCACCTGCCCCAGTACCCAGACATCCTTGCTGGCGCCGCCCTGCTGCATTGAAACGATATCCTTGCGCTGGCGCGGCGCAACCCGCGTCAGCCCGCCCGGCATCACGTGATAACTGCCATCGGCGGCGGCCACCACGAATACCCGCAGGCTGATGGCGCGGCTCATCAAACGATATTCGCCGCTGCGCGACAACACCGGCGCTTGCGACAGACGCACCCATTCCTGCGCCACATACGCGTGCGGCTGAGCCAGCAGGCTTTCAATCACGCGCTGGCGTGACTGCGCATTCAGGCTGTGACCATAAATCGGCTGCATCCGCATCGAGGGGAAGGCCGGCATGATCACCAGTTGTTCAAGATTGGCCAGGGTGTATTCGAGCGCGGGCTTTTCGCCGCACCACCAGGACGCCACGGCCGGCAAGGCCAGCGGCTGGCCCAGCAAGCGTTCGCTGATGGCCGGCAGAAAGCCGTGCAAGGCGCCCGACTCCAGCACGCCGCTGCCGAGCGAATTGGCTATCAGCACATTGCCGAGACGGGCGGCTTGCACCAGGCCGGGAATGCCGAGCGCGGAATCGGCGCGCAATTCCAGCGGATCGCAATAGTCGTCATCCAGCCGCCGCAGGATCGCATGCACCCGGCGCAAGCCGCTCAGGGTTTTCAGGTAGACCATATCGCCGCGCACCATCAGGTCCGCGCCTTCGACCAGCGGGAAACCCAGCGTATGCGCCAGGAATGCGTGCTCGGAATAGGTTTCGTTATACGGCCCCGGCGTCAGCAGCACCACCAGCGGCGGTTCGCCCCCGGCCGGCGCCAGCTCGCTCAGGCTGTTATGCAGGGTATGGAAGAATTTCAGCAGCGATTGCACATGCATGTCGCGCACCGTGTCCGGCATGGCGCGTGACATGATCTGGCGGTTTTGCAAGGCATAACCGGCACCCGAGGGGCCCTGGGTGCGATCCGACATGACCCACCAGTGGCCATCCGGTGAGCGCGCCAGATCGATGGCGTACAGGTGCAAGTGAATCCCGCCCGGCGGCTCGATGCCACGGCAAGGCCACAGATAGCCATGCTGGCCGAAGACCAGCGCCGGCGGCAACAAACCTTCTGAAAGTAAAGTCTGCGGTCCGTACAGATCGGCCAGCACAGCATTCAGCAAGCGCGCACGCTGGGTGACTGCCGCGGACAGCGTTTGCCATTCTTCCGCTGAAATAATCTGCGGCAGCAGGTCCAGCTCCCAAGGCCGGTTGGCGCCTTGCGGATCGGCATACACATTGTAGGTAACGCCGTCGGCGGCGATGGCTTCGCGTACTTCGCGCGCACGGCGCCGCAGGATCTCCGGGGACAAATCTTCCAGCTGATCGATCAGGGTCCGCCAATGCGGCCGCAAGCGGCCGCCTGCCTCTAGCATCTCGTCGTAACGATCGGCTTCAGCAGGATAACTTTCGAGTAAACGCCGGTACATGGTTGGTTGCTTGCGTCACTTTAATTGGTTAAAGACAACCTGCGCCAAGGAATCAAAGAACTCCGCCGCGTCATTCCCGCGAACGCGGGAAACCATTTTAGGCGGCAATTTGGCTCCCCGCGTTCGCGGGGATGACAGCGTTTTAGAGGAGCCTTGACTGGCGAGGTTGATCAGAAGTGACGTAAGTCTAACGTAAATGGGAACTCGACGGACGCTATCGCTTGCTTTATTTGCATCGTTCCCGGCGTGTGATTGAGGCGGAAATAACGTCCCAGGCGACGGCTTTCGGCCTCGAAGGCATTGACCGGGAAAGTATCGTAGCTGCGCCCGCCCGGATGCACCACGTGATACTGGCAACCGCCCAGGCTGCGGCCATTCCAGGTATCGACCAGATCGAAAGTCAATGGCGAGTCGATGCCGATGGTCGGATGCAACGCCGATGGTGGCTGCCAGGCGCGGTAGCGGATGCCGCTGACAAACTCGCCGCCCCTGCCGGTCGGCTGTAGCGGCACGGCCACGCCGTTGCAAGTCAGCACATAGCGGTCTGGCGCCATCCCGCTTACCTTCACCTGCACCCGCTCCAGCGAGGAGTCGACGTAACGGGCGTTGCCGCCGGAACGGCTTTCCTCGCCCAGCACGTGCCACGGTTCCAGCGCCGTGCGTAGTTCAAGCGCGATGCCGTTGACGGCGTAGTCGCCGATTTTCGGGAAACGGAACTCGAAGTGCGGTGCGAACCATTCCGGCTTGAGGGCATAGCCAGCTTGCTGCATGTCGTCCATGACGTCGCCAAAATCCTGCCAGATAAAATGCGGCAGCAGGAAACGGTCATGCAGTTCCGTACCCCAGCGCACCAGGCGCGGCGGCTTGTAAGGCGTCTTCCAGAAACGCGCCACCAGCGCCCGCAGCAACAGCTGCTGGGTCAGGCTCATGCGCGCATGTGGTGGCATTTCAAAGGCGCGCAACTCCAGCAGGCCGAGACGGCCGGTACTGCTGTCCGGCGAGTAAAGCTTGTCGATACAGAATTCGGCGCGGTGGGTGTTGCCAGTGACATCGATCAGCAGATTGCGCAGCAGGCGGTCGACCAGCCATGGCGCACAGCTTTCCTTGGCGATCTGCTTTTCCATCTCGGTGAAAGCCAGTTCCAGCTCGACCACCGAATCGTTGCGGGCTTCATCGACGCGCGGCGCTTGCGAAGTCGGGCCGATGAACATGCCGGAAAATATATAGGACAGCGCCGGATGGTTGTTCCAGTAGCTGATCAGGCTGCGCAGCAGATCCGGACGGCGCAGGAACGGCGAATCGCCGGTAGTGGCGCCGCCCAGCACCAGATGGTTGCCGCCGCCGGTACCAGAATGGTGGCCGTCGAGCATGAATTTCTCGGTGGTCAAGCGGGTTTCGCGCGCCACGTCATACAAGAAAGTGGTGTTGGCGACCAGTTCGCTCCAGCTGTGCATAGGCTGGACGTTGACCTCGATCACGCCCGGATCCGGCGTCACGCTGAATTTCTTCAGGCGCGGATCACTAGGCGGCTCATAGCCTTCCAGCAGCAACGGCTGTTGCAAGGTTTCCGCGGTCGCTTCTATCGCAGCTACCAGTTCCAGGTAATCATCGAGGCGCGCGAGCGGTGGCATGAACAGATACAGCACGCCGTTGCGCACTTCGGCGCACAAGGCGGTGCGAGTGATGTGCGCAGCGGACTCGGCTGGCGCCGGGATGCTGGTGAGCCGGGCCGGGCTGCTGGCGTCAGTACTGAAGGCGGTACTGTATTTCGGCGCATCAGTGGTTGCGGCTGCGCTTTTGGCAGCAACCGGCGTTGCCAGTTTCTGCCGTAGTTGCCGCGCCGGCGGCAACGGCTCGAATTTCTGCGTAGGATCCGGCTGATGCACATGGGGAAAATCGCCAGCCTTGACCCACGGCTGAGAATCCAGCGGCAAGCGATAACCCAGCGGTGAATCGCCGGGCAGCAGATAGCAATGGTCGCCGCGCAAATACCAGTTACCGCTTTGCCAGGCCTTTTCATCCGCAGTGCGGGCCAGCGGCAAGACATAGCCGGCTACCTTGCGCAGTCCCTGCGAGAATACCCGCGCCAGCCGCGCCCGCTCTTGCTTGTCGTCCAACCGCGCATCGGAAGGATCGACATTGATCGCCAGCCGGCGCTCGCGCCACAGGTAGTAATAGATATCTTCGTAGGCGGCAAAGACGTGCTGCCGCTCTAACGTCAGACGCGTAGCGACGCTATGCAGGAAACGTTCGGCGACACCTTCATCGGTCGCCTGTTTTTTTGTTTCATCGGCAATCAGCTCAGGTATATTCCAGATCGGTTCGCCGTCTTTACGCCAGTAACAGTTCAGAGCCCAACGCGGCAGCTGCTCGCCCGGATACCATTTGCCCTGGCCGAAATGCGGCAAACCCTGCGCCGCATATTGCTCGCGCAAGCGATGATAAAGTTGCACCGCCAGAGGCTTCTTGGTCGGGCCCATGGCGGCGGTATTCCATTCGTCGCCTTCGGGGTCGTCGAGCGCCACAAAGGTCGGCTCGCCGCCCATGGTCAGGCGCACATCGAGCTCGTCCAGGTCATCGTCGATGGCATGGCCGAGTTCTTCGATCTGCTCCCATTGCTGCTCGCTGTAAGGCTTGGTGACGCGCGGCGATTCAAAGATGCGCCTGACGCTCATTGCGTGACCGAATTCGACTTCGCTCGGCTCGACCATGCCGCTGACCGGCGCCGCCGAGGATGGCTCGGGCGTGCACGACAACGGGATGTGGCCTTCGCCGGCCAGCAAGCCGGAAGTCGGGTCGAGACCGATCCAGCCGGCGCCGGGCAGATACACTTCGCACCAGGCGTGCAGGTCGGTGAAATCGGCTTGTGGTCCGGACGGACCATCCAGCGATTTCTGGTCCGCCGTCAGCTGGATCAGGTAGCCGGACACAAAGCGCGCCGCCAGCCCCAGATGGCGCATGATCTGCACCAAGAGCCAGGACGAATCGCGGCAGGAGCCGGACGCCAGGTCCAGAGTCTGTTCCGGCGTTTGCACCCCGGGCTCCATGCGAATGGTGTAACCGATCAGTTGCGCCAGTTGCTGGTTCAGGTTGACCAGGAAATCTTCGGTGCGGATCTTTTCGCGCGGCACCGTATCCAGGAATTTTTGCAGCTGCGGCGTCACCGGCAATTTCTTGCGGTACGGTTCCAGCTCGTTGAGCAATTCCGCCGCATAGGTAAACGGCACTTTCTCGGCATACGGTTCGAGGAAGAAATCGAAGGGATTGAGGACCGACATTTCGGCCACCAGGTCGACTTCAATCTGGAATTCCGTCGTCTTTTCCGGGAACACCAGTCGCGCCAGGTAATTGGCCTGCGGATCTTGTTGCCAGTTGATGAAATGGGGCTGCGGCAAAATCCGCAGCGAGTAGCTCAGGATCCGGGTACGGCAATGCGGCGCCGGCCGCAGGCGAATGATCTGCGGGCCGAGGCTGATGGCCTTGTCGTAGCGGTAGGTAGTGAGATGGTTGAGTGCAACGTGAATTGACATGGATATCCTCTGCGACAATCAACAATCGGTGAATCAAGCAATGCTTGTACTTTACTGCCAGGAACGCTAAAAAAATTATTGCTGATGATGGCTATGGATGAAATCGCGCAGGCGTGGATAGATTTCATTATCCCAGCGGCGGCCATTAAAGACGCCATAATGCCCCACCCCGGTTTGCACGTGGTGCAATTTCATGTACGGCCGGATGCCGCTGCACATGTCCTGCGCCGCCACGGTTTGCCCTACTGCACAAATATCATCCTTCTCTCCTTCGACGGTAAACAAGGCGGTGCGACGGATCGCCGCCGGTTCTATGGTACGCCCTAATGCCTGCATTTCGCCAAGCGGCAGTGCATGATCCTGGAAAACGCTTTGCACGGTTTCCAGGTAAAACTCCGCCGCCAGGTCCGACATGGCGAAGTACTCGGCGTAGAAAGTCTTGATGGCGTCGGCTTTTTCGTCCTCCCCTTCAACCAGGTAGTTATACAGATTCTGGAAGGCTTTCATGTGGCGCTCCAGATTCATGTTCATGAACGCCGTGAGCTGCAGGAAGCCAGGATAAACCTGGCGCTGGCTGCCGATGTAGCGGCCGGGAACGGTGCTCACCAGGTTTTTTTCGAACCAGGCGATAGGCTTGCTTTTCGCCAACTGATTGACTGTGGTCGGATTGATGCGGGTATCGATCGGCCCCGCCATCAGGGTCATGCTGGCAGGTTGCGCAGGATGCTTTTCTGCCGCCATCAGCGAGACCGCCACCAGCGCCGCCACGGTCGGCTGACAGACCGCCACCAGATGGGTGCCAGGGCCGATTTTCTCGATAAAACGGATCAGGTGGGCGACATATTCATCGAAGCCGAAACGGCCATCGTCCAGGGAAACATCGCGCGCATTGTGCCAGTCGGTGATATAGACATCGTGATCGCGCAATAAAGTGTTGACAGTGCCGCGCAGCAAAGTGGCAAAGTGGCCCGACATCGGCGCCACCAGCAATATGCGCGGTTGCGGGGTCTTGGTTTCCTTGCGGAAATGCAATAAAGTGCAGAATGGCGTCTGGTCGGCCACCTCTTCATGCACCGAAACTGTGCAACCGCCATCTTCCACGCTGCTTATCCCGAATGCGGGGCGTTTATGCGTCAACCGAGTGCATGAAAACACTTCACAGGCTGCCGCCAGCCTGCGCAGCGCCAGACTATCCGGCCAACCCGGCCATTTGCCGCCGAATAGCGGTGCGGTAGCGCCAGCCAACATGCGCATGGGATCGCTGAGGTCCGCATAGCCCTGATATGCCTGGTAAATTTTCGTCATGGGACTACCCTATTATTGGAATGCCGGCTTTGCCACAAGCTGCAATATCCATGCCCAAGATCTGGCACGGCCTTTGCTCAGAGTTTATGAAACGGTTTGCCAATCAAGTCCCTTTCGAACCAACACGGAAGATATTGCCATGCCTAAGACTACCTTGAGCATCACCAGCAAGAACTATTCGTCATGGTCTCTGCGCGGCTGGCTGCTGACTCGCTTTTCCGGCCTGGAATTCCAGGAAAACATTATCTCGCCTGATGATCCTGACGCCCGCGCCGAAATCCTTCTACTGTCGTCATCGATTCTTGTGCCCTGCCTGTACCACGGCAATATCGTGGTCTGGGACACCCTGGCGATCGGTGAATACCTGCACGAGATCCGGCCCAAGGCAAGCCTGTTGCCAACCGACCGCGCGGCACGCGCCCATTGCCGTTCAATCTGCGGTGAGATGCATTCGGGCTTCAGCGCCCTGCGCTCCGCCCTGCCGATGAACATCAAGGCGCGCTTCCCCGACTTCAAGGTGTGGTCGCGCGCCGAGGCCGACATCAAACGCATCACCACCATCTGGAAACAGTGCCTGGCGACCTACGGCGGGCCGTTCCTGTTCGGCGAACGCTCGATGGCCGACGCCATGTACGCGCCGGTGGCGACCCGCTTCCTGACCTATGACGTGAAACTGGATTCGGTTTGCAGCGCATACTGCAAGCGCATCATTGCGCTGCCCGAGATGCAGGAATGGATCAAGGCGGCCAAGCTGGAGCCGGAAGATATCAATGAACTGGATGTGGAATTCTGACCTGGTCTTGACGAAGGGAGCGCTGCCATGGATGCAAGTAAGGAAACAAGTTCAACCAATCTGTTTTCGCACGTCTGTGCAGGCGATACCGAATTCGAATCCGGCGGCCTGCGCGATTTTTTCCAGTATCGCGATCTCGGCATCGCCGCCGCCACCGGCGGCAAGGTCGTGGCGCATCTGGTAAAGGCCAACATGGCGCCCGAAGTCGGCACCGGCTGGCACCGCCATGAAGCGGATTTCCACATCGTCTACATGCTCAAGGGCTGGGCCCGCTTCATGTACGAGGACCAGGAAACCCTGGTCAAGGCCGGCGACTGCGTGCACCAGCGCCCCGGCATCGTGCATTTTTTATTCGACTACTCGGAAGACATGGAGTATCTTGAAATCGTTGGCCCCGCTGCGTTCACCTCCATCGACATGCCGGCGCCCTGCGCCGTTCCGGCGCCGAAGCCGTGGGCATGAGACGAGTCTGAACCGAGTCTGAACCGAGTCTGAACCGATTTTGGGCCGATTCCGAGCTGCCCTGCAACTGGAAAAAATTCTCACACGTACCGAGACGGAGGCCGCCACCAGAAATATGCAAAATTTGCTAAGAGTTGACGCCACATTGTTGCAAATAAAGCCTGTTCAAAATGCGAGGCCGCATGTTAATCTTTGAATAAGCAAATGCCTAATCGTCAACATAAAGCGTGCTACAGGCACGCTTCTTGATAGCTACTTGATAGTTCCCGATCAAACCACAGCAAAGCAAGATCATGGCAAATTTTTTCGATGAAATGTACTCCGATGGCAAGTCGTCGGTGCGTCCGCACTATGACGAATTTTCCAATTGGCTCCAGGCCCAGACCGCTGAAACCATCTCGCGCAAGCGTGCCGAAGCCGATCTGATATTCCGCCGGGTCGGCATCACCTTCGCCGTCTACGGCAATGATGCAGGCACCGAACGCCTGATCCCCTTCGACATCATTCCGCGCATCATCCATGCGCAAGAATGGGCGACCCTGGAAGCCGGCCTGATCCAGCGCGTCAAGGCGCTCAACATGTTCATCCACGACATCTACCACGACCAGAACATCGTCAAGGCAGGCGTGATCCCGGCTGAACAGATTTTCCGCAATGCCCAGTACCGCCCCGAAATGCAAGGCATCTCGGTGGCGTCTGACATTTACGCGCACATCGCCGGGGTCGATATCGTCCGCGCCGGTGAGGGCGAGTTCTATGTGCTGGAAGATAACCTGCGGGTGCCGTCGGGCGTCTCCTACATGCTGGAAAACCGCAAGATGATGATGCGGCTGTTCCCCGAACTTTTCCTGCGCCACAAAATTGCGCCGGTCGACCATTATCCCGACATGCTGCTGGATAACCTGCGATCCGTGGCGCCAGTCGGGGTCACCGATCCGACCGTGGTGGTGATGACGCCCGGGATGTACAACTCGGCCTATTTCGAGCACGCTTTCCTGGCCCAGCAGATGGGGGTGGAACTGGTTGAAGGACAGGATCTGTTCGTCAACGACAACGCCGTCTACATGCGCACCACGCGCGGGCCGAAACGGGTCGACGTCATCTATCGCCGCATCGATGACGATTATCTCGATCCGCTCGCCTTCCGTCCCGATTCCTCGCTCGGCGTACCGGGCCTGCTGTCGGTCTACCGTGCCGGCAACGTCACTCTGGCGAACGCCATCGGCACCGGCGTCGCCGACGATAAATCGGTGTATCCGTTCGTGCCGGACATGGTGAAATTCTACTTATCCGAGAAGCCTATCCTGAACAACGTGCCGACTTTCCAGTGCCGCAAGAAAGAGGATCTGCAATACACGCTGGATAATCTCAAGGACCTGGTGGTCAAGGAAGTGCATGGCGCCGGCGGCTACGGCATGCTGGTCGGCCCTGCTTCGACCAAGCAGGAAATCGAGGATTTCCGCCAGCGCGTGATCGCCAAGCCGGATGGTTATATCTCCCAGCCGACGCTGGCCTTGTCGGCCTGTCCGACCTATGTCGAATCCGGCATCGCGCCGCGCCATCTCGATCTGCGGCCGTTTGTCCTGTCCGGCAAGAATGTCTCGCTGGTGCGCGGCGGCCTGACCCGCGTCGCCCTCAAGGAAGGCTCGCTGGTGGTCAATTCGTCCCAAGGCGGCGGCACCAAAGACACCTGGATTCTGGAGAAATAACATGCTAAGCCGTACCGCCGATCATTTGTTCTGGATGTCCCGCTATACCGAGCGGGCAGAAAACACCGCACGCATGCTGGACGTGCACGTGCAAACCGGGCTGCTGCCGCAGTCGGTCGAAGATGTCGAAAAGGGCTGGCGCGCCGTGCTCGGCATTTCCGAGCTGACCCATGCCTACGACAAGAAATACAGCGTGGTCACACAGAAAGACGTGATCGATTTCATGGTGCGCGATCCCAGCAATTCATCGTCGATTGCATCTTGCCTGAAGCAGGCGCGCGAGAATGCCCGCGCGGTGCGCGGCGCGTTGACCACGGAAGCCTGGGAAATCCAGAACGCGACCTGGATCAAGATGCAGGGCTACCTGCAAACCAATGCGCTGGAACAGAATCCCGCGGAATTTTTCGAGTGGGTCAAACACCGTTCGCATTTGTCGCGCGGGGTCACCATCGGTACCATGCTGAAGGATGAAGCATTCCACTTCATCCGCCTCGGCACCTTCCTCGAACGCGCCGACAATACCGCCCGTATTATCGACGTCAAGTTCCACGGCGCCAAGGAAGGCTCTTACAAGAAGGGCCAGAACGGCCAGCAGCAAAGCCAGACCATCGGTCAGCAACAGAGCCAGGCGCAGGAAGCCATCGCCGCCGATCCGCAAATCGATTTCTACTATTGGGCGGCGATTCTGCGTTCGGTGTCGGGCTTCGAGATCTATCGCAAGGTATATCGCGACGTCATTACGCCGGCGCGCGTGGCTGACTTGCTGATCTTGCGGCCGGACATGCCGCGCTCGCTGCTGTCTTGCATGACGCAGGTGGTCGGCAATCTCAAGCATGTGCAAAACGATATGTCGGCCGATACCGAACGCTTCGCCGGCAAGCTGCACGCCGACCTCAAGTTCAGCACGCTCGATGAAATTCTCGACGCCGGCCTGCACGATTACCTGACGCGTTTCTTCGAACGCATCTTCGAGCTTGGCAATCGCATCAGCCGCGATTTCCTGGTGCCGCTCAATACCTGATAGCCCACATGCTTCTGACCATTCGCCATGAAACTGTCTATCACTACACCGCAGCGCTGACCTACACCATCCAGCAACTGCGGCTGTGGCCGCGCGCGGACGCGCAGCAACGCACCCTGGCATGGCATATCAGCAGTTCCGGCAGCCGCCATCCGTTCACCGATGCGTTCGGCAACCTGAGCCACATGCTGACCGTCACCAAGCCGCATCACGAGGTACGCATCGTCGCCGAAGGAACGGTGGCCGTGACGCCGCTGCAACAGGGACGACTGCCGCAGGCGGGGGAATTTTCGCCGCTGGTATTTACCGTGCCGACGCCGCTGACGCAGCCGACGCCGGCGGTCATGGATTTCGCCTATCGCCACCTGCAAGCCGGCGCCGACAGCACGCGGCTGCTGGACCTGGCGCAGGCAATCTGCGGCGCAGTTGCGTACCAGAGCGGCTCCACCGCCGTCACCACCAGCGCCGACGATGCCTTGGCGCTGGGCCAGGGCGTCTGCCAGGATCATGCGCATCTGTTCCTGGCTTGCTGCCACACGCTGGGGATTTCGGCGCGCTATGTTTCCGGCTATATCGATCCCGGCAACACCAGCCATGCCGAAAGCCACGCCTGGGTCGATGTCTGGGTGGAGGAAAACGGTTTTGCCGGCTGGATCAGTATCGATGTGACGCATGCTTGCTTCGCCAGTGACAACTATTGTCGATTGGCAATTGGGCGCGACTATGAATCGGCTGCGCCCGTGCGTGGCGTGCGCCGTGGTGGTGGCGAAGAGACAATGAGTGTGCAGGTCAATGTTTCCGCAATGCCATCAGAACAATGATTAGAACAATAAGGCGGCCTCCATATTCGCCCCGACTTGTCGCATAATCAACAACAGATTCACCGCCGCAGTCAGGAAACGGCTCCTGCTTCCTGTAGAATCTCCACTTTGTATTTTTCTCTCATATCATGACTTACTGCGTCGCTCTGCGCCTGGACTCCGGTCTGGTCTTCCTCTCCGACTCCCGCACCAATGCCGGAGTGGACCATGTCGCTACGGCGCGCAAGATGAGCGTGTTCGAGAACCCGGGCGAGCGCCTGATGGTGTTCATGACCGCCGGCAACCTCTCCATTTCGCAATCGGTCAAGCAAGTCATCGGCGAGTATGTGAATGCCGCCGGCAAGACCATCTGGACCGTCGCCACGATGTATGAAGCGGCGCAGATTGTCGGCGAAGCAGTGCGCATCATCTATGACCGCGAAGCTGCGAAACTGGAAAAATTCGGCATCGATTTCAATGTCGGCATCATTTTCGGCGGCCAGATCAAGGGCGAAGGCTGCCGCTTGTTCCAGGTTTACTCGGCCGGCAATTTCATCGAATCTCTGAATGAAAACACTTACTTCCAGATTGGCGAAGCCAAGTACGGCAAGCCTATCCTCGATCGCGTAGTCAAGCCGTCTTCGACGCTGGACCAGGCGGCAAAATGCGCGCTCATCTCGATGGACTCGACCATGCGCTCCAACATCTCGGTCGGCTTGCCACTCGATCTGTTGCTGTATGGCGAAGACACGCTGGCCGTGACCCGCTTCGTTACCATCGACGAAAAGAACCAGTACTTCCAGATGATCCACGAAAACTGGGGCAAGCAGCTGACCGCCGTGTTTAACGGCCTCGCCGATCCAGTCTGGAACGCCAATCCGGATACGGTCCCTAACGTGGTGCTGGCCAAGGGCTCGCACAACGAACCGCTGGTGCAAGCGCCGCCTGCAGCCAATGCCAATCCCGCCCAGCCGGTACCGCTGCAGACCCTGGCGCAAGGACCGGACAGTAAAGAGCAACACTAAACCTGGACTGCTTGACTCCCACATGGCCTCATACAGCAGCTTGATCCGTCTCGTCACCAGCGCTGATCTCGAGCGCTGCTACGAGATCGAGTCGGTTTCCTACGAAGGCGACGAAGCCGCCACCAAGGAAAAAATCTCCACCCGTATCGCTACCTGGCCGCAGGGCTTTATCGTGCTGGAGACAGATGGCGTGGTGGCCGGATTCATCAACGGCGGTTCGGCTTTTGAGGTCGAGATGTCGAACGAGGAATTCAAGGAGCTGATCGGCCACGATCCGGACGGACCACATGTGGTGATCATGTCGGTGGTGGTACATCCCGCTTTCCAGGGGCGCGGCATTGCCAGGCAATTGATGAACGACTTCATCGCCCGCATGCGCGCCTTGCACAAATCCAGCATCCATCTGATGTGCAAGGAGCGCCACGTCTCCCTCTACGAAAGCCTTGGCTTCAACTACGTCAAGGTTTCAGAGTCGGATCATGGCGGCATGGCCTGGCATGAAATGACGATGCAGCTTCAGTAGAAGCCGCCGTATCAGAAGCAGTGTTCCGGCGCCGGAAACGATTTGTCTTTCACGGCACGGACATACGCCAGCACAGCCGCATCGATGCTGGTCTGGCCTTCCATGAAATCCTTCACGAAGCGCGCTTTGTGTCCCGGGAAAACCCCCATCAGATCGTGCATCACCAAGACCTGGCCTGAGCAGTCCGGTCCGGCGCCGATGCCGATGGTTGGAATCGTCAGCAGTTCGCTGATTTCTTTACCGAGCACTGCCGGGATCGCTTCCAGCACCAGCAAACTTGCGCCCGCTTCCTGCAAGGCCAGGGCGTCGGCTTTCAATTGTTCAGCCGCTGCGCTGGTTTTGCCTTGTACTTTATAGCCGCCCATCTGATGCACCGATTGCGGCGTCAGACCCAGATGGCCGCAGACCGGAACCGCCCGTTCAGTCAGGAAGCGTATGGTCGGCGCCAGCCAGGTGCCGCCTTCTATCTTGACCATCTGCGCGCCCGCCTGGATCACCGGCACAGCGTTGGCAAAAGCGCTTTCCGGCGTGGCGTAGGCGCCGAACGGCAGGTCGGCCAGCACCAGCGCTGTCTTGTTGCCGCGTGCGACGCTGGCAGTGTGGTACGCGATGTCTTGCACCGTCACCGGCAAGGTAGAGCCGTGGCCCTGGCAAACCATGCCAAGCGAGTCGCCGATCAACAGCGTCTCGACGCCGCAGCGGTCCATCAAGGCCGCAAAGCTGGCGTCATAACAGGTCAGCATGGTGATCTTTTCGCCTTTGTCCCGCATCGCCTGCAGCGCCGGAATCGTCACCAGTTTGCTGCGCGCTGCGGCGGGATCGCTACCTTGTAAATAAGCTGCCATTGTCATTCTCCACGATTGAAAAATTCACGCCTGCCGCGCATGCTGTCGATACGCGCCAGGAGTAGGCTGAAATCGGCATCGCTGCCGGCCAGGTCCAGGTGTTCGTTATTGACGATCAACAGCGGCGCATCGTCATAGTGATAAAAGAAGCGGCTGTAGCTTTCGCACAGGCGCGCCAGGTAATCCTGCGAAATGCCGGTTTCCATGTCGATGCCGCGCTTCTTGATGCGCTCCAGCAATGTCTCGGGTTCGGCTTGCAGGTAGATCACCAGATCCGGCGTCGCCGCCTGCGGCCGCAGATGATCATACATCTGCTGGTACAGCTTGAGCTCTTCGTCGGCCAGGGTCAGGTTGGCGAAAATGGCATCCTTGGCCAACAGGAAATCGGCGACCAGATGGCCGGGGCTGTCGAACAGATCGTCCTGGGCGATCTCGCGCAACTGGTTAATCCGCTGGAACAGGAAAAACATCTGCGTCGACAACGCATAGCGCGCGGCGTCGCGGTAAAACTTTTCCAGGAAAGGATTGGCCTGTGGCTGTTCCAGCAAGACCTTGGCGCCCAGATGGGCGGCGATCTTGTTGGCCAGCGTGGTCTTGCCGGCGCCGATCGGACCTTCTACCACGATGTATTTATAACTATCTAGATTCATGTTCAGCCGTGAATGCCGCGTGAGCAAAGATGACAGTGTGCCAGAAGCTGTCGCATCCGGCAGGCTGTCCGGAAAAAGCGGATTTATAGTTTGCGGATCAACTGGTCCGCTACTTGCGGGGCGAACTGGTGCGCCGGGCCGTGATTCGGAATGACGATGAAGGGATCGATCTGCAACAGGGGAATCAGAACGAAAGCGCGTTGCATCATGCGTGGATGCGGCACTGTCAGGACCTCATCCTTGATGTTTTCCTGGCCATACAACAGCAGGTCCAGGTCCAGCGTACGCGGCGCATTCTGGTAAGGACGCTCGCGGCCGAAGTCCTGCTCGATCTGCTGCAAACCTTGCAACAGGTCATGCGCGCTCAAACCAGTCTTGATGCATGCTACAGCGTTGACGTAATCGTCGCCGCCGGCATCCAGCGGCGCGGTACGGAACAGGCTTGACTGACGGGCCAGGCTGGTATGCGGCAGCTTGCCGAGTTGCAGGATGGCGCGTTGCACCTGTGAGGCGGCGTCGCCGAGATTGGCGCCGACGCCGATGTATGCAGTCACCAGAGGACCAGTCGGATTAACGATTGCCGTCGATGTCATAACACCACCTGCCTCAATCGTCGTTGCCGCGGCTGTCCGGGTTCACTGGCTTGGCGCCACTGCGCGAACCGCGCCGCCGCGGGCGCTTCTTGGCAGGTACAGCTTCGGCTGCGACTTTCGGCTTTTGCGCCAGCAGCGCTTCGCGCTCGTCGCCCTCGCCTTCCATGAAGGCAGTCCACCATTCGCCCATTTCGCTATCGATCTCGCCCGAGGCGCAACGCAGCAACAGGAAATCGTAACCGGCACGCAAGCGCAGATGTTCCAGCAGCTTGTACGGCGCCTTGCCGACGCGGCGCTCGAAGCGCGGCTGCATAGCCCATATGTCGCGCATGTCGGAGGCAATCTTGCGTTGCAGGGCCAGCTTGTCGATTTGCGCTTCCAGCACATCGTCGGCGGCCAGATGCAGCGCCGGAATCGGGAATTCGCCGGCGGCCTTGTAGGCACTCCATTTTTCCAGCACCTGATGCCATAGCAGCGAGGCGAACAGGAAGCCCGGCGAAACCGGCTTGCCTTGCTGCACGCGGATGTCGGTGTTGGCCAGCGCCAGCGTAACGAATTTTTCGCCCAACGGCTGTTCCAGCACCACGTCCAGCAAAGGCAGCAAGCCGTGATGCAAGCCTTCCTTACGCAATTGCTGCAGGCAAGCCAGCGCATGGCCGCTCATCAGCAATTTCAGCATTTCATCGAACACGCGCGCCGCCGGCACGTTGTCGATCAGCGCCGCCATCACCGGGATCGGTGCGCGGGTGGCAGGATCGATCGTAAATTTAAGCTTGGCAGCGAAGCGCACGATGCGCAACATGCGTATCGGATCTTCGCGGAAGCGCGCTTCCGGCTCGCCAATGATGCGCAAAGTCTTGGCGCGAATATCGTCGATGCCGCCGTGGTAATCCAGCACGCTTTCGGTGGCTGGATCGTAGTACATCGCATTGATGGTGAAATCGCGCCGCACTGCATCTTCGTGCTGTTCGCCGAAGGTATTGTCGCGCAGCACCCGGCCATGTTCGTCTTTCGGCGAACCGTCGGAGGACGCACCGCGGAAGGTGGTGACTTCGATCAGCTCCTGACCGAACATCACGTGCACAATCTGGAAACGCTTGCCGATGATGAAAGCACGACGGAACAAGCGCTTGACCTGTTCCGGCGTGGCGTTGGTGGCGACGTCGAAATCCTTAGGCTTGACCCCCAGCAGCAAATCGCGCACCGCGCCGCCGACGATGAAGGCCTTGTAGCCGTTGTCCTGCAGCGTCTTGGTGACCCGGACCGCGTTGGGCGAGACCAGTTGCGGATTGATGCCGTGCTGTTTCGGGCCGAGTATCAACGGTTGGGTGGGATCTTTTTTCTTTTTCCCAAGGAGGGAGCGAATCAGCTTCTTGATCATTGCGCGTCGAATAAATTCAGGATGGGCCAGCCGTTGGCAATTGCGTGCTCTTTCAGGCGAGCATTCGGATTGGTGGCGATGGGGTCGGTAACCAGCGCCATCAGCGGCAGGTCGTTGTGCGAATCGCTATAGAAATAACTGCGCGGGAAGCTGGCCAGGTTCATGTCCATGGTCGCCAGCCAGGCATGGGTATGGGTGACTTTGCCAGGGCCGTAGGTTGGCGTATCGAGCAGCTTGCCGGTGATCTCGCCGTCGCCGGTGGTTTCCGGGTCGGAGGCGATCAGGAAATCGACCCCCAGCGCCTTGGCGATCGGCTCGGTGACGAAACTGTTGGTGGCCGTCACGATCGCCACCAGGTCGCCGGCATCCTGGTGCGTTTGCAACAGCGCACGGGCGGCAGGAGTAATCTGCGGCAGGATCACCTGCTGCATGAACTGCTCATGCCAGGCATCCAGCTGCTTGCGCGGGAACTTGGACAAGGTGCCGAAGGCGAATTCCAGATATTTGACCGGGTCCAGCGTGCCGGCCTGGTACTGGGCGAACCACTCGGCGTTGCTCTTTTCGAAAGCGTCAGGGTCGACTGCGCCGATGCGCGCCAGGAACTGCCCCCATTCATAGTCGGAATCGACGGGCAGCAGCGTATGGTCAAGGTCGAATAAAGCCAGGTTCATAGTGGTTTGTTATCTTCGGATTCGAGTTGCAACAAGCTGCGCAGCAAAGGCAGCGTTATAGGACGCTGGGTCTCCAGCGAAAAGCGGTCCAGCTCGTTCAGCATGGAGGTCAGGGACCGCATATCGCGCCGGAAATGCGTAATGAGATAGGGTAACACGCCGCTCGACAGGTGCAGGCCGCGCACTTGCGCCGCGTGCGTCAATGCAGCGATTTTTTCTTCGTCGCTGAGGCCGTGCAGCTGGTAAATCAGCCCCCAGCCGAGACGGGTGCGGAAATCTTCGCGCACGCTCAGCTCGGACGGCGGCAGCTGGCCGCTGGTGACCAGCCAGCCGCCATGTTCGCGGATCTGATTGAACAGGTTGAAGGCTTCGATCTGGTCGCCGGCCGACAGCTTGTCGCAATCGTCGATCAGGTAGCCCGGTACTTCCGGCGCAAAATTGAAGACGTCGCCGTTGTACTGGCTGCCGCGGATCAGGCGCGCGCCGGTGCTGCTGGCCAAAGCGTTCAGCACATGGCTTTTGCCGGCGCCGGCGCCGCCCCACAGATAGACGAAACGATCGCCGGGCGCGGTGAGGGTTGTCGCGGTAGGCGCGACCAAACGCTGCAAGAACTGTAAGGCTTCTTGATTTTGCCCGACCACGAAAGTGGCCAGGGTCTGCGGTTCTTCCGCAGTTATGTCCAGCGTTAACTGCCTCATGCTCGTTTCTTCATCTTGCGATGGGGACTCGAACAACCGGCTACGGTTGTTCGAGTCCCCTTTAATTTATTTAATAGTAATCAATGTTGATAAAAACTGCTCTTGAGGTAATGCGCCTTTATATGCTTGACCAAGACCGACATCACAGCTGAACACGGCAAGGCCAGCAAGATGCCGACGAAGCCGAACAGCTGGCCGAAAGCCATCAGGGCAAAAATCACTACCAGCGGGTGCAGGCCGATGCGTTCGCCGACCAGGCGCGGGGTCAGGATGAAACTCTCCAGCACCTGGCCGATACCGTAGACGATGGCGACGGCGATCAAACCATGCAAGCCGTCGAATTGCAGCATCGCCGCAATCAGCGCCAGCACCAGCCCGAGACCGAAGCCGACGTAGGGAATAAATACCAGCAAGCCGGTAATAATACCAACCGGCAACGCTACGTCAAAACCGGCAATCGCCAGCCCGGTCGAATAATAAATCGCCAGAACCAACATTACCAGCAATTGACCGCGCAAATATTGCGCCAGCAGGCTATCCACCTCTTGGGTCATGTCGGCGGTCTTGCCCTGCCAACGGCGCGGCACCAGCTTGCCGACGCGGTCGACGATCGAATGCCAGTCCTGCAACAAATAAAACAACACCACAGGAACCAGCAGGATAGTAGCCAACCAGCCCAGGACTGCCGTGCCGCCAACCTTGACCGAGGCCAGCACCGAAGCCCAGATTTCATCGCCGCTGGTGGAAAGTTGTTTGGTCAGCATCTCTTTGATGCCGGTGCCATCCAACCGCACATTGATGCCGAAGTCCTGCAAATGCGGGCCGATCAGGCCGTCCAGCTTGGTCAGGAAGGTCGGAATCTGGTTTTGCAATAAAGGCAATTCCTTGCGCAGCACCGGAATCACGATCAGGATCACCGCCAGGATCGCGAACACCAGCAGCAGTATCACGATCAGCACCGCCAGCGCCCGCGGGAAGGGAAACTTGCCGATGCGCCGGCGCGACAGCCAGTCCACGCCCGGGTTGAGGGCATAGGCCAGGATCGCGGAGGCGATGAAAGGGGTCAGGATCGGCCCCAGAGCAACCATCAACGCCACTAGCAGAAGACCGATTCCCAGCCACAATGCGGTTTGTTTTTGTTCGTCAGTAAAAGAAAATGGCATGGAATCGAGAGTTTGGTGGATCGGTTTGATAAAATACCGCTTTTACCGCGCATTTGGCCGTATTTATCTGATGCGTGGCCGAATTCCTCTATTTTACCGCCTCTGCCGCCAATCACATCATGACTTCCTCTTCAAACGTTTCGAACGTGCCCCTCTCTTACCGTGACGCCGGTGTCGACATCGACGCTGGCGACGCCTTGGTCGAGGCCATCAAGCCCTTCGCAAAACGCACCATGCGTGAAGGCGTGATGGGCGGCATCGGCGGTTTCGGCGCCTTGTTCGAGATCAGCAAGAAGTTCAAGGAACCGGTGCTGGTGTCCGGCACCGACGGCGTCGGCACCAAGCTGAAGCTGGCTTTCCTCCTGAAGCGCCACGATACGGTCGGCATCGACCTGGTGGCGATGAGCGTCAACGATATCCTGGTGCAAGGCGCCGAGCCGCTGTTTTTTCTCGATTATTTCGCTTGCGGCAAACTGGATGTGCCGAGCGCCACCGATGTCATCAAGGGTATCGCCAAGGGTTGCGAACTGGCCGGCTGCGCACTGATCGGCGGCGAAACCGCTGAAATGCCGAGCATGTATCCGGATGGCGAATACGACCTGGCCGGCTTCGCTGTCGGTGCGGTGGAAAAATCCAAGCTGATTGACGGCACCAAGATTACCCCGGGCGATGTAGTGCTGGGCCTGGCTTCCTCCGGCGCGCATTCCAATGGCTACTCGCTGGTGCGCAAGATCGTCGATGTCGCCCAGCCTGACCTGGATGCCGATTTCCATGGCCGCAAGCTGGCCGACGTGCTGATGGAACCGACCCGCATCTACGTCAAGCCGCTGCTGGCGCTGATGGAATCGATGGAAGTCAAAGGCATGGTGCACATCACCGGCGGCGGCCTGGTGGAAAATATCCCGCGCGTGCTGCAAGATCATCTGACGGCCGAACTGCGCAGCGACTCCTGGACCATGCCGCCGCTGTTCACCTGGCTGCAGCAGCACGGCCAGGTGGCCGATGCCGAGATGCACCGTGTGTTCAACTGCGGTATCGGCATGACAGTGATCGTGGCCAAGGAAAATGCCGCTGCAGCAGTAGCGCAATTGACCGCTGCCGGCGAGACCGTCAACATCATCGGTGAAATCCGCGCCCGCGCCGAAGGCGAAGCGCAAACCATCGTGATCTAAGCAATCATCTGGATCTGTCATAAAAAAACGGCCTGCATCTGCAGGCCGTTTTTTGTTAACCATACCAATCATTCCCGATCGGTTTAATCGGTTTAATCCTCATAACGCTTCAAGCTGGTTTCCATGCCATTCGTCAGCTCCGACATGCAGCTGACGGTGACGCCCAGATCCCGCAGCAAACCATCCTGCAATCCATACACCCAGCTATGGATGGTCAGCGGCTGGCCCCGTTCCCAGGCGTCCTGGACGATCGTGGTGCGGCAGATGTTGGCCACCTGCTCCATCGAATTGAGCTCGCAAAGGCGGTCATGACGCAGTTTTTCCGGCAAGGCTTCACCCAGATAACGCTCGTGTTTCTGCTGCACATCTTCAACATGGCGCAACCAGTTATCCGCCAGGCCGACACGGCGCTTGGTCAGCGCTGCATGGACGCCGGAACAACCATAGTGGCCGACCACAAAGACGTGCTTGACCTTCAGCACGTCGACCGCAAATTGCAGCACCGATAAGCAGTTCAGATCGCTATGCGCCACCACGTTGGCTATATTCCGGTGCACGAACAGCTCACCCGGCAACAAGCCCAGCAATTCATTCGCCGGAACCCTGCTGTCGGAACACCCGATCCAGAAATATTCAGGCGTCTGTTGCGACGCCAGAGTTTTGAAAAACTCCGGATCGCGGGCGGTGATGGCCGCCGCCCACTCACGGTTTCTCTGGAAAAGATCTTCTCGGGTCAGGGATTGCTTGTTGTTTGCTGTCATCGTTTTCTATTCAATAAAGTTCCATCTGCTTGGTATTTAAGCAATACCTGCACGACATCCTGGACCTTATTTTATAGAAAACCGGCTTTCTTCATCAACTTTTATCCAATAGTGGGTATGCGTGCAGACAGGTTCTATGCCGGCTGACCCAGCAGCAGGGGCTTCAGCCTGCTGTCGGCCGGCTTCTCGCCGAGCCAGATTTTCAGCAGCGCATTATAGAAAACCTGATCCGGCAAAGTCTCCGAAACCGGCTTGCCATTGAAATGGATTTGCGTGCCGACGCCGGGAATCCAGTCGGTGGTCAGCACATCGCCCTTTTTCAACTCCGGAATCGAGGCAAATAATTCGCCGAATTTCAGAAGCTGATTGATGATCTTGCCTTTGTCGCCCTTATCGACATTGTTCTGGATACCTGCCATGAAAGCGCGGCTGAAATCCTCGCTGCTGACATCGCGCAGCATGACCAGCTCGATGCGACGCGGCCCCGGCGCGGCCAGCACATCGGGTACGGTGGTCTTTTTCTCTGTCAGGTAAAGGGCTGCCGTATAGACTTTGAAAATGACTTTATAGCGTATCCCGGCGCCATTCAGCTTCAAGTCCTGGTTAGCGACCTTGGCGGTTTCCTCGATCTTGACGCCGGCCAGGTCAAGCGCAAATGCACTGTGCGCCAGCAGCAGTCCGGACAGCACGCAGGCGCAAGCCGTTGCACGCTTTAATTGAGCAACTATCTTCATGTCTCCTCCTATGGTTTGTATATGGAGTTTGTATTGATCGAAAATAAAAGAACGATCGTTTTATTATTACCCTATACAGGATAGAGAGCCGCGCAAGATTATGCAATAAAGAATTTGTTAATGATGGCAGTACATGCCTGCTCGGCCAGTCAGCGGACCAGCCATAAAAAAACGCCAGCTTTGGGGCTGGCGTTTTTCAGGGGTCAAGAGTCAGAAAGGTAAACTAAGCCAACTCGGGTTTACTCAAAAAACTCTTTGACCTTGTCTTTCCACGACTTGCTTTGCGGGCTGTGCTTGGCGCCGCCTTCGCTGGTCAGTTGTTCGAACTCTTGCAGCAATTCCTTCTGGCGGTCGCTCAGCTTGACTGGCGTTTCCACCACGACGTGGCAGAACAGGTCGCCGGCATAGCCCGAGCGTACGCCCTTGATACCCTTGCTGCGCAGGCGGAAAGTCTTGCCTGACTGGGTGCCGTCGGGAATCGTGAAGGAGGCCTTGCCGTTCAAGGTGGGCACTTCGATCTCGCCGCCCAAGGCTGCTTTGGCAAACGAGATCGGCATTTCGCAATGCAGGTCGTCGCCTTCGCGCTGGAACACGGCGTGCGGCTTGATATGGATTTCCACGTACAAGTCGCCGGTCGGGCCGCCGTTCATGCCTGGCTCGCCGTTGCCGGAAGAGCGAATGCGCATGCCGTCGTCGATGCCGGACGGGATCTTTACTTCCAGCGTCTTGTTGCGCTTGATGCGGCCGGCGCCGGCGCAAGACGGGCAAGGCTCGGGAATGATCTTGCCGCTGCCGTGGCATTTCGGGCAGGTTTGCTGGATGCTGAAAAAGCCTTGCTGCATGCGTACCTGGCCATGACCGCCACAGGTCGGGCAAGTAATCGGCTCGGTACCCGGCTTGGCGCCGCTGCCATGGCAAGGTTCGCACTCGTCCCAGGATGGCACCCGGATGGTAGTGTCGAAGCCGTGCGCGGCTTGTTCCAGCGTGATTTCCAGGTTATAGCGCAAATCGGCGCCGCGATACACTTGCGGACCACCGCCACGGCCGCCGCGGCCACCACCGCCGCCGCCGCCGCCGAAAATATCGCCGAAGATGTCGCCGAACGCATCGGCAAAGCCGCCTGCGCCGCCACCACCGCCGCCACCCATGTTGGGATCGACGCCGGCGTGGCCGTAACGGTCATAGGCATCGCGCTTTTGCGGGTCGGACAGCATCTCGTAGGCTTCTTTCGCCTCCTTGAACTTGTCTTCCGCGCCTTTGCTGTCCGGATTGCGGTCCGGATGATGCTTCATTGCGAGCTTGCGATACGCCTTCTTGATGTCATCATCAGTAGCGTTTTTCGCAACACCCAGTATTTCGTAAAAATCACGCTTCGCCATCTTTTTGCACCCTGTTGTTTAAGCGAAAACGCCGAACAGAGCATCCTAAGGATGGCATCTGCCCGGCGCGTCTTCGCGATGGCTTGTCAATTTACACTGGCAGGCCATCGCTGACGAAGACCTTACTTGTCTTTCACTTCCTTGAAATCGGCGTCAACGACGTCGTCTTCCTTCGGCTTCGCTTCTGCACCTGCAGCACCCGCGCCGGCTTCAGCACCGCCGGCGGCAGCTTGCTGCGCCTGCATGTCGGCATACATCTTTTCACCGAGCTTTTGCGCCGCAGTAGTCAAGGCTGCTGTCTTGTTGTCGATGGCAGCCTTGTCGCTGCCCTTCAACGCTTCTTCCAGCTCCTTGATCGCCGCTTCAATGCTTGCCTTCTCGGCGGCTTCCAGCTTGTCGCCGTATTCAACCAGCGATTTCTTGGTCGAATGGACCAACGCATCGCCTTGATTGCGCGCTTCGGCAGCTTCTTTCAAGAGCTTGTCGCCCTCGGCATTCGCCTCAGCATCACGCACCATCTTCTGGATCTCTTCTTCGGTCAAGCCGGAGTTGGCCTTGATGGTGATCTTGTTTTCCTTGCCGGTTGCCTTGTCTTTGGCGCCGACGTGCAGAATACCGTTGGCGTCGATGTCGAAGGTCACTTCGATCTGCGGCGTGCCGCGCGATGCCGGCGGGATGCCTTCCAGGTTGAATTCGCCCAGGCCCTTGTTACCGGCAGCTATTTCGCGCTCACCCTGGAACACCTTGATGGTGACCGCAGGCTGGTTGTCGTCGGCTGTCGAGAACACCTGGCTGAACTTGGTCGGGATGGTGGTGTTCTTTTGAATCATCTTGGTCATCACGCCGCCCATGGTTTCGATACCCAGGGACAAAGGCGTCACGTCCAGCAGCAGCAAGTCTTTACGGTCGCCCGACAAGACCGAACCCTGGATCGCTGCGCCAACTGCCACGGCTTCATCCGGATTCACGTCCTTGCGTGGGTCCTTGCCAAAGAATTCCTTCACTTTTTCCTGCACCTTAGGCATACGGGTCATGCCGCCGACCAGGATGATGTCGTCGATGTCGGAAACCTTGACGCCGGCGTCCTTGATCGCGATGCGGCAAGGCTCGATAGTCTTGGCGATCAACTCTTCCACCAGCGATTCCAGCTTGGCGCGGGTCATCTTCAGGTTCAGATGGATCGGTGCACCGTTCGCCATGGCGATGTATGGTTCGTTGATTTCAGTCTGTTGCGAGGACGACAGTTCGATCTTGGCGCGTTCTGCCGAAGCCTTGATACGTTGCAGCGCAATCGCATCTTTCTTCAGGTCGATGCCGTTGATCTTCTTGAACTCGTCCAGGATGTAATCGATGATGCGCTGGTCGAAGTCTTCGCCGCCTAGGAATGTATCGCCGTTGGTGGACAGCACTTCGAATTGCTTTTCGCCGTCTACATCGGCGATTTCGATGATGGAAACGTCGAAAGTACCGCCGCCCAAGTCATACACAGCAATCTTGCGATCGCCTTTTTCTGCCTTGTCCAGGCCGAAAGCCAACGCAGCCGCAGTCGGCTCGTTGATGATGCGCTTGACGTCCAGACCGGCAATACGGCCGGCGTCCTTGGTCGCCTGGCGTTGTGCGTCGTTGAAGTAAGCCGGCACCGTGATCACGGCTTCGGTGACTTCTTCGCCGAGGTAGTCTTCGGCAGTCTTCTTCATCTTGCGCAGCACTTCTGCGGAGATTTGCGGCGGCGCCAGTTTCTGGTCGCGCACGCCAACCCATGCATCGCCGTTGTCGGCCTTGATGATCTGGTAAGGCATCAGCGCGATGTCTTTTTGCACTTCTTTTTCGTCGAACTTGCGGCCGATCAGACGCTTGGTGGCATACAGCGTGTTGGTCGGATTGGTCACAGCCTGGCGCTTGGCAGGCGCGCCAACCAGGATTTCGCCGTCTTCTTGATAAGCGATGATGGATGGCGTAGTGCGTGCGCCTTCCGAGTTTTCAATCACTTTTGGCTGACCGTTTTCAATCACTGAAACGCAAGAATTGGTGGTACCCAAGTCAATGCCGATAATTTTACCCATGGTGTATGTCCTTTACTGAATATCTGATGAATGTTTTGATGGTCTGAATATAGGGAGGGAAAGTGCGCTTTCAAGCGCAAATTCTCTCACTCGCGGCTTTTTTTCTATTTTCCTTGTGCCACGACAACCAGCGCAGGCCGCAGCAGGCGGTCGGCAATGGTGTAGCCCTTTTGCAATACAGTTACCACGGTGTTGGCGTCCTGCTCGGCAGGCACGGTCGAAATCGCCTGGTGCTTCATCGGATCCAGCTTGTCGCCAACCGCAGGCGAGATTTCCAGTAAACGATTTCTTTCGAAAGCGGACGACAGCTGTTTCAGCGTCATTTCCACGCCTTCCTTGAGCGATTCCAGCGAAGGGGTTTCGATTTTCAGTGCCATTTCAAGGTTGTCCTTGACCGGCACCAACGCTTCGGCAAAACCTTCGATCGCAAATTTGTGCGCACGCGCAATATCTTCCTGGGCACGGCGGCGGATGTTTTCCGATTCGGCTTTAGCGCGCAGGAAAGCATCTTGCATTTCCGCGATCTTGGCTTGGGCTTCCGACAGCTGTACTTCCAGCGCCGACTCAGGAATTACCGTTACATCTTCGGCAACAGAGTTTTTTTCTGTCTGTGCCTGCTCGTTCTGATTTTCCATGTGTTCCATTCAAAAATCTCCAACAATCAATAACTTACTAACCTGTAGCAGTCCAAATGAGGCTATGCCCTTACTTTTTCAAGGGTTAAAAAAACCTCTTCCGGCGGATAAAAAGCGGCGCGCCCGTTAAATACGGATTCTGGCAACAATTTGAAACAAAATTTACCAGAAGCGGGTTTGCTGCAACGCCACATCGGAGCTATCCTGAAAGCGTGGTAGAAGCAAGAACGAGCTCTTCGGGAGAGTTCATGCCCCACTAACAAAAAGGGGAATATCGTGAAACTGTCGTTAATTTCCGCATTTCTGGTGATCTACACTTTGCTCGCCGCTGGCATGATCAGCTATTCGCAATTGGTGGCGCTGTACTAGATTCTGCATTCTGCACCAGGCTTGCCGGTGCTTGCAAAATAAGCAATTTCTTGTTTTTCATCCCTGCATTCGGGCGCTTATTATAGTTGCGCCTTGCCCCAGCGGCGCATTTGCAGCTGAAATTTCTGCAGCCGGCAAACCCGCTTATTGGCTCGCGCCCAGGCTCAGCGCTTGTTTTCTTGACACTTCTGCCTGCTGCTTCAACTCTTCCCGCTCCCCCTCCGCCAGATGCGTCGGCCAGCCGATCAGTTGCTCCTCGACCATGGTCGCTATGGCCGAAATCCAGCTTGGCGCCTGGTTCAGGCAGGCGATGAAGTGAAATTCCTTGCCGCCTGCGCGCAGGAAATCCTGCTTGGCTTCGATCGCGATCTCTTCCAAGGTCTCCAGGCAATCGCTGGTGAAGCCCGGGCACATGACGTCGACCCGGCCAACGCCCTGTTTCGCCAGTTTCTGCAAAGTCGGCGCGGTATATGGCTGCAGCCATTCGGCCTTGCCGAAGCGCGACTGGAAGGTCAGTTGATATTGCTCAGACCCCAGGCCCAGCTGTTGCGCAAGCAAACGCGCAGTCTTCTGGCATTCGCAATGATAAGGATCGCCCAGCAACAAAGTGCGCTTCGGCACGCCGTGAAAACTCATGATCAGCTTGTCCGGCGTACCATGCATCGCCCAATACGCCAATACCGATTCTTTCAGAGCCTGGATGTAGGCTTCATGATCGTGGTAATGCTTGATGAAGCGCAGTTCCGGCACGTTGCGCACTTGCGCATAGTGGGCGAATACGGCGTCATAGATCGATGCCGTGGTGGTCGCCGAATACTGCGGATAAGCCGGTAGCACCAGGACCCGGTCGCAACCGTCGGCTTTTAGCTGCTCCAGCACTTCGCCTATCGCCGGGCTGCCATAACGCATGGCATAGTCCACTTTCACCTGATGCCCGCGCTGGCCCAGATAGCCGCGCAACAGAGTGGCCTGTTTGCTAGTGTGAACTTTCAGCGGCGAGCCGTCGTTGGTCCAGATCGAGGCGTATTTATGGGCTGACTTGCTCGAACGGAAAGGCAGGATCACGCAATGCAGGATCAGCCACCAGATCGCGCGCGGGATTTCCACCACGCGCGGATCGGACAGGAATTGCTTCAGGTAGCGCCGCACCGCCTTGGTGGTAGGCGCATCCGGCGTGCCCAGGTTGACCAGCAACACGGCGGTCTTGCTGGTCTTGCCATGGGCGAACGTTGGTTCTTTCAGAAATGCCATGCGCAGATATCCGGAAAAAAAGCGGGTTAAAGTGCCAGCAACTCGCGCGCATGCTTGCGCGTGGTGGCGGTGATCTCCAGGCCGCCCAGCATGCGGGCGATTTCTTCGATCCGGTTCTTGGCATCGAGGCCGTCGATCGCCGAGACCGTCTTGTTGCCCTGGCTTTGCTTGCTGACCTGGAAATGCTGGTTGGCTTGGCTGGCGACTTGCGGCAAATGGGTGACGCACAACACCTGGCGATCCTGGCCCAGGCGCTTCAGCAAGCGCCCAACGACTTCAGCAACGCCGCCGCCGATGCCGCTGTCGACTTCATCGAAAATCAGGGTCGGAGTGGCGGTCGAGCTAGAAGTAATCACTGAAATCGCCAGCGCGATACGCGCCAGTTCGCCGCCGGAGGCCACTTTGGCCAGCGGCCGCGGCGCGACGCCGGCATGGCCGGCGACCAGAAATTCGACTTGCTCGACGCCATAGCTGGCCGGCTCGCAAGGATTCAGCGCGACTGCGAAACGGCCGCCGCTCATGCTCAGATCCTGCATGGCGGCGGTTACTGCCGTGCCCAGCGCCTGCGCCGCTTTGGTGCGCGCCTTCGACATTTTTTGCGCCAGCGTCAGATAGCCTGCTTTCAACTTTTCTTCTTGCGCGCGCATGGCGTCGAGGTCGCTGGCGTCCGCCAGCTGGCGCAATTGCACCGACAGCGTCTCCAATTCCTGCGGCAGCTCATCCGGCGCCAGGCGGAACTTGCGGCCGGCCGTATGGATCGCTTCCATCCGGTCTTCCACCTGATGCAGGCGCGCCGGATCGAGCTCGACCCGGCTCAGGTAATCGTTCAAGGCATACACCGCTTCCTGCAACTGGATGCGGGCCGGCTCCAGCGCTTCCAGCACCGGCTTGAGGCTGCTGTCGACATCCACCAGCTTGCCGATTTTCTGGTTCAGCGCCGACAGCTGCGACAACATCGGCGGCGTGTCGTCGGCATCGTTTTCGGAAATCACGTTGAGCGCTTCCTGCGCGCCCTCGATCAGGCTGGCGGCATGCGACAGGCGGCTGTGTTCATTGGTGATCTCATCCCACTCGCCCGGCTTGACCGCCAGCTTTTCCAGCTCGCCTACCTGCCACTCCAGCCGCTCTCGCTCTAACAAGACATTCTTGGCGTTGGTTTCAAATTCTTCGCGCTGGCGCGCCAGCGAGCGCCAGCTTTTGAAGGCGGCGGCCAGCGTCAGCAGATCGTCCGGCAAACCGGCTTGCCCATCCAGCAAGAGCCGTTGCGCGTCGTTCTTCAGCAAGGATTGATGGGCGTGCTGGCCGTGGATGTCGACCAGCATTTCACCCAACTCGCGCAATTGCCCGGCAGTCGCGGCAACGCCATTGATGAAGGCTTTCGAACGGCCGGCATTGTCAATCACGCGGCGCATCAGGATCACGCCGTCTTCGTTGTCGAATTCATTACTCTGCAGCCAGTTGGCGACTTCTGCATCGGCAGCGCCGGCCATGACAAATTCTGCCGTTACGTCGGCTTTGGCCGCGCCTTCGCGCACCACGCTGGCGTCGCCCCGGCCGCCCAGCGCCAGCGCCAAAGCATCGATCAGGATCGATTTTCCGGCGCCGGTTTCGCCGGTGAATACGGTAAAGCCAGCGGCGAACTCAAGCTCGATGGCATCGACAATGACAAAATCGCGAATGGAAAGTGTGCGCAGCATGGGAGTCTGGGAATGGCTCAAAAATGGATGTCGAATAGTGCAGACCGGCTTCCGGCAACGGTAGCCAGGTCGCAAGGAAAATACAGCAACAGCTTACATGACCAGTATCTTACTTCAGCTGCCCGTCGCGCGACGGATACTCGTTCCAATGCAGCTTTTGGCGCAAGGTGTCGTAGTAGCTCCAGCCGGCCGGATGCAGAAAGGTGATGGTATGCTCGGAACGCCGGATCAGGATGCGGTCGCCGTGCTGCAGGCTGGCCAGCGACTGCATGTCGAAATTGACGCTGAGATCGCGGCCGTTGACGATTTCGATCACGATTTCACTGCTGTCAGGAATCACGATCGGCCGGTTCGACAGCGCATGCGGCGCAATCGGCACCAGCACGATGCCGCCCAGCGAAGGATGCAGCAGCGGGCCGCCGGCAGACAAGGCATAGGCGGTGGACCCGGTCGGCGTCGCCACGATCAGGCCGTCGGAGCGCTGGTTGTACATGAAGCGGCCATCGACCTCGACCATCAGCTCGGCCATGCCGGAGCCGGCGCCGCGCGCCACCACCACATCGTTGAACGCCAGCGCGCTGAAGATTTCCTGGCCGTCGCGCACCACCGAGCCCTGCAGCAGGCTGCGCCGTTCCGAATCGACCTTCCCGTCCAGCATTTCACCCAGCACCGGCAGCATGCGTTCCAATGAAATATCGGTAATAAACCCCAGCCGGCCCTGGTTGATGCCGATCAGGGGCACGTCATAGGGCGCCAGCTGGCGCGCTATGCCCAGCATGGTGCCGTCGCCGCCGACGATAATCGCGGCGTCGGCCTGGCGCCCTATCTGCTCCGGCGTCATGGCGGCGATCGGTAGTGCGACATTCTGCGCGGTCTCGGTTTCCAGCACCACGTGATGGCCCCTGCCTTGCAGGAAATCGGCGATTTCCGTCAACGATTCGGAAATGCCGGCGGCAAAATATTTGCCGACGATCGCGATGGTTTTCGGCATGGAATCCGGCAAATGCGCTGGCGCACCCGCTTGAGAAGGTGAAGATGGTATTTTTTTAGGCCACATGCTGGCGATTAGACCATAATTTAGGCTTGCAATGAAGGATACGCACAAGGCTCTGATGAATAATTCAACACGCTCCCCCGACTCGCTACCCGTCCAGCCAAGGAGCATCAAAGCGGTCCTGTTCGATCTCGACGATACGCTGTGGCCTATCGTGCCGGTGATCGCACGCGCCGAACAAGTAGTGTTTGAATGGCTGCAAGCAAACGCCGGCGCGGTCAGCCGCCAATTCACGATTGACAGCCTGCGCCAGCGGCGGCTGGAACTGGTCGCCACCAACCCGGTTTTCAAGTTCGATCTGTGGCAGTTGCGCCATGCTGCGCTGACCGAAGCGCTCAAGCAGGTTGGCGAAGATCCGGCCAAGGCGGATGCGGCGATGGCGGTGTTTTCCGAAGCGCGCCACGCCGTGACGCCGTTCGACGATGTGCGGCCGGCATTGACCAGCTTGCAACAGCGGCTGCCACTGGGAACCGTATCGAACGGCTTTGCCGATCTCGGCAAAATCGGGCTGGCCAATCACTTCCAGGCTTCGATCGCCGCCCATAGCTTCGGCAGCGCCAAACCCGATCCGGCAATTTTTCATGCCGCCTGCGCCGCCCTCAAGGTGGCGCCGCACGAAGCCCTGTATGTCGGCGACGATCCCTTGCTGGACGTGGTCGGCGCCCAGCAGGCCGGCTTACAGGCGGTCTGGCTCAACCGTTTCGGCCGCACGCTGCCGGTGGAGGTCCGGCCGCAAGCCAGTTGCACCAGCTTGCATGAACTCGAAGCCTGGCTGGAACAAACTGCAGTTCGCTGAAAAAACAGTGTATAAGTGCTTCATAAGCCTTTGCCAAGTAAGCGTTGCGTTTTGCACTTGGCGCGGCGCTCGCTAAAATAGACCTATATGCAACTAGATAATCGTGCTCAAACCCTGCTCAAAGCCCTGGTCGAACGGTATATCGCCGACGGCCAGCCGGTCGGCTCGCGGGCCTTGTCCAAGATCTCCGGGCTGGAACTGTCGCCGGCGACCATCCGCAACATCATGGCGGACCTGGAAGAGATGGGCTTCGTCGCCAGTCCCCATACCTCCGCCGGCCGGGTGCCGACGCCGCGCGGCTATCGTATGTTTGTCGATACCCTGCTGACGGTCGAGCCGATCGACGAATCCGCGCTGGAATCGAAGATGCAGGCGCGCCTGCAGCCCAATTCACAGCAGAAAATCATCGCCAATGCGGCGCAGGTGTTGTCATCTTTATCGCATTTCGCCGGCGTGGTGCTGAGCCCGCGGCGCGAATCGATCTTCCAGCAGATCGAATTCCTGCGGCTTTCCGAGAAACGCATCCTGCTGGTGATCGTCAGCCCCAACGGCGATGTCCAGAACCGGCTGCTGCTGACCGACGTCGACTACAGCCCGGCCAAGCTGGTGCAGGCGGCCAACTACATCAACCAGCATTACGGCGGCCTCAGCCTGGACGACGTCCGGCTGCGCCTGCAGAGCGAGCTGCGCAAGCTGCGCGACGACATGACCTGGCTGATGCAGGCAGCGGTGGAAGCCGGTAGCGACGCCATGAACGACAATAGCGACGAAGTGGTGATTTCGGGCGAACGCAACCTGCTCAGCGTGACCGACCTGTCGTCCAATATGGATTCCTTGCGCAAGTTGTTCGACATGTTCGAGCAGAAAACCGGGCTGATGCAGTTGCTGGACATTTCCGGCAAGGCGACCGGCGTGCAGATCTTTATCGGCGGCGAATCGCAGCTGGTGCCGATGGACGAGATGAGTGTGGTGACTGCGCCGTATGAAGTCAACGGCAAGATCGTCGGCACGCTGGGAGTGATCGGGCCGACCCGGATGGCCTACGAACGTGTGATTCCGATCGTGAATATCACCGCAAAATTGTTGTCGAATGCGCTAAGCCAGAACTAAGGCCTGTTGACAAGGCACATTCCCGACATGCACCAGGACGACGGATTGATCGAATACATACGCGAACTGCTCGCGCCGCTCGGCGCGACAAGCGCGCGCAAGATGTTCGGCGGCCATGGCGTCTATCACGATGGCTTGATGATCTGCATCGTTATTGATGGCGCTCTTTTTCTCAAGACCGACGAAGAAACCCGGCCTCAATTCAAGGCCGCCGGCTGCGCGCCTTTCATCTACGAAAGTAAAGGGAAGCGTGTCGAAATGAGTTACTGGTCGACGCCTGAAGAGGCAATGGATTCGGCCGCTGCGATGACGCCGTGGGCCCGGCTTGCTTACGCTGCGGCGGTACGCAAGGCCAACGCCAAGCCTGTGCGTAAGCCGCGCACGGTGAAAAAATAGGCGCTTAGCCTTTCTTCTTCTTGCAATCGCGGCAATGCCCATACAACGCCAAGGCGTGATCGGCAATTTCAAAGCCATGTTCCTTGGCGACGATTTTCTGGCGCTTTTCGATTTCTTCGTCGTAAAACTCTTCAACCAGGCCGCAATCCAGGCAGACCAGATGGTCGTGATGCGAGCCTTCGTTGAGCTCGAACACGGCTTTGCCGGTTTCAAAGTGGTTGCGTTGCAACAGGCCCGCTTGCTCGAATTGCGTCAGCACGCGGTATACAGTTGCCAGACCGACATCAAGATTCTCGCTCAGCAAGATCTTGTAGACGTCTTCGGCGCTCAGGTGGCGCACCTCGCTATTCTGGAAGATTTCCAGGATTTTAAGGCGTGGCAATGTGGCTTTAAGGCCGCTGGCTTTTAGTTCGGATGGATTGTTCGGCATGTTTTGGTCACAAATGGATGATCTGCTTTATCATATAGCGTTTTAGCACAGTTGCTCAATCAATTGAGATCCTTATGCGAATGTTGCTCTCCCCTGTACGTACCTCCGCTTTGACCGCTGCAGTTGTCATCATGGCCGCTTTGGCCGGCTGCGCTTCAAAAACACCGTTGCCCGACAATTCGGCCACTGCGCCTGCCGGCAATGCCGACGCCACAGTCGTCACCGACACCAGCGGCGTCCAAACCGTCAAGCATCGCCGCTTCCTGGGCATTTTCTCTCCGTATCGTATCGATATACAACAGGGAAATTTTGTCTCCAAGGAAATGCTGGCGCAGGTTAAAGAAGGCATGACGCGCGAACAAGTGCGTTTTGCACTCGGCACGCCGCTGATCACCGACCTGTTCCACGACAATCGCTGGGACTATGTGTTCCGCCTGCAAAAGGGCAACGGCGAAATCACTACCAGCCGGGTCAGCGCATTCTTCAACGGCAACCTGCTGGCGCGTATCGATGGCGGCAACCTGCCTACCGAAAACGAATATCTGGACCAGATTTCCGGCGGCGCTGCGGAAGCCAAGAAGAGCGTCAAGAATGTCGAGATTGCACCGTCGGTGCCTAGCGCACCTGCGCCAGCCAAAAACTAACAGCCACTTTTTGGGCGGGAGCCATTCGGATGCCGTGCTGCGGCCTGTCGCTCTTGCCCCAATTGATGAAGCCCCTTTGTTCAGATCGCCGAATTAAACATGACTCAGATGAAAATAGCCGTTGCAGGCGCCTCGGGACGCATGGGCCGTATGCTGGTCGAAGCAATTCAAAACGCCGATGACGCGGTCCTGGTCGGCGCCTTGGGCATACCCGGTGCGCGGGAGCTGGGCAGCGACGCCGCCGCCTTTCTCGGCAAACCAGCCAATGTCCTGATCGAAGCCGATCTCGCCAAAGGCCTGGCGAATGCCGACTACCTGATCGATTTCACGCGCCCTGAAGGCACCCTGAAGCATCTGGAATACTGTGCCGCGCATGGCATCAAGATGATTATCGGCACCACCGGCTTCGATGAAGCCGGCAAGGCGGCGATCGCTGAAGCGGCCAAGAAAACCGCCATCATGTTCGCTCCCAACATGAGCGTCGGCGTCAACGTCACCATGAAGCTGCTGGAGCTGGCCGCCAAGAGTTTTTCCCACGGCTACGACATCGAAATCATCGAAACGCATCATCGGCACAAGGTCGACGCGCCGTCCGGCACCGCGCTGAAGATGGGCGAAGTGATCGCTGAAGCACAAGGGCGCAAGCTGGAAGATGTCGCCGTTTATGCGCGCGAAGGCATCACCGGCGAACGCGATCCGTCGTCGATCGGCTTTTCTGCGATTCGCGGCGGCGATATCGTCGGCGATCATACCGTGCTGTTTGCCGGCATCGGCGAGCGCATAGAAATCACCCACAAATCTTCCAGCCGCGTCACCTACGTGCATGGCAGCCTGCGCGCCGCTCGCTTCCTGAGCGACAAAAACAACGGCTTGTACGATATGCAAGACGTGCTGGGCTTACGCTGATTTTCTCTCCTGAGCTGGCTGCGACTGCGGTCTTGGCCAACTTAGTGCCCGTCAGGGAATAAGTTGCTGTAACAAGGTTGTGACGCCCCGCACCGGCGTCACATCGATTTACCTTCTCGGATCGACGCCATGGATCAATCTCTCGGACTAGCCCGCTACTGGGCGCAAACTGACGCCATTTCCCATTCGGTGGCCTATGTGCTGGTGCTGATGTCGATTGTCAGCTGGTTTTATATCCTGTCGAAAACCTGGAGCTCATGGCGTATCCGCCGCAGCGCCAAAGCGCTGGAAGACTTCTGGCAGGCGCCGACGCTGGAAGTGGCGATTGCCGGCATCAAGCCTTTCGATTCCGAAAACGTCTATTCACCCCTGGCCAGCCAGGCAGCCGATGCGGCGGCAATCAAGCCGCCGGCTCCCGGCACGCCGGCAGCATCCCTGAATGCAGCGTCCGATCCGGGCGAACTGATTACCCGCACCTTGCGCCGCGAAATCAATCGCGTTTCGTCGCGCCTGGAAAGCGGCCTGACCTTGCTGGCGTCGGTAGGCTCGACCGCACCGTTCGTCGGCCTTTTCGGTACGGTCTGGGGTATTTATCATGCGCTGGAAGCGGTGTCTTCCAGCGGCACCATCCAGATCGACAAAGTGGCCGGCCCGGTCGGCGAAGCCTTGATCATGACGGCGCTCGGGCTGGTGGTGGCGATTCCTTCGGTGCTGGCGTATAACGCGTTTACCCGCGTCAACCGGATTACACTGGCGGAACTCGACGCGTTTGCGCATGACTTGCATGCGTACCTGACCACCGGTAGCCGGGTCGGCAAGTAACGGATTGTATCGATCATCTCCAAGAACAATCACTTTCACTGATCAGAGAGAAAATCATGGCTTTTGGCGGCTTCAACGACAATCAGAACCAGGCGCCGATGGCGGATATCAATATCACGCCGATGGTCGACGTCATGCTGGTGCTGCTGGTGATTTTCATCATCACCGCACCGCTATTCACTCACGCCATCAAGGTCGACCTGCCTAGCGCGCAATCGGCGCCTGCGCCGGAGAAGCCTGAGACCGTCTCGCTCTCCATCGACCGCAGCGGCAAGATATTCTGGAACAACGATGCAGTGACGGAAAACGAGCTGGCAGACCGTATCGTCGCCGCCGCGCAAAGCAAGCCGCAACCGGAATTGCAACTGCGCGCCGACAAGGATACCCGCTATGAAATCCTGGCGCAGGTGATGGCGCTGGCGCAAAACAACGGCCTGGCCAAGATCGGCTTTGTCACCGTGCCGGCCAAAACCGACGCCAAGTAGCATTCGCCAGTATTACATGTCGACATTTGGCCGCCTGGCCATGTCGGCTCCTGCCTTCCCCCTGTGATGTTATCTGGCGCGAGCTGCTTGCCGCAGCGCGCCCGGCATTCCGGCATGTCGTCCTGACATCGCCACTTACCCCCTGGAAATCTAATAATTTTCATTGAATAGCGCAGCTTGCCGCTTTTACATGTAACATTCTATTTTCATTTGTATCGTTATATATCAAAAAAATACAATAATAAATGATGGCAATAAATAGTTTCAATTTAACAATAATTGTTGTGTCACTTCACGCCCCCTTTTGATCGCCCGAACCTTATGACACTGTCCTCTTACCATCACCTGCTAGGGTCGGCATTCAATGGGCACCCGGGCTTCATCGGCCTGCCATTCCTGCTGGCGTTGGCAATCGCTGAATGGGGTGTATATCTGGTGCCGACCAGCTTGCTAGCCTTGTGGATCAGCGGCAGCAGAGAGACCCGGATTACGTCTCTCAAGGCGGTGGTGACCATGGCTGGAGCCGTATTGGCCAGTAAGATCGTGCCGCTGCTGTGGGCCGCCGCGCTGCCAATGACGGAAGATCGTTATGCCGTCCTCACCCAAAGCGAACATTGCCTGACGCCAAGCGTCACGATCGCAATCATCCTGGCTACCGGCTTGACCTTATGGACCGCACGCACCATCAAGATCAAATGGGTCGGCATTTTACTGGTCGCGCTGTCGCTTGCTGTCAGCTGGGCCAAGATCTTTCTCGGCATGCACTACCCACTGGATATCTTCGGCGCCGGACTGGTTTCGCTGGCGATGATGCTGGCCATGAACTCCAGATACGGCAAAATAGTCAGTCACAGTGCGATCAGATTCATCAACGGCCGCCTGCAAAACCTGGCGCTGCTGTCGGAAATCTCGCGCCTGGTCTCGACATTGCCTGCCCCGATCAAATCCGGTCGCCGCCACGACAGGCCACGCATCACCTTGTATACCTGCCTGCGCCATTCGCCGCGCGGCATGTCGTACTACGCCAAGCAGCTGAAACTCAGCATCCGCACGCTGGTTCACTACCAGCAGACCCAGCGCTGGCTGGCCTACTGGAACGCGACCCCGATGCACGCCAAGCTAGCGCAAGCTACGCCGCGGCTGTTGCAAAAAATCTACCGTCCCTATCAGTCGCTCCGCCTGCGCAGCCAGGATCGGATGAACCTGCTGGTCAGCCATTACGATTTTATTTTCCGGCAAGGCCTTGCTTCCCTGACTCTGCAAGCGGCGCAATCGCCGCACGTGCTGGGCAGTTTCAATGGCAAATCCGGCGCCGTCTACGAAATCCGGCTGTCGGCGATCGCCACCCTGGACCGTGAAGGTGAGCTGGCGCTAGACCTGTACAGCGACGAGCGGCGCTTGTTCTCGGTTGCTTTCACGTTTAACGGCAGCGAAGGGAGTCCAGGCATCGGCATTGGCTGCCTGCAGGGACCACGCGGCACAGATGCCCAGGAACGGGTGCGCCACGCTACACGCGACATGTTTGGCATGCGGCCCAAGAGCCTGATAGTGCGCCTGGTGAGAGAAATCGGCCGGGCCTATGGTTGCAAACAACTGATTCTGGTGGGAAACCAAAATCGCGTCCTGTTCCATCAAATACGCATAGGTCAGGTGTTAGCCGATTATGATGATTTTTGGCAAGAAATAGGCGCCGTCCGCCGTCCGGATGGCGAATACCAGCTCTCCTGCGAAGACATTCCGGCGCCCGACCTGCTGGCGATCCCGTCCAGCAAGCGCTCGGAGGCCCGCAAGAGGATTGACCTGACCGAACGCGCGGTGCAGGCTGCATTGAACGGCTTTTCCGGCGGATTCAAGCAAGCCTGAAACGCGCTCGGCAACAGCTCCGGCGGGCTCCGATTTTACCGCCCGTCAGCGCGCGTCGCGTGACTCCACGCGTCCTATACGCTACAGCGGCATCCGAACCAGTATAATCATCGGTTCGGAGTCAATGGCGCTGTGTTTCGCAAATGATGAAACACAGCACCGGCTCAGCAAGTTCCCATTCCGATTCGCATCATGAACGATCAAGACCGCCCCGCTCGTCCCGGCCTGCATTACCGCCGACAGCATGGCGCTTGCGACGTTTGCGTCGTTTGTGATGTGCGCGGAATAACATTCACCTTTTTAGCCTCATCCCGTCATGCAAGAAAAATATAACTCGACCGACGTTGAAAAATCCGCACAAGATTATTGGCAATCCATAGACGCCTACAAGGCCGTCGAATACGCCAAGGACAAGAACGGCCAGGACAAAAAGAAGTTCTACGCCTGCTCGATGCTGCCCTACCCTTCGGGCAAGCTGCACATGGGCCATGTGCGCAACTACACCATCAATGACGTGATGTACCGCTACCTGCGCATGAACGGCTACAACGTGCTGATGCCGATGGGCTGGGATGCGTTCGGCATGCCGGCGGAAAATGCGGCGATGGCGAATGGCGTACCGCCGGCGCAATGGACTTACGCCAATATCGCACACATGAAAAAGCAGTTGCAGGCGATGGGCCTGGCGATTGACTGGTCGCGCGAAATGACGGCTTGCACGCCGGAATACTACAAGTGGAACCAGTGGATGTTCCTGAAGATGCTGGAGCAAGGCATCATCTACAAAAAGACCGGCACCGTGAACTGGGATCCGATCGACAAGACCGTACTGGCCAACGAGCAGGTGGTTGACGGTCGCGGCTGGCGCTCTGGCGCGCTGATCGAAAAGCGTGAAATCCCGATGTACTACGCCAAGATCACCGATTACGCCGAAGAATTGCTGGAGCACGTCGAGACCAAATTGCCGGGCTGGCCGGAACGCGTGCGCCTGATGCAGGCCAACTGGATCGGCAAGTCGAGCGGCGTCAGATTCGCTTTCCCGCACAAGATCGCGGAAGACGGCAAGCTGATCCAGGACGGCAAGCTGTGGGTATTCACCACCCGCGCCGACACCATCAAGGGCGTGACTTTCTGTGCGGTGGCGCCGGAACATGCGCTGGCGACCTTCGCCGCCAAGACCAATCCGGAACTGGCCGAGTTCATCGCCGAATGCAAACTGGGCAGCGTGATCGAAGCCGACATGGCGACCATGGAAAAGAAAGGCATACCGACCGGATTGTACGTGTCGCATCCTTTGACCGGCCAGCAAATCGAAGTATGGGTCGGCAACTACGTCTTGATCACCTACGGCGACGGCGCGGTGATGGGCGTGCCGGCGCACGACGAGCGCGATTTTGCGTTTGCACAGAAATACGTATTGCCAATTCGTCCGGTGATCGCGGTGCCAGGCAAAACCTACTCTGAGGAAAGCTGGCACGAATGGTATGGCGACAAGGAAAACGGCGTCTGCGTCGATTCCGGCAAGTATGACGGCCTTCACTACCAAGAGGCGGTTGATGCGGTTGCCGCCGACCTTGCCGCGCACGGCCTGGGTGAAAAGAAAATCACCTATCGCCTGCGCGACTGGGGTATCTCGCGCCAACGCTACTGGGGCACGCCGATCCCGATCATTCATTGCGGCGATTGCGGCGATGTGCCGGTGCCGGAAAAAGATTTGCCGGTGATCTTGCCGGAAGACTGCGTGCCGGACGGCAGTGGCAACCCGCTCAACAAGCATGAAAAATTTCTGCACGTAGACTGCCCGAAATGCGGCAAGCCGGCGCGCCGTGAAACCGACACCATGGATACCTTCGTCGATTCATCCTGGTACTACATGCGCTATTGCTCACCGAAGAGCAACGACGCCATGGTCGATTCGCGCAATGATTACTGGATGCCGATGGACCAGTACATCGGCGGCATCGAGCACGCCGTGCTGCACTTGCTGTACGCGCGCTTCTGGACCAAGGTCATGCGCGACTTCGGCCTGATCAAGTTCGACGAGCCGTTCACCAACCTGCTGACGCAAGGCATGGTGCTCAATGAAACCTATTTCCGCGAAGAGGCCAGCGGCAAGAAGACCTGGCACAATCCGGAAGATGTCGACCTGACCTTTGACGACAAGGGCCGGCCGCTGTCGGCCATCCTGAAGTCGGATGGCGCGCCGGTAGAAATCGGTGGTACTGAAAAGATGTCGAAGTCGAAAAACAACGGCATCGATCCGCAAGCCCAGATCGACCAGTACGGCGCCGACACCGCGCGCCTGTTCACCATGTTTGCCTCGCCGCCGGAACAAACCCTGGAATGGTCGGGCACCGGCGTCGAAGGCGCCAACCGTTTCCTGCGCCGGGTCTGGGCCTTCAGTTATGCGCGTGCGGGTAGCATCGTGCCAAGCCTGGAATCCAGTTTCTCCGACTTGAACGATGCGCAAAAAACCTTGCGCCGCGAAGTCCACAAGATCCTGCAGCAAGCCGACCATGACTTGAAACGCATCCAGTACAACACGGTGGTCTCGGCATGCATGAAAATGCTGAATACTTTGGAAGCAGCAAAGCTCGACCAGTCGCCGGCCAGCAATGCGGTCCTGACCGAAGGCTTGTCGATTTTCCTGCGCGTGCTGAATCCGGTTGCGCCGCACATCACCCACACCTTGTGGCAGGAACTCGGCTTTGCCGCGGTACATGGCGATCTGCTCGACGCCAGCTGGCCGGAGGTGGACGCCAAGGCCCTGGAACAAAGCGAGATCGAAATGATGATCCAGGTGAACGGCAAACTGCGCGGCAGCATCACCGTCGCCAAGGACGCCGACAAAGCCAGCATCGAAGCGGCGGCCCTGGCCAATGAGAATGTGCAGAAATATCTCGAAGGCGCGCCGAAGAAAATCATCGTGGTGCCTGGAAAGCTGGTCAATATCGTCGCCTAGGCGATTGCCGGTCTCGCGGCCGGATCAGAATATCCGGCCCTGAATCTTGAAACAAGGAATACCCGAATGTCGAATAGTATGTCTCTCAGAATGCCTACGGATTCCCGCAACTGGCTGCGCTGGCCTTTGATGCTGGCCATGAGCGCGCTGCTGTGCGCCTGCGGCTTTCATCTGCGCGGCTCGGCCAACTTGCCGTTCTCCTCGCTGTATATGACTTTTGCGCCGACCTCGCCTTTGGGAATCGAGCTGAAGCGTAATATCGTCGCCAGCGGCAACACCAAAGTGCTGCCAAGCGCGGAAGGCGCCGAAGTCACGCTGGCAGTACTCAGCGAGACCCGCGAGAAAGTCATCCTGACACTCAACAGTTCGGGCCGTCCAAGCGAGTACATGTTGTACTACCGCCTGACTTTCCACGTTATCGACGCCCAAAAGAAAGAATTGCTGGCGCCGACGCTGATCACGCTGAAACGCGACATCAGCTATAACTCGTCGCAGGAATTGTCCAAGGATGCGGAAGAAGTGCTGCTGTACCGCGACATGCAAACCGACATGGTGCAACAGATCCTGCGCCGATTGGCTGCAATCAAAACGGTCCAGACCGCGCCACAGGAGCCAGTGACGATGCCGGCTGCGGGTGCTGCCACCACCCCGGTTACAGCGCCAGCCGACGTTCCAGTCAAATAACCGGTTCAATGGTAAAGGTAAGCAATGCAATTGCGGTTTGATGCGCTAGACGGCCATTTGGGGAAGACCCTGGCCCCTTTGTATGTGATCACCAGCGACGAGCATCTGCTGGCGCTGGAGGCATCCGACAAGATCCGCAAAAGCGCGCGCAGTAATGGTTGCACCGAGCGCGACGTGCTGGTGGTCGACCGCAGTTTCAAGTGGGGCGAGCTGCTGGCGGCCAACCAGTCGCAATCGCTGTTTGGCGATAAAAAGCTGATCGAATTGCGGATTCCGGGCGGCAAGCCGGGCAAAGACGGCGGCCAGGCCTTGCAAAACTATACGGCGACGCTGAATCCGGATAACGTCACCATTATCAGTTTGCCCAAACTGGACTGGGCGACGCAAAAGGCAGCCTGGGTCGCCAGCTTGCAACAGGCCGCCGTATATATCGATATCCCGCTGGTGGAGCGGGCGCACTTGCCGAACTGGATCGGGGTTCGCCTGGCGGCACAGCAGCAGAGCGCGGACCGGCAATCGTTGGATTTCATCGCCGACCGGGTCGAGGGCAACCTGCTCGCGGCGCACCAGGAAATCCAAAAACTGGCCTTGCTGCATCCGCCCGGTAAACTGAGTTTTGAACAGTGTCACGATGCGGTCCTTAATGTCGCGCGCTATGATGTATTCAAGCTCAATGAAGCGATGCTGGTGGGTGATACCGCGCGTCTGGCGCGCATGATGGATGGCTTGAAAGGCGAAGGCGAAGCCCTGCCGCTGGTGCTGTGGGCGGTTTCCGAAGAGATCCGCACTTTGCTGAAACTGAAATCCGCTGCTGCCCAGGGACGCCCGATTCCGGCGCTGCTGAAGGAATACCGCATATGGGGACCGCGAGAGAGATTGATGGAACCGGCGCTGCGGCGCTTGAGCCTGGCGACGCTGGAAGCGGCGTTGAAAGATGCCGCGCAGGTCGACAAGATGGTCAAGGGCTTGCGCGCCAAAGCCTTCGCCGGCGATCCCTGGGACGCATTGCTGCAACTGGCCCTGAAAGTTGCCCAAAATAGTTGAACCAGATGCGCGAGTTGCAAAAACATCAAGAAATAAATCAAAAAGCAAATCAGGAAAAATCGGGATAGACAAGAACTTATGAGCATCCAATCAAGTATTCAACCGACTATTCAACAATACATGACCGCAGTCGGCCAGCGCGCCCGTGCCGCATCGCGCGCCATGGCGCGCGCCGACACTGCCGTGAAAAACCGCGCGCTGACCTTGATTGCCGCCGCTATCCGGCGCGATGCGGATCTGCTGCGCGCCGCTAATCAAACCGATTTGGCGGCCGCGCGCGCCAACGGCCTGGCGCCGGCCATGCTGGACCGCCTTACCTTGTCGGACCAGGCGATCGCCACCATGATCGCAGGGCTTGAACAGATCGTTTCCCTGCCTGATCCGATCGGCGAAATCTCGAACATGAAATACCGTCCGACCGGCATCCAGGTCGGCCAGATGCGGGTGCCGCTGGGCGTCATCGGCATCATCTACGAAGCCCGCCCGAACGTCACGGTGGACGCCGCCGGCCTCTGCATCAAGAGCGGCAACGCTACGATTTTGCGCGGCGGCTCGGAAGCCCATCATTGCAACCAGGCACTGGCGAAACTGGTGCAGGAAGGCTTGGCCGGCGCCGGTTTGCCGCAAGATGCGGTGCAAGTGGTTGACACCACCGACCGCGCCGCCGTCGGCGCCCTGATCACCATGCCGCAGTATGTCGACGTTATCGTGCCGCGCGGCGGCAAGGGCCTGATCGCGCGCCTGATCGAAGAAGCCACGGTGCCGATGATCAAGCACCTCGACGGCATCTGCCACGTCTATATCGACGACCAGGCGGACCTGGAAAAGGCCGTAAATATCGCCTTCAACGCCAAGTGCCATCGTTACGGAACTTGCAACACCATGGAAACCTTGCTGGTGGCGCGCGCCATTGCGCCGCAAGTACTGCCGCAACTGGCCTTGCTGTATCAGGGCAAGCAA
>NZ_JBDTCG010000068.1:0-31799 GCF_039923675.1 Collimonas sp.
TCGGCTGGCAGTTCGACCAACAGAGCAAGTAACTTTACCCTGTGGTGGGTCGGCGCATCAATACTGGCTTTGGTTGGTCTCAGTGGTTATCTCTGGTTCCGATAATTTGTGTAACTCCAACTCGTCGTCCAGCATCTGAACAACGTTAACATCGTTTCCGAATACCCTTCAATGACCAGCATTAAAAGTCACTCCGCATCGAGAAACCATCGACGCACAGCCGGAAACGCCTGACAATCGAACACATGCAGCAGACCGCCAGCGAGCACGGTGGTCAATGCCTGTCTGAAACGTATATCAAAAACTCGCTGCCCTTGAAGTGGCAATGTGCCAGCGGACATCAATGGCTGGCTGTTCCTATGTACATAAGAAAGGGCAACTGGTGCCGCACTTGCGCTCGCATTAAACGACAAACGGCCACAGAGCCGCGCGAACATACAAGCCGGCAGCGCCTAACGATTGAACAAATACGGCAGATCGCCAGTGAGCGCGGCGGTTTATGCCTATCTGATACGTATGTCAACAGCAGAACGCCGCTGCTGTGGCAATGCGCAAAAAAACATCAATGGCAAGCGACATCCCTGTACGTCAAAAATGGAAGTTGGTGTCGGATTTGTTATTACGACCGACTGCAAGAGATGCAACAGCTTGCCAGCCAACGCGGCGGCGAGTGCCTCTCCAGCGTCTATGTTCTTAGCACCACGCCGTTGTTGACCGTGAGGCGGTTCAGCAATTTCGAAAGCAGGACAGTGAAGGAGCAAGAGAAGCTCGTTGCAGCACTGAAGTCGCTTGAGGGCATGATTGAGGATTCAATGTTCACGACAAAAATTGGCAAAGAGTTCAGTTACGATCAGGTCGAAGCGGCCATGGCTTACGAATCGCCCGAGGGGGAGAAGGCTGTATTGGTAACCTAGGTGCCGCCTGGCTTTGGCCTTGGGTGGACGACGGCGTTGTATTTGTGATGCAATCCAGTGGCGTTTTTGATGCGACTATTCAGGCAGATTCCGCGTCCTCCTCGGACCAAGTCGCGAAACTCAAATGGCGTTGCTCTCACCGACTTGCTCCATCAGCAGCCCCCTCGCATACTGCGTCGGCGGCAGTCCGACATGGCGGGTGAAGGCGACGCTGAACGTGCTTGCGGAACTGTAACCCACGCGTTCCGCAACTTCGGCGATAGCAGTTTCTTTCCGCCGCAGCAGGCTTTTTGCCAAAGCCATTCGCCAGGTGAGCAGGTATTCCATCGGGGCGACACCCACTGCGCGTTTGAATCGCTCGAAGAACGCCGAGCGGGAAAGGGCAGCCTCCTTCGCCAGCTGTGCAACCGTCCATGGTTCGGTCGGACTTTCGTGCATGCGTCGTATCGCGAGTCCGAGGCGGGCGTCGGCAAGTCCGCGCAAGAGGCCCGGCGACGCCGCAGTTCCCGCCGTGGAACGCAGGGCTTCGATGAGAAGGACCTCCAGCAGGCGCGCCAGGATGACGTCACGCGCGGGCCGCTGCTCGCGGGATTCTTCTCCTACAAGCTGCACAAGGGTAGCCAGCCGCCTCTCGCCGCGGACGTGCACGAGCTGCGGGATGAGCGAAACCAGCAAGTCCGCGTCAGGCGAACCGAAGACGCAGTGACCAACCAGCAAGCGGACGTCAGGCGGGCCGATTTCGATGCCGAGTCTGTATTCGCCATGGGGCAACAAAATGGGAGGGCGGTCGGTGCCCTCGGATGTCGTCGGCTCGAGGCTTGACATCGTGAAGCCATACGCAGACGGGATCAGGACAAAATCGCCCTCCTGGAGAGTGACCGGCTCGTGTCCGTCGACTACAAGGCGGCTGGAGCCGGTGAGGATCACACAGTAGAAGGGTTGCCCGAACTCCGTGCGGCGAACGTTCCAGCGGCCGGCGCCGCTGACGACTTTCGAGAACGGCGCGCCCGGCTGGAGCAGTGTGACAACCTCTGCAAGCGGGTCGACCAGGTTGATCATTTCCGGACTCCTGCAAACGAAACATGGACTCTGGATTGTAGCAGGTCCGGCTTCAGTCACTTATAGTTTCAATACCACACACCATCTACAGGAGTCCCCATGAAAACAGTTTTAATCACTGGATGCTCGTCCGGCTTCGGCCTCGACACCGCCAAGTACTTCCTCGATCGCGATTGGAAAGTCATCGCCACCATGCGCACCCCGCGCGAAGACCTGCTGCCCCGTTCCGAGCGCTTGCGCGTGCTCGCCCTCGATGTCACCGATCCGCACAGCATTCGTCAGGCTGTGGAGGTCGCAGGGCCGATCGATGTACTAGTCAACAACGCAGGGATCGGCTTGCTGGGCGCCCTGGAAGGCACGTCGATGGAAACTGTTCGCGAGGTCTTCGAAACCAATACCTTCGGTACGATGGCCGTGACGCAGGCGGTGCTGCCGCAGTTCAGGCAACGCAAGGCCGGCGTCATCGTCAACGTCACGTCGAGCGTGACGTTGAAACCACTCGCTTTGCTGGCTGTCTACACCGCGAGCAAGGCGGCGGTCAATGCGTTCACCGAGTCGCTTGCGCTCGAACTCCAGCCCTTCGATGTGCGGGTGCGCCTGGTGCTGCCGGGACGGGCGCCCGAAACCCGCTTTGGCGAGAACGCCCGGCCGCGGATGCAGAGCGGCATCCCCGAGGCATACACCGGCCTGGCGCAGCGTGTCTTCGAAGCATGGGGGCAATCGTCAGAGGTCACACTGTCGCAGGACGTGGCGGAAGCGGTGTGGCGTGCGGCGAACGACCCGTCGTCCCCGCTTCGCATGGCTGCCGGCGCTGACGCCGTGGCGTTGGCCGAGGCAAGTTGAACCTGTACTGCCCGACGACGAGAACCGGGCAGCCGTTTACTGACTAGCTAGCGCTAGCGGCGCGGCACGCCATCGCGCCATTCACCCCAATGCGTCGCAATGTCTTGCACCAGCGGATTACCTGCGCGGTACAGATTCTCCGTCGCCGGTACAAAACCGCCCTGGTCGGCATAATTGAGCAGGTTGTCGGCGCTGGTCTGGCCCTGGTACGGCCTATCGAAATCAGAACCGGTGCGCAGCGCCGCGACGCGGTTAAGATCCACCCGTTTGATACTCGCGGCGCGCTTCAAGGCTTCGAATGTCGCATTGTCTTCCTGCGCGGTCATGCAATACACGCCCTTGCCGTCGGTCAGGATCTTGGTCCAGTCGCGCGCGCGCTGGCCGAGCCGGGTGCCCGACCACCAGGTATTGCCGGAAGCGATATCGCATTGCACGACCGAAGGCGGCTGGTTGGCCGGGGCGTAGTTGAACTTCGAGCGCGCTACTTGCGCCTGCGGGCTATCCGCCAGCACCACGTTACGCGACAGTACATACGCGGCATCGGCCAGTTTCGCGTTTAGCTGGAACACTTCGTTGCGATAATCGAGCGGCGGCTTTTCGGTGGGGCTCTTGGTGTTGATGCCGAGATAGCCGGTATTCCAGCCGGCTGGAATTTCGCGCGCATCCAGTTCCCACTGGATGCCGAAATCGACCAGGTATTTTGCCCATGCGGCGGAACCGACGGTGCCTTGCGCCGGATCGACGCCGGCGATACCGGAGATCAGGAAGTAGGTGTGGCGCAGATCGAAACGCGAGGAGAAGGTCAGCGCCATGATCGAGGCCGACGCATTGGCGTAGCCCATGCCGGTGGTGATCACGCAGACATCTTGTTTGTTGCAATGCACATCGGGATAGTCCGGCGACAGGCCGGGAACAGATATGGTTTTCCACGGGCCGATGCGGTCCAGCCAAGCCTGGCCTTCGGGGCCGAACATGGTGATGATCATTACCTTGACCGGACGGCCTTGCGCAGTGGCGTCAGCGAGGGCGTCGCTGCCGGCGTTCTGCGCGATCGACGGCACGGCGCTGCAAGCGGCAAGAGATAAAACTGCTGCGGAAAATACAGAGCGAATCAGCATTGGTTTTCCTTATGGTTATAGGAGTGATGTGGATGAGAACAATTGCCGGCGCTGAGCCGGTACTGTTCCGGCCATTTATGCCTAAGGTCGGGTTTTAATTTTACGACATTAAATGCCATATGGAAATTAATTTGGCATGCGACCCGTAGCCGCCAGTACGATATCGATCAATAAAAAAAAGCCCGACTTTTTGAGTTGGGCTGATTTGGGCTGATGGTCTTGCTACGGCCTGTTGCGGCCGTCATCATCCGGCCGATATGACTAGCGCGGCGCTGTCTCCGCAGCCGTGGTGCGCGGCGGTGCATTTTTCACATAGGTGTCGAACCAGCGCAGCATTTCATACACCAGCTGCTCGTTCGATTCCATCGCTGCGTACCAGTGCGGCTCGTGCGGCAGCAGCACCAGGCGCGTGGTGCCGCCGTTACCGCGGATGGCCTCATAGAGTTTGCTGGATTGGAGCGGCGTAGTGCCGGGGTTGGCGTCGTCGGCGCCGTGCACGATGAGCAGCGGCGTCTTCATCTTGTCGGCGTAAAAGAACGGCGACACCTTGAGGTAGACATCCTGCGCTTCCCACACCGAGCGCTGCTCGCTCTGGAAACCGAACGGCGTCAACGTCTTGTTATAGGAACCGCTGGTGGCGACGCCGGCACGGAACAGGTCGGAATGCGCCGTCAGGTTGGCGGTCATCAGTGCGCCGTGGCTATGGCCGGTGACGCCGATGCGCTCGGGATCCGCCACACCCAGCCGCACCGCTTCATCCACTGCGGCCTTGGCGTCCGCCACCAATTGTTCCATGTAGGTGTCATAGGCTTTTTTCGGATCGCCGACGATCGGGAATGCGGCGTTGTCGATGATGGCGTAGCCGGCCAGCAGCAGCAATTTGTATTGCCGCAGGCGTGTAAAGGTCTCTTGCGAACCGGAGGTCTGGCCGGCCTTCGATGCATCGGCGTAATCGAGCGGATAGGCGTACAGGATAGTCGGCACCCGTGTGCCTTCTTGATAGCCAGGCGGCGTGTACAGCGTAAACGACAAATCGAGACCGTCGGCGCGTTTGTACTTCACCAGACGCTTCTTGATCTGCCGTACTACCGGCGTCGGGTCAGGAATATGCGTGATGGCGACGCTGTTCGACGTGAACGCTGCCTCGCCGGCGGCGGCCTCGATCGGTGTGCCCAGCTTACGGGAAAACGCGTTCGGCGCATCGGTCACCGATTGCCGCCAGGTGAGGAACGTATTCGCATCTTTTCCGGTGAAGGCGACAAACTGCTCATAGGAGGTTTTGTCGCTGCGGAACAGGCGTTCCGATTTCAGCGTCTTGAGATCGAGTCGATCGAGGAACGGACGGTCGCCGTCGGCCGAGGCGCCGACGCCGCTGAGGAAGATGGCATCGCCATCCTGGCGCATCACCAGGGCGCCGTTCGGCAGCTGACGCCTGACGGCGGCGCCCGGATTCGCATACTTCTCGTCGGTCGACAGATCCCACAGCAGGCGCGGTGGCTGCTGCGGATCATCGACATTGATCACGAAGGCCTTGCGCCAGTGCTTGTTGCGATCGTATTCTGTCATCAGCGCCAGGCCGGGCTGCTCGCCCCAGGCGATGCCGACATAACGCTGCTCGGTGCGCATCAGCTCCAGCGGCGCCGAGCTGAATGGCGCCTTCTGCAGCATCAGCTTGTCGCGCGCCGGTACTTTGGCTTTCCAGTCGCCGCCGTCCAGCGCTTCAGCCCAGACCAGGGTCGCCGGTTCCGTCGCGCGCCAGGAGAAATCGCGCGGTCCGAGCGGGACGCCGCCGATCGGCACCCGGTCTGCCAATGGCAGCGAGGCGATGTGATGCACCGCCAGGTTCTGACGTTTGGAAATATCCCAGACTTCCACTTCCTGCGGGAAGCGGTCAAAGGTCGTGACATAGGAGTACGGTTTGCGAATCGACGTCACCAGCAGGTGCTGACCATCCGGCGCCGCTCCCAGCGACTCGTAACGGCCCACGGCGCCGATCGGCGTGACCGCGCCGCTATTGGCGTCGACCAGCGCCAGTTGCGCGCTGGCGTAGTAATCGAACAGGTCCTCGTCGTGCTGGTTGCCCAGCGTGTCGCGGTTTTCATAGGTACTGCTTTGTCCTTTGCCGCCGTCCGATTCCTGGATGCTCGGGCCGTTCGGCACCGTCGGTTCCGCCGGCGCTGGTCCTAGCCGTTGTGGCACCGTCTTGACCAGCAATGTCTTTTGGTCTGGCATCCATTGCAACTCGTCTTCCAGCATCGGATTCAGGCGCAGGCCCGGAATACGACGGATGGCGCCGCTAGCCGCGTCGCCGATCCACAGGTCAACCGAGTTTGCGGTGGTGTTTTCAAAAGCGAAACGTTTGCCGTCGGCGCTCCATAGCGGCCGGTTCGGGCAGGCGTCCGCAGGCAGCGCGATGCGCGTCTGCGCGCCGTCGGCGATCCGCACCAGCTCGAAACCGCTGGCGCAGGGAGTGATGCCGTAGCCGCCCGGGGTATCGTGCTTGCTGTGATTGCCGGGCTCGACGCGCACCCCTGCCAGGCGCAGGAAAGGCGTCGCCACCCGGGAGATTGACGGATAGTCCTGCCAGGACACCAGCAGCATGTGCTCGTGCGTCGGACTGACAACCGGCGTCGGTGGCGAGGGCGCGCGCATGACGTCGAGAATATTTTTTGGCGGCTGGTTGTAGCCCGAGACGGCGGTGGCCGCCGTTGCGGGCGCTGCAGCCGGCAGCGGTGAGGCTGCCTGCGCCGGGAGCGGGATCGAGGTTACGCCGGCCGCACATAGTGTGACCCAAAGACAGGTCAGGGTGGATTTTATTGCCATCGGTTTCCTTGATGTTGATTCGTCTGCAATACGGTTTTGTCAGGTTTGTGAGTGACCTTACCGATATTGCCATTTGAGATCGAAAAAAGGGCCACTTTTGAGCAAAATTTTTACATGTCCAAGGATCCGCGGTAAGCGCGATAACGAGCTTGGCATCCATAAAAGGAAAATCCCTCCGTCCAGGTTCGGACGGAGGGATGTCTGGCGACCGCTCAAGCCAGCGGACGAATGGGGTCGAGGACTTCTCGCAGTGTTTAGAAAATGTACTTCATCCCGGCCGAAACGCCTTGCAGGTTGCCGCCGGCAAAGCAATGGGGCGCACCGCCGTTCGGATCGAATCCGGTCGTATCGGGATTCGACGCATCATGGCAATCCGTGGTGACGCCCCGTCCGCCGGCGCCCAGATCATAGTGTGCCGATCCATGATTGGCAGTCATTGCGTAGTCAACATAAGTGCTGAAGTTCCTGTCGACCTGGTGCTTCCACGCCACGGTATACAAATTGGCGGCATTATCGGAACTCAGGCCACCGGGCGTATTATGCTGGCCGGGATCGCCGGGAGCCTGGTTTGCATGCCCCCAGCCAAAATGCAGGCTGTCGCTTGCGGATAACTCCTGGCTGAGTGCGAGCCAATAGCCTGAACGGCTGCGTTCGTTTTGATAGTCCAGATAAGCCGGAACATGTCTTTTCATGTTTTCATAAATGGCGCTGATAGTGGTCTTGCTCGGGAATTTATACTGCACGTCTATTTTCGCAGCATCTTCATCGGCCACATCATTTGGATCGAAGGTAGGAAGATCGCTGGTCCGGTTGACGCCTTTATGCTTCTCATATGCTACGGTCAGATACAGCGGACCAGTGGTGTAGGACAGGCTGGCGCTATATGCATTGCCGTACGAGCCGTCATTGCATGCTGCGGGCGTCGCGCCGCTACCGGGGATATTGCCGCCGCTGCAATCGCTTTCGCCGGCAGCGATATTGCTGTTGTCGTAACCCCGGTTCTGGCCCGGAGAAATCAGCGCGTTGAACGAAAAGCCGTGCATGTCGGGCGATTCGTACCATAAGGCGTGATCGAGCCGGGTGCCGAATTCGACCCGGTTATCGCCGCCGGTATTGCCCATGATGACGGCGTAATCGCCAAGCATGCCGCTGAAGGGGTTCATGCGCGCGGTAGATGTCTTGTAAGGCGCATCCGTCTTGCCGATCTTGAATGCGCCCATGGCCGGAGACTCGATGCCAATGAAGCTGTTCCTGGATGTCAGGCCGCCCTTGACGGCATTGCTGGTATTGCTGTTGGTGTCGCCGGTGCCGGAAGAGCACCGATTGCGGTGCATGCCAAGGCGGAGCTGAGCGCCACTTTACCAAGATTCGCCATGCTTTTGTCTCCTTTTATTATGGTGTAAGGAGGCTTAACACTAGAAACTTTTCGCAACCATGTACTTAACCGGGATCAAGATTCCAAAAAAAACGGATATATCGATGGCGCTTTTTTCCCATCCGGTTTGCCGTTGTTTTTCAGGCTGTAAAGTAGAGTTGATTTTATGATCATCAGCCGGACGGAGGCGGAGCAGGGGTGATAGAGCCTGGCACTCCCGCAGTCTTTTGTTGCTCGAAGGAGTTTTTTCTTGAAAAGATAGATAATGGAAAGCGCCGAATTCGTTGGAACATTCACAAATGAAGACGGGTGACCGGCCAATGTGCGCCCGATGTTGGCTGGTCCGGTCCGAAATTACCTGCCGATTTACTTTATCCATGATTGGAAGAACATGATCTCCCCCCGAATCTGCAAACCGCTTCAGATCGCTGTTTTATTCGCCTGCCTTGCCATCACGGCCTTCGGCTCGGCGCCGGCGCTGGCTGCTGCGCCTTTAGTGAAAACCCCCGCGCCCGGATTTTTCCGCGTCATGCTGGGCGACTTTGAAATCACCGCGCTCAATGACGGCACGCTCGATCTGCCGGTCGAGAAAATTCTGACCAACACCACCGAGGCCAAGGTGGAGCAGGCCCTGGCCAAGTCTTATCTGGCCAGTCCGCTGGAAACATCGTTCAACGGCTTCCTGGTCAATACCGGCAGCAAGTTGATCCTGGTGGATACCGGCGCCGGCACGGGTTTCGGTCCGACCCTTGGCAAGCTGGTGGCCAATCTGAAAGCCTCGGGTTATCAGCCGGAACAAATCGATGAAATCTACCTCACGCACATGCATGCCGACCACATCGGCGGCTTGACAGTGGATGGTCAACTGGCCTTTCCAAACGCAATTGTGCGCGCGGACAAGAATGAATCCGACTATTGGCTGAGCGAAGCAAACATGGACAAGGCGCCGGATGGCGAAAAAGGCGCGACCAAAGGCACGTTTAAAAAAGTAAGAGCCTTGTTGACCCCGTATATCCAGGCCGGAAAATACAAACCCTTCGAAGGCTCGGTCGAACTGACGCCTGGCATCAGTTCTTCTGAAAGCCCCGGTCATACGCCAGGCCATAGTGGCTATATCGTTGAAAGCAAGGGACAGAAACTGCTGCTGGCGGGCGACGTGATTCACGTGGCGGCGGTGCAGTTCGAACAGCCGACTGTGACGATTTCATTCGATAGCAATAGCAAGCAGGCCGAGGCTGAGCGCATCAAGGAATTCAGCGATGCCGCCAAAAAAGGCTATCTGGTCGCAGGCGCCCATTTACCGTTCCCAGCCATGGGACATATCAAGGCCTTGGGCAAGGGCTTCCAGTGGGTGCCGGTCAATTTTACGCAGATGCATTGATCCAAATGCCAGGGCCGCGCCCCGCCAATACCGACAGCGCCGACGGCTCATTGATCATGATGGATCCCAGAACCGGCTGGACCACATCCGGCTCGCTGCATCCACGCACTGAAATGCGTGAAAACGCCACTTGGGCGGCCACTGGAACCAACCTTCTGAACGCCACGGTAAAAGTGTCGCAAGTGCCTGACCATACGACCATCGGCCAGATTTTCCAAGGCAGCGGACCCAGCAAACCACTCTGCGAATTACAAATTACGTCGAAGGGGAAAATCCAGCTTTTGCTGGAAAATACCAATCAGGGCGGCAGTGCAAATATTTACCCTGTCACCAGCGTGCCGCCGGGAACCAAGTTCGACTATCAGCTGCAATTACTGAATCGTACGGTGACGGTTACCGCAAATGGCGTCGTCAAAGCCTTTACGATAGATGCCAGCTTCGCGGGAGAAAAATTCTATTTCAAGGCTGGCGATTACGACCAGACCGCTGTATCGGGTACGCCTGATACGAACGCCGGGACCATTGTGCATTTTTATGCGTTGAATATTACACATGAATAGTCGTGACCGAGAATGGGCAGTCCTTCTCCCGGCTATGCAGGCAGGGGTTAATTGGTGGAAAGGTCTGCGTCACGCCGTGAAAAAAAACGACTGGATCCGTTGGAATGTATCGTGATATTCGATAAACGACTCACCAGCAGATTGCAGTGATGCGATCTGCACACACGACGTCATGGCGAGTCGGCCGGGTAAAATTGCGTGAACTGTCTGATTAATTATCAGCAGTGATTATTGACAATTTCCGGGTCATAGTTGACTGTGACTTTGGGGTTGATGCTGTTTCTGATAAATAGCGTCACCGATATTTGTCCCTGAAGATTGCCGAAATCGTTAAGGCGGTAGCCGGTCCCATTCTCGATCGAGCTGCCGACCAGCTGGCTGCCGGTGCCAGCGGTATTGTCCATGTAGCCGGCGAAGTAGTATCCGCAGGCTATCGACGCGGGATCGAGCCAATAACAAATCGCGCTTAGTCCGTTTACCGAAACCACCTCGGGTACCACGGTCGGTGCTGCGCCGGTATTCAAGTTGACGGCTACCTGTTGAATCAGGTTTGAATCTGTCGCATGTAAACTCATTATGCCTCCCTGGCTAATTGTGGCTTGAAAGATAGTCGATATAGCCATGCTCACGGTAGCCGATTTGCTGCAGCCGCGCTTTGGCCGCGTTGAATATAGCATCGTTCCTGAGGCAAGCGTGGATACGTGTCCAAGGATCGAGCAGGCGATAGTCGCTGCTCTGCGGCGCATCGTTGGCAATCAGCTCGCGCGCTTGCGTGCATGCATTGTCAACGGCGGTCCTGTTGTTGGTTTTTGCTTCAAGGTCGGCAAGCACCAGCCAGCCATTTACCAGGGCCAGACGGTTGACGAGGTTCGATGGATTGCGCGTCAAGGTCTGCGTCAAGCGGGTTTGCGATTGCATCAGTTGCTGCCTGGCGTCCTGGTCGCGGCCAAGAGCGAGCAGCGCGATGGCAATGTGCTGCTGAACTTCTCCTTCCAGGCGTGACCAGGTGATATTTTGCGCATCGTGTTGCACCAGAGCGCGCGCCGTCTTGGCAATCTCCTGTAGCTGGGGCAGGACGTTGGAAGTACCTGCCTGGCGCGCGGCGATGTGCAAATCTTCTAGCTTTATCAGCGCTGAATTTCTTTGCCATCCGAGATTGGATGGTTCTTGCTGGAGCGCCAGGCGATAAAGATTTTGCGCGGCCAAGAGCTTGTCGAGCGCGCTTTTATCTTGTCCCAAGGCGAGCTCAAGACGAGCTTGCCCTTGCAGCGCCAACGCCAGGCGGTTGCTCCAAAGCGCGTCTCCGGGCGCTGCCGCATGCAGGCCATCGAGAATCTTCAGCTCGCGTTTATGCAACAGCATGGCGGCATCAAGTTCACCCAGCGTTTCCTTGGTTGAGCTCAGCCACGACAGGCCGTTGGCTAGATCGGCCGCCAAGGTACGGTCTTGCGGCTTGCTTACGGTGGCTTTTGTCTTGAGCTCGATCGATAGCAAAAACTCGCTGGCGGCGTTGCGTGCATCGCCGCGTTCCAATGCCAGCGAGCCCAGGCTGCTGTGCGCATACGATTGTTCAATCCACCAGTCGACATTGTCCGGCTCCAGCGCATGCAAGCGATCGCTGTAGTCCTGATATTGTTTGAAGTACATCTCGGCCTGGTCGCGGTCGCCCTGTTCCATGGCTATCCTGCCGAGCCAGAACGAATTGGCGCCAAGGTTCTTCAACACTTCGGCTTCATCAGGAGCGATCGCATTCTGGCGCAGCAGCGTAGCGTGGGCGGCCAGCAGCGCTTCGTTGGCTGCCTTGGGGCTGCCGCGCTCGACATTCACCTCGCCGATCAGCTGTAATGCTTTCGCGCGCTGGGTCAGCGAGGTGGAGCTTAATGTTTCTGCGTCCGAGGCCGATAGATATTGCAAGGCTTTGGCGCTGACGGTATCGAGCAGGTCCAGCTTGCCGATCGGCCTGAGTTTGTCGACAAAATCTCCCAGCATGAAACCCATCAGATTTTCTGCCTCGGCGCGCCGCTGCTGGGCGACTTGCTTGGCGCCGACGGCGCTGACGCCCAATCCGGCCGCCAGCAATGAGAGACAGACAATCGCCAGCATCACGCCGATACGCAGGCGATCGCGCAGTTTTGTTTTCTTGAGTGATGCATGAATCAGCGCTATCTCATCCGCCGACAGCGAAAACGCCGGCATTTTCAGCAAGCCGAGTGCTTCGTCAAGCTGCTTGCCGCGCGGTAGCAACAAATCGCCGCCGCGTCCTTCGTTTACCCATCTGGAGGTCAGCAAGGCAGTCCGGCCGCGCACGCGCAAGGCATTGCGATGGGTTTCTATCCATGCGGTCACTCTTGGCCAGCGCCGTAACAGGGCTTCGTGCGCAACGCCGAATCCCGGCTCGTCGCCCACCAGTTCGCTGACGAACAGCCTGGTTTCCACCAGCGCTTTGACCAGTTCGTGCTCTGCCTCGGATTGCAAGGCTGACCAAGGCGCACGACGGCTGGTGACGACCTCCTCGTTATCGGATAAGGCGACCAGCAGGGACAGCACCCGCGGCAGGGATGCGCTTTGCTCCTGGGTTAGTGCATTGACCACTTCCTCCGCGCGCTGGCCAATGGCGCCTTCGACGCCGCCGAGACGGTGCAAGGCGTCGAAACTCAATTCACCGTCGGCGTTGCGCAGGCGATACAGTTCTTGCAATGTGTATTGCAGCAGCGGCAAAGCATCGGGGCTGGCCGCTGCGCTGGCGCACAAAATGTCATCGAGCCGGGTTTGCGATTGTGCGTCGACGCCGAAAGAGAGATTGGCGGCGATCACGGGCATGCGGATAATCTGCGCGATCTCGGCCGGCGACGGTGGGCTCAAGTCGAAATGCGCCCCTTGCGGCTTCCCCTCCATCAAGAGCGGATACTCGGCGAGACGGGGATAGAAGTCGTTGCGGCAAGCGATCACGACGATCACCTGGCCGCTGCGGGCCAGTGCGTCCAGCGTTCTCAAGAAAGAGTGGCGTTCCGGTTCTGAAATGTGCGGCAGCACGAACAGTGCTTCAAAGCGATCGATGAATAAGGCGAAACGCGGTTGGATGCGCTCGGTGGCGCCGTGCGCCAGCGCAGCCTGCAATTCAAGCATGAGCGACGTCAGGTCTTGCTCGAGACGCAGCCCCAGGGAGCTGCCGCTGGCGCCGGGAAAGACGTTGGCCTCATTCACCTGCCAATCGAGCAAGACGCTGCCTAGCGCAGTGAACAAGGGATGGCTACCCATTTCGGCCAGATCGAAAGTGATCGCAGACAGCACCTGGTGGCCGTTGTCGTGTTTTTGCGGCCGCATCAAGCTCGGCAAAAGTCCGGCGCGAACCAATGATGTCTTGCCGGAGCCGCTGGGGCCAAGCACCAGTGTCAAGGCGCGTCCCGACTTGATCTGGGCCGAAACTGCCTGTTGTACTTTGAAAATAGCGTCGCTGCGGCCAAAAAACAGCGCCGCATGTTCCTCGACAAACGGCAACAGGCCTCGGAATGGCGACCGGTTCAGCCAGCTGCCCGCCATTGGCTGGGTCAGCTGATTGCTTGGATAAGTCACTTCCGCAACGGTTCTGTAGCCGCGTTTGCGTATTGTTTCTATAAAGACCGGAGCCTTGGGGTTGTCACCCAGCGCGCTGCGCAATTGCGTGATGGTTTTGTGGACCGGATTGTCGCCATACAGGGTGCTGCCCCAGCATTGCAGCAACAGCTCTTCGGCACTGACCACCGCGCCTGCGCGGCTGCAAAGCGCCACCAGCACGTCCATGGCGCGCGGTTCCATCTGCCGCTTGGTGATGCCGTTGCCGATTGAGTTTGTCGCCGGATTTATTTCCCAATCCGCAAAACGGAAAACGGCATGTTTCATGTCAGGGTCACCAGTCATTTGTATGTTTGGACGCGTGCAGACGGCAAAGGCAAGCCATTTTTATTATTAAAAAACAAGGGCTTACAAACCGGAAGGTATTCGGAAGGTTAATTTGTCCAATTCCACCTAGAGTTTATCCCAGGAAACAAGATTTTGCTAAACGTCAACTCTGTTTCCGGGCCGGCCATCGCTTCACGATGACGCGTTATCAAGAAAAATTCACTTACCTGCCACCATGGATACGTCCGACCTGATGGATACACTTGTTGCCACTTCGGTAATGGAAGTGCTGGATTGCGTGCCTGCCATTCCTGCACCGGATGTCAAGGCGGCGCTGGCCCAGATACTGGCCAGCGGCGCTTTCTCCAAAGCCCAGCGCATGAGCCGCCTGCTCAAGTTTCTGATCGAGAAACGGGTCGCCGGCGCGCTCAGGGATACCAACGAGTACACCATCGGGATTGAAGTGTTCGATCGCGATCCGGCAGCGTACAACCCTGGCGAAGACCCCATTGTGCGGGTTCAGATCGGCCGCTTGCGCAAAAAACTCAGCGGCTATTACGCGGCGTTGGGTAATGCCGCCGACCTGATTTTTTCCATTCCATCAGGAAGCTACATGCCAGAAATACATCGGGCGGGAGCCGCAGATCCCGGTTTCAAGTCCAGCCATATGCTGGCCGTCCTGCCGCTCAAGTGCATTACGACCGATATCGCATCGGTCTCTTTTGCCCAAGGCTTGAGCGAAGAACTGAGTTTTCAGCTGTTCAAGGAATTCGGCAACAAAATCGTGTCGCATACCTTCGCCATGCCGGACCGCGCCACTGCAAGCGAGACCACGATAAAGATGGAAAGAGCCGGCGTCAGTCATTTACTGGAAGGCAGCATGCGCGTCGAAGGCGAGTTCATCAGGCTCTCTTTCCGCCTGGTGGATGCCGCGGCCGGCTGTATTGCATGGTCTGAGCAGTTCGACCGTCATGCGTCCCTTGCGATTTCGCTGCAGGAAGAGCTTGCCTCTGCCATCTGCGCGGCGCTGAAACATTATTTTGCCCACGGCTGACAGCGTCTTCGTTGCATTTCTTCGGACCGGCCACGCCCGATGTTACGGTAACGCCTCAGTATCGTTACCTGAAGATACTTATGTTTCGGATGGGCCGGCTTTACCTTTGGTGCGTGGGCTGTCGATGAGCAAAGACATGTCTCACAACAGAAGCCGTCTTTGTTGATGATTGCGCGATGAGTCCGCCGCCGGCACTCCGGCTGCACCATGGCAATCATCATTCTTGTCACCTATCTGAAAAGGAAGCGAATCATGGAACGTCTTATTACTGGTCATTTTCGCATTGGCAGCAACCTCCCTGGCGCACCTTTGTTCAAGCTGTCGCTCAGCTTCCTGGACGGTCACGCCCACGGCCAGGGGACCATCACGCAAGCCGTCAATCCGCCGTTGGATATCCACAGCCATCTGAGAGGCACATCCGCACTGATTGTCTCGGGCGCCGACACAAGGCAAATCATCACCTTGACCGGGCACGAATTCGTCACTCCCATGCCGCCCAATCCGGTCAACGTTGAATGCTCGATGTACCTGGATAGCAAGCAGCCGGGTACAGGCATGGCGACTTATCGCTATCTGGATGAAAAGAAGCAATGGGTTGACGTGCAAAACGTACCGGTGAAGGTGACCTGGATTCCGGTCGAGTGAACCGAAGATAAGCACCTGAAGGTATACAAATCGACAGAAGTCCCGTTCATCTGTCGCTTATCCAAGCTGCATCTGGATCCGTACCCGGGGACTTGGCGGTTTTCTGCCAGGTTCCCGCCCCTGTCATCACAATAAAAGGACTTCTCATGAGCGCCACCGCCTCCAATCTCTCCGCCGCAGCCTACGGCTACGACATGATCTGCGCCGTCACCGAGGACGGCATCAACGTCACCATGCTTGAGCTGCTTGCGAAGCAGAATCAGGAATTTTCAACTTGCTGGGCGGTAGACGAGCAGGGTAATACGGTCATCGTGCCATTGCAGCAGATCAAGGACGCCATAGGTGTCGATCCGTTTACTATCCCGGACGGCAGCGACTGGAAAGATCCGGTCATGGGTAAACTCAACGATGCCGGCTTCCTCTATGCCTTCAAGGCCAAGCTCGGACTCCCTGCCGGCGTGCCGCTGTCGCAGGTGCCGGACGTGATCAAGCTCAACAAGGGCAATTCACAGGTCACCTACCAGCTCTTCTGCGCCGAATTTTCGGTGATTGTGCTCAATTACAAACCACGCAACCAAAACACGTTCACCAACGCCACTCAGTTGCCGGGGACGCCATGGCTGTTCAACTTCATCGTCAACATGGACCTGAACCCTGCGGATGATACGCCGTACAGCAAGCTGCCGCCGGCGGCCCAGGCCAGGATCAAGAATGTGGATCCGGATACGATGTTCAGCGTCCAGCAGCTGCTGCTAGACGTCAGCACCCGAGCTCTGGAAGGCGCAGTAACGATCCCCGGCATGGATCCCGCCAGCCCGGCCTATATCGCGCTCACCGAGGTTTTCATCGGCGCCTATTGGGACCAGATGGCGCCCGCCAACAGCGTACTTGTCGGCTATTCGGTCGCGCCTGCGAAATCGGGTGTCGCGCCGAGCTCGCCGTCGATCGTGCCGACCGACCTGAATTTCGAGATCGACCCCTATCGGGATGCATCGGGCGGGGCAACCATCGAGGGCCTCAATACCCTCAACTATCTCGTCATGGCGAACAATTCGCCGATGCCGCCGGCGACGCCGTTCAACTGGAACTGGCTGGACCCGGCCGACGAGTCGAGTTATCACGGTGTGATGGCGGTCCGTCGCGACATTTTCGCCGCTTTCATGGGCTCGCTGATCAGTCCATGTTCCGCTCCGCTATCGATCGATACGACAATCTCCATGTCTCATAGCTTCGAGAGTTTTTCAACCGACATGTTCTTTGGGCCAAGCCCCACGCCGGCGCAATGGGCCGTCACGGCGGCAGGCACCAGCGCCGGTGCAGACGGCTACACGCCGATCCTGACAATCTCCTATGACCATCCGTCTTACGATGACGCTACGACGACATTGCACGACGGCCATATCAACGGCGACTTCAACTACACCCTGACCGGCGACGTCTCGGTCAACGCCGACCAGATCCGCCTGACCATCAACACGTCGGCTTACTGCGACTTCGAATATCACTGGATCGATATTCCGACCGCGAACTTCAGCGGCAACATCGTCAATCTCACCGTCGTCGCACACTACACGATGACGACCACGAATGACGGCACGATGGCGGTGACGACCTCGGTAAACGATCCACTGGTAACTGATACGTCGCAAGATATCGATGTCAGCACGTGGGATAGCTTTATCGGCCTGGATGACACTTCCGACATGATCAGGGACATCAAGACGCAGATGACCACGGCCTTGACCAGCTCGATCAGCAACATCGAGGGCCAGGTAGATGCGCTCCTGAACGGTTCGGGCGGCTGGATATATCCCGGCGGTAAAACTTTCTTCTTCAAAGATATCGCATTTTCGAATTTCCAGGACCTCGTCTCCCGGGTGACCTACGTCGATCCGAATTCGTCGACCAAGGCGGTCATCGACTGCGGCGCCTCCGAGAGAAAAGAGCACCTGGCAAAGCGCGCAGCGGCCGTTGAAGCCGGCGTTGCCGAACCAATCTTCAAGGTGGCATGATCATGACCAATTCAATCATCACCAGCTCCACGGAGCTCATGCGCAACTACAAACAGGCAGAGATAATGGCGCCTGATGCGAGTTTCGCGGCCCTGCAGACAACCGCCGGCAATGCCCTGCTGTTCTCGATCGGCACCGACGGGGTTTGCTACCTGACCCAGGAAACCACGGACGCCAAAGTGGGCTGGCAGCGATCCGCCTTCAGCGCCGGACTCGGCGCCGGTGGGGTAAAGTCGATTGCGGTCGCACAGAACCGCGATTCCGGGGAAATCGACATCGCCCTGGTCATGGCCGGAACGCCAAATGACAGCCTCTATCTCAGCCTGGGCAATTCGGCGGCCGATCTGGGCTGGACGGCCAATCCGGCCTGGGCAGCGATGCCATTCGACGCCACCGCTAGCCATACGGGACCCATCACCATCAACAACGTATTCATCAGCGAAGCTTCGGACGGTGAATATATCGTCGCTGATATCCTGCGCGACCAGGCCGACCCGGTGCCGCTTATCTCGCGCTACTATATCGATCCGACGCGCAAGCTTACCGGCCAGGCCTGGAACGCGCACGACGTAGCCGGCGATATCGAGGCGGCAAGCGCGCGCAGTGCTTTAGGACGGCGCAGCGGCGACCTCGTCGACGGCATATACACACTCGGCCGCGTCGTCAATCACGGCCAGCTCATGTACCAGCCGCTTTATAATCCGTTCCGCCCGAATATCGCGGTCAATCCGGTCGCGCTCGCCGTCCCCGGGGGGGCGATCGGGACCGCATTGTGTGCGGTCGCGGCCACAGGTAACGCAACTGATCTTTATGTCGCCTATGGGCAAACCATTTATTGCTACCCTGCCGACGCGCAGCAACAAGGTGGCGTCGGTATCACCCTGCTCGACTATCCCGTGCTGCAAGGTATCCAGTCCCTGTTTGGCGCGGCGAGCGCTACCCGGGTCATCCTCTGGGGCCTCAACCAGGCCGACCAGATTTTCTACACCAGCTGCCCGCTCGATTCGCTGCGCAATCCGGCCGCGTGGAGCGTGCCGCTGCCTATCTTCACCGGGGTCGAACAGGTCTCGCCCTATCTCAATCGGAGCAATGACGGTAACTGCTTCTTCGTTCACAGCGGAATGAACGACCTGCGCCGTGCGACCCAGGCGCCCGACACGACGACCTGGAAAGCGGAGAAGATTCTACTGCCGGCGCCGCCGGCGATGATCTCGCATAAAGGGACCTCCTACACGACTCGCCTGCAGCTCACCAGCGCCGACAAGCAGCCGCTGCCCGGCGCGGTCGTCCAATTGAGCGCGCAGCGTCGTGCCGGTGTCTATATCAACGGTCTTTATTACGTTCTCGACGCCACACCTATTCCCGTGCCGGCCGATGCCATCGGATCGATCAACATCATCGAGTGGATTGACGATCTTACCGGAACGCCGCTCAAGGTCGTCGGGCCGGACGGCCAGACGCTCGCGATCAATCCGATGGACAAGGCTTTCCAGAAGGCGGCAAGTCTCAACACCACAGACGCACTAAGCAGCGCCACCATTCCAGATCCTCAAGGCGGAGCAGGCCGGCCGCTAGTCGCACCCGGAACGAGCGACGCCGATCTCGCCGCAGCAGCCGGCGCCTTCGACCAGCTTGGCAAGGTGTATCAAACGCTTCCAGCGGACGGCTCGGTTGCGCTGAACTCGGCGCTGCGCCGCCAAAACGGCGGTATTCGCATCGCCCACCTGGTCTCGGTCAGTGCCGGGGCCGGCCACGCGCCGCACCCGCAAATGTTGGTCGGCGGCTTCCTCGATTCCATCGAGGTTGCGGCAGGCGACCTGTTGAGTTGGCTCGAGGATGCCGCCGATTATGTGGTCCATATCGTTCAGGATGCGGCCACCGATCTGTGGCATTTCATGGCCCAGATTGCCGGCGAGGTATACAGCTTCGTGCTCGACGCGGCAGAGAAAGTGGTCGGCGCAATAGTCGCCATCTACAATGCAATCAAGACGGCGATCGAGGATTTGATCGCATTCCTGGAATTCCTGTTCGAATGGAAATCCTTCGTCCGCACCAAAGACGTCTGCCAGAAGTTCGTCCTGATGTCGCTTGAGCGGGCGGTCCAGCGGATTGACACGCTCAAGGTCGATTTCAACAGCGTGCTCGAAGGCGCGCGCAGCAAGGTTGACGATTGGGCGGAAACCAAATCCGACGGCTGGCAATCCGGTGTCGCAAACGGCAGCCAGCCACTTGGCTTCATGGGCGCAGTTGCCGACATCGAGAACATCCTGACCGCGCCGGCAATGTTCCTCTATCATCATTTTGCCGACAATGTCGGAGGCGCCCAGGGAAGCGATCCGGGCGCCGGCAGCACCGGCAGCGCCATCGTCGACCGCGTGATCCAAGCCTTGGACAACGAAGGGGATATCCTGGTCGGTGCGCTCGGCCAGATCAAGTCGACGCTGATCGACGGTTCCTCCTTCTCCAATATGTCATTGGAAGACACGCTCAAGACGCTCGTCGCGATTGTTGTCGACGCTCTGCTCAACAGCACCGAGGATCTGGTCGACGCCATGATGGACCTGCTCGCCGCAGTCATCCAGGCGGCGATCGATGATTTGTCGACACCGGTCTGGATCCCGGTCGTGTCCGATATTTTGGAGGATTTCGGGGTAACGGTCGATTTCTCGCTGCTCGACGTGATCATGATGGTCGCCGCCATCCCTGCGACGCTGGGCTACAAAATCGCGCATGGCTCGGCGCCGTTCGAGGCGGGTGACATCAGCGACCAGATTCTCGCTGCGAGTACCCCTGCCGAACTGACTGCGGCCCTCAATACAGCCCGCGGCAGCGGCAAGCTGACGCTCGTCTCACCAGCCGCTTTAGGGCGGACGGAGACAACCGGGGGCGGCATGCCGCTGGCGATCTATGTTGCAGGCAATGTGGTCGCCGGTCTCGGTTCGATCGTCAATGCGGTACTGTCGCCCGGTTTGCTGATGGACGAGGAGGAGGGGGCGAGCTGGCAGCGGGCAGCGACTGCGGCCGCGTTGGTCACCGTAGTCGCCGATGGCATCGCTGGCTTCGTCGATGGCCCGGACCCGATCGTCAACAGCGAGGTTGCGATTCTCGGCCAATCCGTCACCGCTCTCACCATCGTCGGCAAAGTGGTCAGCCCGCTGATCGCCCGTAAGGTGTTCGGCGATCAGGTCACGACGGACCAGGAAGCGAAAATCGGCGCCGGGCTCGACGCAGTCCTTGCGTTGATTGCTTTGACTCCCGCCGTTTATCATTTCCAGGAGTTGTCCGGCGATCCGGCCGGCGCTCCGCGATCTGCCGCGATCGTCACCGAAACTGCGTCGATCGTCTCGTCGCTTGGCAGTATTACCGGCTTCTTTGCGGTGATCGATGACGATCCGGAATCGAAGGCCGCGCTCTCGGTGGGGGTCGGTGTTCTAGCCTTGCTCTATGGCGGATTAAAATTCGGCGCCGCTGCGATCAACCCGGAAAGCGATCAGGCAAGCGTCCCGCTTGTCCGCGCGATTGCCTGACGCGCAAGGGCCGCCTGGCGGCGGCCCTTATAGCGACGCTGCCTTAAGCCAGGATGTCCATTGCTGGCAACGGGCGCAAAAGCTATTTCGTCACAGCCAGTTGCAGGCGCTTGCCGGTTCTATATTACCAGGCTGGAAGCGAGCGGCGTCATCGTCGGCTATACCGTCCGGCTAAAGCCCGAGGCCGAGCTGCATCGCATACGGGCCTGGATGACTATCGCTGTCGAGGGAAGCCACGCGGTGGGCGTGTTGCAGGCGCTGCGCGGGGAACCGAATATCCACGCCCTGCATTCCACCAACGGCCGCTGGGACATGATCGCGGAATTGCGGGCTGATAACCTGGAGTCGTTCAATAACGTGCTTGGGCGTATCCGTTTGATTCCGGGTATCGCGAATACGGAAACCAGCATCCTGTTATCGACGCACAAGATATAGAGCGTATCGGCAGTGCTGCCGTATTTGCGCGGTGATCCATGGCCGCGGCGCCTGAATCAGCCAGATAGAAAATTCGCGAAGATGTGATCATTGTCAGGCGCCAATTGCGACGCCTATACACAATCGCCTGTGGAAAATTGCGGCATCGAGAGCCGTAGCGGAGATGGCGTCGGCCGATCTTCCTGAGCCAACACAGCGAGATTTAGAAAATTTCCCCTTTGTTGCAGAAAATCCTTACATGAATATCGGGAATGCCTGATTGAGACCGGATTTTTATTCTGCCATGCTAGCACCCTGCAAATTGCTCTTCCAAACGCGTGAAATCTAATACCTGCGCGACGTCGAGGCGATGTCGCCATCCTCGTCGCGGATGGACCTGAACACCATTCAATTCAATCAGGGAGTTTTCTTGTGAAGCGTTACGCCGGTGTATTTTTGTGTGTTTTTGCCAGTGTCATTGCCATTGCGGGCAGCTTGCTGCCAGCTGCGGAAAGCCGTGCGGATACGCTGGACGACATCCAGGACCGGCGCGTGATCCGCATCGCCGTGCCGAAAGATACGCCGCCATTCGGAGCAGATAACCGCTACAAGTCGCTGGAAGGATTTGACATCTCGGTCGCCAGGATGATCGCGCTGGAACTGGGCGTCAAACTGGATATGGTGCCGCTGGCCAGCGCTGAACGTATCCCCTCGCTGGTGAACCGGCACGTCGACCTGGTGATTTCCAGCCTGGGTAAAAATCCGGAGCGCTTGAAGCAGATCGATTTTTCGCAAGCCTATGCGCCGTTCTACCTGGGTGTTTTCGGCGCGCCGAATCTGGATGTAAAAAATGCCGCCGGCCTGGCAGGTAAATCCATTGCCGTCCTCAAGGATTCGATCGAAGATGCAGAACTCACAAAAATAGCGCCGTCCTCCGCCAGCATCAAACGCTTCACCACCAACAAGGAAGCAGAACAATCCTATCTCAAAGGCGAATCCAGCCTGCTGGCGGCGGGCAACGTACTGATTTCCGCCTTCACCAAGGAACAGGCGGAGAACACCCGGCTGAAAATCGTGTTGAAAGACTCACCTTGTTTCATCGGGGTGAATAAAAACGAAACAGCCTTGCTGAACAAGGTCAACGCCATGCTGAGCAGCATCAAGAAAAACGGCATACTCAACATCAATGCCCAGCGCTGGTTCAAGGCGCCGCTGCCTGACAGCGTATTGCATAGCTGAGCTGAAGTACCCGCATTTTTATCCGCAGCCACTATGCCAAAGGCGGCGTATGTCTGGTAGGCGTGACTTCTTCGTGGTAATGCAAGCCTGCTTCTGCCGACGACATCAACGAGGCGTTGGCGAGAATGGTTTCAGTGAGCAGCATCGGCTTGGCGGGATCGGACCAACACGCAAACGCTGCGTTTCTATTGCCATGCAGGTCAACGATTTTTCTTCTTGCTTCAGCATATGACGCGCCAGGGCGGGGCGGAGAGGGAAACACTTGGGACGGCAGCACGATGGCGTCGCCCGGCGCTATCCACAGGTCGGCCAGTGAAATCTCATTCACATAGGGACGCCAGCGGGCTACGCTGATGACCAGCGGATGGCTGTCCTGGGAAAAAAAGACGTGCGGGAAATGATGGAATTCGAGGTCAGTGGGATTGTAGGTCAGCAGTTCGCGCCGTCGGGCCGCTTCCAGATAGGGAGATTGATGGCCCGCCCATTTGCCGTAGGTGTATTGTGAGCAGACCAGGCTCTCATAGTCAAAACGGACGCATTCGCCGGCTTTTAACAAGGTCATGCCAAAGGCGTGTGCAGTCTCCGGCGTCGCCCGCAGACCTTGGTAATGGACTTCTTTTACCTTGAAGTCAAACAAGGTGATTGCATAGGATGCATCTGGAACGATTTTTTCCTTGTGCCCGATGTCGATGTACCTGATTCCCCGTTCCAGATCCGGATCTTGCGCCGCCATCTCGACCAGCGTTCCTTTCGGCTCGTGCAGATGCTGAGGGTGGCCTTGATGGTTATACAGATAAGGATAGGTCTTGGCGTCAGGGAGCGGAAATGGACTGCCATCGAGAATGAATACAATCGGATTGAACAGGTTCGGGGCCACGAGTTTGCTCCAGCTTTAAGCGAAATGGCGGAATGGCGGAACGACGAATAAAGCCAAGGTGTTGATATTACATCAGCATGGCGCCATCTTGAAGCGCTGGCATCGCTGTTGAAGGTTTTCACTATCCCCGCAAATTCGCATTTGCGGGGATGGGTAAACGTAACCTGCTTAATTAAAAACAGGTTTCCAGACTAGGATTTAATCTGGAAGGAGCAAGCGTTCACATCGCCGCCGGTTCCATCGCATGTCACTTTGAACGCGCCTGGCGGCTCGCAGCTGATGCGCTGGCTGTTGCTGCCGTTGAGCGGACAGCCGAAATGGATGGTAATGATTGCATTGCCGATGTGCCAGGTTGCAGTGCCTTCCGTGCCCGATGGCGAGCTGTCCCGCCCTTGCGAAGCGAAACGGCTATTGCTGAAGCTGGGGACATCGACCGGCGATTGCATCCATTTGCCCCAGGACAGATTGGAGCTTTTGATGATCATCGGAAGTTGTGTGAAATTGCTAACGGTTCCCTGAACCTGTAGACGTTCATAGGCTACCTTGATTTCTTCTGCAGACAGTTCGGATGCGGCGACAGTGGTATTCATATTATTCTCCGTGTGACAGCTGGCGATAAGGCGCTTTGGAAATTGCCCCCGTTATTTAAAGTGGTTTCTGGACTCCACTGGTTTTGCCCTGAGCGTGGTGTAGCTTTCGGCAGTCGGACGCCGCCTGTTTCCAAGATGTTTTTACAAATGGAACGTCTGGTCGCCATCTCGTTGAACGTATAATTCATCTCGATGCCGTGTCCTGAGCGAAGCACCCTGTTTGCGTCTTGTTGGATCAAGTATGGAAGCGCGCCTGGCTCTGCGAAAGTGCATCGCGGGATCAGTTCGGTATCAGTTCGGTATCAGATCAGCCCCTTGCCGCGCGGCCGGGGCGGCACGATGTTCAGTTGTACTTTCGTCCTAAGAAAGGCCGGTATGCCGGATAGCTCGCTGCAAATTCCCAAAGCGCTTGTGCGGCCATGAGCTACGCATCGCTCCAGAGTGTGCCGGGCGCAGCTTCCGCGGTTTCCGATGGACGCATCATGCTCGATGCCGGTCTGCTGAAAGGGATGCGCAAAGAGCGCGGCATCAGCCAGGAAGCCCTGGCCGAGTTGTGTTTTACGAAACAGCTTTGCGTCTCGATTGCCTCGATCAAGCGTGCGGAAACAGGCAAGCCGGTGCTATATCGCACGGCGCGCCATCTCGCGACCATATTGGGAGTGGACCTGAATACGCTGGTGAGCAAGGTCCAGGTCGACGACGCGCCGTCACACATGCCGCTCGCTTACGCGGGCAGTGAAGCGGGAGCTGAAATCGTGCTCGCCGCAGCCATGGGTTCGAATCCGCCAAAGGAATATCCTGAGGACGTTATCCGTTATGTGCTGGAGCTGCGTTTTGAATTGCGTTCCGAATCGCCTGTGCCGGCGGGCGTATCGTCGTCGCTGCGCGACGAGCTGGCGCAACTGATCCGGCAGTTCGGCGGCGTTATCGATACCGTCCACGGTAGCCAGGAAAGCCCGGTGATCGCGCATTTCGGCTTTCCGCACGCCTATCGCAGCGATAGCGAACGCTGCCTGCTGTGCGCCTTTGTCCTGAGCAGCGATTTTGTCCGGCCCGGCCACGCCATCTGGCTGCGGCTGATGCGCTGGCCTGGCCAGCCGGGAGTCTCCGCGCAATATGGCCGGGCGCTGAAGGATCCGGCAGATTCGGGGTATGGAAATGCACCGATCTATGTCGCGAGCAGCCTGGTTGTGCAATTGGCTGCACGTTTTGATTTTGCTCCCGCCGCGGATGAATTTGCGTCTTACCGCCAGTGCCTGCGCGCGCGTCCGCAGAACGGCGCACTTGAAAGCGGCTTGACCGGGCGCGCCATAGAAATCCTCCAGTTCAAGGGCGTGGTCGAAGCGACGCAGGAATGCCAGAATGGACACGTTGTCTATGTGCGTGGCATGGCAGGGGTCGGCAAGACGCGTCTGGTGAGGGAGTTTTTCGAGATTGCGCGGCAAAGCCGGTTTTCTTGTCATCAGGGCGAAGTGCTGGACTTCGGCATGGAAAGTTCCTATGCTCCGCTGCGGCAACTGGTGCGCAGCCTGCTTGGCTTGTCCGGCGTGGCGACCGGGGTTGCGCAGGATGCGGTCCTGCATGCAGCGCTGGAACGCTGGAAGTTGCCGGCGGAAGCGAATGTTTTCCTGCAGGTGCTGGCCGGCGCTACGCCAGGCAGGCAGGATATGGCGGTGTATGCCGCCATGAGCAATGAAGCGCGGATGCAGGGCTCTTTGCGTGCAATGCAATTGCTGCTGGTGCGTTTGGCGCTGCAGCAGCCCTTGCTGATTTGCATGGAAGATTTACATTGGGGCGACGCGCATCTGTTTGCCGCCCTGGGCAGCTTGCTGTCTATGACGGATGACGCGCCGATCCTCTGGGTGCTGACTTCGCGCAATGACGGCGATCCGCTGGAGAACGCGTTGCGGCCGCGCTTCTCCAATCCTTTGAGTTTGCTCGATGTCGCCCCCATGCGGGCGCGCGAAGCTGCCTTGCTGGCGGAGCAGTTCGTCGGCGTCGATCCCGGCTATCGGGCGGATTGCATAGAAAAGGCGCAAGGCAATCCGCTGTATCTGACGCAGCTGCTATCCAATCCGGCGGGCACGGTGCCCGAGAGCCTGAAGCATTTGATCCAGGCGCGCCTCGACCGGCTTGAGCCGCAACACCGACGCGCCCTTTCCATGGCGTCGGTGATCGGCAACCGGTTTGAATTGTCTGCGTTGCGGGTGGTGCTGGAGCAGGCGGATTATCAACCTGCGCGTATCGGTATCGCGTACCAGAACCTGATCAAGGAAATCGAGCCTGGCTGTTATATGTTCGTGCATGACCTGGTGATGCACTGTATTTACGATGCCATACCTCTCCCTCTGCGCAACAGCTATCATCGGCGCGTCGCCAGGCAGGTGCGCCAGTCCGATCCAACCCTGTATGCCAGGCACCTGGTGCGTGCCAACGACCTTGCCGCCTTCGAGGCGCTGTTGAACGCCATACAGGACAAGCTGCGCGGTTATCAGTACGACGACGCCACGGAACTGGCGCAGTTGTGCGATGCGTTTACCGATAAAGCGGCCGTCAGTTTCGAGCTGGCCTTGCTGCACGCCCGCGCCGCTGCCGGCATCGGCAAAACCACCTCGTCGAAGCAATACTTTCAACGCGCCATGCAACTCGCCGAGCGCCCCGATGAGAAAATCGAAGCAGCATTGGGGCTGGCCCCGGTGCTCAATACGCTCGATAGCCTGGATGAAGAAGAGCGTTTGCTGGAGGCGACGCTGCCGCTCGCCAGGAGTGTGCTAGCCCATGACGCGCTGGCCCGTTTGTTTCACCTGCAGGGCAATATCTTTTTCCCGCGCGGCGACTATCTGCGCTGCCGCGACCATCATCAAGAAGCCCTGCATTTTTCGCGCATCAGCGAAAATCCGGAAAGCCAGGCCAACGCACTAAGCGGAATTGGCGATTCCTACTACGCCGAAGGCCGGATGCAAACGGCGCACGATGTATTCGATCGCTGCGTTCGGCTGTGTCAAAGACATGATTTGATGAACGTTCTGGCGCCCAGCCGTAGTGCGCGCGGTTCGACCCTCATCTATCTGGGGCGGCCGGCACTGGCTTTGCAGGATGCGATGGATTCGGTGCAGCACTGCCGCACCGTAGGGAACCGTCGTGCAGAGATTTTTTCGCGGCTGACTGCCGCCTGGGTGCTGGTGGCGACCGCTGCCGACGAGAGAGCCTGGGAAGAATTGTCGGCCGCACTGGACGTCGCCCGCAGCATTGGCGCCGGCCGCTTTGAAGCAATCCTGCTGGAAGGCCTGGCGCGGGTCGCCTTCTGGCGCGACGACCAGGCGCGGGCGCTCGCTTGCATCCTGGAAGCCGCCGAACTGGTCGAGCGGCTGCAATTGCAGCGTTATATCGGCCCCTGGATATGGGGCAGCGTGGCCCTGATTGCGGAAGATCCTGTCATGCGTCAGAACGCTTTGCAAAAGGGCGAAGCGCAATTTGCCCGCGGCTGCCTTGCTCACAACACGTTCCGCTTCTATGTTGCCGCCGCTGAAACCAGCCTGATGACTGGCGACTACGGCCAGGCCAGCCGATACGCGCAGCAAATGACCGCCATGATGCAAGCCGAATCCTGCATCTGGGTTGAGCATCATGTGCAATTGATCGACAGTGCGGTCAGTTGCCTGCAGGACCGTAGTCACGCGCAGGTGAGCGCCCTGCAAAAGGTCTGGCGTGCATCGGAAGAGCTGGGGTTTGCGGCGACGATGCCGAAGCTGGCGCGCAAACTGGGACTGCGCTGACCCGGGACCTATCTGAAGGAACTCTTTTTTCCGGTTTTGATATTCAAGGCGAAGCGTACGCCATTTTCGGTACACGGCATGTCGTCCGGCGGTTCGTCGCCTGCCAGTGCGCCGGATACGACCGGCAAGCCTTCGCCTTTGCGTAACAGTTCATCCGAGCGTTCATATACATTCTGGCAACCGGTTTCGGCGATCAAGGCTTGTACGATGGGCACCTTCCACGCATCGACGCCGGCCGCCTGGAACTGGCATACCAGAAAACCTTTCTGGCCCCCAAACCAATCGACCACCAGGCCGGACAAGCCATCTTCCTCACCGAGCACCAGATATAGCGGCTTACCGGAGTTGACGGCAGGCTTTTTGCCTTTTGCGATGCGCGCCGCCACCGCGGCCTTGATCCGGCGCTTGATCAGCGCATGGTCGACCGCCTCGTGTTGATCGAAGGTCCAGACGCGGGCGCGGATCTGCGATTTCGCGTTGTAGGCGGCGCGCGCCAGGAATTGCATGGAAGACGATTGGATCAGCGCGGTCGCGCCCGGTTTCATGTGCTCGCCGGGTTTGCCGTCCACCCGCTCGACCGCGGACGCGTAAATCCAGGGTTGACGATCCAGCAGGCTTTTTTCTTTGCCTTGTTTGATGGTGACGATAAGCATGGGGATGACTTCCAGATATGACTAATGGGGATGTTGAAACATCCATGGACAGAGTGGTGTGTACAAAAACGCAACTGCAACATGGTAATTACGCGCATTGTAAAACGGAAAACCCGAAAGTTCCGGTTTCCGGGCTGCAGGAATTGCGTCAAAGCCCCTCTGACGCAGCTCGGCGCAATGTGAAGATCTATCCAAGATGCGCCGCACAGAGCGGCCGACAAGGCATCAGTCTTAGCTGGCGACCCCGGGCGCAGGAAGGATGATTTCAGAAGCGACCTTCTAATCCTGCCATCGGATGTCCGGGCGCGGCCTTCGCGTCAGACGTAGCGAGGAATAGTCCCGACGGCGTGCTTTGCACAGCATTACGACCATGCCGGGCGCGAGAACTACTTCGTTGAAGCAAGCGGTTCAACAACGCGTGGATATGGCTTGCCATTGATCCGTCGCGGGCGCGGCATGAACTTGTCGTTCAAGATGTCATTCGAGACATCGTAATAACGGGATTGGATGCCCAGCAGTCCCATCACGGTGTGCTCCAGATGATCGGTCTGGTATGGACGCTGCTCGAGGGCGGTTTTTGTCATCGGATTCTTGCCAGGAAAAGACCGGGTCCAGACCACCATCGGGATTTCGTAGCCGGAAGAATCTGCCACCGATTGGCCGGCATGGTTGCGCGTATGTCCGACTTCTTGTGCGTGATCCGAGCTGAACAGCAGGCTTGCGCTGCCTTCCTGCATAGTGTTCATGGTTCGCTGAATCAGGCTTCCCACAACATGATCGTTATAGCTGATCGCGTTGTCGTACTGGTCGCGCAGCTGGCGTATCCATGGGGAACGGCCTTGATCGGACAAGCCCTGCGCGACCGCATCCTCCACGCCATCGAACCTGGCGAAATCCTCGGGATAGCGCATGTCGTAGGTCGGATGAGCGCCGAGCAGATGCACCACGATCAGTTTCTTCGGCGCCTGGTCCGACAACGCCGTTGCAAATCCCGGCAGCAAATTGGCGTCGAAATTATTTTCACCGCGGCCAGCGCCTTTATTGATGAACACCCGCTCGTCGGCCTGGCCGGAAACCACGCCCAGCCAGCCATCATTGGGAACCTGGTTGGAAATCCAGAAAGTCTTGTAGCCGGCTTCTTCCGCCAGCATCAGCACGTCCGGCTTGTGGCTCCATGCATCCGGATTATCGAGGTCCGCGGGGGTCAGCATTTTCATCAGCGAGGACATGGTCGCCGGCGCGGATGAGAGCACGTCATTGAACACAATCAGATCAGGGCGCAACGCGTCGAGCAATGGTGTGGTTTGCCGCGCGTAGCCATACAGCGACATGTTGTTGCGATTCAGGCTCTCGCCGATTACCCAGACCACGGTGTTCTTTTCCGGCCCCCGGTACTGCACCATCCATTCTGTCCGCCGGGCCATGTTGAGCGTGATATTGCGCTGCATTTCAGCGGCCGCAAGTACTTGCGACTGGTAGTCCATGTAACGCATCGGCCAGAACAGCAAAGGATTTTCCTTCGCCATGGTCGGATTGAAATGCAGGGCGATGAATGCACCCAGCAAGGCAGCTACCGCAATCTTCGTTCCGCGTTTTTCCGGCAGGATTTCCTCGCCAAGCTCACGACGCGAAAAGCGTCGTTCGCCCCATGCTGCGCTGGCCATCACGATGAGAAACATCGCAGCCGCCTCTGCCACGTCGCGCCAGTTGTGGAGGAAGAACTCGTTCGTTTCCGCAGGATTGGTGTTGACGATCGCATCCAGGACCATCGAATGATTCGGCCGCAATCCGAAATGATCGCGCAAGAAACCCTTCACCGCCGCATCCAGGAAAAACAGGAAAAGCAGTAGTAGCGTGCTGGCGGAGAGCCAGCGCGGTCTCGCGCGGCAGATCACGAAGAGGCCGGTGATTCCAGGCAAGCAAGTTGCCATCAGGATACTGCTCTTGGCGAGCTCATTTACGCTCAGCATGCCGAACGCCCAGAATACGCACAGCCCGCCGATGCCAAGATACAGCCGGTTCGCCAATTGTTTCAATTGCATTGTCTCCGCAGCCGGGGTCGGCGTTTTCCTGGTGAAGTTGATTATTAGATTTCTGCTGCGGGGGGGGGGGGCTCGTTCCGGAATTCGGGGCGAGACCTACCGCGCGTGGGATCAGACCAAATCTTGATGAATTAGTGCCGTGCCAGCGAAAAACTGGCGGGGACATTGCTCGTTTGTAATTGACGGCGCTGGTGCCTTCTGGCGGTCTTTGCTTCGCCATCCCTTGGCGTCAATGCACCGCCTGCTGTCGCAAATACTCGGCGCGCTTCATGTCGAGATACGCGTTCCGATCCATCTCATGCAATTGCAGAGGATAGCGTTCAATCGCCGTAAAAGAATTCTGCAAACGCTTCTCTTGCTGCGCCGCTGGCGCTTCGTTGGCGGCCGCTAGAAAAGAATCGATGGCGAGGAAATAGCGCATCGTGTTGCGTTCCACCACGCCACGCATCCCGCCGACATAGTCAGGCTGGCCATCGGCCCGCTTGCCGGTCACGGTGAATCCCACCTTGCCCCTGCCGATCGTCATGAGATAGGTTCGCATGGCTTGGCGCGCGACGAAATTTGTTGTGTAAGAGTAGGTCAGGTGCAAAAAAGTCTTGGCGTTCGGCAGCGCCGCCGCTTCCAGCAGGATATGGTAATCGCTGGTGCCCAGCGGCCCGTCCTTGGCGTTGAGGAGGATTTCGAGATAGTCCCCGGTCGCCGCCGCGACGCTGTAATTGAAATCGACATGCGTCGCATCCGTCAGTGGCTGGGGCGTCTTCTTGCCGATATAGACGCGCAGGGTGGCGCCCGGCGGTCCGGCCTTTGCACGACAGTATTTGGTATTGATATGCAGGAGCATGATGTCGCACCAGTGATCCGGATTGTTCAGGCCGGTACTCACCGCGTCGTACGGGTAATCGATGATCGCGTAGATGTCGCCTTTCGCGTGGTTCGGCATGTCGGCGGACTCGAGAACCAGCGGCCGCTTGAATTGATTCTGCCCCAGTTGCTGCTCCAGCGACGCGTATTTTGCGCG
>NZ_JBDTCG010000069.1:0-12586 GCF_039923675.1 Collimonas sp.
TTGTGGGCACGGCGGCCGATGGTGGTGCGCTCTTTGGTGAGCGTCATCTCTTGTATTACGGTGCCGCCTTTGGTCAGGATGATCTTCGCCATTCCTATCTCTCTCGGGTAACGCTATCAGTCAGTTATTAAAACAATACCGCGCATCGGCTCACGGCTATTGGTGTTGGCGTTGGTCAAACCATGCAAGCAGCGGATTTAACAAGATTTAACAAACCCCTAGTTTAATGTTGTTTTGGGGAAATCGTACTCAAAATTCGCGAATTCTTCCAACCGGGTCATTCCAGACCGGATCATTCCCGCCAACGCGGGAATCCAGTTTATTACGTAATTTGGATCCCCGCGTTCGCGGGGATGACGGAAATCAGGTGTTATCGGATACCTCAGGCACACTGATCAGTATCACTGACACATTGTCCTGCCCGCCCGCCTGGTTGGCAGCATTGATAAGCATGGTGCATGCCATCTTGAGATCGCCCTGGGCGTCGCTGACGATGTTGCTGATATCGCCGTCGCCGATGCGGTCTGACAAGCCGTCGGAACATAGCAGATAAAGATCTCCAAGCTGGACTTCATGCTGATGGACTTCCACCACCAGCTGGTAGTCGATGCCGACCGCGCGCGTGACGATATTGCGGTTGAGCGCGAATTGCGCATCTTCGGCGCGGATCAGGCCGGCGTCGATCTGTTCTTGCAGAAGGGAGTGGTCGCGCGTCAGCTGTTCCAGCAGGCCGTCGCGAATGCGGTAGGCGCGTGAATCGCCGACGTGGGCGATGCTGACGCTGCCTTCGGGCTGGAACCAGGCCACCACCAGGGTGGTGCCCATGCCGCGGTATTCCGGCTCGCGGCGGGCGGCGTTGATGATGGTGCTGTTGGCCTGGCGCACGGCTTGCATCAGCCACTGCCGTGCCGGCATGTCGGCTTCCGGTTTTTGCAGGCGGCGGTACTCATGCAGCTGGCTTTCGATTTCTTCCTGGATGGCGACGGTGGCGATGCTGCTGGCGACTTCACCGGCGTTGTAGCCGCCCATGCCGTCGGCCAGGATCGCCAGCTGCAAGACATCATCGACGACGACGGTGTCTTCGTTTTGTACTCGCACCATGCCAATATCCGTTTTGGCGGCAAACTCAAGCGGCATATGTCGGGACATTCAGAGCTTCGGTGAGAAAAATATGACAGATTAGGCGATTGCCGGATTACAAGCATTTTCCTTGGTTCTGCAGGGCACGGCAAGACAAATTGCGGTCGCTGCAATAGCCGACCTTCAGGATGCCACAGCTACGGAAAACGTGTGATTGTGTATAAATGAAAAAAGGGAGCCGTGGCTCCCTTGCTCAAGTCTGCATTCCGTAGCGGTTTAAGGGGAACGCGAATAAACCTCGTTACGTCATTCCCGCGAACGCGGGAATCCAGCTTAATCACCAACTTGGATCCCCGCGTTCGCGGGGATGACGGTGTTTTTAGAGGCGTCCTTAATTGTCGTCAGAGTTTTTTTCGACGGTAAAACTGTCGTAAAAATACTCTGACCCCACTTACCTACGCCGGATACCGGTTTAACGACAATTACAGCATTGCTTTCAGCAAACGCGCCATTTCGGACGGGTTCTTGGTGGTGGTGATGCCGCAGGCTTCCATGATGTCGAGCTTGGCTTGCGCGGTATCGGCGCCACCGGAAATCAACGCACCGGCGTGGCCCATGCGTTTGCCCGGAGGAGCTGTTACGCCAGCGATGAAGCTGACCACCGGCTTTTTCATGTTGTCCTTGATCCAGTAAGCCGCATTGGCTTCGTCCGGACCGCCGATTTCGCCGATCATGATAACGGCATCGGTATCAGGATCGTCGTTGAACATCTTCATGATGTCGATGTGCTTCAAGCCGTTGATCGGATCGCCGCCGATACCGACTGCCGACGATTGGCCCAGGCCCAGCGCAGTCAGTTGACCGACTGCTTCATAAGTCAGGGTACCGGAGCGCGAAACCACGCCGATACGGCCCTTCCTGTGGATATGGCCCGGCATGATGCCGATCTTGATTTCGTCTGGTGTGATCAGACCTGGGCAATTTGGACCGAGCAGCAAAGTCTTGCTGCCGGATTTTGCCATACGGTCTTTCAGCGCCAGCATATCGCGTACCGGAATGCCTTCGGTGATGCAGATGGCCAGGTCGAGTTCAGCTTCGACGGCTTCCCAGATTGCTGCTGCTGCGCCAGCCGGCGGAACATAGATCACCGAGACGTTGGCGCCGGTGGCGGCCTTGGCTTCGGAAACGTTGGCGAAAATCGGGATGCCTTCGAAATCTTCACCGGCTTTTTTCGGATTCACGCCGGCGACAAAAGCGTTCTTGCCGTTTGCGTAATCGCGGCAGCCGCGGGTGTGGAATTGGCCGGTCTTGCCGGTAATACCTTGGGTGACGACTTTAGTGTCTTTGTTGATCAGGATACTCATACGATTCCTTTTTAATCCGTCATTCCCGCGCACGCGGGAATCCATGTTAGTTCAATAAGCCAGGATATAAATCTTGCCAACTCGGATTGGAGGATTCAATGAGATGAATTTTCCACATCCGATTCCATTTTTTCAGCTGTTTTTCGCGCTTGATCGCCTCGATAATATCTTCGTGAATCTCATACCAGACCAAGGTTTTCAAGCCATACTTCTCGCAAAAACCATCCACAAAAGCTTCTTTGTGCTGCCAGCTACGTTTGATCAGGTCAGAAGTCACGCCAATATATAGCGTACCTCTCGACCTGTTCGACATCATGTAGACGTAGCTTTGCATTCCGTAAAATGGATTCCCGCGTTCGCGGGAATGACGTCAATTTGATTATTTACCGTTGGCCGCAGCAACAACCCTCTGCGCCGCCTCTTCCATGCTGTCCGCCGAGATGATCGGCAGGCCGGATTCGGCCAGCAATTTCTTGCCGATTTCTTCGTTGGTGCCCTTCATGCGGACCACCAGCGGAACTGTCAGGGAAACAGCCTTGGATGCAGCGATCACGCCTTCGGCGATAACGTCGCAGCGCATGATGCCGCCGAAAATGTTGACCAGGATGGCTTTCAGGCTTGGGTTCTTCAGCATGATCTTGAATGCTTCAGTCACCTTCTCAGTCGTGGCGCCGCCGCCGACGTCGAGGAAGTTGGCGGGCTCGCCGCCGAACAGCTTGATGGTGTCCATGGTGGCCATGGCCAGACCGGCGCCGTTGACCAGGCAGCCGATGTTACCGTCGAGCGAGATGTAGGCTAGGTCGAACTTGGACGCTTCGATTTCAGCTGGATCTTCTTCGTCCAGATCGCGGTAGGCAACGATTTCCGGATGACGGTACAGCGCGTTAGGATCGAAATTGAACTTGGCGTCCAGTGCGATGACCTTGCCGGAACCGGTAACGATCAGCGGGTTGATTTCGGCCAGCGAGCAATCGGTATCCCAGTATGCCTTGTACAGACCTTGCAATTGGACGCGCGCATCAGCGATCGAACCGGCAGGTACGCCGATCAGGGTCGAAATGCTGTCTGCATCAGCGTCGGTCAGGCCGGTAGCCGGATCGATGACGACTTGATGAATTTTTTCTGGGTGGCTGGCAGCGACTTCTTCGATGTCCATGCCGCCTTCGCTGGATGCCATCAGCACCACACGTTGGCTGACGCGGTCGGTGACCATACTGACGTACAGTTCTTGCTTGATGTCAGCGCCTTCTTCGATCAGCAGGCGACGTACCTTCTGGCCTTCAGGGCCGGTTTGGTGCGTAATCAGTTGCATGCCGAGGATCTGGTTGGCATATTCGCGCACTTGTTCCAGCGACTTGGCAACTTTCACGCCGCCGCCTTTACCGCGACCACCAGCGTGGATCTGGGCTTTGACAACCCACACCGAACCGCCAAGTGTTTCGGCTGCCTTGACCGCGTCATCGACGCTCAGGCACGGGATGCCACGCGGTGTTGTTACTCCAAACTGGCGGAGAATTTCTTTACCCTGATACTCATGGATTTTCATGCGAGCTTCCCTTCTGACACTTAATTAAATGAAATTGCTTGGTTGGATACTAACGAAAATAAGTACGTTTAATGAGTTTGTTTGCCTGCTTCTGCTGATGGGCTGATTGCCCATTTCGGATAATATTTGGCGACAACTGCGCCTTCACTACGTAAAGCATGACAACGATCGAGCTGGGGCGGCTTTTTCTGCCCCGCCTCAGGATCGGCGTTACGGTCGATCTCGCCGCCAAAAGCCTGCAAGGCGGCGGTCGGCAGGATTTGCGCCAGCTCGGTCAAATGGGTGCAGCCCAGAGCGCCGCCGATGCGCTCTTTGAGCGCATAACGGAAGCCCTTGACCAGGCTTAGGCCGACCAGGGTTTTATACGCCGGGTTGATGGTATTGCAATAACCCTGGTACGGCACCGCTTCCGAATTGGCCTCGACTTCCACTATAGTAAATTGGCGGTCGAGCGTCAGCCTTAACCACAGGCTGTGCAAAGGCATGCCTGCAGGCAAATTTCCAGCGGGCAAAGAAAGATCAAAAGGTTTGATATCGGTCAGGTGCGCATCCAGTTCCCACAAACCGTCATCGCGCACAAATCCTTCGATCTGAATCGTACGGGAGTGCTTCAATGCTCGGCGGGGAATAGGTGGTGTCAGAGACATAATGGTGGACTGATTTGCGTGTCGTCACCACAGTTTCTATGGTAACTGCCGCTCCTGCGGTTTGCAAAAAACCCCAAAAGTGTAGCACAGCTTGGCAGGCTTAGCGATGTTGATGGGCTGTTGCAAAATAGCCATGACGCTCGAATCAAAACTCCGCGGTGTCATTCCCGCGAACGCGGGAATCCAAATTACAGCGAAAAATGGATTCCCGCGTTCGCGGGAATGACGGCATTTTTTTACATCGCCTTATGGCAAATTTCAAAACCCGCAAAACATTTACTGGTTCAGCAATCTTCCGCGTCGTCATCACCGCCTTTCACCGCTGCCTGTATGGCGCGATGGGAAAAGCCACGCTGCAACAAGAACCGCATTTGCTTGGCGCGTTCGGCAGCGTCTGCCGGGGGTTGCTTGAATTTCTTGCGCCAGACTTCGCGAGCCCGCGCAACTTCGCCGCTGGCCAGATCGGCTTTGATGTCTACCAAGGCTTCAGCGGCGATGCCATGGCTTTGCAATTCGGAGAGGATGCGGCTGTTGCCGTAACGATGGGCGCGCCGGTGAATCAGGGATTCGGAGAAACGGGCTTGCGACAACAGCTTGGCTGCCTCCAGCGTATCGAGCAAGGCTTCGATGTCATCGCCTTCTTGCGCATAGCGCGATAATTTGCGCGCCAGTTCCATGCGGCTGTGTTCGCGTGCCGATAGATAGCGTAGCGCCCTGCCCTTGAGGCTGATTTGCAGTTTGGCCATCTCCGCTTTCTGAGTAGTGCTTGTTAAATACCGCTGGTTAAGAAGCTAAGAAACGCTGTTTTTTAGTGCTAGTTATTAAGTACTATTTAATTACTACTTATTATAGGCATCGCTACAAACAACAACGCCTTCCAAAAATCCGTCGCACGGAGTTTTATGGAAGGCGTTTTCTTTGACTAACCAACTTGGCTCTTGCTGAAGCCGGTCATAAATCGACCGGCCATATCTAGTTAGACCGGCTCTTCAGCCTTGGTTGCTGCTGCCGCAGCTTTGCTTGCAGCCTTGGCGGCGGCTTTTTCACTCTTGTCGCCGGCGTCAGATTTGGCTGCGCCCAACTCAGGCACACCCAGCGAAGCGCGCACCTTGTTTTCAATTTCGCGCGCCAGTTCCGGACGTTCTTTCAGGTAGGTACGGGCATTGTCCTTGCCCTGGCCGATGCGTTCGCCGTTGTAGCTGTACCAGGCGCCCGACTTTTCAACGATCTTGGCATCGGAACCGAGATCGAGGATTTCACCTTCACGGGATGTGCCTTCGCCATACAGGATGTCGAAGTGCGCTTCCTTGAATGGCGGTGCGATTTTGTTTTTGACGACTTTGACTTTGGTTTCGTTGCCGATGACTTCATCGCCGGACTTGATCGAGCCGGTACGACGGATATCCAGGCGCACCGAAGCGTAGAACTTCAGGGCGTTGCCGCCGGTAGTGGTTTCCGGATTGCCGAACATGACGCCGATCTTCATGCGGATCTGGTTGATGAAGATGACCAGCGTGTTGGTGCGGTTGATGCTGCCGGTCAGCTTGCGCAGCGCTTGCGACATCAGACGCGCTTGCAGGCCTGGCAGGGAATCGCCCATGTCGCCTTCGATTTCAGCGCGTGGCGTCAATGCCGCCACCGAGTCGATCACGATCAGGTCGACGCCGCCGGAGCGTACCAGCGCATCGGTGATTTCCAGCGCTTGTTCGCCAGTATCCGGTTGCGAGATCAGCAGCTCGGACAGGTTGATGCCCAGTTTCTGTGCATAGCCGACATCCAGCGCATGTTCTGCATCGATAAAGGCGCAGGTGCCGCCGAGCTTTTGCATTTCGGCAATGGTTTGCAGGGTCAGCGTGGTTTTACCCGACGATTCCGGACCGTAGATTTCGACTACGCGGCCACGCGGCAAGCCGCCGACACCGAGTGCGATGTCCAGGCCGAGCGAACCGGTCGAGACAACTTGTACTTCTTCGACCACGGCGCCGTCGTCCATCCGCATGATCGAACCTTTGCCGAATTGCTTTTCGATCTGCGCCAAGGCCGCGGCAAGGGCCTTGCTTTTATCCGGGTTGGCTGCGGATTTTTTATCGTCCATGGTTGCTCTTTCGACAAAAGTGGTGAGATATTTGAGACTTCAGGTAGCACTGTATAAAAAAACAGTGATTTATGCAAGCACTGTCGTACTTTTCCAAAAAACCTGTCGCTATATTGTATGTGCAGAAGCCGCTTTCGGCAGCCCGGAATATCTGAATCTTCCCGGTCAGAACCATTTTTAGGCGTGAACTTAAGCCCGAAACTGGTGAATTCCAATGCGGCGCGGCGGGCGCAAATTATGCTTAATCAGCATATCCTCATCCGGAAAAGTAAAAAGACAAGCCGGGCGACCAAGAGCAGTGCAATAATCGTGACGCCTGTTTGTGCATGCAGCGGCTCCGCTGCCGGTGCAGACAGTTGCGCCATATTCAAAGCTGGGGGCAGCAGTTTGCCCCGAATAAAAGGGAGAAGGTATGCGTATTACATATTTGATGAAACCGTTGGCGGCATCGATGCTGCTGCTGGGCTTGATGGGTAGCGTACAGGCGGCATCTGCGCCTGCGGTGGAGGCCAAGAACGGCATGGTGGTGACGTCCCAGCATCTGGCGTCGCAGGTCGGGGTCGACATCCTTAAGATGGGCGGCAACGCCATCGATGCGGCGGTAGCGGTCGGCTACGCGCAGGCGGTAGTGAATCCTTGCTGCGGCAATATTGGCGGCGGCGGTTTCATGACGATCCACCTGGCGGATGGCCGCGATACGTTTATCAATTTCCGTGAAACCGCGCCGGCTGCGGCCAGCGCCAATATGTATCTGGATGCCAGCGGCAAGGCGATCACCAACGCCAGCCTGTTTGGCTATCTGGCGGCCGGTGTCCCGGGCACCGTGCTGGGTCTCGATACCGCGCAAAAGAAATACGGCAAGCTGACCCGCGCCCAAGTCATGCAACCGGCGATCAAGCTGGCGCGCGACGGCTACATCCTGAACCGCGGCGACACCGACATTCTCGACACCACCATCGCCCAGTTCAAGAAAGATCCGGAATCGGCGCGCCTGTTCCTGCGCCGCGACGGCACGCCGCTGCAACCGGGCGACCGCCTGGTGCAGAAGGACCTGGCCAAGACACTGGAAGCCATTTCGCGCAACGGTCCTGACGCTTTCTATAAAGGCGCCATCCCGGCCGCAGTGGAGCGTGCCTCCAAGGCTGGCGGCGGCATCATTACCGCAGCCGATTTTGCCGGCTACAAGATCAGCGAAAGCGCGCCTTTGTCGTGCAACTATCGCGGCTATGTGTTCGTCTCCGCCCCGCCACCGAGCTCCGGCGGCGCCACCATGTGCCAGATCCTGAACATCCTGGAAGGCTATGACATGAAGGCGCTGGGATTCCACTCGGCGTCGGCAGTGCACTACATGACCGAAGCGATGCGCCATTCCTATATGGACCGCAATACCTTCCTGGGTGACCCTGCGTTCGTCAAGAATCCGCTGGAACGCTTGATGAGCAAGGAATACGCAGCCTCGATCCGCGAGAAAATCAGCGCCGACAAGGCCACGCCATCGGTAGAAGTACAACCGGGCATGGCGCCGCACGAGAAGCCTGAGACCACACATTATTCGATCGTCGACAAGGACGGCAATGCGGTGTCCACCACCTACACCATCAACGGCCGCTTCGGCGCCGTGGTGGTTGCGCCGGGCACCGGCTTCCTCCTGAACGATGAAATGGACGATTTCACGGTCAAGGCCGGCGTGCAGAACCTGTTCGGCCTGGTGCAGGGCGCGACCAATTCGATCGCGCCGGGCAAGCGGCCGCTGTCGTCGATGGCGCCGACCCTGGTGACCAAGGATGGCAAGACCTATATGGTGCTTGGCTCGCCAGGCGGTTCGCGGATCATCACCATCACGCTGGAAACCGCGTTGAACGTGATCGACTACGGCATGGCGCCGCAAGAAGCGGTGGATGCGCCGCGTATCCATCATCAATGGCTGCCGGACGAGGTGTATTACGAAACCCGCGGCCTGTCGCCGGATACCTTGAAGATCCTCGACGGCATGGGCTACAAGATGAAAGAGCAAACCCCTTGGGGCGCGGCTGAACTGATCATGATCGGCTTGCCAGGCGCGGCCGGCGTCAGCGGGAGCAGCTCAGGCAACGATGCCGGTGTTTCGGGGGTTGTGCGTCCGGGCTTGTATTACGGCGCCAACGATACACGCCGGCCTGCCGGCGCTGCGATCGGTTACTAAGCCGTTCTTCAGCTTTATCTGCAAGATATGAAGATGGGTGCCTGGCGCCCATCTTTTTTTTCGCCCCGTGAAAAGCCGAAACCCCTTTCCATGAGTAAAACGCATTGATCCAATAGTATTTATCGTTTTATCCCTACCCGAATCAAATTTACACTGGACGCTATCCTCCTCCGATAAAGAGCAAGCATGTCCACCACCAACCTGCAATTCATGCTGTCGTCCCTGCTGGGCGCCGAACACGCCAGTCAACTATCCGATCTGCTGCAAATCCCCGCCAGCACCCTGCGCCCGCGTTCCGACACCGTGTCCCGCATCGAAATCGCCCAGGCGCTGAACATGTTGCTATTCGAGAAACTGCTGAAAGCCGTCCCGCAAGGGAATGACTATGTGCAGGATTCGGTACGCGCCGGTAACAAGATCCGCTTCGATCATGGCGCGTTGCGCACCGTGCTGGGCATCAGCACCGGCACCCTGCCGGCCGGAGAAGCTGCCTTCACCCGCATCCTGCGCCCGCTTGGCTACCATGTGAACGGCATTTATCCCTTGCAGCGGATCAGCATGACCGGCCGCGCCTATGCGCATGAGGATGACCCTGAAGAAATCGCCCAGTTCTTCCTGAGCGAACTGCATCCGCATAATTTCTCGGTTGGATTCCAGAACGCCGTCAACAAAGTCCTGGCGACTTCGCAAGATCCTATCGACTCGCACTCGGCGCATTTGTTACACCAGCTCGGCGCGGACAAAACCCTGTCTGTCGCAGACGCGTTGTCACTATTGCCGGTGCTGGTGGCTTGCTTCGACCGCCAGCATGACTTGCCCAGCATTGCCGACTACCAGACCTTGCTTGCCGAATCAGCCGAAATGGCCTGGATTTCGACGGAAGGCAATGCCTTCAACCACGCCACTGATCGCGTGCCGAACGTTGAACAGGTGGCCGATGCGCAACGCGCACTGGGCCGCGCCATCAAGGAAAAGATCGAGGTCTCACGCAACGGCCGGGTGCGCCAGACGGCTTTCCGCGCCAGCAACGTCACGCGCGCCATGCGCGACGAGAACGGCGAACTGGTCGAAATGAAGGTGCCGGGATCGTTTTACGAGTTCATTTCGCGCGACCGTTTCCTGGACGAGGACAGCCAGACTCACAAGCTCGACCTGACCTTCGACAGCGGCAACGCCCAAGGCATTTTCAAGATGACCGCTTCAGCCACAGCCGCGACTAACTGACAATCACAAATGAGCGACATCAGCCTCACCCAGCAAAAAATCAGCGACCTGCTTGGCCCGCAGGGCTGCCTGCTTGAGCCGGAGCAACGGCAGCCTTACGAACGCGGCGCCCGCTACGGCAATGGCCGCAGCCTTTGTATTGCGCGTCCGGCCAGTATCGAAGAGGCCGCCGAACTGATGCGCCTGTGTGCCAAGGAAAAAATCCGCATCGTCACTCAAGGGGCGAATACCGGCCTGGTCGGGGCATCATCGCCAGACCAGTCAGGCCTCGATGTGGTGCTCAGCATGGAACGCATCAAAGGCGTCATCGACATCGATCCGATCGACCGCGTGGTGCAAGCTTATGCCGGCACGCGTTTGTCGGATTTGAACCAGGCGCTGGAAAAGCATGATCTGTTTTTCCCTATCGACCTTGGCGCCGATCCCTCGCTGGGCGGCATGCTGGCGGCGAATACCGGCGGCGCACGCCTGATCCGCTATGGCGATGTGCGGCACAATGTGCTCGGGCTGGAAGCACTGCTGATCGATCCGCCGGGCGAGCGGCTCGACCTCACCAACCGCCTCCGCAAAAATAACACCGGCCCCGACTGGAAGCAAAACTTCATCGGCACCGGCGGCGCCTACGGCATCATCACCCAGGTGGTATTGCAGGTGCACTCGCGACCGCAGCAAAGCGCCACTGCGCTGGTGGTGCCGCCATCCATGGAAGCGGCAGCGCTGCTGCTACGCGATGCCGAACGCAATTTCGCCGACTTCCTCAGCGCATTTGAAGGCATCTCGCAAAATGCACTGCAATCGGTGCTGCAACATGTACCAGGTATAACTGCCCCATTCGAACCACTGCCGCCGTATGCCTTCCTGATCGAACTCAGCTCGGCGCGCCCGCGCAGCGCCGATTTCGACCTGGAAAAACTGTTCGGCGCGTGGCTCGAAAGCTGTTTCGGCGACCTGATCCTGGACGCCGTGATCGACAAACCCGAAGTACTGTGGCGCATCCGCCATGCGATCAGCGACAGCGTGCGCCAGGAGGGCAAGGTAGTCGCTTTCGATATCTCCGTGCCGCGCTCCAAGCTTGGTGCCTTCCGGCAGGAAGCAGTGGCGCTGCTGGAACATGGCTACGCTGGCATCAAGGTATTCGATTTCGGCCATTGGGGTGATGGTGGCTTGCACTTCAACCTGGCGATTCCCGAACAATTGATCGCCGATTTCCCGCCATTGCGCATCAACGCCTTGCGCCAGGAAATCTACGATCTGGCGGTGCTCAAATATAAAGGCAGCTTTAGCGCCGAACATGGCGTCGGTCCGTTCAACCAGGAATTTTATGAGCGTTACACGACGCCTGAGGCGCTAGCGCTGGCCGGCCGCATGCAAAACGTGTTCGATCCGCAGCACTTACTCGGAGTCACTCGCTTTGCGCCAACGCAATAAGGGTGCTCCCTTGGCAGCGGCTCGAACAAACTCAGCAGCGTCACTTCCGACCCCGTCATTCCCGCGAACGCGGAAATCCATTTTGGGCAGTAGTGTGGATTCCCGCGTTCGCGGGAATGACTCGATCCGGAATGACGGGATCGGAAATGACCGGGGTTTTATTGAAGCTGAAAATTCACGCATTTGGTATAGTGCTTGCTCGGCAAGAAGCTCATTGACGAGCATTGCCACAAGCACGGCGGTACATACCTATTCGGCACCCAGAAAAATGCGCAGATTTATCCCCTCCACCTCTTGCCTCATCGCATTTGACACCGCGGCTCGCCACTTGTCGTTCACCAAGGCGGCCAACGAACTGCACATGACGCAGGGCGCGGTCAGCCGGCAAGCGGCGATCCTGGAGGATTATCTCGGCGTAAAACTGTTCGAACGCATCAACCGGCGTCTGATCCTGACCGCCGCCGGCGCGGAATATGCCGGCCAGGTGGCCGTCATCCTCAAAGAAATCGAGATGGCGACCTTCCAGGTCATGGCGCACAAAAATTCGGGGGGCGTGCTCAATCTGGCAACATTGCCGACTTTCGGCATCAAGTGGCTGATTCCGCGCCTGGCCAAATTCACCGCAGCCCATCCCGACGTGATCCTGAACCTGAGCACCGAGGTGCTGCCTTTCGATTTCAACAATCGTTCAGTCGACGCTGCGATTCACTTCGGCGAACCGAACTGGCCGGGCGCGGTGATGGTGCGGCTGATGGGTGAAGAGGTGGTGCCGGTGTGCAGCCTGGCGCTAAGCCAGCAAATCAAGCGCATCGAAGACCTCAGCAACATGACATTATTGCAACACACCACCCGACCGCAAGCCTGGCAGGACTGGTTCAATCATGTCGACGTGGCCTGTCCCGACGCCCTCTCCGGTCCGCGCTTTGAACAATTGGCGATGGTGATCCAGGCCGCCGCCGCCGGTCTCGGCGTGGCGCTGATGCCGAAATTTCTGGTGGAAACCGAAATCGCCCTCGGCCA
>NZ_JBDTCG010000070.1:0-39625 GCF_039923675.1 Collimonas sp.
CATTGGCTGGCCACCGTCTTGGAACGTCTCCCGACGTGCCCCAACAGCCAGATCGATTCGCTGTTGCCATTGCCGGACTTTATCCAACACTAAACACGCTGGATAGGTGGGGCGGTTGGATGCTTACAAATGAAGGAGCGGTCTAGCAATGATCCATTCTCTCTTTTCTACAACCGATCACATCCTGTTTATTGATGCGCCGCGGTAAGGCGTAAAACCGAACACAGGCTCCGCTGGGCGCAGACCATGCAATAGTACGCAGGATCTCTGTGCTAGCCGTCTCCGGTTATCCCCAGCCCAACTCTCAAAACGCCAGCGGACAACATTAATCGCACCGTCTATATGTGGCAAACCAAGCTTTACTTGACCATGCAAATAGGATTGCTGTCTGATGCACGCGGCTACCAAAGCATTACCCGGTTCTACCGAGGTCACGGATGGCTGTGGATTCGTCATTGACGCTCAAGCAGTGTTATCAGCGGGTCCCCTTCGTTCCTGCTATTAAATGCATCGGAATGATAACGTGTTGACATTTAACCTGCCCCATTCGGGCATGACCGCATTTTGAGAGTAAAAGTTCAAAAATAAATATATTTCACAATTAGTCAATATTTAATTTAAAAAAATTGTATCTGGGAATTCTTTTGCTTAGCTCCTAAAAGCTTGCTAATATCCCGAAAATGTTACATGCAATAACATACTGTTACACATTGCTACTTGGCTTTAGGTGTGAATTACATATTTTCCAAGGAATAAAATGTTTTTGTATGGATATTTTTGCAAGGCGCGCCAGTAAAGGTGTTGTTTTTTTGAGTATGAGTATTGAAAGTTTTTATGCACGCTGATTTAGCCTTGCAAATGATGGCTGATATGTTCTGGACCGGCTTGCTGGTGTGTTTGCCTGTTTTGGCTTTGAGTATGCTGGTCGGACTCGCAGTTAGCATTTTGCAAGTGGTGACGCAAGTGCAGGAAATGTCGCTTACCTTTGTACCGAAACTTCTCGCTGCTGGTGTCGCGTTGATGATTTTCGGTCCTTGGATGCTACACAAACTAGCCCAATTCTCGACCAAACTCTGGTCCGATATTCCTTCGATGTTCTAGTTTGGGGAAAGTAATACTATGGTTTTCCCAAATGCGCTGTTCATAGACATGTCCTGGCTGCTCACCGTATTCCTGCTGTCGTTAAGGCTGGCGGCGGTGTTCCTGATGACACCGGTCATGTATGCCTTCTCCATGCCCCCCACGGTACGCGTCTTTCTGGTGATTGGCCTCTCCGTTGTCCTGACGGTTGGATTTCCCGATGTCCGGGTGTCAGCTGCACTGGGGGTCGGCGAGCTGATCTAGGCGGCTTTGACTGAAATGATATTGGGCGCCACCCTGGCTTTAGGTCTCATGCTCGGATTCGCTGCGTTTTCGGTAGGCGGCGCCTTGCTTGACGTGCAGATCGGCTACGGTATCGCGCAGGTTTTCGACCCGGTCAGCCGCCGCCAGCTTCCCATTTTAACGAGTGCCTTCGACCAACTGGCGGTGGTGCTGTTCTTTGCCCTCAACGGCCATCACGCGCTGTTGCGCGGCTTTGCCTACAGCCTGGAACGTTTTCCGCCCGGCCGCACCTGGTCTCTGGCAAACGCTGCCGGCCCCGTATTCAAGCAGGTCGCCGCCATGTTCAGCCTTGGTTTTGCTTTGGTGGCGCCAGTGGTGTTTTGTATCTTCCTGGTCGAACTGGGTTTGGGTGTATTGGCGCGCAACCTACCGCAAATGAATATGTTTGCGATGGGAATTCCGGTCAAGATCGTGGTCGGCTTGACGGCCTTGTCGTTATGGATGACCGGTGCCGGTAGCGTGACGTCTCGCATCTATGCGTCGATTTTCCACACCTGGAGTGAAATCTTTGGGGGCGCGCAATAATGGCTGAGCAAGACCTGGATCGCAACGAAGCGGCGACACAATACAAACTCAATGAAGCGCGCAAGCGAGGGCAGGTTGCAAAAAGCCCTGATGTGATTTCCGCCATTGTGTTTGCCGTAGCAGTGGTCTATGTCAATTGGCAGGGCTGGGAAAATTTCCGCGACCAGTTCCGCTTCGACCAAGCGCTATTCAATCTGGCCGGACGCGTGGATGCGAGTCCTGCAGTGCTATGGCAATTGATCTCGCACGGACTGACCAATAGCCTGATGCTGCTGGCGCCATTTTTTTCGGCAATCATGCTGGCCGCGATTGTCGCCAACCTGATCCAGATCGGGCCGGTATTTTCCACCAAGCCGCTCGGTCCTGAATGGGATAAGGTGAATCCGGCCAACGGCTTCAAGCGCCTGTTCTCGCTGCGGACACTATTCGACGGCTTCAAGGCATGCCTGAAACTGACCTTGCTGGTCTGGGTGGTGTATCGCGCGCTGTTGAGCCTGGCGCCGCAATTTTATAATCTGGCAGGCTATTCCCCGCAAGGCTATATCCGCACCTTGCTGAACGACATGACGTCGATAGGCATGAAGATCATCCTGATGATGGGGATTATCGCCCTATGCGACTGGTTCTACACCAAGCATGAGTTTGCCAAGAAAATGCGCATGAGCAAGCGTGATTTGCGCGACGAATCGAAGAATCGCGATGGCGACCCGCGTATTCGGGCGCGCTTGCGCGAACTCCGCAACGAAATGCTCAAGCGTAGCCTTGCGCTGACGAAGACCCGCGATGCTGATGTCTTGATTACCAATCCAACGCATCTGGCGATAGCGCTGCGCTATACCCACGGTGAAATGACTTCGCCGCAAATGGTGTCAAAAGGCGCGGGGCTGGTTGCCGCAGCGATGAGGAAAATTGCTGCGGAAAATAATATCCCGGTGGTTCAAAATCGCACCCTGGCGCGTAAATTATTTCATGACGTCGGCGTCAACCAGCAAGTGCCCCCGGCGCTATACGCCGATGTGGCGCGCATTATCGTCTGGGTGTTTGCGATGCGCCAGGCGCGTGAAGCCGGCGGTGGCCAGGCGGTGAATATAGCGGCTGCTGGAGGAGCTTGATGGAAAACCTGCGACGATTCTTTGGCAAACATAGCGATATCGTAATGGTTGTCCTGGTGCTGGGCGTATTGGTGGTGTTGTTTGTGCCGATTCCCAGTGGCCTGCTGGATTTCCTCATCCTGACCAATTTCAGTTTTGCCTTCCTGATCCTGCTGCTGACGTTCTATATGGCGCGGCCAGTGGAGTTTTCGACCTTTCCATCCTTGCTGCTGATTGCAACCTTGTTCCGGCTGTCGCTCAATGTGGCGGCGACGCGCCTGATTCTGTCAAATGGCGATGCCGGTAAGGTGATCTCCGCGATTGGTTCGTACGTGGTTGGTGGAAATTACGTGATCGGCCTGATCGTATTTTTTATCCTGATCGTGGTCCAGTATGTGGTGATCACCAATGGCGCGCAGCGCGTGTCGGAGGTGGCCGCCCGGTTTACGCTGGACAGTATGCCGGGCCAGCAAATGAGCATCGACGCCGACCTGAACATGGGATTCATCGATCAGACCGAAGCGCAATTGCGGCGTAAAAACCTGAGCAAGGAAGCGGGCTTTTACGGCGCGATGGACGGCGCCAGCAAATTCGTCAAAGGCGATGCGATTGCCGGCATCATTATTCTGCTGATCGATATCGTTGGTGGACTGGTGATCGGCGTCATGCAGCACGGCATGCCATGGGCGCAGGCATTGCAGACATACACGCTGCTGACGATTGGCGACGGCATTGTCACCCAGGTGCCGGCGTTGGTGATCGCACTGGGTACAGGCATTATCGTTACCCGTTCCGCCTCGGACGCCAACCTGAGCCAGGAAGTGGCGCGGCAGATGACGTCCTTTCCGAAAACTCTGTTGATCGTTGCGGCGGCGCAAGTGGGCTTGTTGATGATGCCAGGGATTCCTGCTTTTCCGGTTCTGGCGCTAGGCACCTGCGTATTGATAGCAGCCTGGTTTGCATTTCGGGCTGCAAAAGCGAAAGCGCAGCCGGAAGCAGCTGCCGGCGACGCCGATGATGCCGTTTTGGCCAATGAGGACGATCCGTATGCCTTGCTGAAGGTAGAACCGATAGAAGTCAATGTCGGTCGTCACTGGGTGCCGCTGGTCAATCAGGCTGGCAGTTTGTTCATGGAACGCATTGCGACCTTCCGCAAGCAGCATGCACAGGAATTCGGCATAGTGCTGCCACGCGTCCGCTTCAAGGATACTTCCCGGCTCGGTGCCGACCAATACGAAATCCATCTTGACGGCGTATTGACGGCGCGCGGTGAGGCGCGTGCTGATCGCTTGCTGGCGATACATCCTGGTGGCGATGTCAAGGCGATCCCGGGCGAGGCTACGCGCGACCCGACCTATGGTTTGCCGGCATTGTGGATCGAGGAATCGCAACGCTCGGCGGCGCAGGCCGCCAAATTTACTCTGGTCGATGCACAAACAGTATTCATGACGCACCTGACCGAAGTGCTGCGGCGGGAATCCGCGACATTGCTCACCCGCGCCGAGACGGAGCGTCTGCTGGCGCGCGTACGGCAGGGGCAGCCTAGCCTCGTGGAGGACCTGATTCCTACCGTACTGGCGATCAGCGACGTTCAGAAAGTGTTGCAGAACCTGCTGCGTGAAAAAGTCAGCATTCGCCACATAGAAGCCATTCTGGAAACTCTGAACGATGCCGGCCGCACCAGCAAGGACAGCCACTATCTCACCGAAGCGGTGCGGCATCGCCTCGGCCAGGCGATTTGCCAGGGGCTGGTGGGCGACGCCAATGCACTGCACGTGATGACGCTGGACCCGGCCATAGAAAGCCAGTTCATGCACAGCATTCAGTCGGCGAACGGGCAACAACCTTTCGTTCTTGAACCGAAACTGACAGAGCAATTCATCGCCCGCCTGGTACAGCAGGCCGAACGGATGATGAAAAGCAATTTGCTGCCGGTGTTGTTGTGTTCACCGGAATTGCGGCGTCATATCCGTATGTTGTCTGAGCGCGTTGTGCCGCATTTGCGGGTGCTGTCCATGACCGAAATCCCGTTGTCGATTGAACTTAAATCGTACAGCGTGGTGACTTTGTGAGTGCAATTTCATCAATCCCTCATTGGTTTGAAAGATAGAAATGGAAGAATTACTGGGAGTAGCGCTGCAAAGCATGCAGCAAGACATGGCCCGCGTCGATCGCGTAGCCATGAACTTGAGTAATGCCCTGACTCCTGCGTACAAGCGCGAAGTGGCGGTTGTGCGCACACAGTCTGCGCGAGGACCATCGTTTGCACGCATGTTGGATGCCGGCATGGCAGAGGCGGCGGGACGCGATATGCCCGATAACCATATCGAGGTACTGACAGATACACGCCCCGGCACGCTGAAATCCACCGGACAGAATCTCGACCTGGCAATTACCGGGTCCGGCTACTTTGAGGTGCAGACCGAGAATGGTTCCGCCTATACCCGGCAAGGCAATTTCCGCATGGATGCACGCGGGCGCCTGGTTACCGCGCAGGGCTATCCCGTCATGGGAAAGGGCGGGGATATCTATCTGAATACTTCGCAACCATCTATCGATGCAGCCGGCAACATTATTGAAAACAAGCTGCCGGTGGCGCAACTGAAAGTTGTCCAGTTCGACAAACCTGCCGGCCTCCGCCGGTTGGGGGACGGCTTGGTGGCTGCCGGCGACGGCATGACGCAATTGCAGGACGCGGATGTACAGATCAGGCAAGGCTATCTGGAAAACGCCAATGTCAGCTCCATGCGTGAAATGGTCGAACTGACACAGACCATGCGCCATTTCGAGGCAATGCAGAAGGTGGCGCAGGGTTATGACGAGATGCTCGGCACCGCGATCCGGAAACTCGGCGACATGTGACAAGGAAGCCGTGGTTAAGTGGATTAGCAAGCGGATTAACAAGCGAATTAACAACGGTCAACGCAACAATCAACGTTTAAGACAGGAATTTTATGCTTGATGCTCTCTATATCGGCGCCACTGGAATGCAGGCGCAACAACTGAATGTCGACACGATCGCCAATAACCTGGCCAACGTGAACACCACGGGATTCAAGAAAGCCCGGATCAGTTTTTCCGATTTGATGATGATCGGTACCCGCCAACTGGCCATGTCGAAAAATGCAGACGGCGACGGCGCTCTGCTGGGCGGCGTGTCCCAGCTTGGTTCCGGCGTGGGGATTGCCAACCTGTCGAAAATGTTTGATGTCGGCGATATAAAGAAAACCGATTCCGCGCTGGACGTAGCGATCCAGGGCGACGGCTTTCTGGAAGTGACAATGCCGGACGGTTCGCGCGCCTATACCCGTGGCGGTACGCTCAAGGTTAACGCCGACGGCATGCTGTCGACTCAGTCCGGATATCCGCTTAGCCCGGGAATAACCGTCCCTGACAATGCCCAGAACATGGTGATCAATCCAAATGGCCGGATAACCCTTCAGGTGCCTGGGCAATCAACTCCCATCGAAGCCGGAAAGCTGGAGCTGGTGCGCTTTTCCAGCCCGGGTTTGCTGAGTGCGCAAGGCGACAATCTTTACAAGACCAATGATTCCTCCGGAGAGGCGATTACCGGACGGGCGGCTGAAGACGGCATCGGCTCCCTGCAACAGGGTTTCCTGGAAGGCTCGAACGTCAAGATGGTGGAGGAAATGGTCAACCTGATGGTGGCGCAGCGTGCCTATGAGGCCAGTGTGAAAGTGGTGCAGGCGTCCGACGAGATGCTCGGCATGGTCAATAACCTGCGCAAGTAATTTCAGCGATATGGCAATCAAGGCAATCCTTCAGCGTCGCTTGCTGCTAGCTTTCACAGGGCTGGGCCTGGCTTGCGCCGGCAATATTTCACATGCCCAGCTCGAGGCAAGGAAATGGCCGGTGAAGATCGAACTGCGCGCCAAGGTGCAAGTGAAGCACGCGCGCGTCACCTTGGGCGACGTGGCCAACCTGAGCACGGGGGATCTGGCTACCTTGTATCAATGGATGAAGCTGCTGCTGGGAGCAGCGCCGCGCGCCGGTAATATGGTCAACCTTGAGCGCGGTGAACTGGAGCGCTGGGTCCGTTCGCGACAACTGACCCAAGGTGTTGCCGTCTGGAGCGGTGCCGAGCGTGTCGAGATTTCGGCATCGGAACAGACGCTTGCCGGCGAGAGAGTGATCGACAGTGCGCGTGAAGAGTTGTCGCGCTGGTTGAAGACGCGCGTTGAGCGTAGCGAGATAGGCGAGGTCAGCGAGCCGCGCGATCTCTCCCTGCCACAAGGAAAGGTCGAATTACGCGTGCGTCCTTTGCCCGAAGGCAGGCCGCCCAGCCGGCGCATGCTGATGTGGGTCGATATCTGGATAGACAATGATTTCAGCCGTTCAGTGCCAGTGAGCTTTGATGTGCGGGCCTACCAGGACGGTTATGTTGCCTCGCAAGACATGATGGCAGGCAGCATAGTCAATCCGGCAAATTTTGAAAGGCGCGAGGTAGATATTGCCGACGCCCCTCATGAAAATGCGGTGTCGGTCAAAAGCCGGAGCGATAGCGACAGCACGCTGTGGCGTGTCCGTCGAAGCGTCAATAAAGGAGAACCAGTGTTGCGCTCACAGGTCGAGGCGGCGCCGGCGGTAACCAGGGGCGAACAGATTACCTTGCGCACCCACACCGGACTGGTTTCGCTGGAGGGCAGGGTAGAAGCCTTGCAGGATGGCTATCCGGGGCAGTTGGTGCGGGTCAAGGCGGCGTCGGCAACGAATTCGGTCATGGCGCGTGTCGCTGGCCCCGGGATGGTGGAGATCACAGAGTGATGAGGAAAGATATGCGTAGTTTCGGTTTGGGGTTCTTGTTCGGCTGCCTGATGCTAGGCAGTCTGCCGGCATTGTCGGAAAGCCTGTACCAGGAGAATTCATATCGGCCATTAGCGGGCGACAATAAAGCCTTCCGCGTCGGCGATGTAGTGACAGTGCAGGTGCTTGAGAATTCCAGCGCCTCTACCAACGCCGACACTACGACACGCCGCAAGAACGGCATCAATGCCGATCTGACCCTGAGCCGGAATCTGCCCATTAATGGCGCAGTCAATATCGGCGGTGATTTTGATGGCGGCGGACGGACGCAACGCGCCAGCAGGCTGCTGGCGCAATTGACCGTGTCGGTGACCGAAATAATGGACAACGGAGATCTCCGTATCGCCGGCGAACAGGCGTTGCTGGTAAATGGCGAGAAACAGAACGTCAAGCTGGAAGGCCGGGTACGGCCTTTGGATATATCTGATGGCAACGTAGTTATTTCCAGCCGCTTGAGCGAAGCCAAGATCACCTATGTGGGCGACGGCGATCTGTCGGATCGTCAACGGCGCGGCTGGTGGCGCAGTGTAGTTGACTGGCTGGGATTCTGACGATGAAGCGCTCTCTTTTTTCGATGTTCACGACGTCTGCGGTAGCAGCAATGTTGTTGCTGAACGCCTGCCCTTCAGCGTGGGCGTTGGATTCGATCCGGGTCAAGGATCTCGGACGCATGCGCGGCTGGCGTGATAATGCCCTGGTTGGCTATGGTGTGGTGACAGGTCTGGCCGGCACCGGCGATTCGCCAACCAATCGCACCACGCGCCAGGCACTGGCAAACGTGTTTTCGCAATTCAATCTTACGGTAGCGCCGGAGCAGGTGCAAAGCCGTAACGTTGCCGTAGTGATGGTGACAGCGGCTCTGCCTACCTTCGCCCGTGAAGGCGATACGCTGGACATTACGGTAACTTCAGCCGGCGATGCGCGCAGCCTGGTGGGCGGCAGCCTCCTGATGACGCCGCTCAAGGCTGCCAACGGTCGTGTCTATGCGCTAGCGCAGGGACCGCTGTCGGTAGGCGGCTATCGCTACGACGCCAACGGCAACGTGGTCCAGAAAAATCACCCGACCGTTGGCTCGGTGCCATCCGGCGCCACGGTTGAGGTTGGGGTCACTGCGCAAATAGTGAATGCCGACCAGAACGTGACTTTCATCCTGGCCGAACCCGACTACACCACGGCGAACCGGATTGCCGCGGCGATCAACCAGCAAGTGGGTTCCGGGCTGGCCAAGGCGCGTGACGCCGCCGGCATCGAAATTCATGTGTCCGATGCCAGCCGGGAGCAACTGGTCAACTATCTGACGCAGATTGAAAACGTGACGGTAGAGCCAGACCGGCGCGCCAAGGTAGTCATCAATGAACGTACTGGAACGGTCGTTTCTGGCGGCGACGTGCGCATTTCCAAAGTCGCGATTTCCCATGGTGACCTGAAGATTTCCATCGCTACGCAAAACAGCGTATCGCAGCCCTTCATTATCGGCCGTGGCGGCGCGGATGTGCGCACCGCGATGGTCAGCAACAGCAGGGTCGACGTCGAGGAACAGAACGGCCCCGGATATGTCGCCCCGACCAATGACACGGTGGCCGATCTGGTGGAGTCGCTGGCCAAGCTGAAAACCAACACGCGCGACATCATTTCCATCCTGCGCGCCATCAAGGCGGCGGGTGCGTTGCATGCAGAACTGATAGTGCAATAAACGGCCCGATAAGCAGGTTAGTTAGTTAGTGGGTTGAAAGTAAGTTAAAAGCAAGGTAATAAATAAGCTGGCAAATAAGCTGAAATACATTGGAAAGAAATCGACATGACACAAGGTCTGGAAAGCGTAACTACTGCAATTCTCGGTTTGGCGATGGACGCGGCTAGTCTGCGCCAGCAGGCGATTGCGGCCAATATCGCGAATGCCAATACCGCTGGCTACGTACCGCAAGGCGTCAGTTTCGAGGCGCAACTTGAAGATGCGCGGCGCGGCTTGCGTACTGAAGGGCGCATAGATCCGTTCGCGATTGCGGGCGTCAAGCTGCAAATGCAAGCGATGCAAAATACCGGTGGACAAATCAGCCCGATTCAGCTGGACACTGAGGTCGCCGCGCTGTCGCAAAATACGATGAAATACCAGGTGTTGGCGAAAGGCTTGAACAAGCACTTTGCGATTCTGGAAAGCGCATTCAGCGACGGCAAGCGATAGGAGATAGCCATGGATTACACACACACATTTGCCATCAGCGCCGCCGGTATGTCGGTCGAACGCACGCGCGTCGATGTTGCCGCGCTCAATCTCGCCAACGCCCAGACTGTGCAGAGCGCGGATGGCAAGAATTTCCAGCCGATGCAAGTGGTGGCGCGGACCGGCAGCGCCGACGCGGCGTCGTTCAGTCAGCTGGTAAGCCGCGGCATGCAAGGCGACGGTGATTTCGCACTGGATTTGCCGATTGCCAGCGTTGAACCATCCAATGCCAGCCCGCGCCAGGTATACGAGCCGGGGCACCCGTTTGCCAACGCGCAGGGCTTTATTTCCTATCCCGGCGTCGATCCTGCCAAGGAAATGGTGTCGCTGATGACAGCGATGCGCTCGTATGAAGCCAATGTGGCAGCGATGAACGCTGCGCGCACGATGGCGTTGAAGGCTTTGGATATCGGAGGATGAGCATGAGTCTCGAAAGTATTGCCAGCATAGCGAATGTGTCGATGGTGGATCCTGCGTTTGGCTCGATGGCCGCAGCGCAGCAGCAAGCCGGGTTCAGCCAGATGGTGAGCAAAGGATTGGGAGAGGTTAACCAGAAGTTGATTTCAACCCAGACCGATTTGCAGCAGCTGGCGGTCGGCGACGTGCAGAACCTGCATCAGGTGATGATTAACCTGGAAGAAGCGCGCATGTCTTTCCAATTGCTGATGCAGGTGCGCAACCGCGTGCTGGAAGCGTATCAAGATGTGATGAAAATGTCGGTGTGAGATGACATATTTGATAATAAACACCAGAAATTTCCTGGTAGCCGGAGCGTATTGTGATTGAAGGTTTCTGGAAGAATTTAGGTCGTTCCGCCCGTATCGGACTGGTTGCGGGCGTCCTGGCGATACTTGCGTTTCTGATATTTACTGTCTGGGCCTTGCGGACGGAATACCAGGTGCTGTTTTCCGAGCTGGCGCCGCAGGATGCGTCAGCGATGGTCGCCGAGCTGGACCGGATGAAGGTGCCTTATAAGCTGGGCGATAACGGCACCTCGATCCTAGTGGACAAGGAAACCGTACACCAGACGCGCTTGAAGCTGATGAGTAAGGAGTTGCCGCTACACGGCACCGTTGGCTTTGAGTTGTTCAATAATACCGATTTCGGCATGACGGAGTTTGCACAGAAGATCAATTACCAGCGTGCGTTGCAGGGCGAAATTACGCGCACCATTTTGTCCTTGTCGGAAATCCAGGCGGCTCGCGTCCACCTGGCGTTGCCTGAGGAAGGTTTGTTCAAGCGCAGCAACAATGCGCCCACCGCATCCATCACCCTGACCATGAAAGAAGGAAAAGTGCTGCGCGGTGAGCAGGTAAGCGGGATCCAGCGCCTGGTATCGGCAGCGGTGCCGGGTATCGCCATCAGCGACGTCACTATCGTCGACCAGCACGGCGTGGCGCTGACGCATATGGCGCGGGGCGAAGGCGATGTCGATGCCACATCGACAAGGCTGGAACTGAAAAAGGAAACCGAAAATTACCTGAGCCATAAGGCAAATGAAGTCCTGGAGCGCACTTTCGGCGCGGGCCAGGCGCTTGCCAGCGTGGATGTCACGCTCAATATGGACCAGGTACGCACTACCACTGAAGACGTGGTGTCGCCGCCGGCAAGGAATGGCCAGACGCCCACCGGCGTCGTGGTGCGCGAGCGTGAGGTCATGCGTGATAACGGGCCGCCGCTAGACACAAAATTTTCAACCGGCGGCAGCGGCGGCTCGCAACATGAAATTGAATATACGGTAGGCCGCAGGGTGGAGCAGGTCGTCGCCGTTCCGGGCTCGATCCGGCGGATCCAGGTAGTCGCGGTGGTTCCTAAATCGTTGGACGACGCGCAGGTTGAACGTATCAAGAATGTGGTCGCAGCCGCAGTCGGCGCTTCGCGCGAGCGCGGCGATACTGTGGTGGTCCAGCCTCTGAGCGCTTTCGGCGTGGTGGATCACAAGCCAGCCGCCAGCCATGACGCTAATGTTGAGGCATCTGCCGTGCGTGAAGAACCGGAAGCTGCTGTTGCTGGTGCAAACGGCGGCATTCTCGGCGCGATGGCAAATTCGTCCGGCAAGACCAATCCGCTGGTTCTGGCGTTCTTTGCGTTGCTGTTGACGGGTGTTGCGGTAGCTGTCGTGGCTAGCCTCGTATGGCGTCGCAATACAGCGCCGGTCGCGGCGGTCTTGTCCGAGCAGCAGCGGGAAGTGGTCCTGGCGCAGATTCGCGGCTGGATGCAGGATTCACCGGCGGACACCGGATCATCGGCAAGGAGCAAAGCGTGAGCGAGACGCTGAACCTGCGCCGCACTGCGCTGCTGCTGCACGCGATGTCGGCCGCAGACCGTCACTGGATGCTGGCCAGGCTCGATGCGGAAAGTCAGGCAAGCTTGAGAAGCATGCTCGATGAACTGGTTGCGCTTGGCATTCCGGCGGATAAAGCACTGCTAAGCCGCGCAGCGGAGACTGCTGCGCCGTTGCACCAGGCAGCGGCGTCAATGGCTATCCCGGCAGAGATGACGCCAGTGAATGCGGCCGGTACACGCGAGGCTGAGCCGCCGGCGAGTGCAATAACCAGTTTGAATGACGTAAATCCAACAACCTTGGCGCAGATTCTGCAAGACGAACCACCGGAGCTGATTGCCCGGTTGCTGGCTTGCCATGCATGGCAATGGCGCGAAGGTTTGCTGGAGCAGCTGGGCCAGGCAAGACACTCGCAGGTAGAACGTTTTGCGCATTCCTTTTCGGATACCCCGCCGCGCTTGAGGGCAGTTTTACTGCAGTCGCTGGTCACGCGGTTGTCGTTTGCGCCGGCTCTGAACCAGGCTCCAGGCTCTTCACGCATAAAAAGTAGCCGTGCCGGCGTGGTGCGGTTTAGCTGGATGAAAAAAATTGGAACTGCGTTCAAGCAGCACCGGCAATTTTCCAGACTGAAGCGAGGCGCCAGATGACAGGCAAGGACGGGATTTCTCACAAGGTTTTGCATCAATTGGCGTTGCATCCTTTGCCGCGCGTGTTATCGCGTCCGGATTCGCCGTCTGCAGTGCGTGAAACGAGCGATGCAGCCGAGAGATTAACGCTGGCGGCAAATTCTGCCGTGCAAGCACCCACGCCCGCCGTATCCTCGCCTCTTTCGCTGGTTGAAATCCAGGAACGCGCTGCACGCGAAGGTTATGAGAAAGGCTTGCTCCAAGGGCAGGAAGACGGCAACCGAATCGGCAAGGAAGAAGGTTTTCGCGCCGGCCGTCAAGAAGGCCTGGACGCCGCCGAGAAAGAAAACGTACAGTCGGTGCAGCACGCAATCACTGCGGCCAAGGCAACGCTGGATAAACAAGAAGAGCAGTTGCTGAAGCTGGCGCAAAGCATTCCGGTGCAAATAGCAGAATGTTTGGTGCGCGCGGAAGACGATATGGTGGCGCTGGTGCACGAGTCCGTCTGCCGTATTGCAGGCAAGCTGGCGTTGTCTCAGGATGGCGTGCGGCAGCATGTGCTGCAGGCTATACGTCAGTTGCGCGCCAGCGAACAGATCGTGCTAAGGCTGCATCCGGCCGACTGCCGGTTGCTGACGGAGAGCGCCAGTGCATCGCCGTTTCCCGGGCGAGAGGTGTCTTATCTGGCGGATAGCCAGGTGTCCTTGGGAGGTTGCATGATCGACTATCCAGAGGGCACTCTCGATGCGCGCCTGGAGACTCAGCTCAGACAGTTCACCGATCTGTTATTGGCGGTGCGTCAATCGACGTCTGCGATGCCAATGCAGCAGAATATGCTTGGTGCATCGTCCGACCCACAACCTGGGAAACCAGGATGAAAGCGGCTTATCTCGACGCTTTGCGCGGCGCCGAACTGACCCGGAAGATGGGTTACGTGCGCCAATTGAGCGGACTGGCAATCACCGCTAGCGGGCCGGATGTTGCCATCGGCGAGATTTGCCGGATTTTTCGCCGGGATGGCGAGTTCGCAGAGGACAACGGCGGCGCGCGTTCGGGAAGAAACAGCGTTTTAGCTGAAGTGGTCGGTATCAAGCCCGGCCAGGTGACGTTGATGCCTTATGGCTCGGTGCAGGGACTTGCGGCCGGCTGCGAGGTGGTTGCCGATGGCGCAAAAACAGAAATCGGCGTTGGGTCGTCGTTGCTGGGACGCGTGATCGATTGTTTCGGCCACGCCCTGGATGGTCGCGCTGATCCGGAAACCAGCCTGCGGCGCAGCCTGAAGGGCGCGCCGATCAATCCGATGCAGCGGCCGCGTATCACCGAAGTGCTGGAAACCGGAATTCGCAGCATCGACAGTTTGCTGACGATCGGCCAGGGACAACGGGTCGGCATTTTTTCCGGCAGCGGTGTCGGCAAGAGCACGCTGCTGGGTATGGTTGCACGGCACGTCAAGGCCGATATCAATGTGATTGCGCTAATCGGCGAGCGCGGGCGCGAAGTGCGCGAGTTTATCGATAAGCAATTGGGTGAAGAAGGCTTGCGACGTTCCGTGGTAGTGGTGGCGACCTCGGACCAGCCGGCCTTGGCGCGAGTGCGTGCAGCTTACGCTGCGGTCGCCATCGCCGAACATTTCCGGGATGAGGGCAAGCAAGTCTTGCTGACCATGGACTCGATTACCCGTTTCGCCATGGCCAGGCGTGAGATTGGTTTGTCGGCGGGCGAGCCGCCTACCGCACGGGGCTACACACCGTCAGTGTTTGCCGAACTGCCGGAAATCTGTGAGCGTTGCGGTACTGCGCCCTCAGGTGGCGCCATCACGGCCTTGCTGACCGTACTGGTAGAGGGCGACGACCTGAACGAGCCGATATCGGATAGTTTGCGCTCGATACTGGACGGGCATCTGGTGCTGACCAGGCAATTGGCGCATCAAGGCCAGTATCCGGCGCTGGATGTCCTCAAGAGCGCTAGCCGCCTGATGCCGGACCTGACCACGCCGGAACAGCGGCAATTGGCGATCCATGCCATCAAGATTCTTGCCTTGCTCGAGCGTAATCGCCAAATGGTTGACATCGGCGCCTATGAGCGAGGCAGCAATGCCGAACTGGACCGCGCGCTGGCGCTGGAGCCGGAGCTGCTGCAATTCCTGCGCCAGAATCTTGGCGGAGTGCGCCGTGAGGAGGCGCTCAAAACCTTGGCCCAGGTATTTGGAGCAGCGCGATGAGTGGCATGTCGGCTGATCTCCGCGGTTTCGTCTATCCATTGGCATCGATTCAACATCGTTATCAATGGCAGCTCGATATCTTGCAAGCAAAACTGGCCGCCCTGCAGACGCAACTTTTGGCGGAACGGGAACGCCTGGTTGAAATGAAGCAGCAAATGATGATACAGGCCGAATGCATTTCAAAGGCTGTGTTGCAACGTCTGAATCCTCTTGCGCATCAACGTTCGATTGCGTACCTGACGCAATGTAACGGTCAGATCAGGGAGCAGGAAGAGCGGTTGTCGCTGTTGGAGCAAGAGTTGCAGCAGGTTCGCCATGAGTGCATCGCACAGCAGCAGCGTCTGGAGCGTACAGAGCAGCACCGGCTGGATTGTTTGAAAGAATATATTGAGGTTGAACAGATTCGTCAGAGCAATGAGGCCGACCGTGACTGGATCGCTCGTAGCGTCTGGAAAGAGCGCACGATCAGCCAGCATCCAAGCAAGCGGTCTGCACAGGAGAGCAAGATATGAGCACGATTTCAGCAGCGCTTCTATTTCCCGCAATATTGCCGGCGTCAACCCAGGCGGGGCAGGAGAAAGATCCGCAAGATGTTGACAGCGGTTCCAGGCAGTCAGCTTGGCAACGGGAGATGGAGCGAGCGCAAATGAAAAACTGGCTGCGACATCCCGCTTCGGACGCAAAGCCGCAGCAAGCGGTTGACATGCAGAATGCAGGCCGTCAGCCGCTCAAAGGTATGCCGGAAATGCAGCAGGCTGCTTTAGTGGCAGATACAGCCGGGCGCGATGCAATAGTGCCGGCCTTACCTCAGGCAGGCCAGCCGGCCAGACTGACCACCGCAACACAAGTACAACTGGCAAGTGCGGCCAAACCTGATGTGACGACTGTCGATGGTCATGTGTTGGCCCAGGGGTTGCTGCAAAAACTGCGCCTGAGTTTAAATTTGCCGGCGTTGGCCGAAATGGCTCCTGAGCCGCACCAGCAGACCTTTGTCAGTGATCTGCAAACGATGGCTGCCGCCAAGGGCCTGGGTGCTTTTGCCAGTGACACGGCGCGCCAGCAGCTGCGCATTCACGCTCAGTGGCAGGGGCAGGATGTCCAGTTGTGGTTAGGCATCGATGGGCAGCACGGCATGCTGCCGGAGGAATTGGCGCAGATCGTCCGTGAATCGCAATCGTGGCTGGCGGCGCAAGGGGCGCGTCTGCTTTCTGTGACCTGCAACGGCCAGCCGATCTACACGGTGTCTGGCGATAACCGGACCGTATCAGATAAAACGCAGCCTGCACAATTGGAAGATGCGCAACCGAAGCGGCCTTCATTTGCAGGGCACTTTCCTTATTCTTATTTTGATTCACAGGAGGCATGATGGCAATCGATGCAGTCGGCGGTTCCAGCAATTTGCAAGCCAATGGCTTGAACATGCAGGATTTCTTGAAGGTGCTGTTGACTCAGCTTACTTATCAGGATCCTTTGAAACCCATGGATAACCAGCAGTTCATGGCTCAGATGGCGCAGTTCACTACGCTCCAGCAAAGTCAACAACTCAACAGCAAGATCGATCAGCTGATTTCAACCCAATCGTCGTTGCAATCGGTTGGATTGATTGGCCGCACGGTGGATATCAACACCACCAGCGGCGCCGTCACGGGGACAGTGAAAGCGCTCGCGTTGAGTGGCGATACGCCTCAGTTGACCATTCAGACAACCGCAGGGGCGACATTGGCGAACATCAGTTTGTCGCAGATTGTCACCGTACGGTAAACCCGGAACCACTTGGATTTGTAAAAGGAGCGCTCCATGCTTGATTCAATCTATCTCGGCATGACCGGATTGCTGGGCTATTCCCGCGGCTTGAAAGTCATCGCCAATAACACTGCGAACATGAACACGCCGGGTTTCAAGGGATCGACTTTGCAATTTGCCGATCTGTTTTACTCCAACGGCAACCTGGGGAGCGGTAGTGGCGGGCGTAACTACGGACAGGTTGGCTACGGCTTGGACACCAAGGGAACTACCTTCAATTTTCGCCAGGGTGAGTTGCGGCAAACCAGTAATGACCTGGATGCGGCGATTGATGGCCTGGGACTGTTCAATCTGAAGGACGACGCTGGCAATATCCATTACACCCGGGCAGGTCAGTTCCAGTTCAACGCCGACGGCGTACTGATCAACCGCAGCGATAACGCTAAAGTCATGGGAATTGACGCCAATGGCGCGTTGGCGGAAATTAGTTTGTCTGGCTTGAAGACGCATGCCGGCGCGGTGACTACCACGGTCAAGTTCAGCGGTAATCTCTCCAGCAGCACTACCGATCAGACGGTCAAGGGCATCACTGTGATCGACGCCAATGGTGGCGAACATTCGCTGACGCTGAATTTTACCGGCGTAACGACAACCACGCCTGGTACGCCGTCGACGCCGGGTCTGCCGCCAACGCCGGGCATTCCGTCTGTTCCGAATTTGCCGACGACGCCGGGGACGACCATACCCGGCTTTTGGAATGTGGTGCTGATGGACGGTACGACCACGGTAGGCACCGGAACCATCCAGTTTCAGAATGGCAAGCCGGATCCGTCCACTGCCAAGATTTCGATGACCTACAAGGCGAAGAACATGGCGCCGGTTCCATTGGTTTTCGATTTTAGCGGTGATGTCACATCGTTTGCCGGCGGCACTCTGTCGACATTGGCGGTAGCGTCGCAAGACGGTTACGGTCCGGGCGCCATGAGCAAGGCGACCTTTGATCCGTCCGGCAATCTGGTGCTGACGTATTCAAATGGCCAGACCGCCAATGCGGCGCGTCTGGCGCTGAGCCGTTTTGATTCGCTGGATGCGGTAACTGCCGTCGGCAATAACCAGTTTGCCGCCAGCGGAACCCAAGCCTGGCAACTCGGGAAAGCCGGAGAAAGCGGATTCGGCGCGGTCCGTGCGGGACAGATCGAGATTTCCAATGTCGACCTGTCGCAGGAATTCAGCGATCTGGTCGTGATGCAGCGTGGTTATCAGTCTTCTTCGCAAGTCATCACGACCGCCAATGAGATGCTGCAGGAACTGTTTTCAATGAAGGGGAAATAATCAATGCAGGCAGTCAAAAAAGCGACGCAGGCTGGCGCAGCCGTGCATGTCTTTCGTGCTATGCATTGGTGGCAGGAAGCCGAACTTGCTGGCCTGGCTTTGCGTCTTGACCGGTCAAGACAGCAATGGCGCTCTGCCTGGCTGGACGATCTTTCGCCACAGGCGAACGAAAGTGTCGATGGCGACATCATCAGCGTCCTGGCGCATCATGTCGACGTTGGATATGGCTCCGGTAACTGGCAGGCATTATTTCCGGACGACGAGGGCGTCGATGCACAGGTATGGCTTGACGCCGGCCAGGCATCTATTGAAACCATGTCGGCGCTGCTGTTGAATATGCCCGGACCACCACAATCGCGAGTACAAAAAGACGTCCCAAGCCTTGCGGTGGAACTTGCGCAGGCGGCTTGGCAAGACTGCATCAACAATTTGCGTAGCTGCCTCGGTCATAGCGGGCACCCGGAATCGGAATCCAATGCGCCGCTTCGACCGGGTTTGAGCGAGGAAGCGCTGCCGCCGCAGCATATGTTTGCATGGTCAGGGGCTGTACGGGTCGCGTTGCCATGGTATGGCATGCAACTGGCCTTGCACATCGGACCGGCGCGTGCCGCAAAGTTGCTGGGACGCGATGAGAAGATGGCGTTGCAAGCCCATGTGGCGAGCAGCAATGCTTCGCTGGTACCAGTTCATAAGGCAATCGCACAACAAACCACTTCTTTGCGGCTAGAGCTGTCGGCGGTCGAGCTGGACCTGGGCAGCCTGCAGGCGTTGGTGCTGGGCGACATCATACCGTTGCCGCACGGGTTGGAGCAGCCATTGGCCGTGATTGGCGAAGATGGAAAACTGCTGTGTGATGCCTATCTGGGGCAACAACAAGGGATGCGCGCGGTTGAGCTGGTGCTTGCCGGTACAGATGAACTTCCAGCCAATGCCTCATCCCTTTAATTTTAACGACAAAACACTATGAACAAAATGACTGAATCATTCACAAACCATCAACCAGTCGCCCAGATCATTGCCTTGAATGAGCTGAGTAATGCTGATCGTTCGTCGGAAGCAAAGATAGTTGAAACACTCAACCCCTTGCATCAGATCAAGGCACGCCTGAGCGTTTGCGTCGGCGAAGCGGTGATGACGGTAGGGGAGATATTGAATGCGCGAGAAAACCAGGTCGTCCGGCTAGATCGCCAGGTCGAGCAGGCTGTCGACCTGATACTGGAAGGCCGCGTGGTGGCGCGTGGCCAGCTGGTCGCGGTCGACGACCATTTTGCCGTGCGCATTACCGAATTGCCGATTCCTTTGAAGGCGTGATCCTGCATGGTTGATCAGATTTTGCGCGGCCTGTCAGGAGGCAGCCGGACGGTTGCAGCGTGTGCAGTTGCGGGGATCCTGCCCGTTCCGGCCTGGGCGCAAGCCAGTGCGGCGGCGTCTGTCAGCGCTTTACCATTCAAGCAGGATGGCGCCGGGGCGGCTTTCCCCGCCGGCGGCAGCATATTGCTTTGCGTGTTGTTATTGGCGCTGCTGCTGTGCTGTATCTATGCTGCATGGCGTCGCAAAGGCGGTGATGCCAGCAAGGCGCGCTGGATGGCCTGGCTGCCCGCACCTTCCGGGAATGCAGAACTCAAGGTGGTGGCAAGCGTCCGTTTGGCGGGGCGTACTTCCCTCCATGTCATCGAATGGGAAGGCGGCAAGCTGCTGGTTTCTTGCGGCGACGAAGGGGTGGTGCGCCTGGCCGCCATGCCGTCTGGTGCTGAAACGTCGGAGCAAGAACCTGTTGCAGGGGATGCATCTTGATACGGCTTTCTGCTTACGCCCTGTTTGTGCGCATGCTGGTTGTCGTCCTGTTGTGCGGCGGCTGTGCCTTGGCACAGGCGGACGGCGGTTCGGCACAACGCGCCTCGACCATATCCGATTCGCTGAGTGACGCCAAAACCACGATTTCCGCCACTAAGCCCAGTGCGCCTTCGAAGGCCAGCGTGGCCACTCCGGGCATTGAAATCCGCTTCAATGGCGGCGCCGCAGGAAAATCCGATGACACCGCACTAGCCATTCGCGTGGTGATCGGCATGACTTTGCTGGCCGTACTGCCAGCCTTGCTGATGTCGCTGACGGCATTCTTGCGCATCATCATTGTCTTATCCATGCTGCGCCACGCAATCGGCATGCAAGAGACGCCGCCAAATACCGTATTGATCGGACTGGCTTTGTTCATGACGATGATCACCATGTCGCCGGTATTGCAGAAAGTGGATAACGATGCATTCCAGCCGTTCATGCAGGGGACTATTTCCATGGATGGCGCTTACGACAAAGGGGTGGTGCCGATCAGGGATTTCATGGTGCGGCAGACACGCGAGCAGGATCTGTCGCTGATGGTCGAGTTGTCGAAGGCCAAGGCGCCGCGCAATATGGATGACATCAGCAATGTGCAATTGATTCCGGCATTCATGCTGTCGGAATTGCGTGCGGCATTCCAGATCGGCTTTGTCATCTTCCTGCCGTTCCTGCTAATCGATCTGATTGTTTCCAGCATCTTGATGGCGCTGGGGATGATGATGATGCCGCCCACTACCATTGCTCTGCCGCTCAAGATCCTGATGTTTGTACTGATCGACGGCTGGAGTCTTGTCCTCAAGGCACTCGTTGGCTCGTTTCACTGAGATAGCGGGTTATCGCCGTGAGCAATCGACGCCCGTTTTCCAGTCATCTTTCGTTTCAAGAGAAGGAGATGGCCGGAAAGCAGCTGGATAATCACGAGGAATCGTTATTGTGGCAGCGTTGGCGAGAGGGTGCCGACAGCGTGGCAAGGGATAGTCTCGCCCGCCATTATCTGTCGTACGCGCGTACCGTGGCCGCCTCCTATTATGCAAAGCGGTTCCACGATGAAATCGAATTTGCTGAATATTTGCAGTTGGCGTCGGTCGGCATGATGGAGGCGCTGGACCGCTTTGATCCGGGTCTTGGTGTCCAGTTCAAGACGTACGCCGCACGCCGGATGCACGGCGCGATTCTCAACGGGCTTGAGCATCTAACCGATAAACAACAGCAGATCGCGATGCGCAAGCGGCTGTCTAGCGAGCGGCTTGACGCCGTCAAAAGCCTGGATAAGGACGACACCAAAATACTTGATAAAACATCAATAGAATTGTTTCGCGAGCTGGCGCAAATCGGCGTTGGTCTGGCGCTTACCTGGCTGCTGGCGGATACCGGCATGATGGATGCCAGCGGCGAGGCTGCAAACGAGACCGCCCCGGTGTATCGCGGCCTGGAACTCAGGCAATTGCAATTGCGCGTGCGAGAAATGGTGCGCGATCTCCCGGCGCAGGAGCAGCTTGTGATCGACCGCCATTATTTGCAAGGCTTGCAGTTTGAAGAGATTGCTGAATCGCTTTCGCTCAGCAAAGGACGTGTCGCACAGATTCATCGCAAGGCATTGGGCTCTTTGCGCAATACCTTGCAACAGCATAAAGCCAGTGATGTGTTTTGGTAGTGTTTTTAATAACTTAAAAAATATTTTAAAAACCGCTAAACAAATTCTGTGAAGCAAGGATGTATTGGGAAGGAGTGGCCTTCGGAGCTGAATTGAAGTTCCGGGGTGCTGCACACAATACATACTGAAGACAGGATGGACTATGGTAGCGATCGTCAGCGGCAACAGCCTTGGTGTGAGTTTGACTTCCCTGAACACGCTGGGTCAGCGTGGGGCGCTGGGAGTGGCGACGCAGGGGCGCAATGGTGAGTTGGCGTATGTGAACGTCGCTACCGGCAACCTGGTGCTGCAAGACCGCGACGATATGCTGGTGAACCACGGCATTGACATTGCGGCGCTGCGAACCTACAACAGCCAGGGCAAATTCAGCGACGACAACGGCGACAACTGGTCCAACGGTTTCTATAACCAGCAGTTGCGGGTCAGCGGCACCTTGCTGGCAGCGGGCAGCACGTTAGTGCACACCGGGCGCGACGGTTCCGAGTCGACCTACATGTACGATGCCATGCGGCAGCTGTATGTCAGTACCGACGGCAGCGGTGCCTACGACACGATCAGTGTCGATAGTGGCCACAATCAGCTGGTCTGGACCAGTGGCAGCAGCGGCCGCAAGGAAGTCTATGATGGCGCAGGTTCTGGCCGTCTGCTGTCGACGACGGACAGCAACGGCAATGCGGTCAGTTACAACTATGGCGCCAACGGCCTGCTTTCCAGTGTAGTGGACGCCGCCGGTGAAGCGACCTATTACGATTACAACGGCGTAAACCTGAGCCAGATCCGGACCGTCACTGCCGATGGCCACACCCTGACGCGGGTGCACTACAGCTACGATGCCGGTAACCGGCTGTCGGTGGTGACGGTGGATCTGTCGCCGGCTGATAATTCTGTAGCCGACAACCTAGTCTACAAGACGACCTACACTTACGACGGCGACAGCAAGCGGATCGCCGGCGTGACGCAGGGCGACGGCAGCAGCCAGAGTTTCACTTACGTGCAGGTCGGTGCTGATTACCGTATCGCCACCGTGCGGGATGGTCTGGGCCAGACCACCAGCTATACCTACGATACGGGCAGCACCACGGTCATCGATCCGCTGGGGCTGAAGACGCGTTATGCCTACGACAGCCGGGGTCAGTTGACCAGCATCACGGCGCCGGCGGTGTCCGGTGTGGCCGCCACCACCGGTTTCAGCTATAACGGCAAGGGCGATGTGGTGCAGGTGGTCGATGGCGAAGGACATGCCATCGACATGGAATACGACGGCAACGGCAATCAGACCCTGCAACGGGATGCGGCCGGCAATACGGTGACGCGGACCTATAACGCCAACAACCAGTTGCTGACGGAAACCACCTGCCTGACGCCGGATCCGGATGGCGCAGGCGCCGGCCAGCCCGGTACGCCGCTGACGACGCGCTATGTCTACGACAACGGTAACCACAACCAGCTACGCTTTGTGCTGAGTGCGGAAGGGCGTGTGACGGAATACCGTTACAACAGTTACGGTGAGCGCATCAACAGCTTGCAGTACCTTGGCGGTATCTACGACGGTTCGAGCCTGGCGCTGACCGAGGTGCCGGCCGAAGCCACGTTGGCGACTTGGGCGGCCGGCCAGGACCAAGCGCAGATGATGCGCAGCGATATGGTGTACGACGCGCGCGGGCAGTTGCAGACATCGACCAGCTGGAGCGTACTGGATGCGAGCGGCAATGGCGTCGCCGACGGCAGGCAAACTGTCACGCAATACCTGTACGACCAGGCTGGGCAACTGCTTAATACCGTTGGCGGCCGTGGCGGTATTACCCAGTTTACCTACGATGGCCTTGGCCGGGTGCTAACCAGCAAGGATGCAGGCAACCAGTTAACCATCACCAGCTACGACGACGTCAACCACAAGACCAAGGTGACGCTGGCCAATGGCCTTAGCACCGTTAGCGCCTACGACCAGGCGGGACGGTTGATCAGTGTACAGCAAAGCAGTGCCGCGGCGCAGGGCCTGGGGACGACCCAATATACCTATGATGCCGACAACCGGCTGCGCATGACGCAGGATCCGATGGGCGTACGCAGCTTCATCCTGTACGACGCCGCCGGGCGCAAGGCCGCCGATGTCGACGGCAACGGTAGCGTGACGGAATACGTCTACAACAAGGACAACCAGCTGACGCAAACCATCGCCTATGGCAACACGGTGGATGTGACGCAACTGGCCGATGCCAACGGCAATCTGACGGCGGCGACGCTGGCCAGTATCCGTCCCGCCGCCAGCCCGACGGACCACAGGAGCTGGCGCGCCTATGACAGCGCCAACCGCTTGTCGAAGACGGTCGACGGCCAGCCTGGTACGGTGACGGAGTACCGCTACGACGGCGCATCGCGGCTGATTGGTACGACCAGTTACGCCACGCAGATCGATACTACAAATTTGGGCAGCAGCCCGAGTGCTGCCAGCATTGCGCCGGTGGCCGCCGATGCGGATCGCAGCAGCCGCAGTTTTTACGACAACGACGGCCTGGTGTGCGCCACGCTGGATGCGGAAGGGTACGTAACCCGCCTGCATTATGACAATGCCGGCCGCCTTGACGGCCGGTCGGTGGCTGCGCTGCCGGTGGACGCCAGTGTGCGCGCCAGCGGCACGCTGGCGCAGATGCAGGCGGGAGGCGTTGCCAGTACGACACGGCTGCTGTTAGACAGCAAGGGGCAAGTGGTTGGCGAAGTCGATGCCGAGCTGTATCTGACCGAGAAGGTCTATGACGGCAGCGGCAATCTCCGGCAGACCATCCGTTATGCGACCAGATTGGGGAGCGCGGTGTCGCTCAAGGCGACGGTGGCCAGCGTGCGCCCGGCCTCCAGCGCCGACGACCGCGTGACGACGGCCGAGTACGATGCGCTCAACCGCATCAGCAGCCAGACCAATGCCGAAGGGACGGTGACGCAATACAGCTATGACAGCGCCGGACGGCTGAGCCAGACGACGACAGCCATGGGGACGGCCGATGTACGCGCCATCGCCGCCCGTTATGACATACAAGGACGCCTGACCGGTGAATTGACCGGTGAAGGCAGTGCCCTGCTGACGGGCGGCCAGACGCAGGCGCAGATCGACGATATCTGGAGCAGGTACGGTCTCACGCACAGCTACGATGCGGCCGGGCGGCGCACCGGCACGGTCGACCAGAACGGCAACAAGATGGTGTTCTACTACGACGCCGACGGTCATTTGACGCAGACCGTCAATGCGTTGGGCGAAGTCACGGAGAGTCAATACAACGGCCTGGGGCAGTTGACGGCCACGGTGCAGTATGGCACCCGGATCAGTACCGCCGGGCTGAACGGCGGGCTGGTGACGGCGGCGCTCAATAGCGCCCTGAACGCGGTGCGCAACAGCAATCTGGACAGTGTCAGCCGCTTTACGTACAACGCCAACGGCACGCTGGCAACGAGTACGGACGCCATGGGCAATATCACCACGCGCATGTATGACGCCTTCGGCGACCTGGTTTCCAGCACCCGGGTGATCGACGGCACGCATGCCTTGACGCAGACCAGCAGCTTTGACCGGCGCGGCCTGAACACGGGTAACGTCGTCGATACGCAGGGCACCAACGCCGGCAGCACGATCCAATACGACGCCTTCGGCCGGGTGATCCGCACGGTGGACGCCAATGGTAATGTGCGCAGCCAGAGCTATGACCGGGTGGGCCGGGTGGTGCAAAGCATCGATCCCATGAATGCGCAACGGACAACGACCTATGACGCCTTCGACCGCATCCTGACGCAGAGCGATGGCCTGGGTAATGTGACGCGCTATGGCTACAACACGGCCACGCGCAGCATCACCCTGACGACGCCTGAAGGTGTGGCGGTGACGACGGTGCATACCCGCAACGGCCAGACGCAAAGCATCACGGATGGCCTGGGTAACGTGACCCAGTACAGCTACGACAAGAACGGCAATCTGCTGTCGACGGCGACGCCGCTCAGCGTAACCGCCAGCAGTTATGATCGCGCCAACCGGGTGATACAGATCAAGGATGCGAATGGCAACCTGACCAGCTACAGCTATGACGTGGCCAACCGGTTGCTCACGCGCCAGGTGGACCCGAGCGGTTTGAACCTGACCATGCTCTACCAGTACGACGCTCGGGGCCAGAATGTGGTGACGACGGATGCCAACGGGGTCGCCACGCAGGTCAGTTTCAACCTGAGAGGACAGGCCATCAGCCAGACGCTGGACCCGTCCGGGCTTAGGCTGACGACGCAATATGCTTATGACGGCACGGGCAATGTCTTGAGCGTGACGAGTCCGGGCGGCAGTGTGACCCGGTATGTGTATGACAACCAGGGACGGCGCATCGAGCAGCATGTGGATCCGGCAGGGTTGAACCTGAGCACCTACACCAGCTACGACAAGAAGGGCAATGCGGTTGCGGTGACGGATCCGAAGGGCAATGTCACGCGCTATGTGTATGACGGCAATGACCGGGTGATTTATACAGTTGATGCGCTGGGCAATGTGACGCAGGCGGCGTATGACGCCAATGGGCGTGTGACGCAAACGACCAAATATGCTAAACCGATCGTGGTGTCAACTGCTGGCATCGCCAATTCTGCCGATCCATTGACTGCGGCACAGGTGCAAGCACAATTGCAAGCGGATGCCCAACATGATGTCAGTCAGTTGCAGCGGTATGACAAGGACGGTCGCCTGACGTGGAGTATTGACGGCGCCGGAGCAGTTACGCAAAACAGCTATGACGCCAACGGCAACGTGACGAAACGGCTTTCTTACGCTAATCGCCTCGGCGTAAATGACATTGCAGCGCTCAAAGCGAATGTTGCAACGATACCGGCGCCGATCGCTGATGCCGTGAATGACCAGGCGACGCAGATCTTCTATGACGCCTTGGGGCGCGCGATCTACATTGTGGATGGACGCGGTGGCGTTGTTGAGCAGCACTACGATGGCAACGGCAACAGCATCGAGCGGATTACTTACGCCAAGACGATCTCGACAGGCCAGTCCGCGACCCTGGCGAGTATTGCACAACAACTCCAGACCATTGCGGATGCTGCCCATGACGGGCACGTTGTCAATGTGTACGATAGCGCCAATCGCACAACCTATACGGTCAATGCCGCCGGCGCGGTGAGCCAGATTGTCTATGATAATAACAATAACGTGGTGCGCCGCACCGACTATGTGACGCCGTTGACAGGGCCGCTGACGGCCAATATCAATCTGGCAGCAGTGACGCCAAGCGGCGCCAATCAATTGATCAATCCGGGCTTCAATAGCCTTGGTAGCGATGGCGTACCACTGGGATGGTCGTACGGCGATTGGCGTGTGAGCGCGGATTCCAAAGGCGCGAACTTAAATCTCGACTGGGCAGTCAACAAGACCAGCTTCGGTGAGAAGACCTTCTTCATGCATCAGCCTGGCCGTGATCCGGTCAACAGCTATCAGGAAATTTACCAGTTCGTTAATGTCGGCGCGGGCAAGAATTATAGTTTTTCAGCCTATGTCGGCGCACATCGCGCCACCAGCGAAGTCATCATTCAATGGTATGGCGCCGACGGCCAGCCGCTTAGCGTCGCTCCCGTCAACGCAGCTTCCCAGGATACTGCACTAGAACAAAGCGGCGGCAGTGTGCTGGAAGGATATAAGCGCGTATATGCTACGGGAATTGCACCTCCGGGAGCGGTGCGTGCTAGGCTGATTTTGCGCAAGGACAATACAGATGCAGGCCAGGCCGATTCCTGGTTATTTGCTACTCGCGCCCAGTTTGAGGAGATTACAGCAGGTGCGAGCGGTCCGACTGCCTGGACGCCGACAATTCTCAGCGGTGCTGATGATCATGTGACGCGCAATGTGTATGACGCGGCCAATCGGCAGACCTATAGCGTTGACGCTATAGGTGCGGTCACTCAGCAAATATATGATGCAAATGGTCAGGTAGTGCAAACCATCAAGTACGCGAAGACCATTGCGGTGCCTGGTGCCGACGGCACGGATGGGAAGACCGTCACGCTGTCCAGCCCGCCGCAAGGCAACGGCGGCGCGCTGTTCGGTACAAGCTATGCGCCGATCGATACCGGCAAAAAATACATCGTACGTGCCCGCGTGCGCCAGGTAAGCGGCGAAGGTAGTTTTTATTTGGGTGTGGCGACCAAAGACGGCAACGGCAATCCTCTGGTGAATACCAGCGGAGGGAATTATTCTTATTCTGGTGCAGGCAACATCAAGCTCACCGCCGATATGGGTTGGCAAGTATTTGAAGGGACAATCAGCGGGGAATATGCCGCTTCAGCAGGCGTCTACGATGCCAATAAATTCTTTGCCGGCAGTAAAACCGCCGCACCGCTCATTCTCTATAACTATTACGCCAACACGACTACCGATGGCAGTCGGGCGGTAGAGGTCGATTATATTCAATTGATTGATGCGGCGACCGGAGCGGTTTTGAATCCCAACGCAGATATGGGCGGCGGTGGCGTTGGATGGAGCGTTGGCAACGCCGGTTGGATAGACAGCGTCAACAATACCGCCAATGTTCTGACTGCGGCGCAGATTCAGGCGCAACTGACGAGTAACCAGAACAGCAGTCTCAAGGTGTCGTATGTCGCCGGCACCAACAGTTCGGCTTCGCGGGCCTTGGGGAGTTTCAAGGGTGGCGACACTGTCACGATGTCAGTGCGCTTTAAAGCAGGTCAACAGTCTGCCGCCAGCATCTTCCTTGGCGATGCCGGTGGTGCGGATCCTTATGATAATTGTGTCGTCTCATCCCCAGTCTATGGCAATGACGGCTGGCAAACCATCACGGTAACGCTGACGTTAAAACACGACGATGTGTTGTGGGCCTGTGTCTATGGCGACCGGGACGGCGCTTATCATCCTGCCGGCAGTGCCGTGATGTACGACAATATCTCGGTGAGCAGCGTCCAGCGCGGTCTGGTCCTGCAGGATAAGCCGGATACAGCCAAATTCGGTACTACAGCGGCGGATTTTCTGGATACAGGTACCTGGTATGTCAGTGGCAAGGCGGAGTCGGTAGCTCTGCCAGGCGGAACGAGCGGCGTCCCAGGGACAGGTATTGGTATTAACCAAGTGATTAACCCTGGATTTGCCAACATCGGCAGCGATGGCGTCCCTTTAGGATGGACTTATGGCGGATGGCGGGTAGATGCCGATTCCAAGGGGGGTAACCTCAATGCCGATTGGTCAGTCAATAAGAGCAGCTTCGGCGAGAAGACGTTCTTCATGCACCAGGCTGGCCGCGATCCGGTTAATAGCTACCAAGAAATTTCCCAGTTTGTTGATGTCGCGGCCGGTAAAAATTACAGCTTCTCAGCCTATGTTGGCGCACATCGAGCCACCAGTCGCGTATGGCTTGAGTGGTGGGGAGCTGACGGCAAGCCGATGTGGGCGGCAGGCGGCACAGCAGAATCGCAAGATACTGCTCAAGAGCAAAGTGGTGGTAGTTCGCTAAATGGATATAAACGTGTTTTTGCGATTGGAACGGCCCCCCCTGGAGCGGTTCGCGCTCGCCTGATTTTGCGCAAAGACAATACTGATGCAGGCCAGTCCGATTCCTGGCTGTTCGCTACGCGGGCCCAGTTCGAAGAAGTAGCTACGACCGCGACAGGCCCATCCGACTGGAAACCGACTGTCCTGCTCAGCGTCGACGACCACGTCACTAGCAACGTCTATGACGCTGCCGGTCGCCTGAAGCAGCAAACCAAGGCTGCCGGCACGCCCGCTGCCGGCATCGTGAACTATGGCTACGACGCCATGGGCAACGCCATCAGCATCACCAACGAACGCGGTTTCATCACTACGCAAGAGTTTGACGCACTCGGCAGAAAAATCTCCACGACCGTGCCATTGAATGATGGTGTACTTGACGGCACAGCGCCACAATTTGCAGTGACCAAGACGCAGTACGACGCCTTCGGCAATGCCGTCAAGGTCACGGACCCTCTCGGGAATGTCGGTTATTTCTATTACGACCAGGACAACCGGGTCGTGTTGCAAATCGATCCGCTGGGCTATGCAACGCAAACCATCTATACCGCATCGGGCAAGCCCAGCCAAGTCATACGCTACGCCACTGCAGTCGGTACTGCGTTATCGACAACGACGCCGCCAGCGTTGGTCGCCAGCGCCGCCGATGCCCTCACCAAGCTGGAATACGACCAGAACGACCACTTGGTGAAGAGCACCGATGCGGAAGGTAATTTCGAGTTGTACGGTTACGACGGCGCCGGTAATCGCATCAGTTATCAGAACAAGGTTGGCGGTGTTACTACCAGTACTTACGACAGCCGCAGCTTGTTGTTGAGCGAAACTTTGCCGATCATGTCGCGCAATAGCGCCGGCACGCTGGTGCCGGTCGTGAAACGTTATATCTATGACGCACGCGGCAACCGCACGCAGATGATCGAGGCAGCTGGTCTGCCAGAACAGCGCACCACGAATTACGTCTACGATCAGAATGACCGGATGATTAGCCAGAGCGGCGATTTTGTCCAGGTGCGCGATGCCAAAGGCTATTACAACATCGTTCCGACCCAGCACTGGACTTACGATGCGGTCGGCAACAAGACCTCATACACCGACGCTAGCGGCCATCAGACCCGCTGGTTTTATGACGCCGCCAATCGCAAGGTGGCCGAATTGAGTGCTGTTGGCACCTTGTCGGAGTGGACTTACGACGCCGCCAGCAATATGCGCAGCGCGCGCATTTATAGCGACGCGGTTTCATTGCCGGTCGGCAGCGCGAGACCAACCGCCGTCAACGGCGCCAGCTATCGACAAACCGACTACGAATACGACAGGAACAATCGCCAGATACAAACGCTGATAGGCGGCGCTACATTTGCCCAACGTCCGGTTGGCGGCACTGATGTCAATATATACACCGGCCAGATAAAAACGTTCCAGCAATACGATGCGCTGGATAATGTGATTTCGCAGACCGACGGGCTGGGTAACCAGACTTTCTCTTACTACAACGCAGTCGGTAAAAAAATTGCGCAAGTCGATGCAGAAAACTACCTGACAATCTGGGTTCGTGACCAGAACGACAGTGTGACGATGGAGTACCGTTACGCCAACAAGCTGTCCAAGCTGGCGACTACCGTCAGTGACGTCAACCAACTGATGCAAGATGCTGGCAGTAACAGCAATGACCGCGTCACGACCTCAAGCTACGACCATTTGAACCGGTTGCTGGCGCAGAATCATCTGAATTTGGCGACATCCACTGTCAAAGGCGACGGTACGGTAAACACTGTCACTGGCGTTGCGACAACGCGTTATAGCTACGACGGCCTGAATAATGTGATCGAAAAGACGGAAGCCAACGGCGATGTCAGCGACTGGACGTTTGACGCCATGGGCCGTCAAACACGTTCACAAAGCGCTGCCTTTATTGACTTCCAGGGCGCATCGGTGCGGCCGACCACTGATACGGTCTATGACGGATTGGGCGATATCGTTCAATCCATCGTACGCGGCAAGAATGGCTCGGATGATCGGGTAACCTCGTTCACCTATAACGTTTCCGGCCATATGACCGGTAAGTCGACGCAAAATGTCGAAGGCAGGTATCAATACACGACCGATGCGGTAGGTAATATTACCGAAGTCGATGTCTTCGGTAAAAATTCTGACGGCAGTCCACGTGCAGACGCCACCGCAATTCGCTATGATGCGGCGAATCGGGAAATATCCCGTCAGGTGGCCTCGGCTGTTAACGGCGATGCCAGTAAAAACTGGAACTGGAGCGAATCGCACGAGGTTCGCTACAACGCCTACGGTGAAATCGTCGGCAAGGGCGTCAATGGCAGCACGGCGGAATTTGCCGAGTACGACAGCCAAGGCCGTCTCTGGAAGACCAATGCAGGCGACGGCGCCACCAAGGCTTATCTGTACGATGCCAACGGCAACGCCACTGTGTTGTTGCAATCCGCCGGCGCTGACATGCGCGGCATGACGCTGGCGCAGATTCTGGCGATCAGCCAAGCGCAGGGCACATCTCCGGATCCCGTGGTGCAGGCGGCGATAGCTGCCGGTGGCATCCACATGACAGTAAGCGTGTACGACCGCCGCAATCAGCTGACCGATACCTATCAGCCGACCATGCAGAGCGCCCATAACATGGGCACGATCCAGCAATTCCTGACGCAACAGGCTGGCAGCAATTTCACCGCAGGCGGCGTGACGGTGGGGCCGACCAAGGCGTCTACCAGCTTGGGGACAACTGCGCCGGCATATCAGGGATCCGTTGCGATCAACAAGCCTGAGACGGTGGGGTTCAGCTTCAGCTCAAACCGTACCACTTACTTGACTATGCCCGGCCGGCAAACATCGATCCAGGATAATCGATCGGCTTCGGTCTGGGTGCCGCTAGGTTTACGTTACGGCGGCGGCGATTTGCACTTTTACTTTAACGGCTCTGACTATGCACAGGCCGCATGGAACGCAACGCGCATTGACATCCCGCCAACCAACCGGTCTTGGCCAGTCGGGACATACCCTGTTGCGGTGTATCAGGATGTGCCAGGCGGTGGACGTCGTGTGATTGCCGAAACCACCGTGACGATACCGCAGTACGAGTCTGCCCCAATCGGGGAACCGGTTAATATCAATGTCGGCGCCTCCGCTACCACCAAGCCGTTGATACAGTTTCAGAACCAGTCGGCTGCGACCGATCGTCTGATTGTTATGATTCGCCCGGTAGGTTCAACCGGCGCATGGATCTGGAGTGCGGCAGCACGCCTGACGAATGATGCAGGCGGTGCAATGCCGGGCTGGTTTTCTCAAGACTGGAGCGGTACCGGCGAAAGCGGACCATTTGAGATCCAGTACGTCGCCCTGGATGCGGCGGGCAACGTTCTGAATGTTGAAAAGGGCAACATGATGTTGTCCGGTGGTAATCCATACATCACGCAGACCGCGCAACCGATTGGAGGTGCTGGTCAAGCCGTCAATTTGCAGGATGTCTGGTACAGCCCTGATGGTGCGCTTCACATCATGGGACAAAGTACGGCAGCACAGTCCTTGCGGATTCACTATCGCCATGTCGGCGCGGGTGAGGCATGGTCGGTGCAAATACTGGGACCGGCAGGCATTGGCCCCGGATCGCCGGCTACGCCGGGTTGGTTTGCCATGCACACCGCCGGCTGGACCGGAAATTACGAGTATTTTATCGAAACCTTCACCGGCGCCAATGCTGGTGGCAGCATGATCAACCGCTCTTCCGGTACGTTTACACCAGCGGGCGCGGTGTCGCCTTTGACTTCCTGGACCGACCTTCCAGAGAATGTCGCTTTCAACAACCAGCCTGCTAATTCGGCCAAGATGTACGTGACGTATACCTTGCAGGGCGGCTCGCCGACAACGATCGAGCTTAATTCCTGGGATGCGGCGCATCAGCAGTTCAATTGGGATGCCAGTACGCTGGTGGCGGACCGGCTGAATAATTACCTGGTTGATTACCACTATCAGACAGTAGACGCGAATGGCGCGATTATTAACGCTGCGCACGGTACTTTGCGTTTGGGAAATGACCCGGCGATGCTGTCGCACCAGAACGACACGTTGCCCACCACCATTGCATTTAATCCACCGACGCCGAATGCCAGCAAATTGGTTTTGCAGTATCGCAATGCTGGCTCCACAGGAGCCTACACGCCAGTGACATTAACCAGGGATGTGACGGGCCAGTTCAGATGGAATATTGATGCACTGCGACCGGGCGCTGGTACCTTATCCCTGGAATATGCTTATGATCTGTACGATGCCAATGGCCAGCCCGTGGCGCCTCCCGGCGGTAATCCGCGTGCCCAGGGTGTACTGAACATCAATTCGGATCGCTCCAGCACGACGCGCCAATTGCAATGGACCATCACTGGCTTGAACAATACCGCGCCGGACATACCTAACACACAAGCGGCGATTCACCGTGTCCAGGAACACAATGCATTTGGCGACGTGACGGCGGAAATCGATGGTCGCCGCAATCGCGTGACGCTGGCCTACGACACCATGGGTCAGCTGGTCAGCAAGCAAGCGCCGCTCACCGACGTGACCCTGGAAAACGGTAGCACCATCCAGGCGACGCCGACCACTCAATATTATTATGATGCCGCCAGCCGCCTGGTCGGCGTGCGTGACGCCAACGGCAATCTCAATGCGCAGACCCAGCTTGCCGGATTCGGCAATGCCGGTGGCAACAACGCGCGCACGCTCACCGAATTCCATGCCGATGGCAGCGCCAAGAGCAACGCTTACGACATTTTCGGCGATTTGCGCACGACGACCGACGAGTTGCAGCGTGTTACCGCAAATACCTACGACCTGGCAGGACGATTAATCCAGGTTGATCATCCGGCACGCCAGGGTGGTAGTCCCAGCAATCCTGGCGCGGCAGCGGTGTCAGCGACAGATAAATATACCTATGACACGCTAGGCAACCGCATCAGCCACACCAACGCAGCGCAACAGCGTGAAACCACCGACTACGACGCCGATGGCCGGGTGATTCGTACGCGCAGCTATGGCGGCCAGGAGATCACCTATACCTACAGCTACGACCAAGCCATTCTGGGTACCGGCGGCTTGCCGGTAGGCGGCTGGCTCAAGGTGACCAGTTACACGGGTTCGCGCTCGTCCAGCGACAAGACCGATTACTTCCAGCACACTACCAGCCACACGGATTTTGGTGGGCATGTGGTGACCTATAACTACGATTATGCGGCCCATCTCAAGAGCCAGACTTCCAATGCAGGCCAGAGCATCGACTTTAGCTACTACGCTAACGGCTATGTAAAAAGCACCACGGACAACGTGCTTAACGTGCTGTCGTATTTTGAGTATGACGAAGAGGGTAACCGTACCCGCGAGTCGTATACGACAACCGGGCCGGCGGCTAACCGGATCATTTATCAGCTGGCCGACATCAAATACGATGCATTGAATCGCGTTGTCGACTACACGGATCCACAGGCGCACATCCAGTATCAGTACGACGCCAACAGCAATCGCCGGCGTGTACTGAGCAATTACAATAACGGCATCGATGGTGCTGCGGCGACCCAGGACTTCTGGTACAAATATGATACCCAGAATCGCTTCGTGCTCACCATGGGGCAGCTCAGCAATGGCGTCATCGGCCTTGGTGCGAACGGCGTCCAGATCGGCTATGACGTTGCCGGCCAGCGCCGTAGTACCGTATACGCGGACGGCCATAGCGAGGGCTACACCTATACCAGTGACGGCTATCTGGAAGATGTGTCGATCAATGGCGTGCTGCGTTCACGGCGCGCCAACGATATCCTGGGCCGCGTTGAAAATTATTACGAGTACGCCACCAACGGCAGCACGGTGACCTTCAGCAAAAACAGCGTATTCGATCTTGATAACCGGGTCACCAAGGATACGGTCGTGAATTCGCCGGTGGGCGGCACCGCCAGCACCTCGATCACCAACTACGACTATCGCCTGAACGACGGCGCCGGCCACTATACCGGCGCCGATCAAGGCGTGGTTACCCATACCTATCAATATGACCCGAGCAAGACGGCGGGTACCGGCGTCGATACCGTGACCAGCTATGTCTGGTGGGATGAAGCCAAGCAAAGCAAGATCCAGGTGCGCGGCAGCGATCCGGACAATCCTAACGCCTGGCGCTGGGGCATGGGCTTGTCCGATTTCCAGTACGACGTCAATGGTCACTTGCAGCAAGTCAGCGCCCACGATACCGACAGTAAAGGCAATCTGGTCGCCAACGTTGCCGCCTCCCATACGCTGAAATACACCAGCGACCAGTATGGCCAGGTAATGCGCCGTGACGATGTCGCGTATGGCGGCGGTTTGCGCATCGCGCAGCGCTATTACTACCTGAATGGTCAATTGATCGGCGACGTCAGCAACAACGGCGTGTCCAATGTGTCGTATGCCGAGGACCTGGCGCAGCGCAGCGCGCCGAACCTGGGGCGCTTCCGTTATGGCAAACCGGTCGCCTCGGCTGATTTCGATCAAAACTACCAGCCGATCAATTCCAGCTATCCAGGCAACGCCGCCAGCAGCTACACCGCCAAGGAAGGCGATACGCTGAGCTCCATCGCCCGCGCGATTTGGGGCGATTCAACCCTCTGGTACATGATCGCCGAGGCCAATGGGCTGACCAATGGCGACAAGCTGATCGCAGGGCAGGTGCTGTCGATTCCGAATAAGGTCAGCAACTTCCACAATACCTCGTCGACTTTCCGGGTGTATAACCCGGGGCAGGCGATTGGAGATACGTTGCCGACCTTGCCGGCGGAGCCGTTGCCGCCGCCACCGCCTTCGGCGGGTGGCGGGTGTGGTGGTTTTGTGCAATTCCTGTCGATGGTGGTGGCGATCGTTGTGTCGGCGATCATTATTTACGCGTCATTGGGAACCGCAACCCCGGCCGTGACGGGTTTCTGGGGAACTGTTGGAGTCGGTGCTGCAGCTGGCGCCGCTGGGGCGGCTGCAGGACAAGCCGTATTAATTGCGGGCGGCCAGCAAAATGGTTTTGACTGGAAAGGCGTGGCAATGGGAGCCATTAGCGGTGCTGTCACTGCGGGTGTCGCACAAGGATTGCCAATGGTGAGCAGCAATGCCTTTGTACAGGGTTTTGTGCAAGGTGCGGCTGGCAGTATTGTTACCCAGGGTGTTGAGGTCGCTGTTGGTTTGCAAAGCCATTTTGACTGGCGCGGCGTTGCCGCCAGTGCGATTGCCGGAGGTGTTGGCCGGAGCGTAGGTCAGACTGAGATTGGTAAAAATCCAACGTTTGGAAAAATCGTCGGCGGATTGGCTGCGGGAACGGCTAGTGGGCTGGTGCGGGGGGGGAGTCTGCAAAATCGAATGTCGGGGATTTTGCAGGATGTAGTTGCCAGCACGATAGGGAACTCGGTGGTGGACACCATCGCACAAGCCAGCACGCAGCCGAAAATCTATGGTTTGAATGGCATCGACTCGGGCAACTTCGTGGTTGATCCTGCATTTGCGGCAGGCCAGGCTGGCGGCAGTGCCGGCAATGGCGGCTATACGCCAGGCGATCAGCGTGCCGCCGGATATCCTGGTGCGGCTCGATTCGTGGTGACGCCACGTGACAAGGATGGTTATGAGCTTCAGGGAGTGGGTGGCCTAAGCCAAGCCAATGCAACTGTAGGATCCACACCTATTGATCTGCGTAATTATGCAAGCAAGGGAACAACGGTAGACTGGCAGGGTAATCCAGTCGCGTATACTGCTTCCAAAGACCTGGCATCAAGATTCTGGGAAATCAATGGGGATGACGGATCTCTGATAGCGCAGACGACTACGCAGCCAAACGATATTAATATAGATCGTGGCGTGCTTAATCCTGCCATGATGCAAAGTCTGTTTCATGAAAAAGCACCGGGCGATTATGGTTATATTCGAGGAGCATCCACTGCACTACCGATGCCAACCCCGGAACTGGCTGTTAATGCGCTAACACTTGGTGAAGGTGGTGTTGGTTTGGTGAGGCTGGCAGAAAAGGGCTTCGCAAAACTGACGACATATTTCGCGAAGGAAGGGGCAAATAGTGCAGCGGCGATTAATGAAACCGTTGCAACCAACGGAGCAGGAAAATTATCAAACCTTTTCCCTGGCCATCCGGCTATGCCCGGTTCTCGATATAAGTTGATTCAGACCGAATCAGGGGATTTCAAATATCAACTACCAAGTGGGGAACTTCGTACACCAAAGGGAGCGTATGATTTTATTCAAAATGGTAACGAAATAAGAATTTCACCACTGAGGAATGACGAATTTTCTGGTCACTTATCGTTATCGAAAGGTGCGGATGTTGACTATGCGGGAAGCATTCAATTTTCGCAGAAGGGCGGTCTGAAGTGGTGGGATAACAACTCTGGTCACTATCAGCCGCCAGCTACAAATTCACCAATTGTAAATTTGCCGAATAATTTATTTAAACCAATATCCGAGTAGAAAAATGGATGAGCCTCTTATTATTGCCAAGGCGTTAGCGATCAAGCTTATTGAGCGTCGATTGCCGACTGTAGAAAATGAACTTTCCAGAGTTTGTAGGGAATTATCCCCGGAAGAAAAACTGGAAATCGTTGTTCAGATTATGGAAAAAAACGTGCGAGCGGCGGCGGTTATTGCTGTGAGGGCACAGCTACCTGTCCCACAGCAATTAAATATTCTGCATCTTGTTCTTGCGCCAGGTCAGACGAATGCAATAAAAACTATGGTTTCAGAAGTATTTGCTCATCGTATGAATGCAGAAATATTTTTAAATTATTTAAGTGAAAAGCGCGAGCAGTTTCCCACTGAAGTGCATTTTGCAGCCTACTATTTCCTGGGGGCAGGTACGATGAATTCGGAGACTCGCGTAGCACTTCGATCATTGCTTGAAGAAACGAGGCCAAAGCCGTCTTGAAATACCGGTTCAGGTTAATCTAAAAATCCCAGCCAAGTGCTGGGATTTTTTATACAGGCCGGGGTCAGGTCTTGCAATGACACATTTTCTTTCCGGGCTTAGATCAAAGCTAGAAAGCCGGCTCTCTAGATCGCACGAATCTCTTCTCGTTTTCTTTGAAATTGTGCTTCGACAATGACACATTCCCTGTCTTGGGATGCGACTGTAAGACGCAGAGTCTATGCGGGCTTCTGCAACACACCGTGGATTTTTAATAAGGAAATTGATAGAAGCAAGGCCAGATCTTGCGGTAGCGCGTTTCATGTCTTAGCATGAACGCACCATGTCCAGACCATTAAGATTAGAACTCGCAGGCGGCGTCTATCACGTTACTTCCCGTGGTGACAGGCGCGAAGACATCTATACCGATGACCATGATCGTTTGCTGTGGCTGGAGATATTTGGACAAGTCTGCAAACGATTCAACTGGATTTGCCATGCCTGGTGCCAGATGTCAAATCACTACCATATCGTAGTAGAAACGGTGGAAGGCAATCTGTCGCAAGGCATGCGTCAACTCAACGACATCTATACGCAAAGCATCAATCGCAGGCATGGCCGTGTAGGCCATGTTTTTCAGGGGCGTTATAAAGCCATCCTGGTTGAAAGAGACAGTTACCTGCTTGAATTGGCACGGTATGTGGTGCTTAATCCTGTGCGAGCGCGAATGGTCAAGGAAATCGGCAAGTGGCCTTGGAGCTCATACGCAGCGATGATCGGAAAGGAAGAGGCTCCCAGGTGGCTGCAGACAGATTGGATACTGGAGCACTTTGGCCGTCAGAGAAAAAGAGCGGTCGCTCACTATATTGACTTTGTTCGGGCTGGTGCTGGTTTGCCAAGTATTTGGGAGAATTTGCGCGGACAAGTGTACCTAGGCGGCGATAAATTCATACAGCACATGCAGAATTTACTAGATCGGGAGATAGCAGAAATCCCCCGCGTGCAACGGCGCCCGAAAGCCCGACCACTATCCTTTTACAGCAAGCACGAACATGAGCCGCAACAGGCAATGGCGACTGCATTTGCGACAGGAAATTATACGTTGCGAGAGATCGCCGAACATTTTGACGTGCATTATTCGACAGTGAGTAGAGCGGTGAAGAAAGTCGAGAATTAACTTCGGTAGCGTGCAAAACGATAAGATCCCAAGTTCAATTTCTTAATAAGGTGCTGCGGAAATGTGTCATTGCAAGACCTGACCCCGTTTCGTTTTCTTTCGTTCGGAAATTATACGTTGCGAGAGATCGTGCGATCGTCGGTAAGCATCCAACCGCCCCACCTATCCAGCGTGTTTAGTGTTGGATAAAGTCCGGCAATGGCAACAGCGAATCGATCTGGCTGTTGGGGCACGTCGGGAGACGTTCCAAGACGGTGGCCAGCCAA
>NZ_JBDTCG010000071.1:0-8374 GCF_039923675.1 Collimonas sp.
AAAACATCAAGTTGTATAGTCCAGTAAAATATAATGCCTATACAACTTAGTCAACCGAATTCATAAAAAATGTATTGACTTCAAGTGTGCTTGAACTTGCATACTTGGTTTGTCGGCAACTGAAGCGGCAATCAAGACCGGTAACTGAGGTAGTATCCGTGATGAAATTTATTGAGTAGGAGCCGGCGTATGCATGGCACATTGGCAAAAACAGCAGCAATAAAAGCAACTCCCGCATTCCAGCTGGTAAAAGACCACGTTTTGCAGCAAATCCGCAGCGGCGAATGGAAGCCGGGCGACCTGATCCCTTCCGAGCGCGAGCTGATGCTGCAGTTCAGCCTGTCGCGCATGACCGTCAACCGCGCCCTGCGTGAACTGACCGACAACCAGCTGCTGGTACGCATCCAAGGTTCAGGCACCTATGTCGCCCCCGGAAAATATCAATCTACTCTGGTGGAAATTCGCAGTATCGACGATGAACTGGTAGCGCGCGGCCATCGTTATCGCAGCCAGGTGTTGACGCTGGAAGCCAGCGCCACGCCAGCCGCATTGAAGGCGCTGGGGCTTGCATCCGGCCAGGCATTCCACTCGGTGATTGTGCATTTTGCCGACGATATTCCGATCCAGCTTGAGGACCGTTATACCAATCCGCAGCTGTTCCCCGATTATTTGCAGCAGGACTTCCACCTGGTGACGCCGAATCATTACATGGTGCAAATAGCGCCGCTGGACAAGGCCGAATACAGCATCGAGGCCAAGATGCCGGAGGCGGCGATGCGCAAGCTGCTGCAGATGGAAACCGGCGAACCCTGCCTGTTGCTGTCGCGCCGGACCTGGGTCCACGATACCGTCGCGACCTCGGTCACCTTGTGGCATCCGGGCTCACGCTATCAATTTACCGGCGGCTTCTAGACCGCGCTAATCTGCTCTAATCCGCACAAGACGCGGCAAGCAATCAGGACCACCCGTCGGACCGGCGCATAGCGCCAAAGCCGACCGGGCCCGCCATTTCAATTATCAGCATCGATCAGGACAGACTCGACCATGTCGCTTTCTCCCAACACTATAAACACGGATCCGCCGCCCGCCAGCTGGGCCGACCTGCTGTCCGGAAGGAATGCCTTGCGTTCCCTGACCCTGGCAGGCGGCATCGGCATGCATGCCACCAATGTGTATATCGTCACCACTATCCTGCCGTCGGTGGTCAAGGATATCGGCGGCCTTGAATACTATGCCTGGGCCACTTCATTGTTTGTGGTCGCCTCCATCATCGCCGCCGGCCTGGCGTCGCGGCTGGTGGAATGGATCGGCTATCGCTCGGCCTGCCTGTTGGCCTTGCTGGTGTTTTCCGTGGGCTCGGCCGGCTGTGCGCTGGCGCCGCACATGGTGTGGCTGCTGCTGGCGCGCACCATCCAGGGTTTCGGCGGCGGCGTGCTGGTGGCGTTGTCGTATGCGATGGTGCGGCTGGTGTTTGCGCCGCCTCTATGGTCGCGGGCGATGGCGCTGATGTCGGGCATGTGGGGCATTGCCACGCTGTCGGGGCCGGCCATCGGCGGCATGTTCGCCCAGGCCGGCAGCTGGCGCGGCGCGTTCTGGGCCTTGTTGCCGGCGGCAATCGGGTTGGCGCTGCTGGTGCAGTTCACCCTGAAAATCCCCAATGAAGAACGCAATGAGGATAGTCCTACTGCTGTCCCACTGTTTAAAATACTGTTGCTGGCAGCCGCCGTCATGTCGGTCTCGGCCGCCAGCCTGTTCAGCAGCGCCTGGTTCAATATCGGCGGCATCCTGCTGGGCATCGCGCTGGTAGCGCTGATCGGCTGGCTGGAGCAGCGTGACGGCCCGCGCCTGTTGCCGACGGGCGCATTTTCCCTGGGCAGCAGGATGGGCGCGCTATATGCCTCGATGATCTTGATGATTCTCGGGCTCACCACCGAAATCTATGTACCTTATTTCCTGCAAGTGATCCAGGGCCATTCGCCACTGCTGGCCGGCTACCTGACCGGCATCATGTCCTGCGGCTGGACCCTGGCCGCCCTGCTGTTCTCCAGTTATAGCGGCACGCGCGCCAGGTTCGTCATGCGCGCCGGACCGGTAGTCGTGCTCGCCGCGCTGCTGGCCTTGTCGCTGATGCTGCCTTCGGTAGCGCTATTGCAGCAATACGGCTTGCTGCCGCTGTGCACTGCGCTGCTATTGGTCGGATTCGGCATCGGCATGGGCGCGCCGCACCTGATGGCCAAAATACTCAGCAGCGCCCCTGCCGACGAAGGCAATCTGGCCGCCTATTCAATCACTACCGTGCAACTGTTCGCCACCGCCATCGGCGCCGCGCTGGCCGGCATGGTGACCTCACTGGCCGGGCTGGCCGAGCCCGGCGGCTTGCCTGGCGCGCTAAATGCGGCACAATGGTTGTTCATCTGTTTTGCAGCGGCGCCTTTGCTGGCGTTTTTCACGATACGGCAAGCCTTGCGTTTGAAAGCCGTCACAATCGCCACGCCGCATAATGAACAACGTGATAAACAACTGCAGGAACCTCTGTCATGAGCAGCACGCCTCCCAAACCTGCGGTCTCGCCTCTCAAGGCCAGTACCGAAACAGTCACCAGCATACATAGCTGGACCGACAAGCTGTTTTCATTCCGCACCACGCGCCCGGCCGGCTATCAGTTCACGCCTGGACAATTTGCCCGCCTGGGTGTGACGGTCGGCGAGGAAACCTTGTGGCGCGCCTATTCGGTCACCTCCGCCGCTGCGGAAGATGAGTTGGAGTATTTCCTGGTGCAGGTTCCCGGCGGCCAGTTCACCGAGCAGCTCAAGAATCTCAAACCGGGCGATCCGGTGCTGGTAGAGAAGTTCAGCTACGGCTTCATGACCGCCGACCGCTTTGTCGATGGCGACGATTTATGGATGCTAGCCACCGGCACCGGGCTAGGTCCGTTCATCTCGATCTTGCAGGACCCGATGGTATGGCAGAAATTTCGTAACCTGATTCTGGTGCATTGCGTCAGGAATGCCGAAGAGCTGGCTTACCAGGAACTACTGTCGGCACTGCCGTTGCGGCCGGAATTGGCTGCCGGTGGCGCGCACTTGCAACTGATTCGCGCCACCACGCGCGATGCGCAGCCTGCCGCCGGCAACCTCCAGGGACGCATCACTACCCTGCTGACCAGCGGCGCGCTGGAAACTGCCGCAAACCTGCCGATCACAGTAGAAGCATCGCGCGTCATGATGTGCGGCAATCCGGAGATGATTACCGAAACCCGGGAGATTCTTCACCAGCGCGGCTTGCGGCCTTGCCGGCGGGCGGTGCCAGGGCAGTTTGTGACGGAAGATTATTGGTGATCAAAAGATTGCGTCAGACTTCAAGCCACTTCTGCCGCACGGCGGGACTGGCGCGCAGTTCAGCCGGCGTTCCGGCAAAGACAATCCGGCCATGGCCCATTACCAGCACGCGGTCGGAAATTTCCAGCGCAATATTCAACTTTTGTTCAACCAGCAACACACCCAATCCTTGCTCCTTCAATCTGAGCAGATGCTGCGCCACCGCCTTGATCATCTCCGGCGCCAGCCCTTCGGTGGGCTCATCCACCATGATCAGGCGCGGTTTACCCATCAGGCCGCGGCACAGGCTGAGCATTTGCTGCTCGCCGCCAGACAGCAGGCCGGCCGCAACGTGCCTGCGCTCTGCCAGCTGCGGCATCAGCCGCCATGCCTCATCCAACGCGGCTGGTTCTGATTTTTTCTGACCCAACAGCAGATTCTGCTGCACCGTCAGCGTCGGAAAGACTGCCCGCTCTTCCGGTACATAGGCCACACCTTGCCTGGCGACCTGGAATGTTTTGAGGCCTGCCAGCTCGACGCCGTCCAGCCGCACCGAACCGCTGCTGCGCAACATGCCCATGACCGCTTTCAACGTCGTCGAACGGCCTGCGCCATTGCGCCCCAGCAGGCTGACGATTTCACCTGACGCGACGTCCAGGTCTACGCCATGCAGTACATGACTCTGATCGTAAAAAGCGTGCAGATCGCGGATTTCAAGCAAGGCGCTCATGGCTGCTGCGCCTCCAGGCTACCGAGATAAGCTGCCTGCACGGTGCGATTATTGCGAATCGCGGCGGGCGTATCGCAGGCAATAATTCGTCCCTCGACCAGCACCGCAATGCGGTCTACCAGGCCGAACACCACGTCCATATCGTGCTCGATCATCAGCAGCGTCTTGCCGATGCTGACGCGCCGGATCAGGTCGGCGGCGGCAGCAACTTCATCCCGGTTCATGCCTGCGGTCGGCTCGTCCAGCAAGATCAGACCGGCATCGCCTGCGATGGTGATGCCGATTTCCAGCGCACGCTGGTGAGCATAACTAAGATCTCCTGCAGGCGTTTCTCTGCGGGATTGCAGATCACATTGCTGCAGCAGTTCCTGTATTCGCTGATTAACCAGACGCAAGCCGGACAGGCATCGCCAAAACGTGTAGCGATAACCGTGCGAAGACAATACCGCGGCCCGCAAGTTGTCCGCAACGCTCAGGCGCGGAAAAATATTAGTGATCTGAAAACTGCGCGCCAATCCCAACCGGCTGATCTGGAACGGCTTCATGCAACCGATTTCCTGTCCACGCAGCAGAATTTCGCCGCTACTGGCGGCAGCGCCACCCGATATCAGGTTGAACAACGTCGATTTTCCGGCGCCGTTGGGACCGATCAAGGCCAGTCTTTCGCCCTGCCGCAGCTGCAAATCGACGCCGTTGATAATGTGCGTGCCGCCAAATTGCTTATGCAGCTTGCGCAGCTCAAGTGCAAACGGTGGAAGCTTATTGCTCATAGGGCCGCCGCGCGCCGGTACAGCATTTCAATCACAAACACAGCAGCGCTTGCCAGCGCCAGCAGGCCGGCCAAGCGTATCAACGACTTCATCGCGATGTGTCGCCAGCGATCAACCAACGTCACCCCGATACCTGCAATGCCGCTCGGCGCAAACAGCACGATCATCACAAACAGTAAACCCAGATACAACTGCCAGCCGCGGGTATAAGCCGACAGCAGGGAGGAAAACAGTACGCCGACCACCGCGCCTACCATCGGCCCGAAAAAAAACCCAATGCCGCCGATAAAGGTAAACAACAGGATTTGCGCCGAACGCAGCAGGCTGAGATTTTCGGCGCTGACGATTTCAAAATTGATCGCCGTCAGTGCGCCGCCGATGCCGGCGAAGAACGCTGACAGCATGAACATCAGGTAGCGCACCTGGCGCGGATCGTGGCCGATAAAGGCGGCGCGTTCGGGATTATCACGCACGGCGTTGGCGATACGTCCCAGCGGCGTTTGCGTTAGCGCGTACATGGCGGCCGCGCTGACGAACAGCCAGAACGCGATCAGATAGTAGACCTGCAGCTGCGAGGCAAAATCGATGCCCAGAAACGGCGCGCCCAGCACGCGATCGGTGCTGATCCCGCTCTCGCCGCCAAACCAGCCGGGAAACATCAAGGCGCCCGCGGCAATCAATTCCACCAACGCCAGACTGATCATCGACAACGCCGTGCCGGACCTGCGCGTGGTGACAAAGCCGAACACAGCGCCAGCCAGCATCCCGGCCATGCCGCCCACCAGCGGCACAAACAGCAGCGCGGCGGCGCTGCCGCCGGTCAGCCGGTTCATCGCGTGCACGCTGGCGAATGCAGCCAGGCCTGCATACACGGCGTGGCCGAAGGACAGCATGCCGCTCTGGCCCAACAGCATATTGAAGGAGAGCGCCAGGATCATCATGCAGCCGCATTGCGACAGGATCGACAGCGCTGCGCTTTGTGCAAACAACAAGGGCACCGCGGCCAATAGCAAAGCAAAGGCCGGCCAGGCCGATTTATTGCGCCAGGAAGAAAGTGTCATCGGTCGTGGTTTCCGGTTCTTCAATCGCGCACGCCGAGCAAGCCGCGCGGACGCAGCAGCATGACCAGCACCAGCAACAGGTAGGGCAAGACCGGCGCCACCTGCGCCAGCGTCAGTTGCAGCAAGGGATAAGCGATGGCGTCCGGGCCGACCTGTACTCCCCAATGCGCCAAGCCGCTCAACAAGGAAACATCAAGCGCCACTGCGTAGGTTTGCAAGATCCCGATCAGCAGCGATGCAATGAACGCCCCGGTCAGCGATCCGAGGCCGCCGACCACCACCACCACGAAAATGATGCTGCCCACCCCCGCCGCCATGTCCGGCTCAGTGACGAAAGCATTGCCGCCGACCACGCCCGCCAAACCCGCCAAGCCACAACCGGCGGCAAACACCAGTGTAAATAGCCGCGGCACATTGTGGCCGAGCGCTTCCAGCATCTGCGGATGGGTCAGCGCAGCCTGGATCAGCAAGCCGATACGGGAACGCTTCAACAGCCAGCTCGTCGCCAGCAATATCAGCAGCGCCAGCAACATCATGAAGCCGCGATACATGGGAAATGCAGTGGAATACAAAGTAAACAACGGGCCATCGAGTTGCGCCGGAATCGCATACGGAACAGCCGATTTGCCCCAGGCCAGTTGCACCAGTTCGACGATCACATAGGACAGGCCGAAGGTAAACAACAGCTCCGCTACCTGGCCATGACGCCGCACGTGACGCAGCCCGAAGCGCTCGACCAGCGCGCCCAGCAGGCCCGCCAGCAGCGGCGCCAGCAGCAATGCCGGCCAGAATCCCAGCTGGACGCTGATCGCATAAGCGAAATACGCCCCCAGCATGTAAAAGCTCGCATGCGCAAAATTCAGCACGCCCAGCATGCTGAAAATCAAGGTCAGCCCGGCCGACAGCAGGAATAGCAGCAGTCCGTAGCTGAGGCCGTTGAGCAAAGTGATGAGGGTAAATTCCATTGTGCAGATGGTTGACGCCTATGCCAGGTCCGGCATTTTACCGGTTTGTTCAAAGCAGGATATTCAGTTCGCGAGTTGCGCAATCACCATGTCGAGCAAGGCGCGCAAGCGCGCCAGACGCCGCAGGTCGCGGTGGTAGCCGACCCAGGTATCGCGACCGGGCGGCGCTTCACCCAAATCAATGCGTTCGACGCCGGCCAGACGATCTCCCAAAGGCCGCGGCAATACTGCCAGCCCTGCTCCGCGCGCGCACATATGCGCCTGGACATCACGGTCATTGCTGCGAAACACCACCCGCGCATTCGGCAATATCCGCTCCAGCCAGACGGCATCAGGCATACCACCGAACGCCTTATCCATGCTGATCAGCGCCGCGCCCGCGCCGTCGCCTGCCTCCGGCTGCGCCAGGCCGGCGCGCAAATACAGGCCGTAAGGCATATGCAGCAGCTTGCGCGACACCACGTCCGGCTCGTCGAACGGCTGAATGCGGAACGCCAGGTCTGCCTCGCGGCGGGACAGGCTGAAGAAGCGCGAATCGGTCAGCATTTCCAGCGTCACGCGCGGGTGCCTGCCGGAGAAATCCGCCAGCACCGGCGTCAGCACATGGCTGGCGAACCAGCCGGACGCGGTAATTCTCAGCGTGCCGTCCAGATGTTGTTCCTGACCGGCCAGTTGCCGCTGGAAGGCTTGCGCCTCTTCTTCCATCCGCTCGGCATGGCTGACCACCGCCGCGCCCTCGTCGGTGAGGATAAAACCGTCGCTGGTGCGCTGAAACAACTGATGGCCCACAGCCTCTTCCAGCGCGCGCAAGCGCCGTCCCATGGTCGGCTGGGTCTGCCCCAGCTTGCGTGCCGCCGCACCCAGCGTCCCTTCCCGCGCAATCGCCAGGAAGACGCGCAGATCACTCCATTCCATAGCCTCGGCTCCTTTGATCAAGTTCTCGCAGCGCTCAGAGCTGACTGTCCTGATCCATTCATTTTTGCATGGAAACCGTGCAATAACGATGATTCCCATACATATTAAAGAAGTATATCTTGAAGCGGTCAACTCAACTTCAAGGAAAATCATCATGACCCAATCACATTCGATGCGCGCCGCAGTACTGGAAAGCCATGGCGCAGCATTCCGCCACACCACCGTGGCACGTCCCGCTGCCGGAGCGGGACAAGTGCTGGTGCGCATCATGGCCAGCGGCATCAATCCGCTCGACCTCAAGATCCGCAGCGGCGAGGCGCCCCACGCGAGGCATCCTTTGCCGGCGATCCTGGGCATCGACATGGCTGGCGTGATCCAGGCGGTCGGGCCAGGCGTCAGCAAATTCCGGATTGGCGACGAAGTGTATGGCATGACCGGCGGCGTCGGTGGCGTACAAGGCTCGCTGGCCGAATTCGCGGCAGTCGACGCCGATCTGCTGGCGCTCAAACCATCCAACTTCAGCATGCGTGAAGCCGCAGCGCTGCCGCTGATCTTCATTACTGCGTGGGAAGGCCTGGTGGACCGCGCCGGCATTCGCAGCGGGCAAAGCTTGCTG
>NZ_JBDTCG010000072.1:0-34185 GCF_039923675.1 Collimonas sp.
CAAGCTCAGCCAGCGCTCGCCGCATTCGGCATCGCTGATGCATAGCGCATAGTCGGTGACGGTGCGGGCCGCGCGTTCCAGCAGCTGGATATCGGCTTCATGCTGACGCGCCACGTGTGGATCTTCCAGGAACAAAACGCGCCGGCATTGCTGGCGATCCAGGATCAGTTCGGCGATCTGGGCGTCGCCGCCGAGCGGGCCGCTGAGGTAAGGTTTAACCCAGTTACGACCAGCTTCTTCCCCTTTGATTTTCTGCGCCAGCTTGTTGAGCAGGCTGCCGGTGGTGCCAGTGGCGCAGCGGAAGGCAAACTGGTCAAGCAGGGCGAAATGGCGTTCCGCGATGTCCAGCATCCGTTCTTTCATGGCATCGTGGGCGATCAGGGCGATGCCTTCTTGCGCCAGGTTGAAGCTCGGATCGAGCTGCGGATTCGGCGCGGCGCCTACCGCCATCGCTTCCAGCTCCAGCCATTCACGGGCTCCGGCCAGCGTCGACAGGAATGGCTTGCCGTGAATCACGCATTGCCGTTTCAGGGCTACCGCTTCCGGAAAGGTGGAGGATGGATCAACCGGATCCATCAGATAAATCACTGCATCCAGGGTCCGTGCCGGATCGGCATCGACCACCCGCGACACCAGTTTCATCAAGCCGCCATGGCGACCGTAGGGGAAACGTTCGATATGCGGATAACCGGGCAGCAAATTCAACTGTTCCATTGCATCCAACGTCCGTCCGACCACAATCAGCTGCGGCGTTAAATGCTGTTCGATGTTATGGCGGCTGCCGTTGAGCAGTTGCGCCAGCGCCGACTCCTGGCCATGCTGGTGGCTGCGGCTGGTGGCCAGGCCGATGCGGAAGGGGGTGTTGTTGGAAGAATTGGCAGGCATATGACGGAATTTGGAGGCAGTTCGGGCAACATTGCACCAGGCTGACTTTACCATATTGCCGTGGCGACAAAGCTCCGCTCTTGGGTAAAATCGCCAGCCTAGACACAATTGGATCTACAATGTCAGCCATGAACAAGGCATTTGTTAAAGAATCAGAAGGCGATGACGACGATCTGGAATTCGGATTGCCGCCGATCCCGCCCGGCACCAAGAATTACATGACGCCGGCTGGCTATCAGCGCATGAAAGACGAACTGTTGCGCCTGATTGACGTTGATCGGCCCGAGGTGGTGAGGATTGTTTCCTGGGCCGCCTCCAACGGCGACCGCTCGGAAAACGGCGATTATATTTATGGCAAGCGCCGCTTGCGTGAAATCGACCGCAGGATCCGCTTTCTGACCAAGCGCCTGGACCTGGCCGAAGTGGTCGATCCGAGCGTGCATCATGGCCGTGACCAGGTATTCTTCGGCTCGACCGTGACCTACCAGAACTCTGCGGGCGAGGAGCATACCGTGACCATCGTCGGCATCGACGAGCTCGATCCCTTGCATGGAAAAATCAGCTGGATTTCGCCGGTGGCGCGCGCCTTGACCAAGGCGCATGAGGGCGAGACCGTGACCTTCATGACACCGGCCGGGCTGGATGAACTGGAGATACTGGCTGTCAGCTACCCTGAGCCACAGTCATGAAAACAAAGCGAATGGAGACGCTGCCTCCATTCTGTCTTTACAAGCGGCTTAGCGCTTTTGATACTGCTGGTTGCCAAACAAGATATCCCTCGCCTTGTCATCTGTCAGCGGCTTGCGGGCCGACGCCAGCACCTCGACGCCGCGCTTGACCGCCGGCCGTTCACTGATAACATCGAACCAGGCTTCCAGGTGCGGATAGTCGCTCAGTTCGATACCCTGGTTTTTCCATGAGCGAAGCCACGGGAACGTGGCGATATCGGCGATGGTGTATTCATTGCCGGCCAAATATGGATGTTGCGACAATTGTTTGTCGATCACGCCATACAGGCGCTTGGCTTCGTTGGTGTAGCGATTGACGGCGTACTCGATCTTTTCCGGCGCGTAGATGCGGAAGTGGTGGGCCTGGCCCAGCATCGGTCCGACGCCGCCCATCTGGAACATCAGCCATTGCAATGTATTGAATTTCTCGCGGTCGGTATGGCCGAGGAACTTGCCGCTCTTGCCGGCCAGATAAATCAGGATCGCGCCCGATTCAAACAGTGAAATCGGCTTGCCGTCCGGGCCGTCGGCGTCGACGATGGCCGGGATCTTGTTGTTGGGTGAAATCGACAGGAAGTCCGGCTTGAACTGGTCGCCTGCGCCGATATCGACGGCGTGCGCGCGATACGGCAAGCCGAGCTCTTCCAGCATGATGTGAATTTTGTGACCGTTCGGGGTGGCCCAGCTATAGACGTCGATCATGACTGCTTCCTTTTTATTGTGAGTTGCGGCTTGTAATGCGAATACGGTTTGATCAGATTTTTGCCAGCCGGTCTAGCGCCAGTTGCAGCGTCTGGTCTTGTTTGGCGAAACAGAAACGGACGATTCCCGATTCGCGCGGCGATTGGTAGAAAGCCGAGACCGGAATCGCCGCGACGCCGATTTCCGAAGTCAGCCAGATCGCAAAATCGGCTTCGCTCAACGATGAAATGGCGGAATAATCGACGCACAGGAAATAGGTGCCGTCGGCCGGTAACAGCTTGAAGCGGGTATTTTTCAAGCCGTCGCGGAACAGGTCGCGCTTGCGCTGATAGAAAGCCGGCAACTCCAGGTAGGGCGCGGGCTTCTGCAGGTACTGTGCAATCCCGTGCTGCACCGGCGTATTGACCGTAAAGACAGAATACTGATGGACTTTGCGGAATTCCGCAGACAGCATCGGCGGCGCCGCCACATAGCCGATTTTCCAGCCAGTGACGTGATAGGTCTTGCCAAAGCTGGAAACCACGAAGGCGCGTTCCGCCAGTTCGGGGTGGCGGCAAACCGATTCATGTCGGGCGCCGTCAAACACCATATGCTCGTAGACTTCATCCGACAAGATCAGGATATCGGTGCCGCGCACGATCGCCTTCAGCGCTTCGATGTCCGCCAGGCTCAGCACGCTGCCGGTCGGATTGTGCGGCGAGTTGATCATGATCATGCGGGTGCGCGAAGTTACTGACGCAGCAATCCGGTCCCACGGAATGCTGTAGCCATCCGCGCCCAGCACCATCTGCACCAGCACCGGCTTGCCGCCTGCCAGTTCGATCGCCGGCACGTAGCTGTCGTAGGCCGGTTCGATCACGATCACTTCATCGCCGGGATGGACCGCGCACATGATCGCCGTCAGCAAGCCCTGGGTAGCGCCGGCGGTGACCGTGATATCGGTCGCCGGATCATAGCTGTAGCCGTAAATAGTGTCGATCTTGGCGGCGATGGCCTGGCGCAGCGCCGGCACGCCTGGCATCGGCGGATATTGGTTGAAACCGCTTTTCATGGCGCCGCCGACGGCGTCGACCAGCGCCGGATCACAGTCGAAATCGGGGAAGCCTTGACCCAGGTTGACCGCCGATTTCTCGCTGGCGAGGGTCGACATCACCGTGAAAATGGTGGTGCCGACGCGGGGGAGTTTGGAGTGGAGCCGGCTGATTTCAGTCTTGCTGGTGGAGGTTATCGAATCGCGTTTCATCTGCTGGCAATCTTGGCTAATGTCTGGATTTGGCATTTTAGCGGTTTGTAGCAGACTGCACAGCGGCTTGCCAAATTATGATTCTCGCAACAGGGCGCCATGCGACGCGTTTTAGCGTGGTAATTCCCAAGCCTGCGGCGGAATAATGGCAAACAACCCGATCTTGGCCGTCTTGCGCGCCAGCTTCAACAGCGCCTTGTCCTTGGTGATCAGGGTGGTGGCATGGGCGCCCAGCGCCAGCTCCAGGAATTTCTGGTCGTCGCCGTCGGTGCAGAGCGGCAGGCGGATGTCGGTGCGCGGCGCTAGGGCTTCGGGCGGCAGGCAGGTGATCATGGCGTCAAATTCGGCGTTGAAACCGGGGCGGGTCTCGTCAGTGATTGGCAAGTGGCTGTAATGCAAAACCATTTGCCATTCCAGGCGGCAGTCGGCGCGGGTGACGGCTTCCACGGCACCGCTTTGCAGGGCCGTCATCAAGCCATGCCAGCGTGGATCGTGGAAGACGAATAAGTCGAGACAAACGTTGGTGTCGATGACGATTCGCGGTTTGTTTGGCGCGGGGGGCGTCGCTGTCGGTGAATCTTGGTCCATGCGGGTTTCCATCAATCGGTTGCGCGCATTCTACCTTGCGCCGGCTTCCAGCAGCTGCGAGAACGTTGCTGCGAACAGATGGACGTCGCCGGGCCAGCGGGCCGAGACGTAGTTGCCATCGGTGACAACAAAGGCCGGCCGGTGGTCGCTGGCGCTGTCGCGGAACAGGCCGCTGCTTTTGCGGAAGAAATCAGGGGCGTCGGCAGTAGCGTCGAGAAAATCTTCCGGTTGCGCCAGCGCGCGGGTGACCTCGGCCTGGACGCTGCGATAGCCGGCCACTTCACCGCCTTGTTCAGCGTAGGTGCGGTAGTAAGCCGGATCCCAGAAGCGGCCGCAGAATTTCATCAGGTTCCAGGCGGTCTGTTCCAGCTTCCATGTCAGCGCCGTGGTCTTACGGCCATACAGGACCGATTTTCCAGTGCGCGGCGAGCAGCTGCGGGCGGCCAGGACGACACCGTGGCAGATGGCGGCGACCGGTTTTCCGCTATCGAAAAAAGCGCAGACGACATCCTGCAGAGGCTGGCTTTCCAGGTAAGCCAGCATGCCGCGTGCGCGATGGCCGCCGGGGAGCAGCAGGCCGTCGTAAGCCATTGGCTGTAGTTCTGCGTAGCTGAGCGGCGCCAGAAACGCGCGATTGTTCTGCAGCGCTGCATAATCAGCGCGTGCGCCGGCATTGGTGCGCAGGGTCAGGCCCAGCAGTTTTATTTTTTTCAGCAGAGGGATGAACCCCCAGAAATCCAGGCCTTCGCCAGACAGCATCATCGGATCGGTGGCGGCCGGCTGTCCATCGGATGTGGCGAATACCACCTGGTGACCTTGCGCGGTCAATATGCGCCAGGAGACCGCAACTTCGCTGGGGTCGAAATCCCTATTCGGGATCGGCATCAGGACGGTTTTTGAGGTTGGGTTCGGGGCTGGATTCATTACCGGCTGTTGGAATAAGGGGATGGGTTCGCTAGACAAGCATCGTGCCTTTGCTTATGCTGCCATGCTACAGCTAAATATCCACTTCAAGGGAAACAGAGACGATGAAAGTTCTAGAAACCGAACGCTTGATTTTGCGTACCTTGAATGGCGACGACGCCGAGTTTTATCTGCAACTGATCAACCAGCCGGCATGGCGGCAATTTATCGGTGACCGCGGCATCAGGACGGTGGAGGCGGCGCGCGCGGCGCTCTTGAGCGGGCCGGTGGCGGCGCAGGAGCGGGATGGCTTCAGTTTCTACATGACGGAATTGAAAAATGGGACGCTGCCGATAGGAATTTGCGGCCTGATCAAACGGGAAACCCTGGAAGACGTCGATATCGGCTATGCCTTCATGCCGGAGTTCTGGGGTAAGGGCTATGCGCTGGAGGCCGCTTCGGCGGTGCTGGAGTACGCCAACCGCGTTTGCGGCCTGCAGAGGGTAGTGGCCATCACTTCGCCCGACAATCATCAGTCGATCCGGCTGCTTGAAAAGATGGGGCTGAAATTTGAAAAAACGCTGAAGCTGAAGGATGATGATTCGGACACCAAGCTGTTTGCCTATCAATTTTAGCAACGCCGGCTGTCACCTTTGCCTTGTCGTGCTATGGTGGAAGATGAAAGTTCCACTTCAGGAGGCATGATGAAGCTGATCGAACCGGATGAAAGAAATGATTTCCACGCGATTTTGCAAGGGCGGCATCTTGATGCCGATGACTTCGAGTTGCATGAAATGGACACCACGGATCCCAAAACAGACGAGATCCTGGGGCTGACCGGCTTTGTGACAGTCAGTAGAAAATCCAGCGGGCGGAAAAAGCAATATCCGATCGGCGACGGCAGTATCTGGGTTGCCGAATTCGAGCGTGATCTGCTGCAGGGCGCTTTTAGCTGAACTGATATCCGCCAGCAGTAACGAGCGATGGCGGCGTCAGCGCCGATGGCATTGTTTCGGTATCATTGCGGACATTCTTTTGTTTATTTTTGGATGTTCACAATGCTGATTGTCTTGTCGCCCGCAAAATCCCTCGATTACACCACCCCCAGCAAGACAGACACGCACACCACCCCCGATTTCATCGATCACTCGGCCGAACTGATCAGCGTCTTGCAAAAGCTGTCGCCGGACCAGATCGGCAGCATGATGAAAATTTCAGATCCGCTGGCGCAGCTGAATACAGCGCGTTTTGCTTCATGGTCGAAGCAGTTCACCAGCGCCAATTCCAAGCAGGCGATCATGGCCTTCAACGGCGATGTCTACGAAGGCCTGGATGCCGCTTCCCTGAATACCACCCAGTTGAACTATGCGCAGAGCCGCATCCGGATCCTGTCCGGTTTGTATGGCGTCTTGCGGCCGCTGGACCGGATGCAGCCGTATCGCCTGGAGATGGGCACCAGCCTGGCCAACCCGCGCGGCAAGAATCTTTACGCGTTCTGGGGCGATACCGTGACCCAGGCCCTGAACCAGCAGCTAAGCCAGCAAAAGGGCAAGACGCTGGTGAACCTGGCGTCGGAAGAGTATTTCAAGGTGATCAGGCCGGCGGTGCTGGATGCAGGCATCGTGACGCCGGTGTTCGAGGATTGGAAGAACGGCAAATACAAGATCATTTCTTTCTACGCCAAGCGCGCGCGCGGCCTGATGGCGCGCTACGCGGCGCTGCACAAGATCACCGATGCCGAGAAGCTGAAAGCTTTCGATCTGGGCGGCTATCAATATATTCCGCAGGATTCCGACAAAGGGCGCTGGATGTTCCGGCGGCGCCTGGCGGACTGAACGGGGCATCGGAGATGACGATAATCGATTACGCATAGAGGATGAACATGGCTGCCACCGAACCGACCGCAACCGCCACCTTGGCTGTTACTTACCAGGATATCGCCGCTGCCGCCAAACGCCTGGAAGGGATCGCCTACGCGACGCCGGTGCTGACTTCCAGCCAGGCTGACCGGCAGGCGGACGCCAGCATTTTCTTCAAGTGCGAAAACTTCCAGCGCGTCGGCGCGTTCAAGTTTCGTGGTGCCTATAACGCCATCAGCTGCCTTACCGAGGAACAAAAACAGCAGGGCGTGGTGGCTTTCTCGTCCGGCAACCACGCCCAAGGCATGGCGCTGGCGGCGCGCATGCTGGGTGTGCACGTTACCATCGTGATGCCGAGCAATGCGCCGGCGATGAAGCTGGCGGCTACCCGAGAATATGGCGCCGAAGTCATTCTTTATGACCGTGAACGCGAAGACCGCGAAGTGATCGCGGCACGCTTGTCGGAAGAGCGCGGTTGCGCCGTCATTCCGGCTTACGATCATCGCGACGTGATCGCCGGGCAGGGCACGGTGGCGAAAGAGTTGTTTGACGCCGTCGGCCCGCTCGATTACCTGTTTGTTTGCACGGGCGGCGGCGGTTTGCTCTCCGGTTGCGCGATCGCTGCGGCGCATTTGTCGCCCGGCTGCGTTGTTTTCGGGGTGGAGCCGGAAGCCGGGAATGATGCCCAGCAGTCTTTGCGAACTGGCAAGATTGTGCATATCCCGGTGCCGGATACCATCGCAGATGGCGCTCAGACGCAACATATAGGCACGCTGGTCTTGCCTGTATTGCAGGCGCATGTGAAAGATATCCTGACTGTCAGCGACGATCAGCTGCGGACCCAGATGCGCTTCTTTGCCGAGCGAATGAAAATTGTTGTGGAGCCGGCCGGCTGCCTGGCCGCTGCCGCGGTCATGCACCGGACGATTGAGTTCTCCGGGGCAAAGGTAGGCGTGATTGTGAGCGGCGGCAATGTCGATATGGCGCTTTTCTCGCGTTCTATTGCTTCTGCGAAAGCTTTTTCTGGTATCGTTGCGCCCTGAATTTGTTGTTATCAGGAAAATATCGGCTGTGCTTTATCTGGTTTTTTGACGATAAATGCGTTTTCGCCTGGCTTTGAACGGGTCTTGAACGGGTCTCAAACATTTTTTGCCGGTTTGACCGCTTTCCCCCCGGCGCGTTAGAATGCCGGGTTATTGAAAACCTGGGCCTTGCCAAATATGCGTCGTCAACTTGTAGCCGGTAACTGGAAAATGAATGGCAGTCTGGTTGCCAACGCTGCTTTACTGGCGGAAATCAAGGCTGGCATGGCGGTTACTGCATGTGATGTGGCGCTGTGTGTGCCGGCGCCGTATTTTGCGCAATGCCAGACAGAACTTGCCGGATCGGCAATTGTGCTGGGCGGCCAGGACGTATCGGCCCATGCCGCAGGCGCGTATACTGGTGAAGTCGCGGTTAGCATGTTGCAGGATTTTGCTTGCCGTTACGTGATCGTCGGCCACTCCGAGCGGCGTGCTTATCACGCTGAAACGGATGAGCTGGTGGCGCAAAAGGCGCTGCGCGCGTTGCAGGCCGGCGTGACGCCGATCGTCTGCGTGGGCGAAACCTTGGCCGAGCGCGAAGCAGGCCAGACCGATGCGGTGGTTGGCCGCCAGTTGCAGGCAGTGCTGAGTGTGCTGGATGCGGGGCAGGTAAGCGGAATCGTGGTGGCGTACGAGCCGGTGTGGGCGATTGGCACCGGCAAGACAGCGACGCCGCAAATGGCGCAAGACGTGCATCAGGCCTTGCGCGCCAAGCTGGCGGGGAAAAATTCCGCAACTGCAGTGGAAGTCAGGATTTTGTATGGCGGCAGCATGAAGCCGGACAATGCTGTCGAGCTGCTGGCGATGCCGGATATCGATGGCGGCCTGATCGGCGGCGCAGCATTGAAGGCAGCTGATTTCCTGGCGATTGTCGCTGCTGCACGATAGTCTGGATCTGGATCTGGATCTGGATCTGGATTAAATAGGTTAAATAAGTACGCATTTTGTATCTGGTAAATAAAGCATCAACTCTCCTTGGAAATCATTAAATGAACACAGTATTTAATATCATTGTCATCGTTCAGGTGTTGACGGCGTTGACGATTATCGGCCTGGTGCTGCTGCAGCATGGCAAAGGCGCCGATATGGGCGCGGCTTTCGGCTCCGGCGCTTCCGGCAGCCTGTTCGGCGCTGCCGGCTCTTCGAATTTCCTCTCGAAGTCGACCGGCTTTGCGGCGGCGCTGTTCTTCATCGCCACCCTGGCGCTGGTGTATCTGGGTAACCATCGCTCGGTGGCGACTGGCGGCGTGATGGATAATCTGCCGGCGGCTACCGTGCCTGCATCGGCATCGGCATCGGCTCCGGCTGCAGCGTCTGCGGCTGGTTCGGCCGCCCCGGCAGCGGCTGATGCCGCAATTCCGGCAACCTCGGCGACGCCTGCTGCTGCGGCGCCTGCCAGTGCAGCTGCCGCCGTGCCTGCGGCGTCGACAGGCGGCGCGCAGTCGAATCAAATTCCGAAGTAAGCATCAGCGGTAATCGATAGTAATTCGCAGTAAAGAGAGCAGGATTTGACGCCGTCTGGCGAAATACGCTGCTCTCCGTAATTTAGTATCAGTCTTAGAGTGAAATTGCTGACTTTTAATCCGATTGTGCATTGAACAAAAGTAGTAAATCAGGTTAAAATACGCGCTTATGCCGACGTGGTGAAACTGGTAGACACGCTATCTTGAGGGGGTAGTGGCGAAAGCTGTGCGAGTTCGAGTCTCGCCGTCGGCACCAAAGAATACGAGGCCAGCAACGGTTGCCCCTGCGCTGGCTTTTTGTCGAGGAACTTGTAGTGTGGTTTGCTGGATTGGGGGCGTCAGGTCTGAGGTTTCAGATCCGCAAATCATTCTGCTAATCGTTTGAACTACTGGCGCATAATCGTGAACCTCGAAAATTATTTTCCCGTCCTGCTGTTTATTCTGATCGGTATCGCGGTTGGTGTTGCACCGCAATTGCTGGGTCGGATACTTGGGCCGCATCGGCCCGATTCCCAAAAAACTTCTCCTTACGAATGCGGCTTTGAAGCATTCGAAGATGCGCGCATGAAGTTCGATGTGCGTTACTACCTTGTCGCCATTTTGTTCATTTTGTTCGATCTGGAAACCGCTTTTTTCTTCCCGTGGGGGGTTGCCATGCGCGACCTCGGATGGCAGGGCTTTATCACGATGATGGTGTTTATCGCCGAATTCGCGGTTGGCTTCTGGTACATCTGGAAACGCGGCGCTCTGGATTGGGAGTAACGAATGAGAGTGAATCATGTCTATTGAAGGCGTATTGAACGAAGGCTTTGTCACCACAACTGCTGACAAGCTGATCAACTGGACCCGCACCGGCTCGCTGTGGCCGATGACGTTTGGCCTGGCCTGCTGTGCCGTCGAAATGATGCATGCCGGCGCCTCGCGCTACGACATGGACCGTTTTGGTGTAATCTTCCGTCCGTCGCCACGTCAGTCCGACGTGATGATCGTGGCTGGCACGCTGTGCAACAAGATGGCGCCGGCCTTGCGCAAGGTGTACGACCAGATGCCGGAGCCGCGCTGGGTGATTTCGATGGGTTCCTGCGCCAATGGCGGCGGTTACTATCATTACTCGTATTCGGTGGTGCGCGGTTGCGACCGCATCGTGCCGGTGGATATCTATGTCCCTGGCTGCCCGCCGACTGCTGAAGCACTGTTGTACGGCATCATCCAGTTGCAAAACAAGATTCGCCGCACCAATACGATTGCGCGCTAAGAGAGCACCATGACGACCAAACTGGAAACCCTGGAAGCCGCCGTGCGCAATGCGCTTGGCGACGACCTTCAAAGTCTGACAGTGGCCTTTGGCGAGATCACGATCATCGTCAAGGCTGCGAACTACCTGTCGGCGATGCGCGTCCTGCGCGATCATGCCGATACCCGCTTCGAAGAGCTGATCGACCTCTGTGGCGTCGACTATTCAACCTACGGCGACGGTGCCTGGGATGGCGCGCGTTTTGCGGCGGTGTCCCACCTGCTGTCGATCGAACACAACTGGCGTCTGCGCGTGCGCGTGTTTGCACCTGACGACGAGATGCCGATCGTGGCTTCGCTGACCGATATCTGGGCTTCGGCCAACTGGTACGAGCGCGAAGCATTCGACTTCTTCGGCATCCTGTTCGAAGGCCACAACGACTTGCGCCGCATCCTGACCGACTATGGTTTTATCGGTCATCCGTTCCGCAAGGATTTCCCGGTTTCCGGTTATGTCGAGATGCGCTACGACGCCGAGCAGAAGCGCGTAATTTATCAACCCGTAACGATCGATCCGCGCGAAATCACGCCGCGGGTGATTCGTGAAGAACATTACGGGATCAAATAATGGCAGAGATCAAGAACTACACGCTGAACTTCGGCCCGCAACATCCGGCCGCCCATGGCGTACTGCGCCTGGTGCTTGAGCTGGACGGCGAAGTGATCCAGCGCGCCGACCCGCATATCGGCTTGCTGCATCGTGGCACCGAGAAGCTGGCGGAGCAAAAAACCTATCTGCAATCCGTACCGTACATGGACCGTCTCGACTATGTGTCGATGATGTGCAACGAGCACGGCTATGTGATGGCGATCGAGCGTCTGCTGGGTCTTGAAGTCCCGCTGCGCGCTCAGTACATCCGCGTCATGTTCGACGAAATCACGCGTCTGCTGAACCACTTGATGTGGATCGGCGCGCATGCGCTGGACGTCGGCGCGATGGCGGTGTTGCTGTACGCCTTCCGCGAACGCGAAGATTTGATGGATTGCTACGAAGCCGTTTCCGGCGCCCGTATGCATGCGGCTTACTACCGTCCGGGCGGCGTGTATCGCGACCTGCCGGACACCATGCCGCAGCACAAGGCATCGACGATGCGCAACGCCAAGGCGATCAGCGCCCTCAATGAAAACCGTCAGGGTTCCCTGCTGGATTTCATCGAAGACTTTACAGTGCGCTTCCCGAAATACGTGGATGAATACGAAACCCTGCTGACCGACAACCGTATCTGGAAACAGCGTCTGGTCGGCATCGGCGTGGTGTCGCCAGAGCGCGCCAAGGCCATGGGCTTTACCGGTGCCATGCTGCGCGGCTCCGGCGTTGAATGGGATCTGCGCAAGAAGCAACCGTACGAAGTGTACGACTTGCTCGACTTCGATATCCCGGTCGGCAAGAACGGCGATTGCTATGACCGTTATCTGGTGCGCGTGGAAGAAATGCGCCAGTCCAACCGGATCATCAAGCAATGCGTAGAATGGCTGCGCAATAACAGCGGTCCGGTCATGACGACCAACCATAAGGTTGCGCCGTCGTCGCGGGTCGACATGAAATCCAACATGGAAGAGCTGATTCATCACTTCAAGCTCTTCACCGAAGGTTTCCATGTGCCGCCGGGCGAAGCGTATGCCGCAGTCGAGCATCCGAAGGGCGAATTCGGTGTGTACATCGTCTCCGATGGCGCCAACAAGCCGTACCGTTTGAAGATTCGCGCACCTGGTTTCCCGCATCTGCAAGGTTTGAACGAAATGGCCAAGGGCCACATGATTGCCGATGCCGTTACCATCATCGGTACGCAGGATATCGTTTTCGGTGAAATCGACCGCTAAGTGGGTCAAGTAAGTCTGCCAAGTCTGCTGTTACCAATTAACTATCGCGCAAAACGCCGCGCACGAATGGCCAACACATGTTGTTAAGTCAAGATACATACAAAAAGATCGATCGCGAAGTCGCGAAATTCCCCGCCGACCAGAAACAGTCGGCGGTGATGGCCGCGCTGGCGATTGCGCAAGATGAAAAGGGCTGGCTGGCGCCGGAAACCATGCAGGATGTCGCAGACTATCTGGGCATGCCGGCGATCGCGGTGCAGGAAGTCGCGACCTTTTACAATATGTACAATACCAAGCCGGTCGGCAAGTACAGGATTAGCATCTGCACCAACCTGCCATGCCAGCTGCGCGACGGCGAGCGGGCGGCGCAGCATCTCAAGCACAAGCTGGGTATCGGTTTTCGCGAGACCACGGCCGACGGCCAGTTCACGCTGGTGGAAGGCGAGTGTATGGGCGCTTGCGGCGATGCGCCGGTGCTGTTGGTGAATAACAAACGCATGTGTAGCTGGATGTCGAACGACAAGATTGACGGCTTGCTAGAGGAACTCAAGAAATGACCAGCTTGCATAATCGTCATATCAATCCGCTGATCCTGGCTAACCTGGACGGCAACAACTGGCACTACGCCGATTACGTCAAGCGCGGCGGCTATACCGCCCTCAAGCGCATCCTGTCTGAAAAAATCACGCCGGAACAAGTCATCGCCGAACTGAAAGCCGGTTCGCTGCGTGGTCGCGGTGGTGCGGGTTTCCCGACCGGCCTGAAGTGGAGCTTCATGCCGCGCCAGTTCCCGGGCCAGAAGTACCTTGTCTGCAATACCGACGAAGGAGAGCCGGGCACATTCAAAGACCGCGACATCATTCGCTACAATCCGCATTCGCTGATCGAAGGCATGGCCATCGGCGCTTACGCCATGGGCATCACGGTCGGCTACAACTACATCCACGGCGAAATCTGGTCCGCCTACGATCGCTTTGAAGAAGCGCTGGAAGAAGCACGCGCCGCCGGCGCTCTTGGCGATAAAATCTTCGGCAGCGAATTCAATTTCCAGCTGCATGCATTTCACGGCTACGGCGCCTACATCTGCGGCGAAGAAACCGCTTTGCTGGAATCGCTCGAAGGCAAGAAGGGTCAGCCGCGTTTCAAGCCGCCTTTCCCTGCCAGCTTCGGCCTGTACGGCAAGCCGACCACGATCAACAACACCGAGACTTTCGCTGCGGTGCCTTTCTTGCTGAACATGGGCGGCGAAGCCTATGCCGCGCTGGGCAAACCGAACAACGGCGGCACCAAGATTTTCTCGATCTCGGGCGACGTCGAGAAGCCAGGCAATTACGAAGTACCGCTGGGTACGCCGTTTGCGACGCTGATGGAACTGGCCGGCGGCATGCGCGGCGGTAAAAAGATCAAGGCCGTGATCCCTGGCGGTTCATCCGCTCCGGTGATCAAGGGCGACGTCATGATGGATACCGATCTGGATTACGATTCGATCGCCAAGGCCGGCTCGATGTTGGGTTCGGGCGCGGTCATCGTGATGGACGAAACGCGTTGCATGGTGAAGTCGTTGTTGCGCCTGTCGTATTTTTATTTTGAAGAATCCTGCGGCCAGTGCACGCCATGCCGCGAAGGCACGGGCTGGCTGTACCGCCTGGTGCATCGCATTGAAACAGGACACGGTCGTCCGGAAGACATGGATCTGCTGGACACGGTTGCCGGCAACATCATGGGCCGCACGATTTGTGCGCTCGGCGATGCGGCAGCGATGCCGGTGCGCGGCTTCCTCAAGAACTACCGCGAAGAATTTGAATATCACATCGAGCATAAGCACTGCTTGGTGCCAGCATATGTTTAAGATGAGCTCCAAAAATGTCGTCATCCTCGCGAACGCGGGGATCCAAGTTACTGCCTAAAATGGATTCCCGCGTGCGCGGGAATGACGTAGAGTCCGGCGCAGGTAGCGTGTAAAACACTTAGGCAAGAAAAGCAAAAGCCATGGTTGAAATCGAAATAGACGGCAAGAAAGTGGAAGTCCAAGAGGGCAGCATGGTAATGGATGCTGCCAACAAGATTGGCACATACATTCCCCATTTCTGCTATCACAAAAAGCTCTCCATCGCGGCCAACTGCCGCATGTGCCTGGTCGAGGTGGAAAAAGCGCCTAAGGCCCTGCCGGCCTGCGCCACTCCGGTCACCGCCGGCATGATCGTGCGGACCGCCAGCGACAAGGCGACCACCGCGCAGAAGAGCGTGATGGAATTCCTGCTGATCAATCACCCGCTGGATTGCCCGATCTGCGATCAGGGCGGCGAGTGCCAGTTGCAAGATCTGGCGGTCGGCTACGGAAAATCGTCTTCGCGCTATGAAGAAGAAAAGCGTGTGGTCGCGCCGAAAGACGCCGGCCCGCTGATCTCGATGCAGGAAATGACCCGTTGCATCCAATGCACCCGCTGCGTCCGCTTCGGCCAGGAAATCGCCGGCGTGATGGAATTCGGTATGGTTGGCCGCGGTGAACATTCCGAGATCACCACCTTCGTCGGCAAGACCGTCAATTCCGAATTGTCCGGCAACATGATCGACCTCTGTCCGGTCGGCGCACTGACTTCCAAGCCGTTCCGCTACAGCGCCCGTACCTGGGAATTGTCGCGCCGCAAATCGGTCAGCCCGCATGATGGCCTGGGCGCCAACCTGGTGGTGCAAGTCAAGTCCGGCAAGGTGATGCGCGTGCTGCCGCTGGAAAACAACGACGTCAATGAATGCTGGTTGTCGGACAAGGACCGCTTCGCCTATGAAGGCTTGAACAGCGCCGAGCGCCTGACCAAGCCGATGTTGAAGCAAGACGGTAAGTGGCAAGAAGTCGAATGGCAAACCGCGTTGGAATATGTGGCGCACGGTTTGCGCAACATCCGCCACGAACATGGCGCTGACGCGATTGCCGCTGTCGGCACGCCGTATTCGACTTTGGAAGAACTGTCGTTGCTGCAAAAAGTGGTGCGCGGCATGGGTTCCGAAAACATCGACTTCCGCCTGCGCCAGTCCGACTTCGCCCTTGATGGCAAGGTCACGCCTTGGCTTGGCATGTCGATCAACGAATTTGCACAACTGAACCGCGCTTTCATCATCGGCTCGTTCCTGCGCAAGGATCATCCTTTGTTGTCGGCCCGTTTGCGCCTGAGCGTCAAGCGTGGCGCCAAGCTGAGCATCCTGCACGCTACCGACGACGATTTGCTGATGCCGGTCGCGAACAAGATCATTGCTGCGCCGTCGGCATGGTTGTCGGCGCTGAGCCAGGTCGCAGTTGCCGTGGCGCAAGCCAAGAGCGTAGCTGTTCCTGCCGGTTTCGAGAATATCGAACCTTCAACCGAAGCCAGGCAAACCGCTGCCAGCCTGTTGTCGGGCGATGCGAAGGCAGTCTTGCTGGGTAACGCGGCGGCGCAGCATCCGCAAGCATCGCAACTGCACGCTGTGGCGCAATGGATCGCGCAACAGACTGATGCCAAGTTCGGCTACATGACTGAAGCCGGTAACACCGTCGGCGGTTATTGGGCTAATGCTTTGCCTGCCGCTGGCAAGGGCCGTAACGCACAACAGATTTTTGCACAGCCGCACAAGGCTTATGTGTTGCTGAATGCTGAGCCGGAACTGGACAGTTTCGACCCGCAAATCGCAATCGCTGCACTGAAGCAGGCCGAGATGGTGGTCACACTGTCGGCCTACAAGCATGGCGCCGACTACGCCGACGTGCTGCTGCCGATCGCGCCGTTCACTGAAACTTCCGGCACCTTCGTCAACTGTGAAGGCCGTGCTCAAAGTTTCAACGGTACCGTACGGCCTATTGGCGATGCCCGTCCGGCCTGGAAGGTGTTGCGCGTATTGGGTAACCTGCTGGGCTTGCCAGGTTTTGACTACGATACGTCGGAAGCGATTCGCGACGAAGTGTTGGGTACTGGCGAAGTTGCCGCAGCCAACCTGGCCGCGCGCCTGAACAATATCAGCGATCTGCAACCGCAAGCAGTTGCGCAAACTGCGAATGGCGCGTTGGACTCGTTTGAACGTATCGCCGATGTGCCGATCTATTTTGGCGACGCCGTAGTGCGCCGCGCCGCATCGCTGCAGGAAACCGTCGACGGCCAGGCGCCGCAAGCTTGGTTGCCGGCAGCATTGGCAGCAAAACTGGGTGTTGCCGTTGGCGACCGTGTGACTGTCAAACAAGGGCAGGGCGTTGCTTCGCTGCTGGCGGCGATTGATGCATCCTTGCCGGAAAATGTAGTGCGGGTAGCCGCTTCGCATGCTTCGACCGCAGCATTGGGCGCGATGTTCGGTTCTATCGTAGTGGAGAAAGCATGATGGATCATTTCATCGCCACCATCAATGCAACCGGCGCTAGCTGGTTCGGCTTTATCTGGCCGTTGATCTGGAACCTGATCAAGATCGTCGTCGTGGTCGTGCCGCTGCTGCTGTGCGTGGCGTACATGACTTACTGGGAACGCAAGCTGATCGGCTGGATGCATATCCGCGTCGGTCCAAACCGGGTTGGTTTCGCCGGCTTGCTGCAACCGATCGCCGACGCCGTCAAGCTGATGCTGAAGGAAGTCACGGTCCCGGCCCGCGCCAACAAGGTCTTGTTCTTTATCGCACCGATCATGACCATCATGCCGGCCTTGGCGGCCTGGGCAGTGATACCGTTCGGTCCGGAAACCGTGCTGGCCAATGTCAATGCCGGCCTGCTGTTCGTGATGGCCATCACGTCGATGGAAGTCTACGGCGTGATCATCGCCGGTTGGGCCTCCAACTCCAAGTACGCTTTCCTCGGCGCCATGCGCGCTTCGGCGCAGATGGTGTCCTACGAAATTTCCATGGGTTTCGCCCTGGTGATCGTACTGATGGTATCGGGCAGCCTGAACCTGACGGATATCGTGATGGCGCAAAGCAAAGGCTATTTCTACGATCACGGCGTCGGCTTCCTGTCGTGGAACTGGTTGTCGTTGTTCCCTGTGTTCCTGATTTATTTTATTTCCGGGATCGCCGAAACCAACCGTCACCCGTTCGACGTGGTCGAAGGCGAATCGGAAATCGTGGCCGGCCACATGATCGAATACTCGGGCATGTCGTTCGCCATGTTCTTCCTGGCCGAATACGCCAACATGATCCTGGTGTCGATCCTGACAGCACTGCTGTTCATGGGCGGCTGGGCTTCGCCGGCGGCGTTCCTGGACTTTATTCCAGGCTGGATCTGGCTCGGTTTGAAGACGTTCTTCATGTTGTCGGTGTTTATCTGGGTACGTGCCTCGTTCCCGCGCTATCGCTATGACCAGATCATGCGCCTGGGCTGGAAAGTATTCATCCCCTTGATTCTCGTCTATCTGGTGATTGTCGCAGCCTGGATTCAAAGTCCATGGAATATCTGGAAGTAATGGAAGGTATAGAGTAAATGGAAGCCATCAAGGATTTTTTCGGCAGTCTGATGCTGCTGGAGCTGATCAAGGGACTGCGCCTCACCGGCCGCTACCTGTTCGCACGCAAGATTACGGTGCTGTTCCCGGAAGAGAAGACGCCGCAGTCGCCGCGTTTTCGCGGTCTGCATGCGTTGCGCCGCTACCCGAACGGCGAAGAGCGTTGCATCGCCTGCAAACTGTGTGAAGCAGTCTGCCCGGCCATGGCAATCACGATCGAGTCGGAGCAGCGTGCAGACGGTTCGCGCCGCACCACGCGCTACGATATCGATCTGACCAAGTGCATTTTCTGCGGTTTCTGCGAAGAGTCTTGCCCGGTCGATTCGATCGTCGAGACCCACATCCTGGAATACCACGGCGAAAAGCGCGGCGATCTGTACTACACCAAGGAAATGCTGCTGGCGGTGGGCGATCGTTACGAACCTGAGATTGCTGCGGCGCGTGCAGCAGATGCTGCATACCGTTAATACGGTTAATACCGATAATCAACGCTGGTGAAGTATGACTAGCGAAGCTTTTTTAGCCGACTTTCTGGGCCATTATGGAATTTAAGACTTTCTTGTTTTACGCGTTTTCGGTGGTGCTGGTATTGGCCTCGCTACGCGTTATCACCGCCCGCAATCCAGTGCATTCCGCATTGTTCCTGGTGTTGTCGTTTTTCTCGGCGGCCGGTATCTGGATGCTGCTCAAGGCCGAGTTCCTGTCGATCGTGCTGGTGCTGGTTTATGTCGGCGCGGTGATGGTGCTGTTCTTGTTCGTAGTGATGATGCTGGATATTAACCTCGAAAAAATGCGCGAGGGATTCTGGGGTTATTTCCCGCTGGGCGCCACCGTCGGCACCATCATCGTGCTGGAAATGGCCGGGGTCATATTCCACGGCTTCCAGGGTGGCGATGCCGACGTGCCGGCCATCTCGGCCAACATCGGTAATACCAAAGAGCTGGGCAAGCTGATCTACACCGAGTACGTATACGCCTTTGAAATTGCGGCGGTGATCTTGCTGGTGGCGATTGTGGCTGCGGTTGCACTGACTTTGCGCCGTCGTAAAGACAGCAAATACTTTTCGCCGGCTGCGGCAGTCAAGGTCAAGAGCACCGACCGCGTGCGCATCGTCAAGATGCAGTCGGAGGCCAAGGTCGATCCGATTGCGCCGGCAGTGCCTGTTGCTGCGCCTGCCACTCCGCCCGCACCAGCGGCGCCACAAAAATAACAAGGACGCAATATGGTACTTTCGCTCGCTCATTATCTGATTCTTGGTGCGATCCTGTTTTCGATCGGGATCGTCGGCATTTTCCTCAATCGCAAGAACCTCATCGTATTGCTGATGGCAATCGAATTGATGCTGCTGGCGGTGAACATGAATTTCATCGCCTTCTCGTATTACCTGGGCGATGCGGCAGGACAGATTTTCGTTTTCTTCATCCTCACGGTAGCAGCTGCCGAATCGGCAATTGGTTTGGCCATCCTGGTGGCGTTGTTCCGTAATCTGGACACCATCAATGTGGAAGATCTGGACAGTCTCAAAGGCTAACGACGAGGTTTGTCCCGGCAGCCGGTGCTGGCGGGACATGGAATACGCAGATAACAAATAACGAATAAAGATAAGGTTCATCATGGCGGGGCAACTTAACCCACAATTACTTCTTGCCGTACCGTTGGCACCCCTGGTTGGTGCTGCGATCGCGGGCTTATTCGGTACCAAATTCTTCGGCAATCTGGTCGGTCGCAAGACCTCGCACACGGTCACGATCCTGGGCGTGCTGATCGCCCTGATCATCTCCGTGCAGACCTTGCTGCAGGTGATCGACGGCGCCACCTTCAACGGCACCTTGTACACCTGGATGACGGTCGGCGGCGTCAAGCTGGAAGTCGGTTTCCTGATCGACAGCCTGACCGCGATGATGATGTGCGTGGTGACCTTTGTCTCGCTCATGGTGCATATCTACACCATCGGCTACATGAAGGACGATGAAGGCTATAACCGCTTCTTCTCCTACATCTCCCTGTTCACGTTCTCGATGCTGATGCTGGTCATGAGCAACAACTTCCTGCAGTTGTTCTTCGGCTGGGAAGCAGTGGGCCTGGTGTCGTATCTGCTGATCGGTTTCTGGTACACCCGTCCGACGGCGATTTTCGCCAACATGAAAGCCTTCCTGGTGAACCGTGTCGGCGACTTCGGCTTCATCCTCGGCATCGGCCTGCTGCTGGCGTATTCGGGTTCGATGAACTACACCGAAGTGTTTGCGCAAAAAGGCCTGCTGGCGCAAATGACTCTGCCGGGCAGCGACTGGATGTTGCTGACGGTTGCCTGTATCTGCCTGTTCATCGGCGCCATGGGTAAATCCGCGCAGTTTCCGTTGCACGTCTGGCTGCCGGATTCGATGGAAGGCCCGACGCCGATTTCCGCGCTGATCCACGCGGCGACCATGGTGACTGCCGGTATCTTCATGGTGACCCGTATGTCGCCGTTGTTCGAGCTGTCCGATACCGCCTTGTCGTTCATCCTGATCATCGGTTCGATCACTGCGCTGTTCATGGGATTTCTCGGCGTTATCCAGACCGACATCAAGCGCGTGGTGGCTTACTCGACGCTGTCGCAGCTGGGCTACATGACTGTAGCGCTGGGCGCGTCGGCTTACTCGGTGGCAGTGTTCCACCTGATGACACATGCATTCTTCAAGGCTTTGCTGTTCCTCGGCGCCGGTTCGGTGATTATCGGTCTGCACCACGATCAAGACATGCGCAACATGGGCGGCCTGCGTAAATACATGCCGATCACCTGGATCACCTCGCTCATCGGTTCGCTGGCGCTGATCGGTACGCCGTTCTTCTCCGGTTTCTATTCGAAGGACAGCATCATCGACGCGGCGCATGCGTCGACGTTGTTCGGTTCAGGCTTTGCTTATTTTGCTGTGCTGGCGAGTGTATTCGTGACTGCCTTTTATTCGTTCCGAATGTACTTCATGGTGTTCCATGGCGAAGAGCGTTTCGGCAAGGCGCATGACGATCATGGCCATCACGCGCCGGCACATGCTGCGAACGATGCACACGCATCGCATGATTCCCATGACGCCCATCATGATGATGAAGAAGAGCACGAACACCACGGCTTGGCGCCTGGCCAGAAGCCGCAGGAGTCGCCTTGGGTGGTGACGCTGCCATTGATCCTGCTGGCGATTCCATCTGCCGTCATCGGTTTCTTTGCCATCGAGCCGATGTTGTACGGTAATTTCTTCAAGGATGTGATTTTCGTCAACGACGCGCATCACGCGATGGAAGAGTTGCGCCATGAATTCAACGGTCCAGTCGGCATGGTTGCGCACGCCTTCGCTTCAGCGCCATTGTGGCTGGCGATTGCCGGTGTAGCTGCCGCCTACTACTGCTATATGGTCAATCCGCGCTTGCCGGCGGCGATCAAGCAAAAGTGCGGTCCGATCTACACGCTGCTTGAAAACAAATACTATCTGGACAAATTCAACGACATCGTCTTTGCAGGCGGCGCCCGCATGCTGGGCCGTGGCTTGTGGAATGCCGGCGACCGTGGCCTGATCGATGGCTTGATCGTCAACGGTAGCGCCAAGGCGGTCAACTGGTTCTCGAAGATTACCCGTCTCTGGCAATCCGGCTATATCTATCACTATGCGTTCGTGATGATCATCGGCGTGCTGGGTTTCCTGGTGTGGTTCATGCCGTATCCGTTCAAATAAGCCGCTCAGTTGAACACAGCAAACTCAGCAAGGTAGATAAATAATACATATGATGCAATCAACTTTCCCGCTCTATAGCCATCTCCTCAGTCTCGCCATCTGGTGTCCGATCGCGTTTGGTATCCTCGTCCTGGCAGTGGGCCGCGACGACAATCCAACTCTGGTGCGCTGGCTTTCGTTGCTTGGCGCAGCGGTCAGTTTCGTGGTGACCTTGCCGATCGTGCGTCAGTTTGATAACGGTTTCCAGGGCATGCAGTTCGTTGAAAAGTCGGTGTGGATCGACCGCTTCAACATCAATTATTTCCTCGGTATCGACGGCATCTCGCTGTGGTTCATCCCGCTGACAGCTTTCATTACGGTGCTGGTGGTGATCTCCGCCTGGCAAGTGATCGAAAAGAAAGTCGCGCAGTACATGGGCGCCTTTCTGATCTTGTCGGGCCTGATGATCGGCGTCTTCTGCGCGCTGGACGGCATGCTCTTCTATGTATTTTTTGAAGCTACGCTGATCCCGATGTTCATCATCGTCGGCGTCTGGGGCGGTACCAACCGCGTGTATGCAGCGATCAAGTTCTTCCTGTACACGCTGATGGGCTCGCTGCTGATGCTGATCGCTTTGCTGTATCTGTACTTCCATTCCGGCACTTTCGAAATCCTGACCTGGCACCAGCTGCCGTTGGACATGTCGGAACAGATCTTGATTTTCCTCGCTTTCCTGATTGCGTTTGCGGTCAAGGTGCCGATGTGGCCGGTGCATACCTGGTTGCCGGACGCCCACGTTGAAGCTCCGACCGGCGGCTCGGTGGTGCTGGCGGCCATCATGCTGAAGCTGGGCGGCTACGGCTTCCTGCGTTTCTCGCTGCCGATCACGCCTGATGCAAGTCATTACCTGTCCGGTTTCATGATCACCTTGTCGCTGATAGCAGTGATCTATATCGGCCTGGTGGCGCTGGTGCAAAAAGACATGAAGAAGCTGATCGCCTATTCGTCGATCGCACACATGGGTTTCGTCACGCTTGGTTTCTTCATTTTCAACGACATCGGCCTGCAGGGCGGTATCGTGCAGATGATCTCGCACGGCTTTGTCTCCGGCGCGATGTTCCTGTGTATCGGCGTACTGTACGACCGCATGCATACCCGTGAAATCTCGGCTTATGGCGGCGTGGTAAATGTGATGCCGCGTTTCGCTGCCTTGTTCGTCTTGTTCTCGCTGGCCAATTCCGGCTTGCCAGGCACTTCCGGTTTCGTCGGCGAGTTCATGGTGATCCTGGGTGCGGTCAAGTTCAATTTCTGGATCGGCCTGCTGGCAGCGACCGCGTTGATTCTCGGTGCAGCGTATTCGTTGTGGCTGGTCAAGCGCGTGGTGTTTGGCGCCGTGACCAATTCGCATGTGAAAGAAATGCTCGACCTGAACAAGCGTGAGTTCGCCATGCTGGGTGTACTGGCGATCGCCGTCATCGCGATGGGGCTGTATCCGGCGCCGTTTACCGATGCGATGCAGGTATCGGTGGCCGATCTGCTGAAGCATGTCGCGATCACCAAGTTGAACTGATTAGCATAAAAATAAGCGGCAAATAAATGAATAACATGAATCTGATCCCTGTTTATCCGGAAATCTTTCTGCTGATTGCGACCTCGGTCGTACTGCTGATCGATATGTTCGTTTCGGATGCCAAGCGCCACATCACCTATTACCTGACGCTGGCCGTGCTGGCTGTGTGCTTTGTATTGACGTTGGGTGCATTTCAAAGCGGGGAGACGGTTTATACCTTCCACAACATGTTTGTCTCCGACCCGCTGAGCAGTCTGCTGAAGCTGGTTTCTTACGTGGCGGTGGCGATGACTCTGGTCTATTCGCGCGGTTATGTGAGTGAGCGCAACATGGTTGGTGGCCATCTGGGCGGTGAATTCTATCCGCTGGCCTTGTTCGCTTTGCTGGGACAGATGGTGATGATCTCCGGCAGTAATTTCCTCAGCATCTACCTGGGCCTGGAATTGATGTCCTTGTCGCTGTACGCAATGGTGGCTTTGCGTCGCGAGAACACTTCCGCAACCGAAGCGGCGATGAAATATTTCGTGCTGGGCGCGATGGCTTCAGGTTTCCTGTTATACGGTATGTCGATGCTATACGGCGCAACCGGCTCGCTCGACCTGGTTGAAGTAGCGCGTGCCGCGGATTCCGGCGGCATCAACCATACCGTGCTGGTATTCGGCGTGGTGTTCGTGGTCGCCGGCCTTGCCTTCAAACTGGGGGCAGTACCATTCCATATGTGGGTGCCTGACGTTTATCAAGGTGCGCCAACAGCTGTAACGCTGCTTCTGGGCGGCGCACCCAAGCTGGCGGCTTTTGCGATTTGCTTCCGCCTGTTGGTGGAAGCGCTGTTGCCGCTGGCTGTTGACTGGCAGCAGATGCTGACCGTGCTGGCGGTGCTGTCGATGGCGATCGGTAACATCACGGCGATTGCCCAGACCAATATCAAGCGCATGCTGGCTTACTCGACCATTTCGCACATGGGCTTCATGCTGCTCGGTTTGCTGAGCGGAGTGGTCGACGGCAATCTGTTTTCGACTTCCAATGCGTATAGCTCGGCCTTGTTCTATGCGATCACCTATGTCATGACTACGCTCGGCACGTTCGGCGTCATCATGCTGCTGTCGCGCGCCGGATTTGAAGCAGAAAACATGGAGGACTTCAAAGGCTTGAACCAGCGCAGTCCTTGGTTTGCCGCTGTAATGCTGGTGCTGATGCTGTCGCTGGCAGGGATTCCTCCGCTGATGGGCTTTTACGCCAAGCTGTCGGTGCTGCAGGCGGTGATCGGCACGCATCAGATCTGGCTGGCGGTGATTGCTGTTTTGTTCTCGCTAATCGGCGCCTTCTACTACCTGCGCGTCATCAAGATGATGTATTTCGATGAGCCGCAAGACCGTGCTCCGATCGTTGCCCATGTCGACGTCCGTATATTGCTCAGCCTGAACGGTATGGCGGTGCTGGTTCTGGGCCTGTGGCCTGGCCTGCTGATGGATGCCAGTAACCTGGCCATTGTGCGTACGCTGGCAGGTTTCATCGCCAGAGTTACCTCGTAATCATCGAAAATGACAGCGTGAACGTTTCTCTTTCCAGCCTGTTCGTCATCCTGCTAGCGCTGCTGGCTGCGAACCTGCCGTTCTTTAATGAACGCTTGTTCGCGCTGATTCCGCTCAAGTCCGGCGGCCAGGCAACGGTCAAGCCGATCTGGGTGCGTTTGCTTGAACTGCTGGCGCTGTATGCGCTGGTTGGCGTGTTTGCCTATGTGCTGGAGGCGAATATCGGCAATACATTTACGCAAGGCTGGGAGTTTTATGCGGTGACCGGCTGCATGTTCCTGGTGCTGGCCTATCCGGGTTTCGTATTACGCTATCTGAAGAAACATCGCTGAAGCAGAGAAGGGAGGGGCGCTGCGTCAGTTCTTCGCCAGCGTCATCCACTTCGGCGCGCAGCACAGCCTGCGCGTTCAAGCATTACAATCCCTCTAGTCAGTATCTTTCACTTTCCGCCATTTTTGCTGGAGCGTTAGCATGGATAGTCACCTCAAAGAAACCCGGATCGCCACTGCCGTTGCCTATGACGGACATTTTCTTAAAGTACAGCGCGACAAGGTTGAACTGCCGGACGGCAAAGCCACCACACGCGAATACATCAAGCATCCCGGCGCGGTCGTGATCCTGCCTTTGTTTGAAGACGGCACAGTACTGCTGGAACGGCAATACCGTTATCCGCTGGAGCGCGTCTTCATTGAATATCCCGCCGGAAAAATCGATGAAGGCGAAGATTACCTGGATTGCGCCAAGCGCGAGCTGCTGGAAGAAACCGGTTATACCGCGACCGAATGGCAGCATGTCTGCACCATACATAACGCCATTGCCTATTCCGACGAGCACCTGGAATTGTTCCTGGCGCGCGGCCTGGTGGCGGGCGAACGCAAGCTCGACGACGGCGAATTCCTGGACGTGTTCAAGGCCCCGCTTGAAGACATGTTGAGCTGGGTAAGAGAAGGCAAGGTCACCGACGTTAAAACCGTGATTGGCACTTTCTGGCTTGAAAAAATCGTCGCAGGTAACTGGAAACTGCCTTAGTACATCGTACAGATCACGAGCTCCGGATCTGCGTTTAGCCGGATAGGCAGACTGCTGCATCCGACCCCGCGGCTCACGATCAGACTGCCGTTGTGTTCTCGGTTGTGTTTTATTTCGTGTCGCCCGAAGTGATGCTTCCTGCACAACGGGCCGGACGGCACGATGATCGGCCGTCCGTCCGGCAACGCGATCTGGCCGCCATGTGTATGGCCTGCCAGGATGATATCGGAGCGATGGCCGTCGAGCAGCAGTAAGCCGTCGGGCGAATGCATCAGTAGCACGCGTACGGCTCCAGTGTTGGCAATGGCTTGTTGTATATCCGGGGCGCCGGTCCAGGGATCGTCCAGGCCGCAAATCGAGACGGTGTCATACGGGGCTGGCAGTGGGCGATTCTGGTTGACCAGGACATCGACCCCGGCGTCGTTCAAGATGCCGCATAATTCCGTATCGTCCACCCATAAATCGTGATTCCCCATCACCGCATATTTGCCGAATCGCGGATGGATGGCGGCCAGTCTTGCCTTGAGTACTTCGGCATAGTGCGCGTGACACGAAACAAAGTCGCCGCCAAGCAGCAAGATGTCAGGCTGTTGACGATGGATTTCGTCGAAAAGATCTTCGAATATTTGTGGATGCGTAGTCGGGCCGGCGTGGAGGTCGGACGCAAATGCAATGCGCAAAGGTGTCACCAGTTTTTTCTCCGGCGGTAATTCCACTGCGTACTGCGAAACGCTTAATTTGCCGTGCAAGCCAAGGCGATAGCTCCACTTGGCGAAGAAGCCATTGAGCAGCAGCCGATCGAGAGTACGTTCACTCCGCCTGCGTGCCGGATAGTTATGTTTTCCGCGCCAGATTGTCATTGGATGAATACAAAAAAGGCTGCAATTGCAGCCTTTAAGATGATATTACATGTTCGGATAGTTCGGGCCGCCGCCGCCTTCCGGCGTCACCCACACGATATTCTGTGTCGGATCCTTGATGTCGCAGGTTTTGCAATGCACGCAGTTTTGTGCGTTGATCTGCAGCCGCTCTGTATTGTCGTCGTTGGTGACGAATTCATAGACGCCGGCAGGGCAGTAGCGCGCTTCCGGACCGGCATAGTCGCGCAGGTTGACGTTCACCGGCACGTTTGGATCTTTCAAGGTCAGGTGGATCGGCTGGTCTTCGGCGTGGTTGGTGTTGGAAATGAACACTGACGACAGGCGGTCGAAGGTCAGCTTGCCATCCGGCTTCGGATACTTGATCGGCGCGTAGTTGGCGGCCGGCTTCAGGCATTCGTGATCGGCGTGGGTGTGACGCAAGGTCCATGGCGCTTTGCCGCCGAATACCACCTGGTCGATGCCGACCATCAAGGTGCCGAGATACAGGCCCTTGCTCATCCATGGCTTGAAATTACGCGCTTTGTGCAGTTCTTCGCGCAGCCAGGATTGTTCGAAGGCCTGGCTGTAAGCGGTCAGCTCGTCAAACTGGCGGTTGTTGCCCAAAGCTTCAAACGCCGCATTGGCTGCCAGCATGCCGGTCTTGATCGCGGCATGGCTGCCCTTGATACGGCTGGCGTTGAGAAAGCCGGCGTCGCAGCCGATCAGCGCGCCGCCCGGGAAGGTCAGCTTGGGCAGCGATTGCAGGCCGCCGGCGGTAATGGCGCGGGCGCCGTAGGAAATCCGCTTGCCGCCCTGGAAAAACTTGCTGATTTCCGGATGCGTCTTGTAGCGCTGGAATTCTTCATAAGGCGACAGATAGGGGTTTTCATAAGCCAGGCCGACCACATAGCCGACTGCGACCTGGTTGTTTTCCAGGTGATACAGGAAGGAGCCGCCGTAGGTCTGGGTATCCAGCGGCCAGCCGGCGGTATGCACCACCAGGCCCGGCTGATGCAGCTTGGGATCGATTTCCCACAGTTCCTTGATACCGATGGCGTAGGTTTGCGGATCCTTGCCCTTGTTGAGGTCGAATTTTGCCATCAGCTGCTTGCCCAGATGGCCGCGTGCGCCCTCGGCAAACAAGGTGTACTTGGCGTGCAGCTCCATGCCCAGCTGGAAAGCATCGGTAGGCCGGCCATGGCGGTCCACGCCCATATTGCCGGTGGCGACGCCCTTGACCGAACCGTCTTCGTTGTACAATACCTCGGCGGCAGGGAAGCCGGGGAAAATCTCCACGCCCAGGGTTTCCGCCTGCTGTCCCATCCAGCGCACCACGTTCGCCAAAGAGATAACGTAGTTGCCATGGTTCTGGAAGCAGGCCGGCAACAGCCAGTTAGGCGTCTTGTAAGCCTTGTTTTCGGTCAGGAACAGGAAGCGGTCTTCGCTGACTTCAGTGGTCAGCGGCGCGCCCAGTTCTTTCCAGTTTGGCAGCAATTCGGTCAATGCCTGCGGGTCCATCACGGCGCCGGACAGGATATGGGCGCCGATTTCGCTGCCTTTCTCCAATACGCAGACGGACACTTCGCGTCCTTGTTCGGTGGCCTGCTGCTTGAGCCGGATCGCTGCCGCCAGGCCGGCCGGACCGCCGCCAACGACCACGACATCGTATTCCATCGCTTCGCGCGGGCCATACTGTTCTAGGAGATTCTGCTGGTTTTGCCCTGGGGTTGGAGTCATTGTCTCTTTACCTATAATTAATTTTTCGAACGGATGTGCTAATTGTCGGGGATTTTGCGGCAGAATGCTAGGTCTCGTCGGTGCTTAGTAGGGTTCCTCGCATGTTATCCGACGAGACGGCGCTGCACACAGTATTCAGTTCAGGAAAGTTAGAGTCATGGAAACCAAAAAACACGTCCACACTACCCGTATCGCCATGCGCTGGGGCGATATGGATGCGCTCGGCCACGTCAACAACACGATTTACTTCCGCTATATGGAACAGGCCCGGATCGAGTGGCTGCAACAACTCGGCAGTGATTTCGACTCGCGTCACGGGCCGGTGCTGGTCAATGCGCAATGCAGTTTCTTGCGTCAATTGAAATACCCTTGCGAAGTTGAAGTCAAATCTTATATCGGCGCGATCGGCCGCTCCAGTTTCGAGGCCAGCTACGAAATCCGCCGCGCCGACATGCCGGACGTGGTGTTCGCGGAGGGTACCGCAAAGATCGTCTGGGTCGATTTCGACCTGGAGAAATCCATGCCCTTGCCAGATGGCCTGCGCCAGTTGCTGACTAATCCTGTATTGCCGGGATAAGCCTTAAATCTTCTCTGCCTGCGTAATCCCCAGCAGGCGGTGCACCAGTTCGCTGGAAGTCGACGCTTCAAATTTCTTCATCAGGTTGGCCCGGTGCATTTCGACAGTGCGCGGGCTGAGACCGATCTGCTTGCCGATCAGCTTGCTGGTTTTTCCTTCTACCAGCAGCGCTGCGATTTCGCGTTCGCGCGGCGACAGCACTGCCGAGGCGCGGCGCTTTTCACTCAAGTCTTCAAAGGTCCAGATGCCGGCCGCATGGGTATCTTCCGGCACTAGCGCGTGGCCGGTGACATGGCACCAGAACAACTCGCCGCTGGCGCGCCGCATGATGCGCTCGTCCGAATAAATCCCTTTTGCGTTCATGATCGGCACGATACGCACACCGGTGCGCTCAAACTCGTCTTGAGTCGGGTACAGTAGCGCAAACGACTGACCGTTCAATTCCTCCGGCTGATAGCCGAACATCCGCGTCAGCGCCAGGTTGCATACTTGCATGATGCGGCGTTCGGAAACGCACATGCCTATCGGCGCGTGGGCAAAGATGGTCTGGTAATCGATAGCGGAATTAGGCAAAAGATAAGAATTCGTAGTTTTACGGTATTGTTGGAAGCATCACTTCGTCATATGCTAACAGACCAAGAGCAAAGCAATAATAGCTAGAGTTTACACAAACAGGAGGCAAGGCATGAACAAAGTTTATCCTGACGCGGCAAGCGCGTTGGCCGGCATCGTCAAAGATGGCCAGACCATCGCCGTAGGCGGCTTCGGCCTGTGCGGCATTCCGGAGGCGCTGATCCTGGCGCTGCGCAATTCAGGCGTGAAAGAGTTGACCGCGATTTCCAACAACGCGGGCGTTGACGGCTTCGGTCTCGGGCAATTGCTAACCACTCGTCAAATCAAGAAAATGATCGCTTCGTATGTCGGCGAAAACAAGGAATTCGAACGTCAATACCTGGCCGGCGAGCTGGAACTGGAATTTACGCCGCAAGGTACTTTGGCGGAAAAGCTGCGCGCCGGCGGCGCCGGCATTCCGGCATTTTTCACTAAAACCGGCGTCGGCACGCTGGTCGCCGAGGGCAAGGAAATCCGCGAATTCGACGGTGAAAAATATGTGATGGAACGTTCGCTGGTGGCCGACGTTTCGCTGGTCAAAGCCTACAAGGCCGATCGCAGCGGCAACCTGGTATTCAACAAAACCGCCCGTAACTTCAACCCGAACGTCGCCATGGCCGGCAAGATCACGGTGGTCGAGGTGGAGCATCTGGTCGAGGTCGGCGAGATCGATCCGGACCAGGTCCACACGCCGGGCATATTTGTGCATCGCATCGTAGTCAATGCGACACCGGAAAAGCGGATCGAACAGCGCACCGTTCGCCCGGCACAATAGATAGAACGAATAGAACGAATAGAACGTAGACCAGGAGAATAAAATGGCATGGACACGTGATGAAATGGCCGCGCGCGCGGCGAAAGAATTGCAAGATGGCTTTTACGTCAACCTCGGCATCGGCTTGCCGACGCTGGTTGCCAACCATGTACCGAAAGACATCGAAGTCTGGCTGCAATCGGAAAACGGTTTGCTCGGCATCGGCCCGTTCCCGACCGACGATGCAGTCGACGCCGACCTGATCAACGCCGGCAAGCAGACCGTGACCTCGTTGCCGGGATCGGCTTACTTCAGTTCCGCCGATTCGTTCGCGATGATACGCGGCGGTAAAATCAACATCGCCATTCTCGGCGCAATGCAGGTCTCCAAGAATGGCGATCTGGCCAACTGGATGATTCCCGGCAAGCTGGTCAAAGGCATGGGCGGCGCAATGGACCTGGTGGCTGGCGTGGGCCGGGTAGTGGTGCTGATGGAGCACGTGGCCAAGGCCAAAGACGGCTCGACCTCGCACAAGATCCTGGAGGCTTGCAACCTGCCGCTGACCGGCGTCGGCGTGGTGGACCGCATCATTACCGACCTGGGCGTGATGGACGTTACGCCGCAGGGCTTGAAGGTGATCGAATTGGCGCCGGGCGTAAGCCGGGAAGATATCGTTGCCCAAACCGGCGCTGAACTGGACCTGAGCACACTGCACTGAGACGGGAAAACCGGAGGCCGGGCTGCATACTGCGATCCCGGCCGGATTTTTCCGAATTTTTTCCGGATGAAAAAAACGGCGTTTGACACCCGGTGTCAGACGCCGTTTTTTCATTGCGGGCCCGCCTGTGGCCCTTATGTTCAAGGTAAGGTGCAAGGGTAGGGCCATATGCGATAAGATGTTGTATATCCGCAAAGCAAAATGCGCTGCCTGGTTCGCCGGGGCGCTATTTGCCGTCGCCCGGCAAGCCTTAACCGAAACGGGGTACCAATGACCATCGCCACGCACAAGTCTGTTCAATGTATTTCTCCCGCCGGCCTGCATAAAATGGCCTATCAGGAATGGGGCGATCCGCACAATCCGAATGTGTTGCTGTGCCTGCACGGCGTCACTCGCGTATCCGACGATTTCGACCAGCTGGCGCGGGCCCTGTGCGGTACCTATCGGGTGGTGTGTCCAGACGTGGTGGGCCGCGGCCGTTCCGGCTGGCTGCGCGATCCGCAATACTACATACTGCCGCAGTACCTGAATGATGTGGTCACTTTGCTGGCTCGCCTAAACGCCGAGACCGTCGACCTGGTCGGCACCTCGATGGGCGGCCTGATCGGCATCGGCCTGGCTTCGCTGCCGGACAACCCTATACGCAAACTGGTCTTGAACGATGTCGGCCCCAGCCTGAATCCGGACGCGATGGGACGCATCGGCGAATATATCGGCGCTGACATGCGCTTCGCCACCTTTGATGAAGCCGCCGCCTATATTCGCGCCATCTCGGCCTCTTTCGGTCCGCATACCGACGCCGAATGGCACAAGCTGGCGGCCGATGTGCTGCGCCAGAACGCGCAAGGCGAGTGGATACGCCACTACGATTTGAAGCTGGCGGAGCCGTTCAAGTCGACCAGCCCTGACGCCTTCAAAATGGCGGAAATGCTGTTGTGGAATGCCTACAAGGCGATTACCTGTCCGACTTTGCTGGTGCGCGGCGCGCAGTCTGATTTGCTGTCCGTCGACACTGCGCAACTGATGACGCAAACCGGACCAAAAGCCAAACTGGTGGAACTGACAGGTGTCGGCCATGCTCCAACCTTGCTGCATACCGACCAGATTGAAATTGTCGCCGATTTTCTGATCGGCTGATTTGTTGTTCATAACATTTATAGGAGATGATTCATGACTATCCAGCGCCTGCACGTCGGCAAGAGACTTTCGGAAGTCGCCATCAATAACGGTACCGTGTACCTGGCCGGCCAGCTGGCCGAGGACACCACCCAGAACATCGAAGGCCAGACGCGCGAGTCGCTCGGCCATATCGACCGCTTGCTGGCTGAAGCCGGCAGCGACAAGCATCACATCCTGTCGTGCCAGATCTACCTCGCCGACGTCAAGGATTTCGATGGCATGAACCTGATCTGGGACGAGTGGGTCTCTACCAATAATGCGCCGCCGCGCGCCACGGTAGAAGCCAAACTCGCACGTCCGGAAATTCTGATAGAAATTATCGTGGTCGCGGCACAAAAATAAAGATGTCAGCATGGTTTCGCTCACTGCAACACAACGCGCTACGCAAATCCAGTTATGCACCGCCGGCCTGAGCGATGCGGATAGTGCGCGCGTGCTCGATGCGCTGGCATTCGTCGAGCCGCTATACGCCGATAACGTCATCACCACCGGCCAGAGCGCGCTCGATTTTTCGCATGGCGTGGCCAGCATCCTGGCCTTGCTTGACACCGATGTAGAGACCCGTATCGCAGCCTTGCTGTTCGAGTTGCCGTTGTTGGACGCCAGCTATGCCGATACCATCGAGCAGCGCTTCGGCAAGGAAATCTCGGACCTGGTCGGCGGTATCCGCCAACTGATGCGGCTGCACGGTTTTACCTTCGGTTTGCCGCAGGAAGTCATGCGTGGCAAGAACGCCGCGCAGCAAGCCGCCAGCCAGGTCGAAACCTTGCGCAAGATGCTGCTGGCGATGGCCACCGACATGCGGGTGGTGCTGGTGCGGCTGGCTTCGCGGGTGACGGCGCTGCGCTATTTTTCCGAGCACAAGATGGAGAACGAGCGCACCAGCCAGTACGCGCGCGAGACGCTCGACCTGTACGCGCCGCTGGCCAACCGGCTCGGCATCTGGCAGCTTAAGTGGGAGCTGGAAGACCTGTCGTTCCGTTTTATCGATCCGGTCACCTACAAGCGTATCGCCAAGATGCTGGAAGAGCGGCGCATCGAGCGCGAAGGTTTCGTCGATGCCGCCATCACGCGCTTGCGCAGCGAGCTGGCGGCGGCCGACATCAAGGCCGAAGTCTCGGGCCGGCCCAAGCACATCTTCAGCATCTGGAACAAGATGCAAGGCAAGGATCTCGATTTTTCCGAGCTGTACGACGTTCGCGCTTTCCGCGTGATTGTGGACGATGTCAAGACTTGCTACACGGTGCTCGGTATCGTCCACAATATCTGGGTACCGATCCCGAAAGAGTTCGACGATTATATTTCGCGGCCCAAGCAAAACGGCTATCAATCGCTGCACACGGTGGTGCTGGCCGACGACGACCGCGCACTCGAAGTGCAGATCCGCACCAACGAAATGCATCATTTCGCCGAGTACGGCGTGGCGGCGCACTGGCGCTACAAGGAGTCCGGCGGCTCCAATTTTGCCGCGCAAAAATACGACGAGAAAATCGCCTGGCTGCGGCAACTGCTGGCCTGGAAAAGCGAAGTGGTGGATGCGGTGGTCGAGCACGAAGACAGTCGCCGCGAGTGGCTGGAAAAGCTCAAGCAAGCCACCCTCAGCGATCATATTTACGTACTGACGCCGCAAGCGCGCGTGATCGAATTGCCGAGCGGCGCCACGCCTATCGATTTCGCCTATTACCTGCACACCGATGTCGGCCACCGTTGCCGCGGCGCGCGCGTGGATGGCAGCATGGTGCCGCTCAACACGCCGCTGAAGAACGGCCAGACGGTAGAAATCATCACCGCCAAGAATGCTCCCGGCGGCGCCGGGCCGTCGCGCGACTGGCTCAATCCGGGCTACGCCGCCAGCGCACGCACCCGTTCCAAGGTGCGCGCCTGGTTCAACGCCATCGAGCAGCAAGAAACCCTGGC
>NZ_JBDTCG010000073.1:0-22785 GCF_039923675.1 Collimonas sp.
TGTCTTCGGAGACGTTCAGTTGCTGCGCCAGATCCGGCGCCAGTACCCGGCCATCGGCCAGCAGGCGCTGTTGGATCAGGGCGTGGCGCTCCTTGAGAAGCAGATTTGCAGTATTCATATCAATTCATATCATGCATAAACACGTACAAATATACACAAACGTGCAAACATGGGCAAGCTTTGATTGCCGGGACTTTTCCCGGCAATCGTGGATCCGCTCATGGATCCTTATGGACCACTTGATTACATCAGGATGGGATAAAGAATCACTGCCCAAGTAGCAACAGCCAGCACACAGGTCAGCAGCACTGCGGCGCTGCCGAAATCCTTGGCGTTCTTGGAGAGGGGATTGCGTTCCAGCGAGACCCGGTCCACCACCGCTTCGATCGCTGAATTGATCAGTTCGATGATGATGATCCAGACCAGCACCGCGATCAGCATCAGCTTTTGCAACGCCGGCACCGGTAGCAGCAGCGCTACGATGATGCCGGGAATCACGATGACCAGCTCCTGGCGGAAGGCATGTTCGTTTTTCCAGGCCGAGCGGAAGCCTTCGGCTGAATAGAAAAAGGCGGAAAAAATTCTCTTGAAGCCGCTGGTGCTCTTGAATTCGCTGATCGGCTGCGGCGGCGGTGGTTCCTGCGCTTGCGACGATTGCTTGGATTGCGTTTTTTCACTCATGCTGTGTTGATCTTGAAGGCTAGACTGGCTTGCTTTGATGGGAATGCAGGAAAGCGCGTATTTACTTTCTGCATTTTACCAGCCTTGTTGCACTGCAAGCATGCGGTTTTGACTGTGCTTTTATGACATTTTGCTGCCGGTGTGAGATCGTAGCCGCACTCTAATCCATGACAATAACGCAGCATAACTTTTCACATTATGATATAAACATTCCACTGCAATGCACCATTACTTCAATGAAAACAGCCACTCCCGACGACGCCGACAAGATTTCCATCCAGGTTATCGAGCGCATGATTTCGCTGCTGGATACGCTGGCGCTCTACCCTGATCCGGTCAGCCTGAAAGAGCTGTCGTCGGTGACGGGCCTGCACCCATCGACCGCGCACCGGATCCTCAACGACCTGGTGGTCAAGCGCTTTGTCGACCGCTCCGAGCCTGGCAGCTACCGGCTGGGCATGCGTCTGCTGGAGCTGGGGAATGTGGTGAAGAGCCGTCTCAACGTACGTGAAGCTGCGCTGGATTTCATGCGCGGACTGCATCGCAAGACCAACCAGACCGTCAACCTGTCGGTGCGCCAGAGCGATGAAATCGTGTATATCGACCGCGCGTTTTCGGAGCGCTCCGGGATGCAGGTGGTGCGCGCCATCGGCGGCCGCGCGCCTTTGCATCTGACATCCACCGGCAAACTGTTCTTGTCCATCGACGACCCGAAAATGGTGCGCGCCTACGCTACCCGTACCGGGCTGGCCGGACACAACAAGAATTCCATCACCGACCTCAGCAAGCTGGAGCGCGAACTGAGCCTGGTGCGCGCGCTCGGCTATGCGCGCGACAATGAAGAGCTGGAGCTGGGCGTGCGCTGCATGGCGGCAGGCATCCGCGACGATTCCGGCAAGATGATCGCCGGCTTGTCGATCTCGGCGCCGGCCGATCGCCTGCAAGAGGAATGGGTGGAAGATTTGATCAATACTGCGAATCAGATTTCCGCAGTGCTGGGATACGCCGCACAACAATAATCACGGCAATGACCGCTGCAAATCAACGGTCCATAAAAAAGAGTTTATTCAGCGATGAATAAACTCTTTTTTAATTTCAAACCGCAACAAGCTGGAACAGGATCTTGTCAGGCACCGTTCTGGCCATCGGCCAGCTTGACGCGGGTCAAGGTGGCAGGATGTGAATCGGCTAGCCATTTGCGCACACGGTCTGCGTCAGCCTGGCGTGAATACTTGCCGCGCCCATCGAGCAACACCATGACGAACTGGCGGCCGTCGATGGTGGTTTGCATGACCATGCAGCGGCCTGCCTCATTGATGAAGCCGGTCTTCTGCAAACCGATCTGCCACGACGGACTGTCAACCAGGTGATTGGATGTCGAATATTGCAATGGCCGGCCGCCCGGCTCGACGACATATTTGGAATCAGTCGAATACTCGCGAATGATCGGATGCTGGTAGGCGGCGATCACCAGGCGCGACAGATCGCGGGCGCTGGCGACGTTCAGGTGCGACAAGCCGGTTGAATCGACATAGTGGGCTTCGGTCATGCCGAGCGCCTTGGCCTTGGCGTTCATGGCGGCGACAAAGGCCGGCAAGCCGCCCGGATAACTCCGGCCCAGCGCAGATGCGGCGCGGTTCTCGGAACTCATCAAGGCAATGTGCAGCATGTCGGCGCGCGTCAGCTGCGAACCGATCCGTAAGCGCGAGCCGCTGTGTTTTTCGCGATCGATGTCGTCATCGGTCACGGTCAGCACTTCGTTCATGTCCTGTTTCGCTTCGACCACCACCATGCTGGTCATCAGCTTGGTCAGCGAGGCGATCGGCAACGCTACCTGCGAATTTTTATCCAGCAGTACTTCCGAGCTGTTCTGGTCCAGCACCAGCGCTACGCTGGACTGCAGTTCAAGCGGATCGCGCGTCAGGTTCAGGCCGGCTTGTTCGCCAGCGGACAGCACCGGCGGCAAAGCCGGCACGACTGGCGCAAACGCCACGCGCTGATACATCACCTTGCGGCGGCCATGCACCATCACCACTTTTTTCACCAGCTTTTCGTTCTTGTTCAACGACGCCACACTACTGCTGCGGCCACGCGCTGCGATGGCGGTGTGTTTCCTGGAGCCGGCTTTAGCTACGGATTTCTTATGGGAAGACGCGGATACGGCTTTAGCAGCCGCAGTTTTTTTAGCGGTCTTTTTGCTGGTAGTCTGTTTGGTTTGGGCAGAAGCAGGAGCGGCGGGCGCAATCGCGAGCACGAGGAAGAGTGACAAAAAAACAATTAACGCGGATTTGCCCATTTGCGGCTCCAATATGCGACGATCTATAACTTTGTGGCAGTGTAGGCAAATATCGGAAAAATCGCAAGAGAATTAGATAGTTAGCGCAGCTAATTAAACGACTTTCGATGTCCGGACAACGATTTGCGAGGTAGATTTTACCGCAACTCGCTGCCCGAGCATTTCCTTCAGCATAGGACTATTTGCAACATTCCAAAAGCACTGCATCGATAATAAATGAATAATCTTCCTGTACATCGAAGTAAGCCGACACTTCCGACGGCGCACTGTCCCACAAAGACTTGATCGCAACTACCCGTTCCGGCGGCGTACGCATGCGCGCCACCCAGCTATCGAACTGCAACGGCAGCTTCCAGCCGTGGTCGGCGACGTTGCGCAAACCGGCCTCGTCCAGCAACCGGCGCCAGCTCGGCACACTGCGATTGCGTACGTGCGACGTATCGCGCAGCAGTTCGATCGACTGGAAATAGGTGTCGGTCAAGACATCTTCCGGCGATGCGGTATCGATCATGATGCACTGGCCGCCCGGCTTCAATACGCGGGCCATCTCGGCCAGCGCTTGCGGCAGGTCTTTCCAGTGATGCGCGCTATAACGGGTACAGACCAGGTCGAAAGAGGCATCCGCAAACGGCAGCCTGTCGGCGCTGCCCTGCTGCACATGCAGATTCTTCAAGCCACGTTCAGCGGCAGCGCCCTGCACCACTGTCAACATCTCCTGCGCCAGATCGTATGCAATAACCGTGCCGACGTACGGCGCAATGGCAAACGCCGCGTGCCCTGCGCCGCAGCCGACATCAAGCGCCTTACCTTGGCCGAATTGTTGCGCATAGCCAGCCAGTTTTTGCAGATCTGCACCTTGGGCATGGACAATACTGGTCAGGTAGGCAGCGGCAGTGCTGCCGAATTGTTCGGAAACTACCTTGTCATGGTTACGTGCAGTGGTCATTGGTTTCTCCTCAGAGCGGGTAACGGGTGAAATAACTGGCGTTCATACAGATTGCGGCCAAAGTCAGGGATGAAACCTTAGGTCAGACGCCAGTGTAATTATTTTTTATCCTGTTACAAGACTAGTGCTTATACTATTACTACTAACAACAGGATAAACAATTTCCATGGACGATGCAGGCAAGCGCAAGGCATTGGGTGAATTCATCAAAACCCAGCGCAACCAACTCTCGGCAGCCGAATTGCGGCTGGGCGGCAGCACGCGCCGCCGCACTCCCGGCTTGCGGCGCGAAGAAGTGGCGCAGCTGTGCGACATCAGCGTCACCTGGTACACCTGGATCGAGCAAGGGCGCACCGTTTCGGTGTCGGCGGCGGCGCTAGACAGGATCGCCGAGGCTTTGCATTTATCGCGCGCCAAGCGCGCTTACCTGTTCGAGCTGTCCGGCAAAAAAGATCCGCAGGCACAGGATCTGCAAAGCCAGGATATCCCTGAGGAAATCCTGGCTGTCACCAACAGCATCAAGGCGCCGGCCTACTTGCTGGACCGGCACTGGAATGCGGTTTCCTGGAACCGCGCCGCCAAGGCTTTATTCGTCGGCTGGCTGGATCAAAAGGACGGCCACAAGAACCTGCTCGAATACACCTACTGCGCGCCGCAAGCAGCGCACCTGATCAGCGATTGGGAACAACGGGCCAGCCGTCTGGCGGCCGAATTCCGCGCCGATTGCGGCATGTACCTGGACGAACCGGAAATTGCCCTGCTGGTGACGCGCCTGCGTAGCGCCAGCACGGCATTCCAGCGCGCCTGGAATCTGCACGACGTGGTGGAAAAGGAAGGCGGCGAACGCCGCTTTACGCATCCGACCCTGGGCCGGCTGGCTTATCGCCAGGTCAATTTGCGGGTCGCCAACCGGCCGGAGCTGAAACTGGTCATGCTGTTGCCGATTTAAGCGCCGCCAGTAAGTAAGCAGTAATAGCTTGTAGCCGAATATGGTCCCCGGTAATTTCCCTTTGGACCCCAGCTTTATTCGGAGCTCGCATGCAATCGTTAAAATTTCCCGCCTATATCCTGTTGAGCGTAGCGCTCGGCGTCGCCGGTTTGGCCCACGCCGATAGCGGCGAGCAGGAGGATCCACACGCCGCCGACTCCTCACAATGGGGCCTGGGATTGGGCGTAGGCACGGCGCAACGCCCTTATACAGGCGTCAGCCGGCGCACAACATTTTTACCCATCGTCATGTATGAAAGCAAATGGCTGCATTTCTTTGGCAACTCTCTCGATTTGAAGTTACCATCCATCGATAATTTCGAATTCAGCCTGCGCGCCAAATATGCGCTCAACGACGGTTACAAATCGAGCGATGCACCGATACTGAACGGCATGCAGGAACGCAAGGGCAGCTTCTGGATTGGCGGCGCCGCATCCTGGGATAATCCGTATGCAAAGCTGTCTCTCGAATTGCTGACTGACGCTTCCGGCAAGAGCAAAGGCAACACGCTCAAACTCGGTGCGGAGCATACCTTCAGCTATCAGAAATTCAGATTCACTCCGCATGCCGGCGCGACCTGGATGGACAGCAAATATGTAGATTATTACTACGGCGTACAAACCGCGGAAGCCACGGCGACGCGCGCGGCCTATGCCGGCAAGTCGACCGCCAACCTGGAGGCAGGCATCCGCACCGACTACGCATTGACCAGGAATCAACTGATCATGATCGACATCTCGGATACCAGGTATGGCACAGGCATTACCGACAGCCCGTTGGTGGACAAATCGTCGTCGGTGGCGGCGCATGTGGCTTACGTCTACAAATTTTGATCGGAAAACGCACACATGAATCGCGTCGGCTTGCTGGAAGATCACGACAGAATGACGCAATTGATCCGCAAGGCGCTGGCCGGCGCCGGGATTGAAGTGGATGCCTATACCAACATCGCGCACGCCTGGGACGGTTTTTCCAGAGTCGCCTATTCCGCGCTGATCATCGATCGCGGCGTGCCGGACGGCGACGGCATCGACTTGCTGCGCCGGCTGCGCGACAGAGGCCTCGACACCCCATGCCTGATGCTGACAGCACGCGACGCCCTGCATGACCGGGTGGCGGGACTGGAAGCGGGAGCCGACGATTACCTGCCCAAGCCATTCTCGATGGAGGAGCTGGTTGCGCGCATCCGCGCCCTCATGCGCCGGCCACCGCTGCTGCAAAGCCTGGCGCCCGAATATGCGGGCTTGCAGATCGCGCCGGAGCTGGCTTGCATGCGATTCGGCGTCGAATCGGTGTCGCTGGCGCCATCGGAATTGCAATTCATGTTGTGCCTGGTGAAAGCCCAAGGCCGGCCGGTGCGGCGCGCCGCTCTTGAGACAGCAGCGTGGGGACTGACCGAAGCGGTCACGCCGAATGCCCTGGATGTGGCCTTGCACCGCTTGCGCAAAAAGCTGCAGGCAATCGACGCGCCGCTCGGCATCGCCAATCTTCGCGGCTACGGTTTTGCGCTCCAGGAGTCGGCCGATGCCGCGTAGCCTATCGGCCAGGTTGCTACTCTCGACAGCCATCACGCTACTGGTGATCGATAGCCTGGTTTTCACGGGGCTGGCGGCCGTGTTGCACTGGGGGCCGCAAGCGGTGTTGCGCAAAGAGATTGAAGGCAACAGCAACAAGATCAAAGCGGCCCTGCGATTTTCCGATCACGGCAACCCGACTTCATTGCAACTGGATACGCGTACAAAATACATATATTCAGCCTTGAACAAGGATGCCATTTTTCGCATCCTTGATGAAAATGGCAAAGCCATGATCGCCTCAGACGACGAGATGGCGCCGTTGGTCAGGGAAGGCATGGTTTTCGATCCGGCGCAGTCGTATTTCGCCTTGGACAAAGCGGACGCGATAATGCACGTATTGACCACAGCGGTCAAGCACGGAGGCCACACTTTCTATGTCCAGATTGCGCGCAGCGAGCGTTTCAACGAAGCCATGATGGACAACAATGGCCACAACAGCTTTGCCACAACCATTGCGGTGCTGCTGATCGTCATGCTGGTATTTACCACTGTGGTGGCGATTACCTTCCGGCGCATGCTGAAACCCTTGCGCGATGCGTCCGAAGCCGCCGCCCGGATCGCGCCGCACAATTTGCTGGTGCGCCTCTCGGCGCAAGGGCTGCCCACTGAAATTACGCCGCTGATCGACGCTTTCAACAATGCCTTGGACCGGCTTGAAACCGGCTATCGTTTGCAACAGGAATTCCTGGCGACCGCCGCCCATGAACTCAAAACCCCGTTGGCCTTGATGCGCGGCCAGATAGAGCTTGATGGCGTGGCCGATCGCGGCCTGCTTCTGAAGGACCTGGATCATATGGCGCGCCAGGTGCACCAGCTGCTGCACCTGGCTGAAGTCAGCGATCCGCAGAACTTCGTCTTTGAGGAAATAGACGCCAGCGCGATGGTGAGAAATGCTTCGGAACATCTGGACCGGCTGGCGCAACGCTTGCAAGTACACGTCAATTTACAATTACCGGCGGCTCCGCTGTTGCTGCGCGCCGATCAGGGCGGCCTGTTCATCCTGGTCAAAAACCTGCTGGAGAATGCGATCCATCACGCGCCGGCCGGCAGCGAGGTCATCGTGCGCGTCGACGCCAAGAGCATGTCTGTACAAGACCATGGCATCGGCATCGCCACGGAAGATATGCCGATGCTATTCAAGCGTTTCTGGCGCGGACCGCACCGGCGCGATGACGGCGCCGGACTAGGCCTGGCGATCTGCCAGGGAATTTCGCTCGCGCACGGCTGGCGCATCGAGGTCCGCGCAGAACGGCCGGGGGCTGAAATCATTGTCCACGTCCAGCGATGAAGAACTTGTGCCCCGTCCGCTGCTGTCCCGCTTATTTTTTCATGACGAAAATCACGCCCAGTATCGCCACCACCATGCCGGCGATGCCCAGCAGATTGAAGACTTCGCCAAACATCAGCCAGGCCATCAGCGCCGTGGTGGGCGGCGTCAGGTAAAGCAGGCTGGTGACGCGGGTCGCGGCGCTTTTGCGTATCAACGCAAACAGCAGGAAGATGGCGCCGATCGACAAGGCGAATATCGACCACAGTAAAGCGCCGATGAAGCGTGGAGTCCATTGCACCGCATCCAGCGCGGGTGTCAGGTGCTCGTAGTAAATCGCAAACGGCAGCAGCACCACGATCGAGGCCGCGAACTGGATGATGGTGCCGGTGCGCAGATCGAAATGCGGACAATGGCGCTTCTGATACAGGGTGCCGGCGGTCATCGATACCAACGCCATCAGGCACAGGCCGATGCTGGTCCAGGACAAGCCGACCAGGGAGATTTTGGCGGCCACCACCAGCCCTACTCCGCACATCCCTAGCAGCAATCCCAGCCATTGCCGCGGCCTGACTGTCTCGCCGACAAAGGGAGCGGCAAACGCCGTCAGGATCGGCTGCATGCCGACAATCAGCGCCGACAAACCGGCCGGCATGCCCAACTTGATGGCGCACCAGACGCCAGCCAGGTAACCGCCCTGCAACAGGATCCCGGCAAAGGCGATATGCAGCAATTTGCCGTGCGGCCAGGGCGCGCGCATCAGCAGTACCAGCGGCAGCAGCACCAGCAGCACGCCGCCGAAGCGCAGCAGCAAAAACGTCAGTGGCGGCGCGTATGGCAAGCCGAACTTGGCGACGACAAAGCCGGTGCTCCAAAGCACCACGAACACCAGAGGCATCGCCGCAAGCAAGGGATGGGCGGGCTGGGCCGCCGGCAGGGAACTAGCTGAAGACATGGATTATCCGGGTTGGGTAAGCGGTCGCGCAAAGGCATCAGCGGCATACCGGGCAGCCTGGTCTTTTGCGAATGTTGCCGCAAGCGCGATAGTTTGCAGGTGTACCGCTACCGTGTCTTGTATATTTTTGCCATAACCGCCGGCCATGCTGATGGCCACCGGTATCGCATGGCGGCCAGCAGTTTCCAGCACCATGGCGTCGCGCTGCGCCAGGCCGTCGAAACTGAGCTTGAGGCGTCCAAGCCGGTCGCCTTCATGCGGATCGGCGCCAGCCAGGAAAATGATCAGTTGCGGCGCAAAGCGCGCCAGCATGGTTGCCAGCGCATCCTGCAATGCGCTCAGATAAGCGGCGTCGCCGGTGCCATCTTCCAGCGCGACATCGAGATCGCTCTGCTCCTTGCTGAAGGGATAATTATGCGCGCCATGCAGCGACAAGGTGAAGATGGAATCGTCATTCGCCAGGATCGACGCCGTGCCGTTGCCCTGGTGGACATCGAGATCGACGATGGCGACCCGCTGCAGCCGCCGCTCGGCTTGCATCAACCGGGCCGCAATCGCCGCATCGTTGAAGACGCAAAAGCCGGCACCCTGGTCGGCAAAGGCATGATGCGTGCCGCCCGCCAGATTGATCGCGATCCGTTCAGGATCGCTCAGGGCGGCGCGGCAGGCGGCGATGGTGGCGCCCGCCGAGCGCCTTGAGCGCTCGACCATCTGCGGCGTCCAGGGAAAACCGATCGCCTTTTGCACACTTGCCTCCAGGCTGCCGTCGCTGACCTGTGCGATATAGCGCGGGTGATGCGCCAGCGCCAGCACGCCGTCGCTGGTGGTCGGCGCTTCGTGGAACTCGATGTTCGCAATGGTCGCCAGCGCAGCTTCGTGGATCAGACGATATTTCTGCATGGGGAAACGATGGCCGGCCGGCAAAGGCAGTACGAAATGATCGCTGTAAAAGGCTTTCAAGGGAGGCGTGGTGGGGTGCAATAAAACAACAGTCTAACACTGGTAAATGTGACAGGTGACATGCCAAAAAAATAACGTAAAATCGCACTAAACACTAGTTTTCATAAGCTTTGTACTAAATGATCTGCCATTTATATTGCAGCGCACAAAAATTCGCTTGACACCGTTTCAGAATAATTTACAATCAAATTGTTGCGTCGCACAATGCACTCTTACAGTGCACTGGCAGACGCAGTCAACGGCTAGATATTAGCCAACCTTAGTCGCCTTACCAATTTCGTTTTTAAAGTATCGAACCCTAGGAGAAGCCATGTCTACCGTTGCAGAACAATTTTCAGCCGCTACAAAAGCCAATTTCGAAGCTAATCTGGCACTGTTTACCGATTTCACTACCAAGGCATTTGCCGGCGTGGAAAAATTGATCGACCTCAACCTGAACGCTGCCAAGGCATCGCTGGAAGATTCGAACGCCACTACCCAGAAATTGTTTGCGGCTAAAGACCCACAAGAATTTTTCGCCCTGAGCGCAGCACTGGCCCAACCGAACACTGAAAAAGCCATTGCCTACGGCCGCCATTTCGCCAGCATCGCTTCCAGCACACAAGCTGAACTGACCAAGGCTGCTGAAGCCCAAGTCGCAGAAACCAAGCGTAAAGTCATCGAATTCGTTGATCAAGCGTCGAAATCGGTTCCTCCAGGCGCAGAAGGCGCAGTGGCTTTCGTCAAATCGGCAATCGGCAGCGCCAACGCCGGTTACGAACAGTTCGCCAAGAGCACCAAGCAAGCTGTTGAAACATTGGAAACCAATGTCAACAACGCAGTCGACCAACTGTCGCAAGCTGCTACCAAAACTGCTGCCAAGGCTGCAAAGAAGTAATTTTGTAACGCCGGCAAGCTACAGCGCGCCGGCTTCGTATCTCCTCGGTACCCGCTACAGCGGTATCGTTACTTACCCCGGATCACCGGGGTATTTTTTTTGCCTGGACGCTTGATCCCGCCCAGGCCGCCATTACGCTTTGGCCAAGGCGACCAGTTTCAACAACCGCTGCAACGATGCTTCGTCGATCAATGCCGGCAAGCCGCAGATATGCAACAGTTGCTGCTCGATGTTTTTCGCTGCCGCGCCAGCCTTGAGCGAAGCTTGCAATACTTCCACCTGCAACTGCAGGCGCTCGCGCGACAACGCTCCCGGGCTGTCGCTGCCAGCCAGGATTTCCGCACGCAACAATTCCTGCGCCAGCAATGGGCGGCCGGCTTCAAGTGTGGCTGCGTAGCCGCCGCTATTTTGCAAGGCGCGCTCAAAACGCGCGGCGAGGATTTTTTCAAATGCCGGCGCCAGCGCCGGCAGTGCTTGCCAGTCATCGGCGCCAATCCCGCTGGCTTCGCCGCCGGTAATGCCCGCTTCAACTTTCTGACACAGGACCAGCTTGGCCCGCAGTGCATCGGCTTGCGCCAGCGCCGCCTGCCTGCGACTTTGATCGAGTATCGCCTCCACCGCCGTCACCGCGGCCTGGAAACGCGCATCGATTTGCGCCTGCACGGCGCGCGGCACCTGGCCGCCGCGCGTCCATTCCTGCCGGGCTTGCCGCAAGATCTTCGCCAAGCCGGCATCGGGCCGCGTCAGTGCGGCCTCCAGCGCGGCGCATTGTTCTTCGCGCAGACGCAGATTGTCGCGCCGTTCGGCGTCGGCGCTGGAGGCGGCCTCCTTGCGCTGGGCGAAGATGGCGTCGCAGGCGGCGCGGAAACGCTGCCACAACTCCTGCTCTTCCTGGCGCGGCAAAGGCAAGGCCTTGGCTTGTTCTTGCCAGCGTGCCTGCAATTCTTTGACGCGGTCAGCGGTATCACGTTGATTGGCGGGCAACTCCGCGGCTTCGGTGATCAGTTTTTCGCGGCGGGCGACTTCAATCGCTTGTTGTTCTGCCAGCGGCGCCAGCAAGGTCTGCAGTGCGGCGGCAAAAGCAGCTTCCAGCGATTTTTTCTCGCTGCGGTTGATCGCGCCCAGCGCTTTCCATGCCTGCTGCTTTTGCTGGCAGAATTGGGCGATGAGTTTCCAGTCAGGCGTCACGCCGCTCGCGGCATCTGCCGCCAGCGCGTTTTGTGCATGCTGCAACACGTCATCAATCAATCCCCGCGCGTTGACTTGATTCGCCTGGCGCTGTTCGGCCTGCTGCTGGAAATGGGCTGCGACAGGCGCGTAGGCGCTGGTGCAAGCCACATCAAACCCTTCCCACAAATTCTTTGGCGCGGATCCGGAGCTCACATCCAGCGATTTCCAGCGCGCGCGCAAGCTGCCGATTTTCTTTGCCAGCTCGGCCGGCGCCAATTCTTGCGCCGGCAAATCCAGCGCCGCCTTGGTCAATTCTTCACGCGAGACATTGCCGCCCCAGCGCGCCCAGCCTTGCAGCCGGGTCAGTTCGCTACGGGCCTGGGTCAGGCGGCTGAGCTGGGTCGCGCTCGGCTTGTGTTGTTTGAAATCGATCGCGCGCAGGGCTTTGTCGAAATCCACCGCAACTTGCAGCGCACCGTCTTCCAGCGCCTTTTCGAGACCGTCCAAGGCCTCGCCGATTTGCGGACCGTCACCCGTCTCAGCTACGGCCACCGTAGCCTGTGGCTTTGGTTGTTTAACCACCACCACGGTATGTTGCTTCAACAGCGTCTGATAACGTTGTTCCAGGCCGTCATCCAACAGGGCCGCCGGCAATCTCGGCAAAGCTGACCATGCGTTTTTCAAAGCTGCCGGATCCAGCGCTTCGGTCGCCGCTTCCCAGTTGCTCAGCAATTCAATGCGCGCCTGCAGCGCCGATTGATGTTGTTGCAAATCCACCAGCAGTTTACGCAGAGCTTGCGCTTCCTGCGCAAAATCGGTCGCCAGATGACGCGGCAAGGTCAAGGCTTCGGCATGGCTGGCGCAAGCTGCCATCTGCGCTTCCAGGGCCTCCAGTGTATCCAGCGTCGGCAGGCTCCCCGCCTCACCCCCGCCGATCAACGCCGTTTTGGCTTGCACATGTAAAACCCGCGCGCTACTCAGCAAACCGATGGCGCCATGCTGCAAGGCCGCCTGGGAAGTCAGGCGATCCGCCAGCGCTGCCCGCAGTTGCGCAAATTGCTGCTGCATCTCCAGTGGCGCGTCTTTGCCGTCCCAGCTGCGATCCAGTTCCGCAACCTGGTTCGGCATCAACTGTCGCTCTTGCTGCAAACGCTGCGCCTGCGCGATACAGGCGGCCGCCTTGCCGGCAACCACTTGCTGCTGGCGTACGCTGTCGAGCCGCGTCTGCATCAGCTTGGCGACGCGGCGGTCGGTGTTGCGGCAAGCTTGCAGCACTTGCTCCAAAGCCGCCGGCGACTGTACCTGTTGCGCGGCGGCCAGGCGGGCGTCGGCAAAAGCGGATTGCACGATGAACGCCACCGCGGCGGTTTCATCGCTCAAGGCTTGCGCCTGCTGCAGCGCTTGCTGCCGCGCCTGATCTGCTTCTTGCTTGGCTTCCGCACGCAAAGCGGCCTGGGGAGCAACGACAGGCTGGGGCGCGGCGCGGTCTGCGCGTTTGAAAAGAAATCCGAACATGTGATATCAATCAGATAGGAGCAGATCGCCGTTAATCGCTAACGGCAAACGCAGTGGTTGAGATGAGAGGAGTGAGTAGTAATTGCCCGGATGGACCGGATGGATCAAGCGGGCCGGTATTCTGCCTTTAACAGATCAAGACCGGCCAGCATCTTCTTGAATGCAGCGGCGCTCTGCACTGGTTCGCCTTTGACGCCAAGATCGATATGACGGCGGATGCCAGCCTCGCCCACATGCGGCAGGCTGAACACTTTCACCAACGGAAACTCCGCTTCGATGGCTTCCATCAGCGGCGTCAGCGTCGACTCCATGGCTTCAAAGACCAGCACCGATTGTTCCAGTTGCGGATTCTGGTGGAACTGGTCGGCGTAACAGGTATCCAGCACCCATTCGAACATCGGCCAGGCCATCACCGGGAAACCCGGAGCAAAATGATGCGCGCCGGCTCCCTTGTGGCGAATCGAAAAACCCGGGATCTTATTAAAAGGATTAGGAATGATGTCGGCGCCCTGCGGGAACTCGCCCATCTTCAAGCGGTGCAGGTTGTCGGGGGTATCGTAATCGAGAGCAACGCCGGCGTCGCGCGCGGTATCGGCGATCCGTTCGCGGATTTTCTCGCGCGCCTTGGGATGCAATGCCAGCGGTGCGCCTAGCGCGGCGGCGGCGCATTGACGCGTGTGGTCATCCGGCGTAGCGCCGATGCCGCCGGTGCAAAATACAATGTCGTCACTTTCCAGCGTCCGTTTCAGCGTGGCGGTAATGCGGGCCGGATCGTCGCCGATGTATTCGGCCCAGCTCAGCGTCAAACCGCGCGCGGTGAGCATTTCCAGTATTTTCGGAAAGTGTTTATCGACTCGCCTGCCTGACAGGATTTCGTCGCCGATGATGATAAGTCCGATTGCCATGGGGATCGCCGTTTAGCTGAGGATAAATGAAATAGTGACAAGAAACCTTCAAGGCTGCGAGGTATCGGACAATTGATGAATCACCTGGCCGCCGTCACGCTTGGCCATAATGATAGCAGCCTGCGCCGCCGCCCGATATTTCTCTAGCGCGGCCAGGCAATAATACTCAAACCAGAGGCCGGTAAAAACAAATACCAGTACATACAGCCAGATCGATCCGGCCGCCAGCAATGGGAAAATCACCAGCGACAGCGCTCCGCCCAGCCACACGATGGTAGGCGCAGCGCCGAGGGCGCCGGTGATCACGCCGATCACCAGCAAAGGCCAGCGGTGGATCTTCAGGATCGCCCGCATTTCATCCTTGTCGGCATGCGCGGCCAGCGCTTCATAGGCGAACACGCGATAAGTCAGCCAGCCCCATAGCACCAGCGGAATCAAGAAGGCGAACGGTGGAATCAGCCATAGGGGCAAGGTGAGCAGCCACAACACGCAGAAAATGATAAAGGCTGAGAACGAGGTCCAGACGCTGCCGAGCAGCGAGCCGCCCTTGCGCAGTTCCAGATCGGGAAAATGACGGCGGCCGACATGACGCGCCGTCGCCGGCAAGGCGAAGGCGCCGACGAACAGCAAGGCGGTCAGTATCATCAAAGGCAGCAAGGCCCACAGCGCCAGCCAGGGAATGATGACGGTCTTGAGCGCGCCCAGGCCGAGCCAGGCCGGGATGTAGTTGGCCAGGCCCATGCCGTCGTTGCCGGTAAAATAATTTTTTTGCAACCAATCGATCATCGGCTGCAAACCCCACCACAGGGCGAGGCCCCACACCAATATCGATAACAGGAACGGCAGGAAAGTCAGCATCAACATGCGGTAATGCAGCTGCGACAACAGCGCCCGGCCGAAGGCCACCAGTAGCGGGCGCATCAGCGGCTGCGCTTTCCGGAAAATTCGACCATGCGCTTCAGGCCCAGCCATTGCTGCTCCCAGAAGCCTCGGCCATAATCTCGGGCCGACCGGCCGGCTGTCGGCAACTGGTCGCGAATGCCGGTGTGTTCGAAAGTCTTGCCGAAATAAGCGCTGCGGAAAAAGATGTCCCAGAACGAAAACAGGACGCCGAAATTATGGCCGCCCAGCGTGCCCTTGCCTTTGCTTTCATGACCGATGCCGATTGCGTGGTGCCAGCGATGAAAGCGCGGCGACACCACCAGCGCGTCGCCCACCCGGCCGAAATGAATCCGCACATTGGCGTGTTGCAGGCTTTGCAACATGCGGGTGATCGAAACCAGCAACACGTATTGCGCCGGTTCGACGCCGATCGCCAGCGCTACGAGCGCCATCACCACGTCATGGATCACGCCATCCAGCAGATGATTGCGGTCGTCGCTCCACAAGTTCATGTTTTGCTGGCTGTGATGCAGGCTGTGCAAGCCCCACAGCCAGCCGAAACTGTGTTGCGCACGGTGATACCAGTACTCGCAAAAATCCAGCACCAGCAGATACATCAGGAAAGTGACCAGCGGTTTGTCGGTCAAACCCGGCAGCAGGTTTTCCAGGTTGAACGGGTTGATTCCTTCCAGATGGAGCAGCTCGGTGGCCTTGGCCATCAAGGGATCGATCAGGAAAAACACCAGCACCGAGAAGGCACCGAGGCGATACAGTACGGTATAGATGAAATCGATCCAGCGCGCCCGCTTGTCGTTGAATGCATGCACAGGAATTACAGCTTCCAATGGCCGCAGGATGAGGAACAGGACAACCAGTTCGCAGACGCCGATCAGGAACCATTCGGTGCCGTCGAAGGCATCTTCCAGATATTCGCTGAAGCCGGCATGGAACATGAGCGGCTGCACCACGGCCTGGAACAGCCAGGCCTGTGCATTCGCAAACCAATTTATCAAGATATCTGTCATGAGGCCTTATGTACCCTTATGCACCTTTGTGCGCCTTTGCTGCGTTGCTCAAGACGACCGGTCCGGTCAGCTTACCCTGGTAAGCAGGATGATCGCGCAGCGTTGCGAAGCAGAAGCCTTTTTTCTCCAGGCCGCTGATCAGCGGCTCCAGCACGGCCGGCGCCCATGGATCTTTACGCGACCAGATGCCCAGGTGCGCCATGACGATATCGCCATCCTTGAGGTTCTTCAGCGTACGCTCCAGCAGCATGTTATTCGGCCATTTATCGCTGGGCAATTCGTCGCCGGAAAAACCGGCCTCGGCCCAAGCCACATGCTTATAGCCGCAAGCCTCGCCTGCCGCCAGCGTGTGCGGCGTCAGGTGGCCGCCGGGGGTGCGCCAGAAATGATCGATATGCTTGCCGGTCAGCGTTTGGAAGCGCTGGTCGACACGGTTCAGTTCGTCGCAATACTGCTGCGGGGTCCAGGCCTGCAGCTTTCCGGCGCCGGCGCCGAATTGCGGCTTCACTTCAATCTTGCCGTCAGCCAGATCGCGTTTGGCATAAACGTGATCGAATGTATGGCTGCCGAAGGCGTGACCGTCGGCTACCAGCGATTTCCAGAATGGCGCCCAGGATGGATCCAGGGTGAAATCGCCATTCACGGTTTTTTCATTCGCCATGAAAAAAGTGGCTTTGATATGGTGCCGCCGCAAAGTCTGGGCGATGTATTCGGCCTGCGACTGGCTGCCGGTATCGAAAGTCAGGTAGACCGTGCCGGCGCTGCAAGCCGGCGCCGGCTGCGCCAGGGTCAGGCTGGCAGGCGCCAGCGCAGCCAGCGCTAGCGCAACTGCCGTCACGCCCGGCTTGCCGGAAGAGAGGATACGCATCACAGCTCGGAAGCCCGGTTATTGAAATAGATGCCGTGCGGCGAGCGGCCTACCGGGATCGACTTGATCACCTTGCGGGTCGCCAGATCCACTACCGATACCTTCTTGACCCAGCGCTGGGTGACCCACATGGTCTTGCCGTCTGCAGTGATTTCCATGCAGTCAGGACCGCCCGGAACGCTGATGCTGCCGACGCTTTCCAAGCTGTTCAGATCGAGCACGTTGATGGTGCCGGCCACCCGGTTGGAAACGAAGACATGGCGATTGTCGCCCTGCGGCCGGAAGTTGTGGGCGCCGTCGCCGGTCTTGATTTTCTTGACGATTTTCCGGGTACGCCAGTCGACCACGGCAACATAGTCGCTGCCCATCACGCCGACCAGCAGATATTTGTTATCCGGCGTCATGTAGACACCGGCCGGTTGCTTGCCGATCGGCATGGTCCATTTGACTTTTTGCGTGGCGAGATCCACGGCGGCGAGTTCATCGCTGCCCTGCAGGCTGATGAAAGCCAGTGAACTGTCGGCGGTGAACGCCATATGGCTAGGCATCGATGGCAGCGGCAGGCGCTTGGCCAGCTTCAGGTTCTTGCCGTCGTAGCCATAGATATCGATGCGATCCAGCCGCAGGCCATTAGAGATGAACCACTTCTGGTCGGGTGAAAAACCGATCTGGTAGGGATCGACGATGTCTTTCACCTGGCTCTGGATCTGGCCGCTTTTCGGATCCAGGAACAACAGCGAATTGCCGGTCGCGGCAGCCACGATCAACGATTTGTTGTCCGGCGTCGGCATCAGGTGATGCGGCTCTTTGCCGACCGGGAAAGTACTGATTTCCTGGTAAGTTGCCTGGTCCAGCAAAGTAATGGTGGCGTCACGCGAGTTCAGTATAACCACCGTGTTGCCGGCAGTCGATGCGATTGGCGAGGAGGATGCGGATGGTGCAGCGAAACTGGAAAATGCGGTCAACAAACCGCAGGCAGCGATAGCGGTGACAACGGAACGACGAACAAAAACGGACATAACACCACTCGGAGAAGCGAAAAGGACTATTTTACCGCGCATATACCGCATACAAATCACACCCATGGATTTAAATGACTTCCGGTGCCCCTGGAAGGGCCGCACTAGAATACCTGCCGACACAGCTTGCCGGCCGGATTTTCGTTTACACTGCACTACCCGGCGAAACTGGCGGCAACATTGGCAACAACTCTCAGCCGCCTCGCCTTATTTATTTAACTATTTTACAATTTTTATCTTTAAAAAGGATTTCTATGTCGACCATCACTACAGTTTCAGGCCTGCAATATGAAGAAGTCACCATTGGCGACGGCGCTGAAGCAAAAGCCGGCGACCATGTGACCGTGCATTACACCGGCTGGTTGCAAAATCCGGACGGCAGCGCTGGCAAGAAATTCGACTCCAGCAAGGATCGCGGCGACCCGTTCGAATTCCCGCTGGGCGCCGGCCATGTCATCAAAGGCTGGGATGAAGGCGTGCAAGGCATGAAAATCGGCGGCGCCCGCAAGCTGATTATTCCTGCTGCACTCGGCTATGGCCCACGCGGCGCCGGTGGTGTGATTCCACCAAATGCCACCTTGATTTTTGATGTTGAGCTGTTGGGCGTCTAAGCTCTACCTTTATTACAGCACGCGGTTGCCACTATTCGATGAAAAAATCCAGTTTGCCTGACTTCACCTTGATGACGCGTTGTATGACGTCATTGCTGCTGGCCGCGCCATTGCTGGGCGGCTGTACCGTGGTAAGCGTAGCCGGCAGCGTGGTGGGCGCCGGCATCAGCGTCGGCAGCGCCGCGGTCGGGGTCGCCTCCACCGTGGCGGAGGGCACCGTCAAAGCAGGTTCCGCCGTGGTCGGCGCCGTCACTCCCGACTGATCCGATTTCCTCCCTTCATTCCCAAGAGACTCTCATGACACTCCAAGCCCAGTTCGCACAAGCCCAGGCCGACTCCAAGACACTCAGCGAGCGTCCTGACAATATGACCATGTTGAAGCTGTACGCGTTGTTCAAACAAGGCAGCAGCGGCGACGTCGAAGGCGAGCGCCCTGGCATGACCGACTTTGTCGGCCGCGCCAAATGGGATGCCTGGAACGAGCTGAAAGGCAGCACCCAGGACGCAGCCCAGCAACAGTACATTGATCTGGTTGAAAGTCTGAAAGACTAAATCCCGGTCCGCGAAAAACACGAAAGGCATGAAATAGCGTTCTATTTCATGCCTTTTCTGTTTTGCGCGGCCGTATCGATCAGCTTAAGGTAATCTTGCCCAGCACTTCGGGATTGAGCAGGTTCGGCGGAAACATCCGCTCTTTATTCGGCAACAGCGCCGCCAGCAGATTATCGGCCGCGCAATCGGCCATTGCCCGCCGCGTCGGCTCCGAAGCGCTGGCGATATGCGGCGTCAGCACCACATTCGACAAACCCAGGAAATCAGGATGCAATGCCGGTTCATTCTCGAAAACGTCGAGTCCGGCAGCGGCAATTTTCTTGTCGCGCAAAGCGGCAATCAACGCCAGGTCGTCGACGATGCCGCCGCGCGCCAGGTTGACCAGGGTTGCGCCCGGTTTCATCAGGCCCAGTTCGGCGCTGCCGATGGTGTGGTGCGATTCCTTGGAATACGGCAGCACCAGTATCACATGGTCGGCGGCGCCCAGCAACTCTTCCTTGCTGACATAACGCGCCTGGTTGGCGCGCGCTTCCAGCTCCGGCGCCAGGCGCGAACGATTGTGGTACAGCACCTGCATGTCGAAACCCATCGAGCGCCGCGCAATTGCCTGGCCGATGCGACCCATGCCGATGATGCCCAGCGTGGCGCCATGTACGTCCGCGCCAAGGAAACTATCGTAGCGCCATTGTTTCCAATGACCGGCGCGCAGCCAATGCTCGGCTTCCGTCACCCGCCGCGCCGTCGCCATCAGCAAGGCCCAGCCGAAATCGGCCGTGGTTTCGTTCAGCACGTCAGGCGTATTGGTGACCATCACGCCAGCCTTGGTGGCGGCCGCGACATCGATATTGTTATAACCGACCGCCTGGTTGCACACTGCTTTCAGGCGCGGACTGGCTTGCAGCAATTCGGCTGAAATGCGTTCGCTGGCGGTCGCAATCACACCGTCCTTGTCATGCAGCTTTTCAGCCAGCTCGGCGGCGCCGAAGATGCGGTCTTCCTGGTTGCTCTCGACCTCGAAGTATTGCTGCATCCTTGTAATCACTTCGGGGAACACCGCCCTGGCCATCAATATCTTTGGTTTCATCGCTCTGTCATCAACGGAAAAAAATGAAAGTCATCACTGCGAACAACGGCAACAGCACCACACAAGCCCAGGCCATGTAACCGAAGAAAGACGGCATCTGGATGCCGCGCTCTTCAGCAATCGCCTTGACCATCAGATTGGGCGCGTTGCCGATGTAGCTGTTGGCGCCCATGAAGACGGCGCCGCACGAAATCGCCGCCAGGGTCGACGCCAGCCGCGTCATCAGCTCGGTCGCGTCGCCGGAGGCGGTATTAAAGAACACCAGGTAGGTCGGCGCATTGTCGAGGAAAGACGACAGCACGCCGGTGGCCCAGAAATACATCGCATTGTGGGGTTCGCCATTGTCGTGGGTGACTGCATTCACGATGGCGCTGAAAGCGCCGTGTTCGCCGGCGCGCAGCATGGCGATCACCGGTGCGATGGTGACGAAAATCCCGGCAAACAGCTTGGCCACTTCAAGGATCGGCCCCCAGCTGAAATCATTGCCCTCGCGAGCAATCTTCGGCGTCAGCAAGAGCGAAGCGAAGATCACCAGCACCAACAAGCCGTCGCGCAGCAGGTTCTGCAATTCGACTACCGTGCCGTAGATGTTGTAACTGATCCCCGGCTTCCAGAAACCGCTCATCAGCACCAGCGCCACCACGACCGCCAGCAAGACAAAATTGACCTTGCCATCGAAACGCAACTTGACGCCGGGCAGCGAAGGATCAGGCTTGGGCGGCAATTGCTCGCCTTTGGTATGGAAGTAATAATTATCCAGCAGATAGAAAATCACCAGCAGCGTGCCCCACATGAACATGGTCTGGCCGAAGATGTTTTTAAAAGTCCAGGAAAAATCGACGCCTTTCAGGAATCCCAGGAACAGCGGCGGATCGCCCAGCGGCGTCAGCGCACCGCCGGCGTTCGCCACCAGGAAAATGAAAAACACGATGATGTGCACCGTGTGCTTGCGGTTTTCATTGGCGTTGATGACCGGCCGGATCAGCAGCATCGCCGCGCCGGTGGTGCCCATCAGGCTGGCCAGCACGGTACCCAGCGCCAGCAAACCGGTATTCATGGCAGGCGTGCCGCGCAAATGGCCGCGCAGGCAGATGCCGCCGGCCACCACGAACAAGGCGGTCAGAAGAATGATGAAAGGGAAATATTCCGCCAGGAAGGCATGCACCACGCCGGCAATCGCGATCGGCACGCCGAATCCGAGCGCACAGGGAATCAGGAAAGCGAGCGACCAGACCACTGCAATCTTGCCAAAATGATCGTGCCAGAAAGCCGGCGCCAGCAAGGGACCGAGTGCAATCGATAGCAGCAGGCCGATGAACGGCACGCCCCACCAGACAGATAACTGGGCGCCGTCGAGTTCTGCGGCCTGCGCCGCCATCGGCAGGCAGGCGATCATGATGGCGAGTATTTTTTTATGCAATGTAGTCTTCCGGATAAGGTGAGTGAAGCAAAAAACAAACCATTTTAATCGGGAATCGTTATTAACCAAATAACAAATTGACACTACTCGCCGACAACCGGAGCCGCACCTTTCGGCGGTTCGGCAATCTCGAAAACTTGTCGCAGATAATTCAGGTACGCCTGGTCGTCGCACATGTTCTTGGAAGGCGTATCCGACAGCTTGGCCACCGGCTGGCCATTACACCGTACCATCTTCATGACGATTTGCAAGGGCGTATAGCCCAGATCGTTGGTCAGGTTGGTGCCGACGCCAAACGCCACGCGGGTGCGGTCCTTGAAGCGCAGGTACAACGCGTTGACCTTGCCGAAATCCAGGCTATCGGAAAACACCAGCGTCTTGGTCGACGGATCGACCCGGTTGTCCTGGTAATGTTTGATCAGGCGCTCGCCCCATTCGAACGGGTCGCCGGAATCGTGACGCGCGCCGTCGAACAACTTGCAGAAATACAAATCGAAGTCGCGCAGGAATGCCGCCATGCCGTAGACATCCGACAAGGCGATCCCGAGATCGCCGCGGTATTCCTTGGCCCACATTTCAAAACCGTAGATCTGCGAATCGCGCAGCCGCGGGCCGAGCGACTGGCAAGCCTGCAAGTATTCATGGGCCATGGTGCCGAGCGGCGTCATGTTGTATTTCATGGCGAAATACACGTTGGAGGTACCGACCAGATGCTGCGCGAAATCACGCTGTAAAGTCTGCACCACCTCTTCGTGCCAGCTGCGCGAAAAGCGCCTGCGCGTGCCGTAATCGGCCACCTTGCAGCCTGCCATGGCAGAATCGTCGCGGATCAGCGCCATCTTGGCTTGCAGGCGACGCCGTCCTTCGGCGTGATCCGGCGCCGTCTGGGTGGCTCGGAAATACACTTCATTGACGATCGCCAGCACCGGCACTTCAAACAGGATGGTATGCAGCCACGGCCCCTTGACCACGATATCGATCTCGCCGTTGTCCGCCGCCGAGGGCTGCACGCTGATGTATTTTTGCTGCAGATGGAACAGGCTCAGGAAATCGATGAAATCGTTCTTCATGAAGCGCATGCTGCTCAGATAGGCCAGTTCCTGCTCCTGGAACCGCAAGCGGCAAAGGCCGGCGATTTCATCGCGGATTTCGTCCACATAGGGCCGCAGGTCGACGCCCTTGTTGCG
>NZ_JBDTCG010000074.1:0-42570 GCF_039923675.1 Collimonas sp.
GCTGGCAAAGCTGGCTGAAGGCGTTATGCAAAGAGAGAAAATCCAGCATGTGCTGGTGATGGAGGTGTATCAGTTTTAAATCGCTGCGGGCGCCAAAACTGTATCAGTTTTAAATCGCTGTTGACAATCCAGCGCAATGGGGCCCAGATCGACGAGGCGACCACGGTGATGGCGATGGGGCGACTGAACGACGTCTGGGAGCAACTGTTTCCAGCCGAGCGCCATCGAATTGCGAATCTGATGATCGAGCGCATCGACCTTGTCCACACGGGTGAGGTTCAGGGCATCAAGGTGAAATGGCGCGAGATTGGCTGGAACGCGCTGATCGAAGAATTCGCGCCGAGCGGCATTGGTGCCGAATTGCTGGAGGTCGAAGCCTGATGGACGACTCACTGGAAACCTTCGTGCCCTTGGCGTTTCGCCGCAAGGGAGCACGTCGTGTGGTCACGGATGACCGACACGTCCACGACGTGACGCTGCTGGAAGGACTGGCGCGGGGCTTTTACTGGCAGCAACTGGTCGATACCGGGGCAATGGAAAGCGGGTCGGACATCGCGCGGGCAGAAGATCTGCATCCGTCCGTGCCCAACGAACTGATGCGCCTGACCTTGCTCGCGCCCGACATCATCGAACTTTTGATGTCCGGCAGGCAGCCGCGCCGAATGAACCTGATCTGGTTCCAGCGGAACCCGGTGCCGGTAGATTGGGTGGCGCAACGCCAGATCGTGCAACGCTTTGAGGAGGATGTATGAGCAAGAAGCACCGGGGTCGGTACCAGGGTGACCCAGTCACCTACCAATTGCCGTCACCCGCAGGCGGTGTGCAATTGGAGACATTCGTGCCTTGGACGCTGGTCAAACGAGGCTTGAAGAAGCAGATCATCACGCCGCTGGATGCGCCGCAGGAATTCATGGAGGAGGCGCGCCTGGAGCGGCAGGCCCGCGAGTCGGTGCAGGACACCGCGCTGCTACGCGCCCTCGGGCTGGCCTATCACTGGCAGCGGCTGCTGGATGAGCAACGCGTGGGGTCGGTGGCCGAGATCGCGGATGCCGAGGAGATCAACGTGACACAGGTGCGCCGCCTGATGCGGCTGACGCTTTTGGCTCCCGAGGTTGTAGAACGTCTGGTCGGTGCCACCGACATCGTATTGGAGCAGGTGATGCGCCGCCCTTGGCCTAACGGCTGGGTCACCCAGATGCGGGGGCTTCAGCTGTAGTGCTGGAAACCTTTTTGAGCTCAGATATCCGCACGTACATCTTCCTGATGGTTGCTGCAATCGCTCTCTGAGCTGCCTCTTCAGAGATGTATCGATATTCTCCGGGGCACCCTCCTTGCGCGACCAGATCTCGAAAAAGATGGTCGCGGTCAGCCTCTTCTATGCCTGCTTGGTCGCACAAGTCGTCGAACGGACTGGACGCACCGGTCAGCGCAACGATTTCGCTGGCTCTCAACGGCGTCTCAAGAACAACTTCCCCTTGACTGTCGGCAAAGTTAAAAAGCGCTTTTGCGCTCGCACCATCTCTCTGCCGGTAACTTTCTGCGGCAGCAACAAACTCGGGGCACGCCCAAAGAGCGGCAATATTCACCACAACTTCGATGGTAAGAGGATTATGCCGAAAGATTGCGCCGGAAACTGCGCCTGGTTTCGTAAGGCCTTTGAATCGCTCGGCAAACTCCCGCTTGGTTGTCCAGCTAACCATTCCCTCGTTGCGTTCGTCGTTCAAGATCAGATCCGATAACTCGCCTTTGTGTAAAAAGCGCTTTCTGTAGCACGGATCTTCAACGGTCCGAAAGCGTTCGGGCAGAGCACCTGTCACGGCCAGAAGGTTGTTGGCGAGTTGAATACGCAGCGATTGGTTTTCACGCCACCCGTTCTGCCATGCGCCAATCGCGGTCAAAAGGTCATCAGAAAAATTCATCGGAATCAGACACTCGCAAGCAAAAGCAGTAAAGCTTTAGGAGGATACAGCTGCCCGGTGGATTTTAATACTGAGGCCACTACTGCTACAGCAGTTTCCATTCCCAACCTGCACCCCGCAAACCCTCATGAATACTGGATATGGGGTCGAAAGCGCTCGCGAGGCAAACAGAGAAAACAGCGAGGAGAGAGGCTGAAAAAGTGCGGGAACTGGCGCAGTCGTGGAGGTGCCGCGCGCGAGGCAATGGCCCGGAACCGCGCCAACACTGGGGGAACGGGCAAAAAAAATCCCAACCGATAAGGGTTGGGATTTCAAATTATGGTGGAGGCGGCGGGAATCGAACCCGCGTCCGCAAATCCTCTACAGACAGTTCTACATACTTAGTGCTGTCATTTGATTTAACCCAGCCGACGCGGACGCACACGCTTCGTTCAGGCGAGTCACCTAAATTTAACTGTTAGCCAAGTAACCCGGCTAAAAGCGATTCCCTGTAAATGACTCTACTGCTGTTTTACCAGCCCACCCCAGGGACGAGATGGTGTAGAGCTAGCCGGTTATTAAGCGGCTAGTGCGTACGAGTTATCGTTTGCAGTTAGATCTATTCCGATTGTATTTACGAGGTAGTCGGTCCTCGGTATGCCCTGCGCTGCTTTGTAACCCACGTCGAAACCAGGTCGCCCCCAAGCAGACTCTTATTGTAGCCTACTTAGGCCTTCCCTGTCAGGGGCTTGCCAGTGTTGCAAAATCCTATTTCAGCGCAAAATCGACCCGGTTCGGCGCGCCTTTGTCCTTGATGCCGTCGGCAGTCAGTTTCGGCGCGATCAGGAAAATCCGTTCCAGCGGGATCTTGCCCTTGGTTTCCAGGTATTTGCGGACCGCTTCGGCGCGCCGGGTGGCCAGTGCGCTAAGGGCGTCGGAGGTGACCGGCGTGTTGGCGACTATCAACTTTTCCATTTCCTCGGTGGGTAGCGATTTGGCGAAGCCGATGGCGTTGCGCGGCTTGTCGAATTTGCCGGCGCTATATACCTTGCCCATGTATTTATCCTTGTCGGCGTCGGTCAGGGTGACGTCATCCGATCCGGCTTCGTCGCTTTGATCAACCGAATCCTTGAGTTTCAGCTGTTTCAACTGGCGGTTGAGGACTTGCTGGCGCACGCCGTCGGTGTCGGTTTTTGGATCGACGCGACCGATCAGGTCGAGTTTCAGGGCCGGACGGTCATCCAGCGCCTTGGCGATGGTGTCCAGCTTGCTTTGGGTGGCTGCGCTGAGGGTCGCCGAGCCGGGTGCGAATTCTGCATAGCCGAGTTCATCGCCGCCACCGCCGAAAGCCGAGCTGATCAGCGCAAAAGGCGAAGTCACCGCCTTGACGATCAGGTTGATGAAGATGCGGACGATGATGCCGCCTATCGAAAATTCCGGGTCCGACAAGGTGCCGGAAATCGGCAGGTTGATGTTGATCTGGCCGTTGCGGTCTTTCAGCAAGGCGACTGCCAGCAGCACCGGCAGCTTGGTGGCGGTCGGGCTGTCGATCTTGTCGCCGAAAGTGAGCTGGTCGATGCGGACATTGTTTTGCGCCACCAGCTTGTCGTTCTCGATGTGATAGTTGACGTCCATCGACAGCTTGCCTTTCTCGATGGCGTAGCCGGCGTACTTGGCCGCATACGGTGTCAGGCGCGGTAGTTCGACGCCGTTGGCGCTGGCCTTGATATCGAGGAACATCGGCTTGAACAAGGGATTCAGCGAACCGGAAATCGCCACCGGCGCGTCGTTGTCGATCTTGCCGTTGATGTCGATCGGCGCTGGCGCCGGCTTGTCGGAAGCAATCGCACCGACGGTGCCGTTCATGCCGGTCATGTTGGCAGTGTAGTTCGGCTTGACGAAGTTGTCGGTGTAGTTGATGTTGCCGCCCTTGATGACGACCTGGCCGATCTTGATCACCGGTGCGTTGTCCTTGAGGGGCGCGGCTACGATCGGGGCCACGGTAGTGCTGCCTTCGGTAGTAGGCTTGCTGACTTTTTCCGGCGCCGGACCTGAACTGTCGCCAGCTTGGGCAGAGGTCAGGGATGGCGCCGGCGCGCCGGGCGGGGCGTTTTTCGATACGACGATATCTTGCAGGTTCAGCTTGGCTTTGTCCGACAAGATGATGCGCGCGTAAAAATCTTCCAGCGCGATTTTCGCCAGTGTGACGTTTTGGCGCGGGCCGCCGATATTCGCATTGATGCCGCTGACATCGAGCATTTTCCATTTCAGGAAGTCGGCGGAAGTTTCCTTGTCCAGTACGCGGAAATTGGCCAGGCGCAGCGTGCCGTTATAGCCGGTCACCATCTCCTGGCGACCGCTCGGCAGGACCAGCGACAGCTTGCCCTTGGTGCTGGCCAGGCCTGAGCTCAACGTGACGTTCAGGAAGTCGGTAAAGTAGGGCTGCAACGCCGGTACCGGCAGGTTTTGCGCATCGATGTCAAGAGCAACCGATTTCATCTGGGCGGCGACGCTGCCGTCGACCGACAGCTTGCCGCTCTTGTTGAGTTGGGTGCGTAGCGCAATCTTGATCGGCTTGTCTAGCTTGCTGGAGACATTCTCCGCAGTCAGGTTGATGCCGTCGGCGCGCAGCTTGACTGCCGGCTTTACGGCATTGTCGAGGTAGGCGACACTGCTGTCGCTGATGGCGAACTGACCCAGGTTGGCGACCCATTCCGGTCCGCTCTTCTTCGCTGCTGCGCTCGGAGCGCCCTTGGCTGAAGCGCCGGCCGGCGCCAGGAATTGCTGCAGGTTGAGTTTGCCCTGGGCGTCGCGGCGGACGTCACCTTGGATGCCTGCCAGGCGCAAGGCGCTGGCGTTGAAGGTGTGCGCTTCGGTGTCGACGCTGGCGTTTTCCAGGCTGATTTTCTTCGCGGCGATGCTGCCCCCCGCGCTGTTTTTTGACGCAACCTTAAGGTCGTCCACATCAATTCCCAATTGATGCAGCTGGATCCGGCCGCCGTTGATGGCGAGCAAGGTATTCAGCGATAACTGGCCGGACACCACTGCCGCCAGCGAGCGGTTGACATAGGGCTGGTAGGGCGCAAGCGACAGGGCATTGACGCTGGCCTTGCCGGCGACTATCGCTTTGGCCGGCGTGATCTGGCCGATGAACTGGATATGCTGGTCGGTTTCAGTACCGGTGGAAAGCGTTACGGTGGCAGGTTTGGCATCCGCCGCCAGCGACAGGTGGCTCGCATCCAGCGCCACGTTCTTGACCTGCAGATTCAACGCCGGCGAGGCATTGGCGGCATCCAGCCAGTTCACCGTGCCGTCCTTGATGATGAATTTCGCCAGCGTCATTTGCGGCTGCGCTGCGGACGCTTTTTTCGGCGCATCCTTGACGATTTCCTGCTTGGCGGCCGGCGTACTCAGAGCGGCCCAGTTCAGGCTGCCGTTGGCGTTCAGGTTGACCCAGACTTCCGGTTGCCGGATCTCGATCCGGTCGAGCGCAGCTGCGCCGCTAAGGACATTGAATTTGTTGATCTGGGCGCTGATGGTTTGGGCTTTTAGCAGCGGTGCAGCGTTCTTGTCGGCCAGCGCAAGATTTGCCAGCTGCAGCCAGCCGGACAGCAAGACTTCGGGTTTGTCCTTGTTGCGGACGAAGGTCAGGTCGAGTCTGGTGGAGAGTTTGGCGCTCTGGATCGCCAGCGGCAGGGCGACCGGCGAGAAGGCGACATAACTGGCGACATCCAGCTGGTCGATATCGATCGCCAGCGAGGTTTCCTGGCTGCCGGCGAACGGTTTGGTGCGTCCTTTGAGGTCGAACGGCGTGCCGTTGATCTTGGCCGACACATGCGGCTGGACAAAGGTATCGACCTTGCTCGGGAAGTTGGAGACGTAAGGCAGGCCGATATTCAGCGCCTCGATATCGACCAGCTTGTTGGTGACCTTGTCGTCGAACTTGACCGCGCCGTTTTCGAGCTGGATATTGGAGACCGAAAACAAGGCAGGCTTATCGCTCTTGGGCATCGCCAGGATGCGGTCGATGATATCGGAAAAATTATAGCGGCCGATGCCGTCGGCGCTGGTGCGCACGATATGCAGCTTGGGATTGACCAATTTGGCTTCATTCAGCACCGGCGCCAGGCGGAACAGCGAGGCCGACGAGGCGTTGACCAGCAACGTGCTGGCGGAAAAGGCCGGTGTAGTCTTGTCTTGTTCATACAGCGTGAAATCGGAGCCGGTCAGCGTCAGCGTGAATGGATTGAAGGCGATTTTGCCGACCGTCGCCTTGCGTCCTATCTGCGCTTCAACCTGTTGTTCAACCAGATGTTTGGCTACCGGCGGCACTGCCAGCCAGCTGATCAACGCCAATACCAGCACGACGGCGATGGTGATGCCGGTCCAGCGGACGGCACGTGGGAGCCAGGAAGGACGAGGGAGGTTTGCCATTTTTATTCCTTATAGGCAATCATGTCCACAATATACCGCCAGACATCATTGCTCGTTATTTTATTAAAGTCTTTGAAACTGTTTCAGGCAAGTCGCTACGCGACAAGTCATATGCCTGCGCAGGCATATGACCTGATTTACGCAAAAAAGTTACTGCTGAGGCAGCAAAGCCAGCAATTCGTGCGGCGTAGCGATCAGGGCATCCGCTTCCCAAGAGTCCGGTGCGCTCTCTCCGCAATAACCCCAGGCGACAGCGACGGTAGCCATGCCGGCCGCGCGTCCGGCCTGGATATCGCGCAGGTCGTCGCCCACATACCAGCATTCTTGCGGCTGCAGATTGAGGCGGCGCGCGGCTTCCAGCAAGGGTTCCGGGTGCGGTTTGGAGTGGGCCGTGGTGTCGCCGGAAATGACGCAATCGGCGTCTGCCAGGCCAATCTGCGACACCAGCGGATCGGTGAAGCGGGCCGCCTTGTTGGTAACCACACCCCAGCCCAGATGGCGCTGACGCAAGTCTTTCAGTAGCGCGGAGATACCGTCGAACAAGGTGCTGTCGACCGCCAGCGCGGCGGCGTAATGATCGAGGAAGCCGACGCGCAATTCTTCATAGTCCGGATCGCCCGGCTTGAGGCCGAAGGCAGCGCCTATCATGCCGCGCGCGCCGGCTGAAGTGTGGGGGCGCAATTGTTCATACGGAGTGCTGCTCAAACCGCGGTCGTTGCGCAGGCGGTTGAGCGCCGCCGCCAGGTCCGGGGCGGTATCGGCAAGCGTACCATCGAGGTCAAACAGGATGGCGCGCGGCGTTGGCAGGAGCATGGTCGGTTCCTAGAGTGCGATGTGCGAGAAAGCGGCGTATCGCAGGTAGCTGCGGATGCGCCTTGCAGCCGCGTTGGTCAGAGCAGGACTGCAGGATGACTGGTTTAAGCGTGCTTGCTGCACGCCATCAGATAATTGACGCTGGTGTCTTGATTGAGTGAATAGATCAATGTCAGCGGGTTATAGCTCATGCCGCGCATGTCTTCGACCGTCAGACCGGCGTTGCGGGCAAATTGCGCAAGTTCGGAAGGCGTGATGAACTTGGCGTAGTCGTGAGTGCCTTTTGGCAACATTCGCAACAGGTATTCAGCCGCCAGCACTGCCTGCAGATAAGCTTTCAGGTTGCGGTTCAAGGTCGAGAAAAACACTTGGCCGCCAGGTTTTACCAGCGCTGCGCAAGCGCGCACGATGGATGCCGGATCAGGCACGTGCTCCAGCATTTCCATGCAGGTCACGACATCGAACTGGTCGGCTTCGCGGACGGCTATGTCTTCGGCGGCGATTTTCTCGTAACGGACCTGGATTCCTGATTCCAGGCTGTGCAGGTCGGCAACTTTCAGCGCCTTGTCGGAGAGGTCGATACCGGTAACGGTGGCGCCTTTGCGGGCCATGGATTCGGCCAGGATGCCGCCGCCGCAACCGATATCCAGCACATTCTTGCCGGCCAGTGAAGCGCGCGAATTGATCCATTCCAGGCGCAAAGGGTTGATTTCGTGCAAGGGTCGGAATTCCGATTCCGGATCCCACCAACGGTGGGCCAGGTCGCTGAATTTTTTGAGTTCTGATGGGTCTGCGTTCATAGGTTGAATCATAGCTGGAAACGGCGCTTTTGCGGTTTGATGTCTGATTAAAAACGATCTCTGCACGGGCTGCAACAATCAAAACGAAAAGTCAAAGCAAAAAAAACCCCGCCGAAGCGGGGTTCTGATCGAGTCTGAATCAATTAGTTGGTACGTGTACCAACAACTTCGATTTCAACGCGACGATTCTTAGCGCGGCCAGCAGCGGTCTTGTTATCAGCGACCGGTTGCGACTTGCCCTTGCCTTCAGTGTAAACACGGTTAGCTTCGACACCCTTGTGTACCAGGTATGCCTTGACAGCTTCAGCACGGCGAACCGACAGCTTCTGGTTGTAAGCAACCGAACCGACCGAGTCAGTGTGACCGACAGCGATGATGACTTCCAGGTTGATTGCGCCCAGTTTCGATGTCAGATCATCCAGCTTAGCTTTGCCTTCTGGCTTCAGGACAGCTTTGTCGAAGTCGAAGAATGCGTCAGCAGCGAAAGTTACCTTTTGCGATACTGGAGCTGGTGCCGGAACGACTGGTGCTGGAGCTGGTGCCATTGGAGCAGGAGCTGCTTGAGCGATTTCGCCGTCGCAACCTGGAACCGAGTCAGCCGGTGTCCAGTAACCGGTATGCCAGCACAGACCGTACGGGTCACGTGCGATCACGCCGTTCGAGCTTTGCACATAGGCGCTGTTTGGGGTAGGGGCCTGGATATCTTTGATTTCCTGCGCGGAGGCAGAGAGTGCGACGACTGCGGACGCAGCGAAGACGAGTTTTGCTAATTTATTCATGTTTCTCCTCTCGGTTGAGATATCCGCAGATTAACTGCGCAACTAATATACGACATCAAAAATTGGATAGTACCACGTGGTTCAGGCCGTTACGTGTGGGATTGACCACACGCAATGAACTTGACCACCATTCTGCCACAGGCTTCAAGCGCTAGCGAAGGATGCCAAATGATCCAGCACACGTTTTGCCTACTTCGTTGTTTTCATACAACATAACATTATGAAAACATCACCACGGGCGACATATTACATCGGCGCAAGGAAAGTATCTATTTTATTTTGATTTTATTGTATTTTTATTACGACTCTGCGATTCGGGCTGAGGCAAGCGAGGCGTTTCTGGCGGTTTAGCTTGTTGCTGCATGTCACTATTGGATCCGCCGCACCGGCGCCGGCGGTCTCTATTTTATTGCCCACACCTTTGCTTTTCAGGTACTTGGCGACGTTGGCGGCGCGCTGTGTCGATAACTTCTGGTTATAGTTGTCTGTCCCAAGGTGATCGGTGTAGCCGGTTACCAGGATGACTTTGGCGCTGCCGCAATCGGCCAGTTTCACAATGGTGTTTTTATCAATATCTTGTTTGGCGGCTTTGGTCAGAATCGCTTTTCCGAAACTGAAAATGCTATCGCTGGATAAAGTGAATTCACATTGGGCAATAAGAGCCGGCGCCGCAGGTTGGTCGCCGGCAATTGCCGGGGCAACGGCCAGCGCCGGCGCAATCGCTTTCATGACCGGCGAAACCAGTTCTCCATCGCAGCCGGCGACCGCGTCGTTCGCATCCCAATAACCGGAACGCCAGCACAAGCCATCCTGGCTGCGCACCACAGGGCCGCGGCCATCTTGCAGGTAAGCACTTTTTTCGGGGGCGGCTTGAATATCCGTAGTTTGAGCAAAGCTGGAGTGGGCTGCAAAGCCGCAAGCCGAGCCTAACAACAGGCTCAGCGCAATGGTATGACGCATAAATTATTTCCTGATAGAAATGGCGAGGAACGAATAGGACAGTTCCTAAAAGCCGGGCAAGGCGGCATTTAAACATATTTTTTTGCGGCGGCAGGTTTTCGGCCGCTCTGCCTTGCCTGAAAAGCCGGAACTGCCACTCTCGCGTGCTAAAATCACACGGTTATACCTTCGTTTTAAACCGTCTCCCGAGCAAAACGGGGTGTTCAGTTTTAAGCGCTGGTGCTAGTTAGTTGAGGACAGAGTAATTCGCCACGCTACGGTGGCTCTTAAATTCTGTCCCGCAATTAATAATATTGATCAACCCAAGTAAAGACTCGTCGACTCGCTAAATGGATCAATTCGCTAAAGAAACAATCCCGATTTCCCTCGAAGAAGAAATGCGCAAGAGCTATCTCGATTACGCCATGAGCGTGATCGTCGGCCGTGCGCTGCCGGATGTGCGCGACGGCCTCAAGCCGGTGCACCGCCGGGTCTTGTTCGCGATGCATGAAATGAACAATGTCTGGAATCGCCCGTTCGTCAAATGCGCGCGCGTGGTCGGTGAAACCATGGGTAAGTACCACCCGCACGGCGACGCCTCGATCTACGACACGCTGGTGCGGATGGCGCAGCCGTTTTCGCTGCGCTACATGCTGGTCGACGGCCAGGGCAACTTCGGCTCGATCGACGGCGACGGCGCGGCGGCGATGCGTTACACCGAGTGCCGCCTGGACAAGATCGCCGGCGAACTGCTGGCCGATCTGGACAAGGAAACCGTCGATTTCGTGCCCAACTACGATGGCAAGGAAAAAGAGCCGTCGGTATTGCCGACGCGTATTCCCAACTTGCTGATCAACGGTTCGTCCGGGATCGCGGTGGGTATGGCGACCAACATTCCTCCGCACAATATTACCGAAGTGATCGACGGCGCCTTGCACGTGTTGCGGAATGCCGATTGCACCATCGACGAATTGATCGAAATCATCCCGGCGCCGGACTTCCCGACCGCCGGCATCATCTACGGCGTCTCCGGCGTACGCGATGGTTACCGCACCGGCCGTGGCCGCGTGGTGATGCGCGCCAAGACCCACTTCGAAGAATTCGGACGCGAAGGCCGCACCGCGATCATCATCGATGAACTGCCGTACCAGGTAAACAAGAAAGCCCTGCTGGAGCGTATCGCCGAACTGGTGCGCGACAAGAAGCTGGAAGGCATTTCCGACTTGCGCGACGAATCGGACAAGTCCGGCATGCGCGTGGTGATCGAGCTCAAGCGCGGCGAAGTGGCCGAAGTGGTGCTCAACAACCTGTACAAGCAAACCCAGTTGCAAGACACCTTCGGCATGAACATGGTGGCGCTGGTGGATGGCCAGCCTAAGCTGCTTAACCTGAAGCAGATGCTGGAATGTTTCCTGTCGCATCGGCGTGAAGTGGTGACGCGCCGTACCGTGTTTGAATTGCGCAAGGCGCGCGAACGCGGCCACGTGCTGGAAGGTCTGGCGGTTGCATTGGCGAACATCGATGACTTCATCGCGCTGATCAAGGCTGCGCCGACGCCGCCGGTGGCGAAGTCCGAACTGATGGCGCGCTCTTGGGATTCTTCCGTAGTGCGTGAAATGCTGGTCCGTACCGGCGATGAAAACATTGGTGGCATCGAATCCTTCCGTCCGGAAAACCTGCCTAAGCATTACGGTATTCAAGCTGACGGCATGTACCGCTTGTCGGACGACCAGGCGCAGGAAATTTTGCAGATGCGTTTGCAACGTTTGACCGGTCTGGAACAAGACAAGATCGTCAACGAATACAAAGACGTGATGGCGCAGATCGCCGACTTGCTGGATATCCTGGCCAAGCCGGAGCGCGTCACCATCATCATCACTGATGAGTTAACTGCCGCTAAAAACGAATACGGCATCGGCAACAAGGATGAGCGTCGTTCGCAGATCGAACTGAATCCTACCGACCTGGGCACTGAAGATCTGATTACGCCGCAAGACATGGTGGTGACCTTGTCACACACCGGCTACATGAAGTCGCAGCCGGTCTCGGAATACCGCGCGCAAAAACGCGGCGGCCGCGGCAAGCAAGCGATGGCGACCAAGGAAGACGATTGGATCGACCAGCTGTTCGTCGGTAACACGCACGACTACATCTTGTGCTTCAGCAATCGCGGCCGGATGTACTGGCTGAAGATATGGGAAGTGCCGCAAGGCTCGCGCAACTCGCGCGGCAAGCCGATCGTCAACATGTTCCCGCTGCAGGATGGCGAGAAGATCACAGTGGTGCTGCCGCTGTCCGGTGCCAACCGTACGTTCCCTGAAGACCGTTACGTCTTCATGTCGACCAGCCTCGGTACCGTCAAGAAGACGCCGTTGTCTGACTTCAGCAATCCACGCAAGGCCGGCATCATCGCGGTCGACCTGGATGAAGGCGACTTCCTGATCGGCGCCGCGCTGACCGATGGCCAGCATGACGTGATGCTGTTCTCCGATTCCGGCAAGGCAGTACGCTTCGACGAAAACGATGTGCGTCCGATGGGTCGCACCGCACGTGGCGTGCGCGGCATGAACCTGGAAGAAGGACAACAGGTCATCGCTTTGCTGGTTGCGGAAAACGAGCAGCAATCGGTGCTGACGGCGACTGAAAACGGCTTCGGCAAACGTACTCCGATCACCGAGTACACCCGCCATGGCCGCGGCACCAAGGGCATGATCGCAATCCAGACCAGCGAGCGCAACGGCAAGGTGGTCGCAGCGACGCTGGTTGAGCCTAGTGATGAAATCATTCTGATCACTACTGGTGGCGTATTGATCCGCACCCGGGTTGCGGAGATCCGCGAAATGGGTCGCGCCACCCAAGGCGTGACGCTGATCGCAGTGGAAGACGGCACCAAGCTGAGCGGCTTGCAGCGTGTGGTCGAGTCCGATGCGGAAGTTGACGCAGTTGATGTTACGGACGCGGCAGATGCAACTGGCGCGGACGTTGAAGCCGGCGGCAACACCGAAGCAGGTGATGCTCCCGATACATCGGCGGAGTAAGGGAAATTACGCGGCTCAGCCAGGCTGAGCCGCGTATTGTTTTTGGTTTTATCAGCGTAGCAACACGGTAACGCCATCTGCCGGACCACAGTTTTCACCGTATTTTCAAGTAGTCTCTGCAATCCCGGTTCTTTATCTGACGACATTCATCATGCCTATCTATAATTTTTCTCCAGGTCCTGCCGTGTTACCGAAAGAGGTGTTGCAGCAAGCTGCCGCCGAAATGCTGGACTGGCAAGGTAGTGGTATGTCCGTCATGGAAATGAGCCATCGCGGCAAGGAATTCATGTCGATCCTGGCGGCCGCGCAGCACGATTTCCGTGAGTTGCTGGGAGTGCCGGATAACTACAAGCTGTTGTTCATGCAGGGCGGTGCGATAGCCGAGAATGCGATCGTCCCGCTCAACCTGCTGGGCCGCAACGGCAGAGCCCAGCCGGCGACCAGCGATTACATCAACACCGGTTCCTGGTCGACCAAATCGTTGAAAGAGGCGCGGCGCTACGGCAATGTCAATGTTGCTGCGTCTTCCGAAGAGAGCCACTACGCGCAAATTCCGGCACGTGAAAGCTGGCAGCTGTCAAAAGATCCGGCCTATGTACATATCTGCAGCAACGAAACGATAGACGGTGTCGAGTATCACTTCACGCCCGAGGTCGCTGCCGATACCAATAATGCGCCGCTGGTCGCCGACATGTCTTCGCACATCCTGTCGCGGGTGGTGGATGTTTCCAAATATGGCGTGATCTACGGTGGCGCGCAAAAGAATATCGGCCCGGCCGGTTTGACTCTGTTGGTAGTGCGCGAAGACTTGCTCGGCCATGCTTTGCCGGCCTGTCCGTCCGCCTTCAACTGGAAAGTCGTCGCCGACAATGATTCGATGTACAACACGCCACCGACCTATGCGATCTATATCGCCGGGCTGGTGTTCCAGTGGCTCAAGCGGCAGGGCGGCGTCGCCGCAATGGAGCAACGGAATATCGCCAAGGCGGCATTGTTGTACGACTATCTGGACTCCACCGATTTCTACCGCACCAAGATCGCCAGCGGCTGCCGCTCGCGCATGAACGTGCCTTTCTTCCTTGCCGATGAAGCCTTGAATGAAGCGTTTCTCGTGGGTGCGAAAGAACAGGGTTTGCTGCAACTGAAGGGGCATAAATCAGTGGGCGGCATGCGCGCTTCGATCTATAACGCCATGCACCTGGAAGGCGTGCAGGCGCTGGTGACGTATCTGAAGGAATTTGAAAAGCGGCGCGGTTAGGCAGTTAGCGTGCCTGTCGCGTGCGTCTTTGCGGCACGCTCAGCAGCAGAACCAGTGATAGAACTACAGATCGAACCATAAATAGAACCACAGAGCCAACATGAGCGAAGACAAACTTCTCCCCCTGCGCCAGCAGATCGATGCGATCGATACGGAAATCCTGGCTTTGCTGAATCGCCGCGCGCAAATCGCGCAAGAGGTCGGCCACGTCAAAGCCGAAACCAATGCGCCTGTATTCCGTCCTGAGCGCGAAGCGCAAGTCTTGCTCAAGGTCGCAGAACGTAATCCGGGCCCGCTGCAAGGCGCCGATGTGCAGACCATTTTCCGTGAAGTGATGTCGGCTTGCCGCGCGTTGGAAAAGCGCGTCACGGTGGCCTATCTCGGCCCGGCCGGCACCTTCAGCGAGCAAGCGGTGTACCAGCAGTTCGGCCATGCGGTCGAGGGTCTGCCATGCGTTTCGATTGACGAAGTATTCCGCGCGACGGAAGCCGGCACCGCCGATTTCGGTGTCGCCCCTATCGAAAATTCTTCCGAAGGCGTGATCAACCGTACGCTCGATCTGCTGCTGCAAACCACGCTCAATATCAGCGGCGAAGTCTCGATTCCGGTGCATCACAGCCTGATGACCAAAGAAGGAACGATGACGGCCATCACCCGCATTTGTGCGCACTCGCAAGCGCTGGCGCAGTGCAATGCCTGGCTGAATCAGCATTACCCGAACATTGAACGGCAAGCGGTTGCGTCGAATGCCGAAGCGGCCCGCATCGCCAGCGAGAATGTCGCGGTGGCGGCGATTGCCGGCGAAATGGCAGCGCAAAAGTACGACCTGCAAGTGGTCAGCGCCAATATCCAGGACGACCCGCACAACCGCACCCGCTTTGCCGTGGTTGGCCGCCTGAAAAACGGCGCCAGCGGCAAGGACCAGACGTCGTTGGTGCTGTCCGTGGCGAACAAGGCCGGCGCGGTGTACAAGCTGCTGGCGCCGCTCGCCAAGCATGGTGTGTCGATGACGCGCTTTGAATCGCGGCCGGCGCGCATGGGCGCATGGGAATACTATTTCTATGTCGACGTCGAAGGCCATTGCGCCGATGAGCAGGTCGCCAAGGCGCTGGAGGAATTGCAGCAGAACGCCGCCTTCTACAAGTTGCTGGGCTCCTATCCGCGCAGTTTTTAAACCGGCCTGATCTACATCCAGTGAATTATTTCACATAGTTACCTCTTATATTTCGTTCTGAAAGCAGACAATGTCGATTAAATTTGGTCCAGAGTATGTACGCGCTATCGCCCCGTATCAAGGCGGCAAGCCGATTGCCGAGGTCGCGCGCGAGTTCGGCCTGGACGAAGCCAAGATCATCAAGCTGGCCTCCAATGAAAATCCGCTGGGCATGCCGGAATCCGCCAGGCTGGCGATGCAGAAGGCGGTCGCCGATATCGGCCGTTATCCGGACGCCAACGGCTTCGAATTGAAGGCTGCGATTACCGCCAAGTACAACGTGCCGGCGGAATGGATCACGCTCGGCAACGGCAGCAACGATATCCTGGAACTGGCGACCCACGCTTTCGTCCAGGCCGGGCAAGCCGCCATGTATGCGCAATACTCGTTCGTCGTGTACGCCCTGGCGACGCAGGCAGTGGGCGCGCGCGCCATCGTGGTCAAAGCCAAGGACTACGGCCACGATCTGGAAGCGATGGCCAATGCGATCACCGACGATACCAAGCTGATCTTTATCGCCAACCCGAATAATCCAACCGGCAGCTTTGTTCCGGCCGCCGAACTGGAAGCTTTCCTGGCGCGCGTACCGCCGCACATCGTCGTGGTGCTGGATGAAGCCTATAACGAATACCTGCCGCCAGAGCTGCAATACGAGTCGATTTCCTGGGTGCGCAAATATCCGAACCTGCTGGTGTCGCGCACCATGTCCAAGGCCTACGGCCTGGCCGGCCTGCGTATTGGTTTCGGCATCGCGCAACCGGCGATCACCGATTTGCTGAACCGGATCCGCCAGCCGTTCAATGTCAACTCGCTGGCGCAAGCCGCTGCGGTGGCAGCCTTGAACGATACCGAATTCCTGCAGCGCAGCGCGCAGCTGAATCGCGACGGTTATCTGCAATTGACCAAAATTTTCGATGAGCTGGGTTTGGAATACGTGCCGTCATTCGGTAACTTTGTCATGGTCAAGGTGGGTGGCGACGATGGCGCCGGCGCGCGCGTCAATCTGGCGTTGCTGAAGCAGGGGATCATTGTGCGGCCGGTCGGAAACTATGGCCTGCCGCAATGGTTGCGCGTCACCGTCGGCCTGCCAAATGAAAACGCGGCATTTATCGACGCCCTGAAAAAACTGCTGGCCTGAACGGCGGTTTCGATCAATCTTTATTAAAGCAACACTCGTGTTCAAGAAAATCACTATTTTTGGAGTCGGACTGATCGGTGGTTCGTTTGCCCTGGCTTTGAAAAAGGCCGGTGCGGTAGAGCAGATTGTCGGCGTCGGTCGTCAGCAATCGACGTTGCAGCGCGCCCGCGAATTGGGAATTATCGACGTTATCGCCGCCAATGTGGCTGATGCTGTGACTGGCGCCGACCTGATCTTGATCGCCGCGCCGGTGGCGCAGACGGGCGCCATCCTGGTCAGCATCGCGCCGCATCTGCAAGCCGGCACCATCGTCACCGACGCCGGCAGCACCAAGTCGGACGTGGCGCTGGCCGCGCGTGCAGCGCTGGGCGACAAGGTTGGTCAATTCGTACCGGGACATCCGATCGCCGGCCGCGAACAGAATGGCCCTGAAGCGGCACTGGCCGAACTGTATGTCGGCAAGAAAGTGGTGCTGGCGCCGCTGCCGGAAAATACCGAAGCGGATGTGGCCCGCGTCGCAGCCGCATGGCAGCAATGCGGCGCATTGATTCACCGTCTCTCGGCGCAGCAACACGATGCGGTGTTTGCCGCGGTCAGCCATTTGCCGCATGTGCTGGCCTATGCGCTGGTCGACGACATTGCTAACAAGCCGCACGCGGCATCGCTGTTTCAATACGCGGCCAGCGGCTTTCGCGATTTCACCCGTATCGCCGGCTCATCGCCGGAGATGTGGCGCGATATATCGCTGGCAAACCAGAGCGCCTTGCTGGGCGAACTGGATGCCTACCTGCTGCAACTGATGCGCCTGCGCGGCTTGCTGGCGGCCGGCGACGGCCCGGCGCTGGAAGCGATCTACAGCAACGCACAACAGGCAAGACACAACTGGATCAGCGCCATCGAGGCAGCGGAACAACAGAACAAGGAAGGTGGCGACTAATGACTACTCAACGCAAGCAGACTTATCCCGAATACATCGATTTGCATCCTGTGGCGCAAGTACACGGTTCGGTTCGGCTGCCGGGCTCCAAGAGCATTTCCAACCGCACCTTGCTGCTGGCGGCGCTGGCCAATGGCACGACGCAAATTCATGACTTGCTGGCGTCCGACGATACTCTGGTGATGTTGATGGCGCTCAAGCAATTGGGTGTGGTTTGGGAACAAGCTGAAGGCACGCAGACCTATACGGTACATGGCAGCGGTGGCAGCTTCCCGATACATCAGGCCGATCTGTTCATGGGCAACGCCGGCACTGCGATCCGTCCGCTGACGGCGGCGCTGGCGGCTATGGGCGGCGACTACACCGTGCACGGCGTGGCGCGCATGCATGAACGGCCTATCGGCGACCTGGTCGATGCCTTGAATGCGGTTGGTACGCGGATTGCTTATACCGGTGTTGCCGGCTTCCCGCCCTTGCATATCCAGCGTGGCCAGCTGCATAGCCAGCGTATCCAGGTGCGCGGCAACGTCTCCAGCCAGTTCCTGACGGCGCTGCTGATGGCGGCGCCATTGATGGCGAAGAATGACGCAGTGACGATAGAAGTCATCGGCGAACTGATTTCCAAGCCTTACATTGAAATCACCCTCAACCTGATGCAGCGCTTCGGCGTGACAGTCGCGCGCGATGGCTGGCAGTCGTTTACCGTGGCCGCCGGCGCGCAATACCAAAGCCCGAAGGCGATCCACGTCGAAGGCGATGCCTCGACCGCATCGTATTTCCTGGCAGCCGGGGCGATTACCGGTGGCCCGTTCCGCGTCGAAGGCGTCGGCAAGGACAGCATCCAAGGCGATGTGCGGTTTGTCGAAGCGCTGGAGCAGATGGGCGCCAGCATCACCATGGGCGATAACTGGATCGAGGTTTCCTCGACGGGCGCGTTGAAGGCCATCGATGCCGATTTCAACCATATTCCCGACGCCGCCATGACGATTGCGATTACCGCGCTGTATGCCGAAGGCACCAGCACCTTGCGCAATATCGCTAGCTGGCGGGTCAAGGAAACCGACCGCCTGAGCGCCATGGCGACCGAGTTGCGCAAGCTCGGCGCGACCATCGAAGAGGGCAGCGATTACCTGCGCGTGACGCCACCGGCGCAGTTGCAGCCAGCGACCATCGACACCTATGACGACCATCGCGTGGCCATGTGTTTTTCACTGGCCGCGTTGGATGGCGCGGCGCGGCGCGGCACCACGGTGCGCATCAACGACCCGCAATGCGTCGCCAAGACCTTCCCGGATTATTTCACCGTGTTCGCGCAAATCGCCGAGCAGAAATTATTGTAACTTGACAGGCCGCGCATGAATCTGACACTTGCCGACGTGCGCGACGTGTTGCATCAGGCAACCTTTGATCGCGGCCAGGAATACGTGCGCCAGCGGCGTGTGCTGGCGGTCGAGCAGGATGGCGACGTCCTCAACGCCATCGTCCGGGGCAGCGGCAGCAACGTCTACCAGCAGGAAATAACGCTGTCGGTATTCCGCGATGCGCCGGATATCGATAGCGTCTGTTCTTGCCCTGTCGGCTCCAACTGCAAGCATGTGGCGGCGGCGCTGATCGAGTATCTGCAGCGTCCTTCCTCCGACCAGATCACGATTGCCACTGACAGATTACGCGCGCAGGAGCCTGCCGTGATCGTCACCAAACCGATCCCCAAGCCGGTTGCCAAAGCGATTTCGCCGCAACCGCTGGCGCGTCCGATGGAAGCCTGGCTGACCCGGGTCCAGAGTGAAATCGCGGGCGCTGCATCGACCCCGCCGCAGACCGGCTTGCGCCAGAAAGTCGCCACGCATCAGGTGGTTTTCGTCCTCTCTGCCGCCTACAATGGCAAGAAGGCGGTGCTGCATTTATGCAAGGCGCAGCCGCGGCCGAACGGCCAGTTTCTATCCGCCCAACCAGTTACCGACGTGCCGCGCCTGCTGGCCGACCCGACCGTGTTCTTGCGCCCGGAAGACCGTGATCTGATCGGCTTGTTCGTGGCCCAGAACGATGGCAACCATGCGCAGCACGCCGCCTGTGAGTTGAGCGGTCAACTAGGTGCGCAATTGTTGCGTGCGCTGCTGCAGCAACAGCGCTTGCTGTGGGCGAATTCCCTGTCCGACCTGGTGAAGGGCACCGCCTATCCTTTGCAACTGGCGCCGCCGCGCCGCGCCAGCCTGGCCTGGCACGAAGCGCCGGATGACGGCCGTGATGCAGCGCGCGATCTCTGGCAGCTGGGCTGGCAATTTGAAACGGCAATCGAGGCTGCCGCAACTGCAACCGCAGCTTCGAAGCAGGCGCGCAAAAGCCTCGATTACATGCTGCCTACCGAGCCGCCTTGGTATATCGACAATCTCTCTTGTGGCGAGCTGCTGCTTTCGCATCGCGATAGCCGGATTTCCAGCAAGGCGCTCAACGACCTGGTGATCCAGGCGCCCATGCTGGATCCGGATGACCGGCTAGCTGTCGCCCAGCAATTGCTGACGCAAGGTTTGACTGATGTGATCCCGTTCCCGCCGCAGGTGGCGCAAACCGTGCGCCGGGATATCGCGCCGCAGCCATTGCTGGTGCTGGGTAATCTCCCCAGTGTCAGCAATCCGCTGATGCAAGATTTCGCCGAGCTGCATTTTCGTTATGACGACGCCATCGCCTCCGCCCAATTCACCCCGTCGCTGAGCCGCAACACAGCGGCCGGGATCGAACAGATCATGCGTGATCGGGCCGCAGAAACGGCCTTGCAGCAGACTCTGCTGGCGCTGGGCATGCAAGCGCTGGAGGGTACGCAACATCCGCTGGCCATGATGCCGGGCATGTTCATGCTGCCGGACCAGTCTGCGTGGCTGCGCTTTGCCAAACAAGGATTGCCGCAGTTGATAGCGCAAGGCTGGCAGATCGACAAGCGCGCCGAGTACCGTTTCGATGTGGCCGAGGTAGAGGATTGGTATGCGGAGGTTGACGAAGCAGCCGATGACGCTGGCGGCGGCTTTGACCTGCAAATGGGCATCGTGGTCAATCACCAGCGCGTATCGCTGCTGCCGCTGCTGGTTGATTTGATTCGCCAGGCGCCGCAGGATTTCGATCCGCGCACCATGGCCCTGCGCGACGACCAGGATGAATTGCTGGTGCGTTTGGCCGATGGCGTGCATGTCGCCATGCCCTGGGGCCGCATCAAGCCGATCCTGAATACCTTGGGCGAGCTGTATTTCACTGAAAAACCAGACGGCCCGGTGCGCTTGTCGGCGCTCGATGCGGCGCGTCTGGCCGAGCTGGACGCCGGCAACAAGCTACGCTGGATAGGCGGCGACCGCCTGCGCAGCATGGGGCAAAAGCTGCACACCTTTGGCGGCATCAAGCAAGTGTCGGCGCCGCCCGGTTTGCAAGCCACGCTGCGCGACTACCAGCTGCAAGGGGTGGCGTGGATGCAATTCCTGCGCGAATACGACCTGGCCGGCATTCTGGCCGACGATATGGGCCTGGGCAAGACTGTACAGACCCTGGCGCATATCCTGATCGAGAAGCAAAGCGGCCGCCTGACCGCGCCGGCGCTGGTGATCGCACCTACCAGTCTGATGGATAACTGGCAGCAGGAAGCCGCACGCTTTGCGCCCGATCTGCGGGTGCTGGTGCTGCAAGGGAAGCAACGGCTGGAGCAGTTCGAGCAGATCGCAGATTGCGATCTGGTGCTGACCACCTATGCCTTGTTGCCGCGCGATGAAGAGCGCTGGCGCGAGCATGCTTTTCACTTGCTGATCCTGGATGAAGCGCATTACATCAAGAATCCGCGCTCCAAGGTGGCGCAAAGCGCGGCCATGCTGAATGCGCGGCATCGCTTGTGTCTTACCGGCACGCCGGTGGAAAACCATCTGGGCGAGCTGTGGGCGCAGTTTCATTTCCTGCTGCCGGGTTTGCTGGGCGATGAAAAATCCTTCAACCGCGATTTCCGCCAGCCGATTGAAAAGCAGGGCGACGCTACCCGCCGCGGGCTGTTAAGCCGCCGCATCAAGCCATTCCTGCTGCGCCGGACCAAAGACAAGGTGGCCAAGGAATTGCCGCCAAAGACCGAGATGCTGCGCAGCGTGACCTTGACCGGGGCGCAGCGCGATCTTTACGAAAACGTACGCCTGGTGATGGATAAGAAGGTGCGCGAAGAGATCGCCAAGAAAGGCGTGGCGCGTAGCCATATCGTGATCCTCGAGGCGTTGTTGAAATTGCGCCAGGCTTGCTGCGATCCGCGCTTGCTCAAGACCGACCAGCCGGAAGCCGAGGCGGCGCAGGCTGAAATGCCGTCCGCCAAATTGCAGGAATTGCTGGAAATGGTCGACGAACTGCGTCAGGAAGACCGGCGGATTCTGGTGTTCTCGCAATTTACCAGTATGCTGGCGCTGATCGCCGAAGAACTGCGCGAGCGCGATATCGGCTATACGATGCTGACCGGCGCGACGCAAGACCGGGCCGAGGCAGTGCGCAAATTCCAGGATGGCGAAGTGCCGGTATTCCTGATCAGTCTCAAGGCCGGCGGCGTCGGCTTGAACCTGACCGCGGCGGACACCGTGATTCACTACGACCCGTGGTGGAATCCCGCCGCCGAAAGCCAGGCCACCGACCGCGCCTGGCGTATCGGCCAGGACAAGCCGGTGTTTGTCTATAAGCTGATCGCCAAGGGCACGGTAGAAGAAAGCATCCAGCTGCTGCAGCAAAAGAAAGCCGACCTGGCGCAGGCAATGTTGTCGCCGGAGGGAGATGAAACCCAGAATGTCGGCCTGACGCAGGATGATTTGCAGGTAATTTTCGCGCCCTTGTCAGAGTAATATTTGTTGCTGAACCAGCGACAATGCATCCAGTTTAATAATAATCGAGTATTTTTATGCCTAATTCCCACATCCCCGTCATCACCATCGATGGCCCAACGGCATCCGGCAAAGGCACCGTTGCGCAGAAGGTGGCGCAGCGCCTGGGTTTCCACTATCTCGATTCCGGTGCGCTGTATCGCCTGACCGCCTTGTCCGTATTACGCCGCAACACCGCGCTGGATGACGAGCACGCCCTGGCCAAGGCCGCAGAACACCTGCATTGCCATTTCAACGGCGCCCACATTTTCCTGGCGAACGAAGACGTCTCCAACGATATCCGGGCCGAAGAAGTAGGAAATATGGCTTCAAAAATTGCTGCAATACCAACTGTTCGGCAAGCCCTGTACGGCCTGCAATTAAGTTTTAGACAACAACCGGGCCTGGTCGCCGACGGCCGCGACATGGGCACCGTGATCTTCCCCCATGCCGGGTTAAAAGTATTTTTGACCGCCAGCGTCGAGGCCCGGGCCCAACGGCGCTATAAGCAATTGATTGACAAGGGTTTTTCTGCTAATATGGAAGACCTCTCAAAGGATTTGACGGAGCGTGATGCGCGCGATAGCAGCCGCAGCTCGGCGCCGTTAAAGGCCGCGGAAGGGGCGCATCTGCTGGATACTTCTGCAATGACTGCTGACGAAGCGGTCGAACAAGTGCTCAGCTGGTATGCCGCTGCCAAGCCGTCCTGAATGAGAAATAAGTTGAGAAGTCAGTGTTTTAGCCTCAAGCAGTAACATTATTTGTTGTTTTTTTGCAGTACCTTGGTGTCCGGCCTGACGCAAAGTCTGACCGGACGTTGAAAAACCTAACCCGATATTGACCGCATCTTAGTAAGTAAGTACTGCAGCAAGTGATTTTTTAAGTACTTTGCATAGATAAGGCGGCAATACTGTCAACTAGTCAAAACTATGTCCATCACTGTTCTGTCCAATACCTCCGGCGCCGCCGCTGATTTTGCCGCGCTGTTTGAAGAATCGCTGTCACGTCAAGACATGCGTTCTGGTGAAGTGATTTCTGCTGAAGTCGTGCGCCTTGACCATAACTTTGTTATCGTCAACGCAGGCCTCAAGTCCGAAGCCTTCATTCCAATCGAAGAATTTAAAAATGACAACGGCGAACTCGAAGTCGCTGTCGGCGATTTCATTTCCGTCGCGATCGAATCGCTGGAAAATGGTTTCGGCGATACCATCCTGTCGCGCGACAAGGCCAAGCGTCTGGCATCGTGGCTCTCGCTGGAAAAAGCGATGGAGTCCGGCGAGATCGTTACCGGTACTGTCAATGGCAAGGTCAAGGGCGGCCTGACCGTTCTGACCAACGGCATCCGTGCCTTCCTGCCGGGTTCGCTGGTCGATACCCGTCCGGTCAAGGACACTACGCCGTTCGAAGGCAAGACCATGGAATTCAAGGTCATCAAGCTCGATCGCAAGCGTAACAACGTCGTGTTGTCGCGTCGCGCGGTTATCGAAGCTTCGATGGGCGAAGAGCGCCAAAAGCTGATGGAAACCCTGAAAGAAGGCACCATCGTTACCGGCGTCGTCAAGAACATCACCGACTATGGCGCATTCGTGGATCTGGGCGGCATCGACGGTCTGTTGCACATCACCGATCTGGCATGGCGTCGTGTGCGTCATCCTTCGGAAGTGCTCACAGTCGGTCAAGAGATCACTGCCAAGGTCCTCAAGTACGATCAAGAAAAGAATCGCGTTTCCCTGGGCGTCAAGCAACTGGGCGACGATCCTTGGACCGGTCTGTCACGTCGTTACCCGCAAAGCACGCGTCTGTTCGGTAAAGTCACCAACCTCACCGACTACGGCGCATTCGTTGAAGTCGAACAAGGTATCGAAGGCCTGGTTCACGTTTCCGAAATGGATTGGACCAACAAGAACGTGGCGCCAAACAAAGTCGTTCAATTGGGCGATGAAGTTGAAGTCATGGTTCTGGAAATCGACGAAGACCGCCGCCGTATCAGCCTGGGCATGAAGCAATGCAAGGCTAATCCTTGGGACGATTTCGCTGTTACCCATAAAAAGGGCGACAAGGTCAAGGGCGCGATCAAATCGATCACCGACTTCGGCGTGTTCATCGGCCTGGCCGGTAACATCGACGGTCTGGTGCATCTGTCGGATCTGTCCTGGACTGAAACCGGCGAAGAAGCCGTTCGTCGCTTCAAGAAGGGCGACGAGCTGGAAGCCATCGTTCTGGCAATCGACGTTGAGCGTGAGCGCGTTTCCCTGGGCGTCAAGCAACTGGAAGGCGATCCATTCAACAATTTCGCTGCAATGAACGACAAGGGCGCACTGGTTTCCGGTACAGTCAAGTCGGTCGAGCCTAAGGGCGCAGTGATCCAGTTGTCGGATGAAGTCGAAGGCTACCTGCGCGCTTCCGAAATCTCCCGCGATCGCGTGGAAGATGCCGGTACGCACCTGAAGGTTGGCGATACCATCGAAACCATGGTCATCAACATCGACCGCAAGGCTCGCAGCATCCAGCTGTCGATCAAGGCGAAAGACAATGTTGAAACCCAGGAAGCAATGCAGAAGTTGTCCTCGGCTTCGGACTCCAATGCCGCTTCCGGTACGACTAGCCTGGGCGCGCTGTTGAAGGCCAAGCTGGACAACAAGAACTAAGCAGCAAGTATATTTAACTGAGATTTAACTGAGCGAGTAAAGCTAATGACAAAGTCGGAGCTGATTGCCCGCTTGGCCGAGCGTTATCCGCAACTGGTAGCCAAGGATGCGGATTACGCGGTGAAAACCATACTCGATGCAATGGCGGATGCTTTGGCAACCGGCCAGCGTATCGAGATTCGTGGATTCGGCAGTTTTGCGCTGAATCGGCGGCCACCGCGGATCGGGCGCAATCCCAAGTCCGGCGACAAAGTGATGGTGCCCGAAAAACGGGTGCCGCATTTCAAGCCAGGCAAGGAATTGCGCGAACGAGTCGACGCGATGGTCGGGCAACCGATTCAAGAAGACTGAGTTGTAAAGGCGGAGTTATATTTACGCGCGAGCAAAATCGAAACGGCATCTACGGATGCCGTTTTTTTTCACGTACAATTTCGCATCATTTAAAGTAATATTGTTTGTGTATTCAGTGCGGATTTGCAAAAATGGCAATAATAAAACCAAGCGGCTGCAAGTTTGCGTCGCTTAAGTTAGCCACCATTACCCAATCACACGAAAAGGCATCATGAAAATCATTTCCCGAATTCTTTCGATCCTGCTGTTTCTTGTATTTTTCGGATTCGCCCTGCAGAACAAAGGCAACGTCGATCTCCAGTTCTTCCCCGGCACGACCATGCAAGGGCCGCTGGTGCTGTTCCTGCTGGGTTTCTTCATCTTCGGCGCGATTCTTGGCGTACTGGCGATGGCGCCATCGGTGTTCCGTCACCGCCGCAACGCATCAAAAACAAAAAAAGCCCTGACCAACTTGCAAAAAGAGCAGGAAGCGCAACGCCTGGCAGAGTCACAAGCACCGCAACCGGACAGCATCAAGAATATATAATGCCGCTTAGAGTCCGTCAGGAAATAAGTTGGGCATTTGGGCGGACGTAGCTGGATGCGAAGCAAGGCGCTCGATGCGCCGCAGTGCGAGCACTGCAAGCGGTGGGCAACGCAGCAGCGCGCCAGCTACGGCCAGCACAAATGTCCAACTTATTTCCTGGCGGGGTCTTAGTATCAAATTGGGTGAGCCGCCGCGATTGCGGCGGTAAATCAATTTGCCGGCATTTTCACACCGGGTCTTTGCGAAGATCCCGGTCACGCATAAAGCACAGTCCGTATGGAATTTGAAATTTGGTGGTTACTCGGCATCCCGGTCTTTTTTGGACTTGGCTGGATTGCCGCGCGAGTCGATATCAATCAACTGATATCCGAATCACGCAGTTTGCCTCGCGGTTATTTCAAGGGTTTGAATTTTCTGCTCAACGAGCAGCCGGACAAGGCCATCGATGCCTTCATCGAAATCGTCAAGCTGGATCCGGAAACCGCCGAGCTGCATTTCGCGCTGGGCAATTTGTTCCGCCGCCGTGGCGAAACCGAACGCGCGATCCGGGTCCACCAGAACTTGTTGGCGCGACCCGACCTGGCGCAAGAACATCGCCTGCATGCGCAATATGAACTGGGCCAGGATTACCTGAAAGCCGGTCTGCTGGACCGCGCTGAAGAGAGCTTCCACTTGCTGGCCGGCAGCCAGTACGGCGCCCAGGCCGGCCGCGCTCTACTGGAAATTTATCAGCGCGAGAAAGAATGGCAGCGCGCCATCGAAGCGGCCCAGACCTTGCAGCAATCGGGGGCCGGCGGCAGGCAAAAAGAGATCGCCCAGTTCTATTGCGAGCTGGCGCAGGACGAATTGGTCGACGGCCATCCCGAGGAAGCCAGGTCCTTGCTGGAAAAAGCGCTGGGCAACGACCGCAACAGCGTGCGCGCCACCATGTTGCTGGGCGACGTCCATCTGGCGCAGGGTGACGTCGAAGCCGCCTTGCAGGCATGGCGCCGGGTCGAGCAGCAAAGCGTGCCGCATGTGGCGTTGGTGGCGCAACGCCTGATGGATGGCTATCGCGCCGTCGGCCGGCCGCACGAAGGCGTCAATCTGCTGCGTTCCTATCTCGCCGAAGCCTCCTCCATCGACTTGCTGGAAGTCGTGTTCAAAGCAGTGCTTGAGCTGGATGGCGTCGAAGCCACCAATCAGCTGGTGGGCGATGAGCTGCGGCGCACGCCGACCTTGCTGGGCCTGGATAAGTTGCTGGAAGCGCGCCTGATGAAGGTGGCGCCGGAAATGCATTCAGAGCTGTCGGTGGTAAAGAATCTGGTGCATGGCTATACCCAGAAGCTGGCGCGCTACCAATGCAGCCACTGCGGCTTCAAGGCGCGCCAATTCTATTGGCAGTGCCCCGGCTGCAGCCGCTGGGAAACCTATCCGCCGCGCCGTACTGAAGAATTGAACGTAATGAATTGAGTTTAGTTTAACCCGCTGCTGGCCTGCCATACCCATGGCGGCAGCGTAGCGCATTCACGGAATAACATGAAAATTACTATTATCGGTACCGGCTATGTCGGCTTGGTCACAGGTGCTTGCCTGGCGGAGCTGGGCAACGACGTGTTTTGTCTCGATCTCGATCAAGCCAAGATCGCCATGCTGAACGGCGGCGGCATTCCTATCCATGAGCCCGGCCTGGCCGAAATCGTCAGCCGCAACCGCGCTGCCGGACGCTTGCATTTCTCTACCGACATTGCCGCCAGCGTGGCCCATGGCCAGGTGCAATTCATTGCGGTCGGCACGCCGCCGGATGAAGACGGCTCGGCCGACTTGCAATACGTATTGGCCGCGGCCCGCAACATCGGCAAGTACATGACCTGCTTCAAGGTCATCGTCGACAAATCGACCGTGCCGGTGGGCACCGCCGACCGGGTCGCCGCAGCGATCCAGCAAGAGCTGGATGCACGCCAGCCCGCTGGCGCTGCGATCCGGTTTTCCGTCGTTTCCAATCCGGAGTTCCTCAAAGAAGGCGCCGCAGTGGAAGACTTCATGCGGCCCGACCGCATCGTCATCGGCTGCGACGAGAGCGCCTCCGGCCAGCAGGCGCAAGCGCTGATGAAGCAGCTGTACCTGCCGTTCAACCGCAATCACGAACGCACGTTCTGGATGGATGTGCGCTCCGCCGAATTCACCAAATACGCAGCGAATGCGATGCTGGCGACCCGCATCTCGTTCATGAATGAACTGGCCAACCTGGCCGATAAAGTGGGCGCGGACATCGAAGCGGTACGCCATGGCATCGGTTCCGACCCGCGTATCGGCTACAGCTTCCTGTACGCCGGCTGCGGCTATGGCGGCTCCTGTTTCCCCAAGGATGTGCAGGCGCTGGAACGCACTGCACGCGCCTACGGCCAGGAACTGCATATTCTGCGCGCGGTAGAACAAGTCAACAATAATCAGAAGCACGTGCTGGGACAAAAAATCAGCGAGCGTTTCGGCGCCGATCTGAGCGGCAAGCATTTTGCCTTGTGGGGCCTGGCGTTCAAGCCGAATACCGACGATATGCGCGAAGCCTCGTCGCGCGTGCTGTTGGGCGAACTGATCGCGCGTGGCGCCACCGTGGCGGTGCATGATCCGGTAGCCATGGCGGAAGCCAAGCGTGTGCTGGCGCTGGATTTTGCGGCTACGCCCGGCGCATTTGAACGCATCCGCTTTTGCGACAACCAGACCGATGCGCTGAAAAATGCGGATGCCTTGGTGATTGTGACGGAGTGGAAGACGTTCCGCAGTCCCGATTTTGACCAGGTCAAAACACTACTCAAGGCGCCAATCGTGTTCGACGGCCGCAACTTGTATGAGCCCGAGGTGATGGGCGAGCTGGGCTTCGAATATCACGGCATTGGCCGTTCGGCGCTGGTGCGTCATTAAGGCGTGTGGATAAGATCATGACCAAGCAAAGCTATACGCTGCCGGCTTCTTTCAAGCACGTGCAGATTCTGGTGGTCGGCGACGTGATGCTGGACCGTTACTGGTTTGGCGAGGTCAGCCGTATTTCGCCTGAGGCGCCGGTGCCGATCGTGCGCGTGGAAAAGCGCGAAGAGCGGCTGGGCGGCGCCGCCAACGTCGCGCGCAATATCGCTACCCTGGGCGGCAGCTCGGGTTTGCTCGGCGTGGTCGGCCAGGATGAAGCCGGCGACACCGTCGACTGCATGCTGGAAGAAATGGGCGTCGACAGCTTCCTGACCCGCGATCCGAGCATCTCCACCATCATCAAGCTGCGCGTGATCGGCCGCCAGCAGCAATTGCTGCGCATCGATTTCGAAGAAGCGCCGACCGATGCCGTACTGCGCGACAAGCTGACCCGTTTCAATACCTTGCTGCCGCAATATCCGGTGGTGGTGCTGTCCGATTACGCCAAGGGCAGCCTGGTCAACGTGGCGGAAATGATCGCCGTTGCCAGGCAGGCCGGCAAATGCATCCTGGTCGATCCCAAGGGCGACGATTTTTCACGCTATGCGGGGGCTACCGTCCTGACGCCGAACAAGTCGGAGATGAAGCACATCGTCGGCAACTGGAAGAACGAAGACGAATTGACTGTGAAAGCGCAAAATCTGCGCGAATCGCTGCAGCTCGAAGCCTTGTTGCTGACCCGTTCGGAAGAAGGCATGAGCTTGTATACGGCAAAGGAAATCACGCACTTTCCGGCAATGGCGCGCGAGGTCTATGACGTTTCTGGCGCCGGCGACACCGTGATTGCGACGCTGGCATTGATGCTCGGCGCGGGATTGCCGATTGCCGACGCCGTTGCATTGGCGAATCGCGCCGGCGGCATCGTGGTCGGCAAACTTGGTACGGCGACGGTCAGCCGCGAAGAATTATTAGGTTAAGTAAATTCTCGTTTGTGGTCTAAAAGCTAATTTTCCGCATTGTCGTGACTATAATTAATTAGACGTTTTCGCGTCTGATTGATTTTTCAGCCACACCACATCATGGGAGATAGACGAAATGCTTAAAAAACTATTGCTGGTAACTTGCATGCTGATGGCTTCGGCCAGTTTTGCCCAGGTCGACGTCAACAAAGGCGACCTGGCGGGCCTGGAGGGAGTCAAAGGCATCGGCGCAGCCACGGCGAAGCGCATTCTCGATGAGCGCACCAAAGGCGGCAACTTCAAGGACTGGGGCGACTTTGAAAGCCGCGTCAAAGGCATCGGTGAAAAGAATGCGCTCAAACTGTCGCAAGGCGGTTTGCAGGTGAATGGCAAGGCCAAAGGCGATACAGCGCCGCCACCGGCCAAGGCAGCCGCCAAAACGGCGGCCAAGCCCAAGTAACGGCGCCGGGCTGGCCATCCGGCCGCGCAGTGCAATCATCGCGTATGTACGGCCCCACAGCGGTTCTCGGGGCTTTTTCATTTTCCGGCAGGATGCATTGTTATTCGGCGCTATCGGCTGTGCTTTGTCAGGCTTTCATACGCGTAGCAAAGTCTCATATTAAAATGAGCTCTTTGCACAAGACGCCTGATCACAAAATATGCCTTACCTGACTATCGAAGACACCATCGGCAACACCCCTCTGGTTCAACTCAAACGTATCCCCGGCAGCGATGCCGAACAGCGCAATAACGTGATTCTGGGCAAGATGGAAGGCAATAATCCCGCCGGTTCAGTGAAAGACCGGCCGGCATTGTCGATGATCAAGCATGCGGAGACGCGTGGTCAGATCAAACCTGGCGACACGCTGATCGAGGCCACCAGCGGCAATACCGGCATCGCCCTGGCGATGGTGGCGGCCATGCGCGGCTACAAGATGGTGTTGTTGATGCCGGAAAACCTGAGCGAGGAACGGCGTCAGAGCATGGCGGCTTATGGCGCCAAGATTATCTTGACGCCAAAAACCGGCGGCATGGAATATGCGCGCGACCTGGCTGAAAAAATGCAGAAGGATGGCCAGGGACTGATCCTGGATCAGTTTGCCAATCCGGATAATCCGCTGGCCCATTATGAAACCACCGGCCCGGAAATCTGGCGCGATACCGAAGGGCGGATTACCCATTTTGTCAGCGCCATGGGCACCACCGGCACTATCATGGGCGTCTCCACCTACCTGAAAGAACAGAACCAGGCGATTCGCATTATCGGCGCGCAGCCGGAAGACGGCTCGCAAATTCCAGGGATCCGCAAATGGCCGGAAGCTTATCTGCCGAAAATATTCGACCATTCGAAAGTTGACCAGACAGAAGCAGTCAGCCAGGCGGCGTCCGAGCATATGGCGCGCAGGTTGGCGAGTGAAGAGGGGATTTTCTGCGGAATATCTGCAGCGGGTGCTTGCGAGGTGGCTTTACGTATTTCACAGCAAGTAGAAAACGCGACGATCGTGTTCGTCGTCTGCGATCGCGGCGACCGCTATCTATCTACCGGCGTTTTCCCTGCCTGAAGCAGCTGCAGGCAGCGCTCCAGACAGGGAGGGAATCGACATGCCGATTACTTCAGCTTTTCGGCTTCGATCTTGCTCTTAGGCTTGAACTGCTTGTCACTGATACGGAATTTCTCGCGACGATCACCCATCAGGGCGCGCAACTCACGAATTGTCAGGTCGCTGACTTCGTGCATGCGAATCAGCAGCGAGGCGCCAACCGGCAAACGACGGTGGCGGATTTTGCTGATGACCGGTGGCGCCACTTCGAGTGAGCGCGAGAGTGCCGCATCGTTTTTCAAGTGCAACTTGTCGATGAGCGAATCCAGCAAGTGATTTGGATCATAGGTCACTTGTTCATCAAGTTTGTTGCTGGTTGGTGCGTCTGGGGTAGTGTTAGTCATAATCAATTGTTTCCGTTTATCCTAGTTGATATATGGGAAGTGGTTGTGCAATATGTACAAAACTATTACCAAGTGCACCTCCCAGTTTTATTGGCAAAATTATAATTGCCGTATTTTATACTGATTTTGAGCACATTTTTATCATAAAGAAACTCCCTATTTATTTCTTCATGGGACTACTGATACAGCTTGGTACATTGCACAGCGTGTTGTACGTTCGGTTGGTAACAAACAAGGTACTTTGTTTAGTGACCAAATATACAAATAAGTTGCACAAGCTCAATTTAAAATTTTCTTGTTACGATGTCTATTACTATTTAGTAACTTTCCGTAAAAAACTGCAAGAAATACCATTTTTACAACATAAAACAATAAGCAAAGCACCAATTCAGGCTTGTTTTTGTCCCTCCCTCATTATTTTCTGCCAGCCGTCCAATCCTAGCTGATGCAGGGTTTGCATATTTTTGCTGAATATTTCCGATGCATCCGGGAAGGCATCGACCGCGCGCTCAACGCTGATTTCGCGTAACAGGTGCAAAGTCGGGTAGGGCGCGCGATTGGTGTAGTTGCTGATGTCGTCGATGTCGGTGTCGGCGAACTGATATTCGGGATGAAAGCTGGCCACCTGGATCTCTCCCCCCAGATTGAGTTCTTCGACCGCGGCATCGGCGACGTCGAGGAAGTCGTTATAGTCCAGGAAGTTGCGCAGGACGTCAGGGTGGATCAGCAAGGTGGTGTCGACCTTTTCCGGATTGGCTTCCTGCAAGAATTCCAGCTCCCTGATCAGGTCGGCCACCAGCTCTTCCGGTGTCTTCGCACTGCTGACGACATAGCGGATCTGATCTTTGATAAAGACAGCCTTGGCGAACGGGCACAGGTTGAGCCCGATCACGGCGCGCTCCAGCCACACTTTGGTGTGAGCAATTACTTCGTCGGAGAATGCCTTGTCAGCTGGCGGGAGAGCAGTTTTCATTGATTATATTGTAAGGTTTGCACAAAATTTAAACACATATAAGGGCGAATGCCGCAGCATCAAGCCCTGGCTATCGAACCGTCGCGGCGGTCATTTTGTTTTCCGTACCGGAAAATCGGGTTATTCTTCCGATCCCGTGACTGCGACACGCCGGGTTTGATTCATCTTTATATAACAATAGGCGTTATGGCCCTTAAAGCAACTATTTTCAAAGCCGATCTGCAAATTGCCGATATGGACCGTCATTATTATCAGGAACACGCCTTGACCTTGGCCCGTCATCCGTCGGAAACCGATGAGCGCATGATGGTGCGCCTGCTGGCGTTTGCCCGCCACGGGTCATCCGCCTTAGTATTCGGCAAAGGGTTGTCGGACGCCGAAGAGCCGGATTTATGGGCGAAGGACCTGACCGGCGCCATCGATCTCTGGATCGAAGTCGGGCAGCCGGATGAAAAACGCATCCTCAAGGCTTGTGGCCGCGCGGCGCAGGTGATCGTGTACAGCTACAGCAGCACCAGCCATATCTGGTGGAACCAGATCGCCGGCAAGGTGGCGCGTGCGCGCAACCTTACGGTCATCAATATCGCCGCCGCCAGCAGCGAGGCGCTGACCGGCTTCGCCCAACGCAACATGCAACTCCAGTGCACCATCCAGGACGGGCAGATCTGGATCACCGCCAACGACCAGACCGTCGAAGTCGAACTGACGGTCAGCAATCCATAACGGCTTATTGCCACTGTTGCCACCGCGGTTATTATTGTTCGCGCGCCACCCTGACCGCGCGTCCCAGATCGACTACCGACATCGCGTAAAAGAAACTGCGGTTGTACTGCGTGATGGCGTAGAAATTATCGGTGCCGATCCAATACTCGGCAGGATTCTGTCCATTCTGCAGGTCGATCAGGCCGAACCGCATGTCGTTTGGCAGCACCACGCCGGGCACGACGCCGGCTGCTGTCAGTTCGTCCAGTGAATACTTGGCCTCCAGGCCTTGGCCGATAAATGCCTGCCAGCGGTTTTCCGCGCTGGTATCGGTCGACAACGTCACCGGGAACACGATCGGCGTGCCGGTTTTCCAGCCGTGTTCGGCCAGGTAATGAGCCACGCTGCCAATCGCATCGATCGGCGAATTGCGTAGATCGATCTGGCCCTTGCCGTCAAAATCCACGCCGTACTGGCGGATGCTGCTCGGCATGAACTGCGGCCAGCCGATGGCGCCGGCATAGGAGCCCAGCAAGGTGAATGGATCGATCCCTGATTCCCTGGCGTACAGCAGCGTGCTTTCCAGTTCACCGCGGAAGAAGGCCATGCGCGCTTCGCGTGTCGGCGTGTCGGGATAGTTGAACGCCAGCGTGGTGATGGCGTCCATCACCCTGAAGCTGCCGACGTTGCGGCCATACACGGTTTCAACGCCGATGATGCCGACGATGATTTCGGCCGGCACGCCATATTGCGCTTCAGCGCGGCGCAAGGCGTCGGCATAGGTATTCCAGAAATCGACGCCGGCCTGGATGCGCACCGGTTCCACAAAGCGCGCACGGTAGGCGGCCCAGTTTTTCGGCTTGCCGGCCGGCGCCGGCTTCATCAGCTGGATCGCGCTGTCGATATAGCGCACTTTGTTGAACATGGTGACCAGTTCTGCGCGGTCGAAACCATGCTTCTCGACCATCTGGTCGATGAACGCGGACACCTCTTTCCAGTCGGCGAAATTGGCAAACTCGCCGTCGTCGGCATTATTCATGGCCTTGCGCACGCTGACCTTGGCTGCGGTGGTTTTACCGCCGGTGCTTTGCTGCGCCAGCAAGTTGGGACTGGCGGCGATCGCCAACGCCAAGGCGCACAGCTGGGCGGCGGTATGGAAACGGAGAGTGGATTTCATCGACATTGAGAGAGCAGTAATTTTAGTTGTGCAATTGAAGGTGCCGGCAGCTTGTGGCTAGTCCCGTATGCAGCCCCTGATTCGGCGCCATATTGAAGGGATTCGTACAATGCCATGAAGCGCTGTACCGCCATTTTGGCGGCAGGCGACAGCGGCGAATCGCTGGCGCACAGACGGCGGCCGTAAGTCGCCGGACCTTCATGCTTGTTCCGCGCCAGGCCGCGCCTTGCCATCTGCGCGCACAGCGCGGAGTATACCGTATCGAGCGGCTTGCTCTTGCTGCGCGCCAGTAGCAAAGGCAGCGTGACGCTGGCGACCGCCACTGTGCCGATGGCCAGCATCAGGATACTCAAGGTGCGCCAGTCCATGTCGTCAAAACCCAGCCAATGCATGAAGCCCATCTGTTGGGCCGGCGTGTAATTCAGCACCCATTGGTTCCAGCCATTGCCCAGCGCTTCCCAATTGGCGCGCAACAGAGCGACGCCATCGTTCAATGCCGACCACCAATTGCTCTGGCCGGGGGCCGCATCCAGCAGGTTGCCAAAGAAAGAGCGCGGCAGCACGTTGCCGAGCCGGGTTTCGATCCGGTTCGGCGCTACTGCCGCGGTAGGATCGACCCTGACCCAGCCGCGTGGTGGCAGCCAGACCTCGGCCCAGGCGTGGGCGTCGGACTGGCGTACCGTCATCATGCCGTCCACCGGATTGATTTCACCGCCCTGGTAACCGGTCACCACGCGTGCGGGAATCCCGGCGGCGCGCATCAGCACCACGAAGGAGCTGGAATAGTGTTCGCAAAAGCCGGCGCGGCTGGAAAACAGGAAGTCGTCGACGCTATTCTTGCCGAGTAACGGCGGTTCCAGGGTATAGCTGAAATTTTCGCGGCGGAAGAATCTCAGTACAGCGGTCACCAACGCCGTGTCGTTGGCTGACGTGTTACGCAGGCTGGCGGCAAATTCCCGGGTCCGCGGATTAAATCCGGGCGGTAGCGCCAGCATCTGCTGCTGGTCGTCTGCCGTGAGTTGGATTGCTGGCACAGGGCCGAGGTTGGATATGACGTCGTAACGCACGCGTTCATTGATGCTGCGCGGAGCGCGGATCTGGTGATCGGCCGTCAGCCGCGTCCGGGCGCCATCCAGGAGCGGCGCCTCTTGCGGCGTTTCCAGCGCAAACAGCCAGCGCTGGCCGTTCGGTTCCAGCGTGATTTGCTGGTGTGTTTCTGCGCCGGGGGCGGGCGCAGCGACAGGCTGCATGTGACCAGCCGTATCGGCTGCCGCGCGGCTGCGCCTTCCCTCGGTCCAGGTGCGGCCGTCGAAATCATTCAAGACCACGCCACGCCAGTAGCGTTTGGCGGGGGCGGGCGCAGTTTCTGCAAATTTGACGCGGAAGGCGATGTCGTCGGATAACGCCAGTTGCGAGAGATTTCCCGGCGCCATGCTGTCCGATAAACCAGAACGGCCGCCGTGGGCATCGCCGGGCAAGCCCCACAACGGCCCCTGAATCCGTGGAAACAGCAGGAACAAGATCAGCGTCAACGGCAGCGCCATGGCCAGTATCACGCCACCCAGCCGCAGCCGTTGCCTGAGCGGCGGCATGTCGCCGGTGTACTGGAATGATAGCTGCGCGGTCAACAGCAGCGTCAGTGTGGCGATCATCCAGAGCAGAGATAAAATCGATTGCGAATAGAAGAAGGTAGTGAGCAATAAAAAGAAACTCAGCAACAGCGCCACGAACAGATCGCGGCGGGCGCGCATTTCCAGCAGTTTGAAGGTCAGCAGCAGCGTCAGCATGGCGACCCCGGTCTCGCGTCCGAACCAGCTGCCGTAGTCCAGACGAACCGCACCCATGATCAGGGCCGCCAGCGGCAGCAACAGCCACATCGGCGGCAAACGCTGGCCGCGCAAGGTGATCCATGCGCGCCACAGCAGCAGGCCGCCGCAGATCAGAGAAATCCACCAGGACAAATGCAGGAAGTGCGGCAGCAGCACCATGCCGCAGGCGCCCAGCAGCAGCAGGGTATCGCTCTTGTCGCGCGGCAGCGTCTTCACATACGTGCTGGAGATACGGAACAGCGGCTTGTTTTCAAGCTCGGTCCTGAGCTGGTGCAGGGTGGCGGCGGTCGGCGCTGGCTTCATGTCTGCCCTTCATACAAGGCCAGCGCGCGCAGGCAGGCGCGCTGGTGCGCTGGTCCCAGCGCGGCGGCGTAAAAGCTGTCGCCGAGACGGAAGGCATACGGCAGCTGGCGCGCTTCCGCTTCCAATATCCAGCGCGTCATGCGCGACAGCTTGCTTTCGACCGGCATGCCATACGGTAGCGCCGCATAGTCGATCGACAAATCGCTGACCGCGCCGCCTTCGAATTGCTTGGTGATCAGCCTGGCCTCGATGTCGGTATCCAGCCTGGCGATCTGGCGCCAGGCCAGATGCTTGGGCGAATCGCCGCTCTGGTAAGGACGGATGCCGGCAAAATCCTGATGGCCGGCGACGCCGTTGCCATCGCTTTTCTCGATCGGCGCCAGCGGTAGCGGCGGGGTCGAATCCGATGCTTCGGGTTGTGGGTAAACCAGCGCCTTGCTGTCTGGTTGCCAGTAGCTCCAGGCGCGCAACAGGCCGAGCGGGAAGCGGGTTTGCAAACGTATTCTTGGCGCCGGTTGCCAGCCGCGATGGCTGGTGGTCACCGCCAGCGTCAGATGGCTGGCGCTATGTGCCGACACGTCAACCGCCCGTTCGATGGCAGGCAAGCTGCGGCCGATGAAGCCAAGCCAGATGGCGTAGCGCGGGTGCTTGCGGCGGTTGGTCAGATGCAGTTCGAACAACGCATCTTCACCGGCGAACACGGCCGCCGCCTTGCCTGCCGCCAGTTGCAGATAAGCCAGGTTGCGGAAGGTCAGATGCATGTCGATGACTGCGCACGCAGCCAGCAGGAAGGTCAAGCCGAAGCCGAGACTCAGGTTGTAATTGATGGAGCACAAAAACAGCAGCACCAGCATGAAGGCAAAGGCGAGCCCGGGCCGGCTCGGCACGATGAACACGCGACGCTGGGTGAGCAGCACTTCGCCCGGTTCGGCATCGCGCAGCTGGAACAAAGACTGGTCCAGCCAGTGGCGGATTTGCTTGCGCAGGGACGTCAGCATGGGAGCGGGAGCAAGTAGCTTTAGTGTCTTTTTATACTGCAACCGATTTCATCAGTTGCAATACCAGGTCTCGCACGCCCAAGGCGCTGCCGGTATGGGCCTTGAGCGGACGCAGGCGATGCGCGGTCACCGGCACCAGCACAGCCTGGACATCTTCAGGGACAACGTGGTTACGGCCTTCCAGCGCGGCCCAGGCACGTGCCGCCTGCAACAACGCGATGGCGGCGCGCGGGCTCAAACCTTCGGCAAACAGCCCGGTCTGGCGCGAGGCATGCGCCAGCGCCTGCACGTAATCGATCAGCGCGCTGGAAGTATGGATCGATTTCAATGCCTGCCGGGCTTCGATCAGCTCAGCCGCTTGCATTACCGGAGTCATTGCTTTCAGCAAGGTGCGGCGGTCTTCGCCCATCAGCAGCGCCCGTTCGGCGGCGGCGTCCGGATAGCCCAGCGACAAGCACATCAGGAAGCGGTCCAGTTGCGATTCCGGCAACGCGAAAGTCCCCACCTGATGCGCCGGATTCTGGGTTGCGATGACGAAGAACGGTTCCGACAGGTCGCGCGTCACGCCCTCCGCGGTAACTTGGCGCTCTTCCATCGCCTCCAGCAGCGCCGACTGGGTCTTGGGCGTGGCCCGGTTGATTTCATCGGCCAGCAACACTTGGGTAAATACCGGTCCGGGATGGAACACAAAGCCGCTTTTTTCACGATCGAAAACGGAAATGCCGACCACGTCTGCAGGCAGCAGGTCGCTGGTGAATTGCAGGCGGTTGAAGCGCAGCCCCAGGGAAATCGCCAGCGCATGCGCCAGCGTAGTCTTGCCGACACCAGGGACATCTTCGATCAATAAATGGCCGCCCGCCAGCAGGCATACCAATGCCTGGCGGATTTGATGGTCCTTGCCTACGACGATCTGACTGACTTGTTGTGCTACTGCGTGGATTTTTGCGAACATGGCATCGTTTAAGAGGGCGGGTTTGCCGAGAGAGAATCATACAAACTTCCCCTGAATTAGCCTAGTTTCTTTAAAAAAATATTATTAAGAATGATCCGGAATGCACAAACGCAGCCCTCGTAACCTTGTGCGTCCCAACCTGCAATTGTTCCCCGTGTACACTAGCATCATTTCCAGCAAGACTTTTGGCGAGATCAATTGACTACTGCTTTCTATACTCATACCGATTGCAAGCTGCACGACATGGGGCCGGGACACCCGGAATCGCCGTCGAGATTGCAGGCGATCGAAGACCAGCTGATTGCCAGCCGTATCGACCAGTTGCTGGATTACCGTAGTGCGCCGCTAGCGCAGGAGAGCGATCTGGCGCGAGTGCATAGCGTGGCGATGATCAATCGGGTGCAGCAGCATAGCCTGGCCCTGGCTGGCACAGCCGGCACTTTTCCGCTCGATCCGGATACCGCCGTCAATGCGTACAGCTGGCAAGCGGCTTTGCGCGCGGCCGGCGCCGCGCTGGCCGCGACTGATGCCGTCATCGCGGGGGAAATCGACAACGCCTTTTGCTCGGTGCGCCCCCCCGGGCATCACGCCACGTCCACCGAATCAATGGGATTTTGCCTGTTCAACAACGTCGCACTGGCCGCTCGCCATGCGCTCGAAGTGCACGGGCTGGAGCGGGTGGCGATCGTCGATTTCGATGTCCACCACGGCAACGGCACCGAAGAGATTTTTGCGCAAGATCCGCGTGTGCTGATGGTGAGTTTCTTCCAGCATCCGTTTTACCCCTATTGTGGCGCCGAGGCCGCCGGCGCCCACGCCATCAATATCCCTGTGCCGGCTTATAGCGACGGCAAGGTGGTGCGGCAGTTGGCGAGCGAGCACTGGTTGCCGGCCCTGCAGGCGCACCGGCCGCAAATGATTTTTGTCTCCGCCGGTTTCGATGCGCACAAAGAAGACGACATGGCGCAGATGGGGCTGGTCGAGGCCGACTACACCTGGCTTACCCGGCAGATCATGGCGGTCGCCGCAGAATACGCGCAAGGCCGGATTGTCAGCTGCCTGGAAGGTGGTTACGACCTTTCAGCTCTGGGGCGCAGCGTGGTCGCGCACATGAAAGTGCTGGCCGAACTGGAATAACCAGCTTGCAATAGATTTGCCTTGGGGTAATGCAATGTGCAGCCGGCGCCATGAGAAAGCGCTTTGCGCCGCCATCTCATGCAACGCGCGCGACCCCGGATTGAGGTAGATACGGAATAAGTCCGTACAATAGCGGTTTATTTTAGCCAGACAAGACAACGCATGTCCATACAATGGTTCCCAGGTCATATGAACGCCGCCCGCAAGAAGGCGGCGGAAGCTATGGAGAAGGTCGATCTCGTGATCGAAGTGCTGGACGGCCGCTTGCCGCAAGCCAGCTGCAATCCGATGATCGAACAGCTGCGCGTGTTTCGCCAGCGTCCCTGCCTGAAAATCCTCAACAAGAGCGATCTGGCCGATCCCGCCGCCACCCAGGCCTGGATCAATTTCTACAACGCCCAAAAAGATGTGCATGCGGTGGCATTGAGCTGCAAGAAGCCGTCGGATGTCGCCAAGATCCCGGGGTTGTGCCTGGCTCTGGCGCCGCATCGCGGCACGCCGCTGAAGCCTTTGCGCATGATGATCATGGGCATTCCCAACGTCGGCAAGTCGACCTTGATGAACGCCCTGCTGAAACGCCGCGTGGCCGCAGTCGGCGATGAGCCGGCAGTGACCAAGGTGCAGCAGCGCCTGTACCTGGGTAACAACATGGTCCTGATCGATACCCCTGGCATGCTGTGGCCGAAGATCGCCCATCCAAGCGACGGCCTGATGCTGGCCGCCAGCCACGCCATCGGCAGCAATGCGCTGATCGAAGAAGAAGTGGCGACCTTCCTGGCCGATGAGTTATTGCTGCGCTACGCACCGTTGCTGGCCGCGCGTTACAGCCTCAAGACTGATGGCATCGACGGCGTCAGCGTGATAGAAGGCGTGGCGCTGCGCCGCGGTTTCCGTCTCAAGGGCGGCGATCTCGACCTGGAGAAGGCAGCCCACACCCTGCTGCAAGATTACCGCACCGGTGCGCTAGGCCGCATCAGTCTGGAAACGCCACAAACGCGGGCGGCGTTGCTGGCGCTGTACCAGGAAGAAATGGCAAGGCGTCAGGCAGAAGCAGAAGCCGAAAAAGCCGAACAGGATGCACAAGACAACAGCCGATAAAGCCGTACTGTCTCGCAAGCACCCGCAATGACGATGTTATTGCGGGTTTTTTATTGCCCGAAGCTGGCTACGGTATCGTTTCCTTGTTGCTAATTAAATTAACATTTCTATTCTCATGGAGTGATTAGGCCGCCACGACCTAAGATTTTCCTCCCCCAGTCCGGCGTCGCGTGAACGACAAGCTACTGCGGTCGGCTTTCCTCGCAGATATGCACGCAACAGCGATTTCCCCAGGCCGCATACGGCACATAGTTGTAATTTAAATTTAACTAAAAGATATTTTTAAAATGCCAACTGTTACTTTGTGGTGTCGTTCTCCACGCTCCTGATAAAAGATCTTAAATTTTTGAATATTTATCCTTAAGAAACATATTTATCATTTCCATTCGGAAATAAATAATATGTTTGTTTCTTTTTGGCATGTTTATTTTTTGAAGTCGTCAACTATTTTTTCTTCATTGGCTTGCAGTACGGAAATAATAAATTCAAGATATTCGAAATATATATAACTTAAATTTATAATTATAAACAATGACTTAGTTATTTTTTTAAGAAAAAAATGACTAATTTAAGACAAGAAAATCCACTTCATCCAAATATTTTCAATAGTCATATATGAATAAATTCGTTGTTTATTGGCGACTTTATGGAACTTATTTAGATGACATAAATATTAATTGAAATTAACATTTGGCACTTCTCTGGAATTATGGGTTTAGACATTTATTGATGTTTAAATTGCAATGCCCGCGAAGTACTGAGATGGTTTGGATTCAGCAAGTGCCTCATAGCCTGGAATATCTCCGCTTTCAGCAAAACGTCTAAGTCAGTTCGGGACGATGCTGGTATGGGTTTGGTGGTACTTATGCAGCAAATTGGTCTGTAAAAAAATTTAAGGCATCAATGAATGTTACTTAAAATCCAATATTGTTACTTTAAGTGGGGCGCAAAAGCGGCACCAAATTCCGCCTTTCTTACAAGTTATCTGAGCTCCAACTATTCGATCGGGATTTGAGTCAAGCGCCCAGGCTGCTTGAGGCTCCGCTCCGATGTGATGAAGCCGAGTTCTTTGTGGTCGCAGAAGCAACAAATTTCCAGGGTGAAGAGATGCATAAATTGCACCAGATGAATTATTTCAGGATCCGACTTGCCGGCGCCAACGAGAGTTGCCCGCAAGTTCGCGCCATAGCGCTGGAAACTAAATGACGCCTGTCCACCATCCATTTAGCAGCCCTTAGCAGTGCCCCATTTTCAGTGTTTCCATTTTCCATGTGATCTCGCTTGCGCGACCAGTCTGATCCCATGTCGCAAGCCGCAGCAACTTTTGCATAGAGCCATTCATGAATAAAATTTACCGCACCGTATATAGCGAAACCCTTGGCACCTGGGTTGCTGTCTCTGAAAATACGGCTGCGCGAGGCAAACGCAGCGGTTCAGCGGTGGTTGCGGCATTGGCAACGGCCGCTGCCGTAGCGCAGTTATTCATGTTTGCGCCAGATAGTGCATTTGCACAGACCTTGCCGGAAGCAGTGTGTACAGCAGGCAATGGCGGAACCATGTATGGCGGCCTCTCTAGTTGTGTCAACTATGTGAACAACACTAGGGTCTACCTTAATAATTTGTCGACATCAACGTCGACTACGGTCATTAGTCTATCTACTGGATTGAGTACAACCAATAGCAGTGTGACTTCGCTATCGACTTCCGCGTCGACTGGTATCACTTCACTGTCGACATCGACTTCGACTGGCATCACCTCGTTGTCGACTGGCCTGAGCACAACCAACAGCAATGTGACGTCATTGTCAACGTCAGCATCGGCCGGCATCACCTCGCTGTCGAGCGGCCTGAGCACAACCAACAGCAACGTGACATCGTTGTCGACGTCGGCATCAACCGGTATCACCTCATTGTCGACGTCGGCATCTACAGGTATCACCTCATTGTCGACGTCGGCATCTACAGGTATCACTTCACTGTCGA
>NZ_JBDTCG010000075.1:0-4180 GCF_039923675.1 Collimonas sp.
CCGCCAGGATTGCCGCACTGATGGCGTCTTTTCCATCGCGCAGCAGTGCTGCTTCCAGCGCCGCCACCCACTCGACAAAATAGCCTTTTACCGTCTCGGCAAAGCGATCGCGCTCGTTGCCGAGTGCGAACACGCCGACCAGGCACACCTTGCGGCCTGACAGGAAGTAGCGCCCTACCTCCCGGAACATGGCGTCGATAGCGCTTTCGGCATCCGCGCTTTCGCGTAGCGGCACGAACACGTGGCTACGGAACCAGGCGTCGATTTCGCTGAGCACGGCGGCCGCCATTTCCTCTTTCCCGCCAGGGAAAAAATGATAGATGCTGCCCTTGCCCAGCTTTGTGCCTTCGGTGATGCGGGCCAGGCTGGCCCCTTCGAAACCGTAGATGCGAAACACTTCCGCTAGCAACGGCACCACATCACATCGTTCCGCAATCATTCTCACCATCTTGTTTGCTATCCGTTTCTGTTAATCAAAAGCCCAAGTCGCTCAGCCCCGGGTGGTCGGCCGGCCTTGGTCCGCTCAGGTTCCAGTGGAATTTGCGCTCGGCAGCCTGAATCGGTGCGTCATTGATGCTGGCGTGACGGCGGCGCATCAGGCCATCCTCGGTAAATTCCCAGTTCTCGTTACCATAGGCGCGATGCCACTGGCCTGAATCGTCATGGTATTCGTAGGCAAAGCGCACGGCAATGCGGCTGCCATCGAATGCCCACAGCTCCTTGATCAGGCGGTACTCCAGTTCGCGCTTCCACTTGCGGCTCAGCAGCCCGACGATGGCGTCGCGGCCCTGGACAAATTCCGTGCGGTTACGCCACCAGCTGTCTTCGGTATAGGCGAGCGCAACTTTTTCCGGATTGCGGGTGTTCCAGCCATCTTCAGCCAGGCGCACCTTCTGGATGGCGCTGTCGCGGTTGAACGGCGGGAGAGGCGGACGTGTGCTCATGGGATTGCCTTGTAAAGTTTGCGGTGAGGTCAGGGTTGAGGTTTTGTACCAAAATTACCCCTCTTTACCGATCGGTACAGTCAGAGTGTAGTGACTGGCCTCAGGCAATACAAGCGGCATTACGATGAAAAGCATGGGGCACGCAACTGTGCCCTGAATTTGCAGCCCGGACTGTGTCCTTGCCTTTGAGGAGGCGACGCACCGGCCTGACAGGAAAAATAGGCGCGGGCAATGCTGCCGACGCGTTCTCCAGCCTGGCGCGGCGGTGCGTCAAATTGCCAGGGCTAGCGTCAAAGCGGCTTCGTGGTTTTCAAACCGCCGGGCGGCGGCAATCCAGGTCAAGAACGGGAGATCGCCGATAACACCAGCCCGGCGCCGACGAAGGCGCCGCCCGATAACTGATTCACCAATTTCAGGCGGCGTGCGGTATTCAGCCAGCCGGCCAGACGTGCGCCGCCGCTGGCGTATATGAATTGCCAGCAAGCTTCGATAATGAAGAATGTTATCGATAGAATCGCCAACTGCGGCCCCTGTGACAATTTTGCATCCATGAATTGTGGAAACAGCGCGGCGAAGAAAATGAAAGCCTTGGGGTTGCTCAACGCCACCCAAAACCCTGCGCGGAACATGGTCCATGGTTTATGCCGGTGGCCGTCTTCAGTCATCGCTTGCAATTGCCGGGGAATGGCGCGCCAGGTTTTGACGCCGAGATAAATGAGATAGGCAGCGCCCGCATATTTCACAATCGAAAACAAACGCTCCGACGCCGCCAGCAAGACGCCCAGGCCGGCCACCGAACAAACCATGATCAGCCCCAACCCGCACATCAGCCCGAGACAAGTGGCGACCGTGCGCCGCACGCCATGATGAATGCCGTGCGTCATGGCCAGCAGCATATTGGGGCCGGGCGTGGCGGATACAAAAAATACAGTGGTGACGAACAACAACCAAGTCTTGAGAGGCACGTTATATCTCGCTGCAGGTTTAAGGCGATGGGAAATCGGGCTGGTCAGGCTACAGTATTTTCACTGCGAAATGAAGCGAAACCGTTCCCGTGGAAAAATCGTGTATTGTCGACAACAAATTGTGACTTTGATTTGCTGCCTGGCAAACCGCGCCACCCTGCAGCTGTTGTACGATGACGCCAACAGGAAAATCCTCACCGGGCCAACGATATGACGAAGAAAACAAGCGCACCCAAAATCAAGCACATGGACACCGGCGTCTTCGGTGCAAACTCTGCAAAACTGGACAAGATCGGCGTCTCCCGCTTCGACCTGAGCGATCCGTACCACTTGGCGTTGACCCTGACCTGGCCGCAGTTCTTTGCAAGTCTACTGGTGGTGTACCTGCTGATCAATTCCATCTTTGCACTGCTTTACTTCATCGCCCCGGGAACCATCCTCAACCTGCAGCCGGGTTCTTTGCTGGATGCGTTCTTCTTCAGCGTCGAAACCCTGGCCACCGTCGGCTACGGCAATATGGCGCCGGTCGCCCTGTATAGTCATATCGCGTCGACGGTGGAGATTTTCGTCAGCATGATGCTGACCGCCACCATGACCGGCCTGGTGTTCGTACGCTTTTCCAAACCCAAGGCAAAGCTGCTGTTCGCCAGCCAGGCTGCGGTCAGCCGCAGCAGCGACGGCGAGCCGCAATTGATGATCCGTGTCGGCAATGGCCGCCTGAACACCCTGCATGACGCCACCGCACGCCTCAGCACGCTGAGCTCCAGCACAGCGCCGAACGGACAATATTTCCGGACCTTGATAGATCTCGAGCTGCAGCGTAGCAGCCTGCCCTATTTCCCGCTCACCTGGACCGTCATCCACAAGATCACCGAGGACAGCCCGCTGGCGGCATTACGCGACGCAACCGTCCAGGAACTCGCTGAGTCCGGCTTGCGCATCACCGTCAGCCTGACGGCGCGCGATCCGTCGCTGGGCGCCCAGATCTATGCTTCACACGCCTACAGCGCCGCCGACATCGCGCTGGATATGCGCTATGCCGACGCCATCACCGCCAATGAAGATGATCATTCCGTGGCCGACATGCGCAAGATCAGCAACCTGGAGCCGGATAATTGAGCCGGGCAATGGGGCCAAGCAACTGAGCAGTGCAACGGAGATTACACTTATCCGACGGTAGCGCCGATGCTGCCGATCAGCGTACAACCGCATTCGGTTTTATGGCCCTCCAGCGCAACCGGAATACCATCAAGGATAAACGTGGAATGCCCCTCGATGATCTTGTTGACGCCATGCGGCTTGCCGCCAGGATAAGACAGCGGACATTCGACCAGGTCGCCCAGCCGCGCAATCGGCTTGTCCAGCACGCTATGCTTAGGAGAGCCGCTGATTACATGACCACCGTGACTGGTAGTGTCGCCCACGACGATAATTTTTAAAGCCATGATTTATCCTGAAAATATAATTCGGTCAAACAATAAGCAAGCAAACGCTGCCGACAATTCTTCTTTTGCATGCGAGCCCGGCCTCATCTTTGGCGGTCTTGATGTCGTGATGCCGCTTGCACAGCGATTGCCAGTTGCACACGCTGCCCCAAAACAACGCCTTAGCTATGGCTATCCACGATTGGTCGCCGCTATCGAGCGCTTGCTTCAATCGATGCGGCGTGACGTGATCCACAACAGCAGCCGCAGTGACAACGCCCTCTCGCTCGCAATGGACACACAACGGATGGGCTCGCAGAAAATGAGCCCGCGCTCTCGTCCAAGCGCTGGTGTATGTGTGAAGCTGATCCAGCAGCAAAGGTCACCGTTCCGACATTCAGGAACGAGCGGCAGCATTACGCCAGTCGCCGGCAGATGCTGGAATTGTCTAAGGCCTGTACGAACCGCGCCGGCCGCCTAGCCATTCGGATTGCCTTTTATTCTGGGCTGCGACTCGGCGAAATCCTGCGCGCCGAGGTCCGCGGCCAGACGTTTTACCTGACAGATACGAAAAATGGCGATCCACGGATAATTCCAATCCATCCCCGTATCTTGGTCTGTGTCCGACATTTCAATAAGAAGACGCCGAAAATTAGTATTCAGAGCTCATTCCGGCGTGCTAGGGCGGTTTGCGGCATGGATCACATACACTTTCATGACCTGCGGCACAGTGCCGCCAGCGAGCTTATCAATGCTGGCGTGGACCTGTTCACGGTAGGGCGAGTCCTGGGGCACAAAGATCCGCGCAGCACGCAGCGATATAGTCATCTTGCGATAGACACGTTGA
>NZ_JBDTCG010000076.1:0-14637 GCF_039923675.1 Collimonas sp.
ACAAAAAAATCAGCGCTCGCTTATCCGCCGGCGCCTGATGACAGCATGACCCTTTGTTAGCCTGATTTCACCCCAAATCACAACGGACAAAACATGTATCTCAAACACGCACTTGCCTTATCCGCCTTCATCGCCAGCGGCGCCAGTATTGCCCAGCAATGCCCCGCCGGCGCCCAGACTCTTACCTACCCTGGCAGCAAAAAAGTCGATCAGACAGACGACTATCATGGCGTCAAGGTAGCCGATCCTTATCGCTGGCTGGAGAACGCCAACGGCGACGATACCAAGGCCTGGGTGGATGCGCAAAACAAGCTGACGCAAAGTTATCTGGAGACGATTCCGGCGCGCACGGCGATCCGCGAGCGGCTCACCAAACTGTGGAACTATGAACGCTTCAGCGTGCCCTTCAAAGAAGGCGGCCGCTATTTCTACAGCCGTAACGACGGCTTGCAAAACCAGGCGGTGTTATACACCGTCAAACAGATCAACGACGAACCGCGCCTGCTGCTGGATCCGAACACGCTGGCAGCCGATGGCACGGTAGCCCTAGCCGGCATTGCGGTCAGCCCGAATGGTAAGTACCTGGCATATGGCACTGCCGCTTCAGGTTCCGACTGGAACGAATGGAAGGTGCGCGACATCGAGAGCGGCAAGGACACCACAGATCATTTGCAATGGGTGAAATTCTCCGGCGCCTCATGGGCCCACGACAGTTCCGGATTTTTTTACAGCCGCTACGATGCGCCGAAAGAAGCCACCAAACTGGCCGACGTCAATTATTTCCAGAAATTGTATTTTCATAAAATGGCTACGCCGCAATCCGATGACGTCCTGGTCTATGACCGTCCGGACCAAAAGGAATGGGGCTTCGCCGGCCACGTGACCGATGATGGCAAATACCTGATCGTCAGCATTTCGCAAGGCACCGAGCAAAAGAACCGGGTGTACTACAAGGACCTGAGCAAGAAGAACGCAGCCATGCAGCCGCTGCTGGACGACTTCGACGCTTCCTACGATTTCATCGACAACGACGGACCGTTGTTCTTCTTCAACTCCAATAAAGATGCGCCTAAGGGCAGTGTGATTGCGATCGACACGCGCCAGCCGCAAGCCGCCAAGTGGAAGGTGATCGTACCGGAAGCGGAGCAAACCTTGCAGGGCGCGAATCTGGTTGACCAGCGCCTGGTGCTCGATTATCTGAAAGACGCACGTAGCCAGATCAAGGTATTTACGCTGGGCGGCAAACTGATACGCGAAGTGGGGTTGCCAGGCATCGGTTCCGCCAGCGGCTTCGGCGGTAAGCGTGGCGACAAGGAAACCTTCTATTCGTTTACCGGCTTCACCACACCTGCGTCAATCTATCGCTACGATCTGGCAAGCGGCAAGAGCAGTGTGTACCGTCAGCCGAAAGTCGATTTCGACCCAAGCGCTTTCGAAACGCGTCAAGTGTTCTACAGCAGCAAGGACGGCACCAAAGTGCCGATGTTCATCGTCTCGAAAAAAGGCATCAAGCTGGATGGCGGCAACCCGACCTATCTGTACGGTTACGGCGGCTTCAATATTTCGCTGACACCGGGGTTCTCCGTCGCCAACCTGGCCTGGATGGAAATGGGCGGCGTCTACGCCGTGCCGAATCTGCGCGGAGGCGGCGAGTACGGCAAAGCCTGGCATGAAGCCGGCACCAAGCTGCACAAGCAAAATGTGTTCGATGATTTCATCGGCGCAGCGCAATGGTTGATCTCTAACAAATATACCTCGCCGCAAAAACTGGCGATCGGCGGCGGCAGCAATGGCGGTTTACTGGTCGGCGCCACCATGGTGCAACGGCCGGATCTGTTTGCCGCGGCGATTCCGCAAGTCGGCGTGATGGACATGCTGCGCTTCCATAAATTCACCATCGGCTGGGGCTGGACTTCGGACTACGGCTCGTCCGACAACGCCGATGAATTCAAGGCCTTGTACGCCTATTCGCCGTTGCATAACCTGAAGCCGGGCACCTGCTATCCGGCGACCCTGGTGACTACCGCCGATCACGATGACCGCGTGGTGCCGGCGCACAGCTTCAAGTTTGTCGCGACCGAACAGGCCGACCAGGCCGGCGCTGCGCCGGTGCTGATACGGATCGATACCAAGGCCGGACACGGTGCAGGCAAGCCAACCACGAAACAGATCGAAGAAGTGGCCGACCGTTGGGGCTTCTTGACCAAGGTGCTGGATATGCATGTCGGACCTGCCGGCGAAGCAGTTGCAGGCGACTTGGCAAAACCTGCGGCGAACTAATCTGGCGAGATAGCCTGGCGCCGGTGTGATCAGCGCGATAAAAAAAATCCAGCGACCATGCAGGTCTGCTGGATTTTTACTTTTCTGTTGTCTTGGTCTGGCTTCAATACAGCGTCCCCTGAAGAGCGGCGAGGCTTTATTACGAAGCCTTCTTTTCATCGAACATATCATGATGTTCATGCTTGAGGCCGTGATAGCATTCGCATGCCCTGGCTTCGAGACCGCTTCTGTCGAGCACCGTCAGGTGCCCCCGCGCATACTGGATCAAGCCTTCTTCCTGCAGCTTGCCGGCCGCCTCGGCCACGGATTCGCGGCGTACGCCCAGCATGGCGGCAATCGAGCTTTGGGTAACGCTGATTTCATTGCCTGGCAAACGGTCCAGCGTCAGCAGCAGGCTACGGCATAATTGCTGCGGCACGCTGTGATGGCGATTGCAGACCGCGGTCTGCGACATTTGCGTAATCAAAGCCTGGGTGTAGCGCAGCAGCAGCTGTTGCAAGGCGCCGCCGCGCGCAAATTCTTCCATCAGAATGTTTGCGCTGAGGCGGAAGCCGTAACCGGCGCTTTTTACCGTGGCCCGGTTGAGGCTCTTGCCGCCGCCCATGAACAGTGCGATGCCCAGTACGCCTTCGTTGCCGATGACCGCTGTTTCCGCAGAGCTGCCGTCTTTCATGTCGTGCAACAAAGAGATGATGCTGCTGGTGACGAAATAGATATGCCGCATCTGGCTGTCGGCCTCGCAGATAGTCATCCCGAAAGGCATCGCGACAAATTCGAGATGCATTTGCAGACGCTTGAAGTCGTCGGCGGGCAGGGACGCGAGTATGTGGTTTTGCAGAGGATTGTGCCCATACAGGCCGGCAATCCGAAGTGAGGTAAGGTTTTGCGCGCCAAGCCGGATAACCTCGGCCTTGCTTTCGTCACGCATGCCGGCTAATACAGCCGCCTTCTTGTTCGCCGCGTTTTTCGCAGTGCTGCTACAACTATTCAATACGTAAGCCATCGCCATCTCCTTCGAGGGTGTGGTGGTACTTCTGTGTATTCATAGTCGCAGCTGGAAGCGGATTACGAAATCGGCGGATTCCTTCTTCTGTTGTAGGACTTCACTGACACAGCAATCGAAAATTCCATAAAAACAATCTTCCAGGTATGCCTGTTTTTGTCAGGAATAGAGGTGGCGGAGGTAAATGGCACGATGGCCGCACCGGCGGCCATCGTTAGGGATTGTTAGCTGCCAGAGCTGCTGGAAGCAGGAGCGGTGGTATCTGGCGCTGACGGCGCAGGGGTAGGGGTGGCTGGTGCTGGCGCCATAGGTGCAATGGCCGGAGGCGCAGCCTGATCTGCGGCCGGTGCTACATTCGGAACATCGGCTTTCTTGCAGCCCGCGACTGCGATCATTGCAAATGCTGTAACCATCAGTGTGTGTCTGAGTAACATATTTTCTCCATCAGAAAGCAGCAGCATGTCAAAACCACCACCATCAAAAAATAAAAAAGTGAATTGCTGACGGTTTTATTTTTATTCAAAAAAACGCGAATGTAAAGTTTCAACCGCTTGCAACGCCCGTATAAAACCACATTGACGTGCCGGTTATGGATGAAAAGCCTTATGCAAAGCCGCTGTGGGGTATTTTTCAAGACGTCGACGTTAAGTTGGCTACCGCACAAAACCGATTGTGGTTTGCCGTTAACCTTGAATTGTGCTGACACGGTAATTCGATCGTGTGATCCGTATTAGAAGCGTATTTTTCCCGTGAATGACCTATGTGGAACGCGCTCATCCGATGTCTTTGGCCATCCTGATTCGTGATGATGCCCGGTTCGTCATTCCAATTTATAAGGACTCATCATGAAAAATATCTACACACTTATTCTTGCCGCCTCGACATTGGCAGCCGCTGCCGCCCAGGCGCAGACTCCTGCAGCCGCCACTGACGGCAACGCCAATGGCGCACAGGTCATCATGGTGCCGATCCCGGGCACCAATCCGGCAGTGTCGTCCGACCCGCTGGTGCAGAAACGCCAGGCCGACAGCGACGCCAATGCTGAATACAAGGCACGGAAAAAGGGCGCAAAAATGGAAATGAAGGAAGAAAAAGCGGATGCCAAGGCGGACATGAAAATGCAAAAAGCCGAAGCTACGAGCGAGCGTAACAAGGCCATGGCGGCAGATCCTGACAAGTAAGAACGCAATCTGCATGCCGGCTTCAGGCCGGCACGCAGGCGATCCGCATCAGGTCTCCGCCAGCGCCCACAACGCCGCACTGCGAGCGTGAATCCCGGTCGTATCAAACAAGCTCACCGCGCAATCCTGCGGACCTACCAGCAGCGATATTTCCGTACATCCCAAGATGATTGCCTGCGCACCTTGCGCGATCAGTTGCACCATCACGCGGCGATATTCGGCGCGCGATTCCTCGCGTATTTTTCCCAGGCATAGTTCTTCGTAGATGATGCGATGCACGATCTCGCGGTCTTGCGGCGTCGGCGTCAGCACCTGCAGGCCGTGGCGTTCGCGCAGCCGTTCCTTGTAAAAATCCTGTTCCATGGTGAAACGCGTGCCGAGCAGCCCCACCGTGGTGAAACCGGCCTGTTTGATTTCATCGGCAGTGGGATCGGCGATATGGAACAAGGGAATGTCAACCGCAGCTTCAATTTCAGATGCCAGCTTATGCATCGTGTTCGTGCATACCACCAGGAAATCCGCGCCGGCGCGTTCCAGTGCACGCGCGACATCGGCTAGCAGTGCGCCCGCCGCAGCCCAGTCGCCGCTATGCTGCAAGCGCTCGATCTCGTGGAAATCGACGCTATAAAGAATAATTTTTGCCGAGTGCAAGCCGCCCAGCTGTTGTTTGATAGTTTCGTTGATCTGGCGGTAGTAGGGCACTGTGGATTCCCAGCTCATGCCGCCAATGAGGCCGATGATTTTCAAGAAAACTCCCTGATGATGATGGTTGATGCAAGCCTGGCGCGCGCCGTCTATAGATGGCAATAACATACTAGCCTAAAGTGGCGCTTGACATTAAGATGCCTGCTTGTCAAAGGAATCGTTCATGTCGCATCTTCTCCCTCCTGTCACGCGATTTTCCAGTTTTGCCGCCGGCGCCCGCGATAGCCTGCCGATGCTGGTTGGCGCGGCGCCGTTCGGCGTTATTTTCGGCGCGCTGATTGCGGCCGGCCCGCTGGCGCCATGGCAGGGCCAGTTCATGTCGCTGAGCGTGTTCGCCGGTTCCAGCCAGTTCATTGCGGTGGGCCTGGCGGCGGCCCAGACCGGAATCCTGGTGATCTGGATGGCCACCTTCATCGTCAACCTGCGCCATATGCTGTATGCAGCAACGTTGTTACCGCGCGTCAGCCATTTGCCGGCGCGCTGGCGCTTCCTGCTAGGTTTCCTGCTGACCGACGAAACCTTCGCCGTGATGAATGCCTACTACCTCAAGCACGGGCACACGCCGCAAGGGCATTGGTACTTCCTGGGATCCGGCTTGTCCATGTACGGCAACTGGCAGTTGTGGACGCTGGCCGGCCTGGTGTTCGGCGAGGCCTTTCCGCAACTGCAAACGCTGGGACTGGATTTTGCCATGGTGGCGACCTTCATCGCGATCGTGGTGCCGCAGCTGTTCCGTTTTCCGCAGCTGGCCGCGGCCATCGCTGCCGGCGCCTTTGCCTGGTTCCTGCGCGATCTGCCCTACAAGCTCGGCTTGATGGCTGCGATCCTCGCCGGCGTCGCCGTCGGATTGGGGATTTCACACTGGCAAGCGGTCAGGTGCGCCGCAAAAACAAGGAGCAAAGCATGACCTACACATTGATGATCGTCGGCATGTCGCTGATCACGGTATTCATCAAGGCTGGAATTTTCATGCTGGGTGAACGCGCCGCTTTTCCAATCTGGCTGAAAGAGGCGCTGGCCTTTGTTCCGGTGACCGTGCTGACGGCGATTATCGTACCGATGGTGCTGGCGCCGCATGGCCAGGGCATCGAGCTAAGCTGGCGCAATCCGCAATTGATCGCCGCCATCGCAGCCATTCTGGTGTGTGCCGCCACGCGCCGCCAGCTGCTGACCATCATGGTGGGGCTGGTAGTGTTTTTTGCCTGGCAATTCGGGGTGCTGGTAAAGTAGGTTGCTTTTCGTCTGCGGCCGTCTGCGCCGGCGGCCGCTGCATTTTTCCCACCATGCCCGGAATCTCCGCCACCAGGGCGTCAATCGCCAGCCTGGTTTTAGCCGGCAGGTAGCGCGACTGTGGCCACACCAGATAGATTTCGGTGGGCAGCACGCTCTCGCTATCCATGACCAGGCTGAGTTCGCCGGCGCGCGCATGTTTTGACATCAGCCAGCACGGCAGCCACGCAAGACCGGCGCCTGCCACCGCGGCGTCGGCGATGGCTTGCAGATCGTCGAACACTAGCCGGATATTCACTTTCGGCTCATGCACCTCGCCTGCGCAATCACGTACTTTCCAAGGTTCCAGGCGGCCCGAACGGCCGTAAGCAATACCGGCATGCCGGCTCATCTCCGCTGCGCTGACCGGCTTGCCATATTCGGCCAGATAAGATGGCGCGGCGCAGATCGACATGGCTTGTGTGGCCAGCCGGCGCGCCACCAGCGTCGCGCTGTCGGGCAGGCTGCCGATGCGGATCGCCAGGTCGAATTTGTCCTCCACCAGGTCCACCACCTGATCGCTGAAGGACATCTCGATCGTCATGCGTGGATGGCGGCGCGCCAGCGCCAGCAAGACCGGCGCCACGCAATGGCGGCCGAACAGCACCGGCACGCTGATCCGCAAACGGCCGACGGCTTCGCATTTGCCGCTGTCCAGCGCCGAGACGCCAGCGTCCAGTTCGGCCAGCGCTCGCACGCACCGTTCGTAATAGGCCTGGCCGTCTTCGGTCAGGCTTTGGCTACGCGTAGTCCGCTGAAACAGGCGTACGCCCAGCCGTTGCTCCAGCCGGGCGATGCTTTTACCTACCGCCGAACGGGTCAGCCGCATGCGTTGCGCCGCCAGGGCAAAGCTGCCGGCCTCGACCGCCTCGACGAAAGCGCTGATGCCGTGTAAGCGATCACTCATTTATTGGATCCATTTACGCTACATACATAGTAAAAAATAACGCCACTGGAGAGTAATTGGCTTCTATATGATAACAGTCTATCCCTGAGCGGGCATCGCAGCAACGCTCGCCAGGCTCCCAGCAATGAGGCTTGGATTGTGTGCAACCAACAGGAGATTTCCATGCAAGCTTATCAAATCCACTCGGGACAAAAAATCGCAGGACTGGAGCGGGTTCAGTGTGAAAGTACTGTGTTGGCAGCGTATGAAGTGCGGGTGCGGGTACATGCGGTATCGCTCAATTATCGCGATCTGATGATCGCCGATGGCAGTTACCGGAGCACTGGCGACGGTCCTGTGATTCCTGCTTCCGATGGCGCTGGCGAAGTAATCGAAACAGGGGCCGCCGTGACCCGGTTCAGGATTGGCGATCGGGTTGTCGCTTCGTTTTTCCCGGGCTGGATCAATGGCGCGCCGACCCCGCAGAACACCAGCGGCGCACTTGGCGCTGTCGCCAACGGCATGCTGGCGGACGAGGTGGTGTTGCACGAGAATGCCTGGGCCGGGATGCCGGCGCACCTGAACTATGCCGAGGCTGCCACGCTGCCTTGCGCCGGGGTGACTGCCTGGAATGCCTTGTTTGTCGAAGGCGGCCTCAGGGCCGGCGACAGCGTGCTGTTGCTGGGTACCGGCGGCGTCTCGATCTGGGCCTTGCAACTGGCAAAGGCGGCCGGCCTGCGCACCATCATTACGTCTTCCAGCGATGAAAAACTGGAGCGTGCGCGCACCCTGGGCGCCAGCGCCACCATCAACTACAGCAGCACGCCGGAATGGCAGGATGAGGTCATGCGGCTGACCGCCGGCCGCGGCGTCGATCTGGTGCTGGAGGTCGGCGGCAAAGGTACGTTGTCGCGCTCGATCCGCAGCACGGCGATGGGCGGCACCATCGCCATCATCGGCGGCGTCAGCGGTTTCGGCGGCGAGCTCGATCCGTTCGCGCTGATCGGCGGCGCCAAGCGTTTGTCGGGGATTTTTGTCGGCAGCCGCAGCATGCTTGAAGATCTCAACCGCTTCCTGGAAGTGACGGCGCTGAAGCCAGTGGTGGATCGCGTCTTCCCGTTCCAGCAAGCGCGCGAAGCCTACAGTTATCTGGAGCAAGCCGGGCACTTTGGCAAAGTGGTGATCGAAGTCGCTCGATAGCAGCCGTGACGGGCTGGTTCAGACAATCAGCGACAGGTTCGGATCAAACAACGGGTTTTCTTCTTTGCCTGCCCGCGCATAACCGCGCGGATTGCACACCACGCGCGTAGCGCCGATCCGATAGTCGAAGCTGTCATGCAGGTGGCCATGCAACCAGAGCGCCGGCTGCCATTGCAGTATGCGTTGCTCAAGATCCGAGACGAAACACGCATTCAACGGTGAACCGGCAAATCTCGGATGCACGCTTTGCGGGCTCGGTGCATGATGGCTGATGACAACCGTGGTGCCATCGTGCGGCTGCGAAAACTGCCGGTCCAGCCAGGCCACGCTGTCATCGAACAGCAATTGCGAAACGGCTGGTGTGAATAGCGCCGGCGAGTCTGGCGCTACGCGTATTTGCGAAAAATCCCTGATCAGTTCTACTGCCTGGCTCAAGCCGAGTGCGCGTTGTTCTTCGCTGCTGAAGAATCTGAAATCGGTCCAAAGCGTGCAACCGAGGAAACGCACGCCGTCCAGCACCACGCTCTGCTGCTGCAAGACATGCACATTGCTTGCCTTGGCGGCGGCGCGCAGTTCAGTCACGGCGCCGGCCAGGTCACGCCCATAGAATTCATGATTGCCGGCCACAAAAAGTGTCGGCGCCGAGAATTGCCTTGCCCATCCCACGGCTTCCGCCGGCCGCCAGATATCACCGGCCAGCACCACCACGTCGGCGTCGGTCTGCGGCGCTTCCATTGGATGGACGGAGAGGTGCAGATCGGATAGCAATGAAATTTTCATGGTATGAATAATAGCCAGGAACAGAGAACAAGCAAGAACAGGAATACTAAAGCCTGTGATGTTGATGGTAAGCGCAATTAAAAAATAAAGGGACGCAAAAGCAATCTGCGTCCCTCTTTTTATTTCAGCAGCAAACGCTATTGTTGCTGCCTGCATTCACGCGGCAGATATTTGTCTTTGATTTCCTGGCTCATGCAGCGCCAGGTGACATGGCCCGCATTGTCAAGCGATGGCGCCAGATTCAAAATCTTGCCGTCGACCGGACCGCCAGCCATGACGATAGAAACCACACCGTTGCGAATATCGATATCGATTTCCTTTACGGATCGCGGCAAGGTTTCCGTAAAGCCGGCCTGCGCAAGATCGGCTGGCATCTGCTTGTGTTCCAGATAATAGCTGGTGATGGATTGGGTTGCTTTTTGTCCGGTAGCGCTCGCTTCAGCGACATGCGCGCGGGTGGTGTAATCCTGATAGGCAGGGATTGCAATCGCAGCCAGGATGCCGATCGCGGCGATGAAAAACCCGATCAGCAGGAAGAACAGAAATACGCCACTGGTGCCGCCTTTGCCGGAGAGTTCTCCCAGCTGTCGCTCTATGCTATGTCCGGAGGCCATGGTTTCTGCGATTTTCTTTTTGCAGTGCGCGTAGTACAAGGCATTGCCGAAAATTGCCGCTCCCAGCCGGCAGCCCAGCACGATCAACACGAAGCCGACACCAAGAATAGCGCTGCCTGACTTGCCGGAGCTGGCGCCGACTATACCCAGCAAGACGCCGAGAATATAAGGTGAAAAAAGATAGAGCAGGGCATTGCGCCACATCTTGCGGTACAAGAACCAATAGAAGGGCACGAATAGCGCGGGCCAATGCCACGATGGACCGCCTCGGCCGGCATGGTCGAAGTTCGCAAATTTACCCAGATAGTAATCCTGGTTTTTCGGGCCGATTTGCGCCGCGTAATACTCTTCGATTTCAACCGGTGCGTTGGCTACCTGCCGGTTTGCCGGCAGGCCCTGCGTGCTCGGTGAGAAGGCGGCGCCGCAGCTGGAACAGAATTTTGCGGCGGCGTCATTGGCAGACACACATTGCGGACAAAACATTCACTTTCCCCCTGATATTTTCGTTTTGGCATGGAGCTTTTTGCCGGCTCCTCTGTCTTCGCGTCTCATGCTTTATATTTCATGCGGTCTGCATCATTGATGTGACGGTCTATCCGCAGCGAGGGCAAGCATAGCTAAAATGTTGAAATTAAACAACATTAATTAAGCAATATTAAAATGTTGCTTGCTTCGATTTCCGCAACGCCGTTTTCAATGCTTCAGCCAGCAGCCGGCAGTGCTGCTGCAAGGCTTCTGCAAAGGCATCCGCCAGCAGCGATGACGGCCGGTGTTCAGGCCGCACCAGGCTGACATTGAACGGTATCGATTCCGAGAACCGGCGCAAATGCAGGCCACGTCCCGCTTCATCCATGGCGGTCAGGGGATTGACGATGGCGACGCCCAGTCCCTGCCGCACCATGGCGCAGACCGATGCCGCGCTCGCGGTTTCAATCACCATGCGGCGCTCGATGCCATGCCGTTCAAAAACATCATCCAATTGTTGCCGGTAGATGTCGAACAGAGACAGGTTGATGAAGCCTTGCCCTGAAAAATCCCTGGGCGTCAGCTTTTGCTTGGCCAGCAACGGATGGCCGTCTGCCAAGACGCACACCATATCGCCTGAAAACAGCAGTGTCTGCCGGGTGGCGGCCGGTGCGGCGACGGTTTCCGTGATGCCGATATCGTAGCGCTGGGAAGTCAGCCATTCCTCCAGCAACGGCGATTCCTGTGGCGTGATGCTCAGGCTGACCGTGGGAAAATTCTCCAGGAAACGGCGGCAGGCGGCCGGTAGCAGCGTTTGGGCAAAAGTTGGCAGACAGATCACGGACAGCTGGCCGTGCTCGAATTGCCGTATCGACCCCGCCATGCTGACGATGCGTTCCAGTCCGAGATAAGAGCGGCGGACTTCTTCATACAGTATCAGCGCGGGGGCGGTCGCCACCAGGCGGCCGCGCACACGGTCGAACAATTTCATCCGGACCAGCGATTCGAAACGCGCCAGTTCCCTGCTGACAGTCGGCTGCGAGGTGCGCAAAAGCGCTGCGGCGGCGGTGACACTGCCGGCGGTCATGACTGCCCGGAATACTTCGATGTGTCTTAGCGTGATAGACATTTTTGCTTATCTCCAGGAGATTCATCCTATATCGTATATGAATGGATATGCAAATAATTGATATTTTATTGAATAATATATTTAGCGGATCATTTGACCCTATCCCCACTTATTTATCGAGAACCGGCATGAATACCGCTTTGCTAGAGACCTTTCCCGACCTTGCCCGCCAATACGGCACGCCGCTGTGGATCTACGACGCTGAAATGATCGCCGGCCGGATACAGCAGCTGAAAATGTTTGACGTCATCCGCTTTGCACAAAAAGCCTGCTCGAATATCCATATCCTGAAGCTGATGCACGAGCAAGGCGTCATGGTCGATGCCGTGTCGCTGGGGGAAATCGAGCGCGCCTTGCAAGCCGGTTATAGCCCGAAGGGAGAGCCTGCGGGGCTGGTATTTACCGCAGATTTGCTGGACTCGGCAACCCTGACGCGGGTCACCGAACTCGATATCGAAGTCAACGCCGGTTCGATCGACATGCTGGAACAGATTGGTGCAGCCAAGCCAGGCCATCGCGTCTGGTTGCGCATCAACCCGGGTTTCGGCCACGGCCACAGCGCTAAAACCAATACCGGTGGGGAGAATAGCAAGCACGGTATCTGGCACACGGACCTGGAGCGCGCCTTGCAAGTGATCAAGCGTCACGGCTTGCAACTGGTCGGGCTGCACATGCATATCGGTTCCGGCGTCGATTACAGCCATTTGAAGCAGGTCTGCGGCGCCATGGTCGACACCGTCAAGCGGCTCGGTTGCGAACTGGAAGCGGTGTCGGCCGGCGGTGGCCTGTCGATTCCCTACAAGGAGGGTGAGCAGCCCATCGATTGCGCGCACTATTTCTCGCTCTGGGATGCTGCGCGCAAAGAGATCGCGGCGCATCTGGGGCATCCGGTGCGGCTGGAAATCGAGCCGGGCCGTTTTCTCGTCGCAGAAGCCGGTGCGCTGCTCTCGGAAGTGCGCGCGGTCAAGGACAATGGCAGCAACCATTTCGTGCTGGCCGATGCCGGCTTCAACGATTTGATGCGGCCGGCAATGTACGGTAGCTACCATCACATCTCGGTGATCCGGCAAAGCAAGCGCGCCAGCGCTGCGGCGGTGCTGCGGCCGACGGTGGTCGCCGGCCCGCTGTGCGAATCGGGCGATATTTTCACCCAGCATGACGGCGGCATCGTCGCCCCGCGCTCGATGCCGGAGGCGCGGGTGGGCGACTACCTGGTGTTTCATGACGCCGGTGCTTATGGCGCTTCCATGTCATCCAATTACAATAGCCGGCCCTTGCTGGCAGAAGTCTTGATCGAGGGCGGCAAGCATCGCTTGATACGGCGTCGCCAGACTGTGGCGGAACTGATCGCACTGGAAACCGGCGTATAGCGGCTGGCAAAGACATATCGGCAACAGCGGTCCCAAGAAAAAAGCGGCATCCGGAAAACTCCGGCTGCCGCTTTTTTGTTAATAGACTTGAATCCTAGGCGTGCAGGTAAGCATCCTCGCCATGCAAGTCCTCATCCATCCGGTCCTGCGTTTCGGCGCCGACCTTGACCGGCGTGAACAGGTTGATCAGCCACAGCATGCCGTAGGTGAAGGCAAAGGCCCAGATGCCGGAGACGATCACCGCGCCGCACTGGGCGAAGAAGAATGAGGTATTTCCCAGTAAAAGGCCATCCGCGCCGTTGGCGTTCCACGCCTTGGACGCAAATACGCCGAGCAGGATGGTGCCGGCCATGCCGCCGACGCCATGCACGCCCCAGACGTCAAGCGCATCATCCCAGCCCAGCCGGTTTTTGAGGGCGACGGCATAGAAGCAGATCAGGCCGGCGCAGATGCCGATGATGGCCGCGGTGCCGAGCGAGACGTAACCGGCGGCAGGCGTGATCGTCGCCAGGCCGGCGACGCCGCCGGTCAGCAGGCCGATGAACTTCGGTTTCTTGTGATAGAACCATTCGATGAACAGCCAGGTGATGGCACCGAACGATGCGGCGACGTCGGTGTTCAGGAACGCCGATGCGGTAACGGCATCGACGCGGAATTCCGAACCGGCGTTAAAGCCATACCAGCCAAACCACAGCAAGCCGGAACCCAGCGCAATCAGCGGCACGTTGTGCGGCTTGAGTTCCACTTTCCGGCGGCGGCCGACATACAGCACCGAAGCCAGCGCGGCAAAGCCGGCGGTGTTATGCACCACGATGCCGCCGGCATAATCCAGCACGCCCCATTTCGCAAACAAGCCATCCGGACTCCACACCATGTGGACAAACGGGAAGTAGACGAATACCAGCCAGCCGGTCAGGAACAGGAAATACGCCTTGAAGGTGACGCGGTTGGCGAAGGCGCCGGTGATCAGCGCCGGGGTGATAATCGCAAACATCATCTGGTAGGCAACGTGAACGATGAGCGGAATGCCGGCATCGTTACCGGTGTACATGCTGGACAGCGTGATCCCGTGCAGGAAAGCGTAGTAGGTCGGATCGCCGATGATGCCATGCCACGACGGGCCGAAGCACATCGAGTAGCCGAAGGCGAACCACAGCACGGTGGTCCAGCCGAGCGAGATGAAGCTTTGCATCATGATCGCCAGCACGTTCTTGCGCCCGACCAGGCCGCCGTAGAAAAACGCCAGCCCGGGCGTCATCAGCATCACCAGGCTGGAACAAAGCAGCATGAAAGCTGTATTGCCGATGTTGATCGGCATGATTGAAGGTGTCATGGGTAACGTCTTTTAATTGTTTTAAGGGCAAATGATGGCTTGGGAAATCCGGCGCGGGCCGATTGCGGCCGTCGCCGGAGCATGTTGCTGCGCCAGACCGGCACGCCGTTTTCAATCTGGGAATTGTGGATGGTACAGATAAATAGTTGCTTATATAAGACGACGAAAGATCATGTTATTCCGTATCTCAGGTATTGAGTTGTGTGCGTGACAGCGGCTATTGATGAAATTGGCTGATCTGAAAAGCGCAACCAATCCTTACGTCATTCTGATCATTATGTAAGGGACTGTGCAGACGAGGGTGTAAATAATTTTGTGTAAACGGTCATTTGGCAGGACACTGCCGCCATCAAGGAGAAACAATGACCGTCGCAACGCGTAACAAACGGGCCAAGCCCGATCCAGAACTGCTGAAACTGGCT
>NZ_JBDTCG010000077.1:0-118135 GCF_039923675.1 Collimonas sp.
GGCCGGCCGGGATCGTTACGCGCGATTCTTTGCGCATAGGAATCCGGCAGGCTGGCCGGTGCGGCAGTCTGGGCGCGGTTGATTTGCTGCTGCAGCTCGATGCAATGGCGATCGTTATTTAAATTCATGCCGCCTCCGGCGGCGTTTGACGGCAGGTCGCTTTCCGGCGCCGCCAGCAATTTCTTGCGGTCTTCGGCGGACAGGCTGTTGAAACTAGTGCCGGCGGCTGCTGCATTTGACTGGATGACGCCGTTGGGAATAGCGAGCGGGCCGGCAGCGTGAGCCGACAACGCCGACATGCCGATCAAGGCAATCGGCAGCAAACGAAAAAGAAATGGGAAACGCTGGTTCATGGCAATCCTCCGTGGATCAAAAGGGTGGAGTATCGGCCGCGCGGTAGTGCCTGAGACACGCGGGGTACGCAGATTGGCGTCGCTTGTCGTACAAAAATCAAAGATCTTCGTTTGGCTATATGGCTGGCAAAGCTTAGGACAAACATCTCCAGATGAGATGGCAACGTGACAATTCTAGCTCACCCATCGCGTTGCCACCGAAATATTTACAGGCTTTTCACCGCAGATGGCGTCGGCGGCGCGTGATCGGGCTCGAAGAAACACCAGTGCACTTGGGGCCAGCGTTGCTGGATGCCGGCCTCGATACGATTGATGGCATCCACCAGCGCCACATCCGAAGGCTGCGGCCGCATCACGGCTTGCACCGCGATCATCACTTGCTCGCCCCACTGCATCGAGATCAGGTTCCTGACGCTGGCGACGTCAGCTTCGGCTTCGATATGCGCCTTGATGGCGGCGTGCACTTCAGGCGCCGCCGACTCGCCGGTAACCATTGCCTTGACTTCGCGGATCACCGCCACAGCCACAATCATCAGCAGGATACCGACCGCGATCGTGCCGCAGGCATCCCATAGCGGATTGCCGGTGATGACTGTCAGCGAGACGGCGACAAACGCCAGCGCCAGCCCAGCCAGCGCGGCAATATCTTCCCCTGCCACTACCATCAGTTCCGATTGCCGGGTTTCGCGGAACCATTGCATAAAGGGCTTGCCTGACGAAATCTTGCGGATTTCCACCATGGCGCCACGCAGGGAAAAAGCCTCCAGCACCACAGACACGCCCAGCACGCCCAGGGCAATCCATGGCGTGCTGATCGATTGCGGATGCTTCAGGTGCTCGATGCCTTCCATCACGGAAAACGCACCACCGACAAAAAACAACAGCAGGGCCACCATCATCGCCCAGAAATACACCACCCTTGCATAGCCCATGGGATGGGAAGCGTTGGCCGGCCTCTTTGCCTCTTTCAAACCGATCAGCAAAAACACCTGGTTGGTGCAGTCCGCCAGCGAATGGATAGCTTCCGCCAGCATCGCGCCCGAGCCGGTATAGGTGGCGGCGGCAAATTTCGCCAGTGCGATGCCGCCATTGGCGCCCAGGGCATAAAAGATGGCCTTGGTGGAGCTTTCATTCGAAGATGACATAATTATTCCGTAGCAACAAAGGCCCTCACGATAGCCAGTTTGGCAAGTTCATGCAAGCGATCCGGGCTTAGCTGAAATGCTGGCGGCGAATGTGGTGGAACTGCGAAATCGGCAGATTTGCCGTTAATGTGAATTTCACATTTGCTTATATGGATTCTATATAACAGCAGTTTGTGAGAAAACCCGAATTACCTTAAAATACAAGGCTTTGCGGCTGGGTAAATATATTGGGTAGCAATGGCCCGAAAGTACCCTGGCACCGCCTCAAAACCAGTATCAAGACCATTATTTACAGATAGGACTGTTGTTATGACCCACGTTGTGACCGAATCTTGCATTCGCTGCCGCTATACCGACTGCGTGGATGTGTGCCCGGTTGATTGCTTCCGCCAGGGCCCGAATTTCCTGTCGATCGACCCTGACGAATGCATCGATTGCGCGGTATGCGTCGCCGAATGCCCGGTCAACGCCATCTATGCTGAAGAAGATGTACCGGCCGACCAACAGCAATTCATCAAGATGAATGAAGACTTGTCGCGCCACTGGCCATCGATCACCAAGACCATCGCCCCTTTGGCCGAAGCCGAAGAATGGAAAGATGTGAAAGAAAAATTGGAATTTCTACAACGCTAAGCCGCACCCAAGCCGCCAAACCATCGGCGGCCCGGGCATCAGCAGCGCCAGTTGTCCGATTTGAGCCAGGCCATTGCCCCCAGCCATAGTGCAGTACTTATCGCCACAACAACGCGAACAATTCAATCCAATCGCCGTCGCAGCCATCGCTGGCAAACAGCCGCGGCGTTTTGGGGGACCCCACTGAAACAGGAATCAGATCGTCGTATGGATACCACCCTCGCAACAACAGTCAACTCCGCCAACCAGGTTATCGAGACCGATGCCGTCATCGTCGGCGCCGGTCCGGTTGGCCTGTTCCAGGTCTTTGAACTCGGCCTGCTGGAAATCAAGGCCCATGTCATCGACTCGCTGCCAGTGGTCGGCGGCCAATGCGTAGAACTGTATCCGGACAAGCCGATCTATGACATCCCGGCCGTGCCAGTCTGCACCGGCCAGGAACTGACCGACAACCTGCTCAAGCAGATCGCGCCGTTCGAACCGACTTTCCACCTGAACCAGGAAGTCACGCTGGTAGCGCGCCGCGAAGACAACCGCTTCGACCTGGAAACCTCGGCCGGCGCACGCTTCATCACCAAGACCATCTTCATCGCCGCCGGCGTCGGCTCGTTCCAGCCGCGCACCATCAAGGTCGACGGCATCGACCAGTTCGACAATTCGCAGCTGTTCTACCGCGTCAAAGACCCTGTGCAATTCCACGGCAAGAACCTGGTGATCTGTGGCGGCGGAGATTCCGCGCTGGACTGGGCGCTGGACCTGGTCGGCAAGGCTGAATCCGTGGTCCTGTTGCATCGTCGCGAAGAATTCCGCGCCGCGCCGGCTTCGGTCGCCAAGATGAAAGCCTTGTGCGAAGCCTATGAAATGCAATTCCTGGTCGGCCAGGTGACCGGCCACGAAGCCAAGGACGGCAAGCTGAGCGAAATCAAGGTCACCGGCCCGGACGGCGTCACCCGCCGCCTGCCGCTGGATACCCTGCTGGTGTTCTTCGGCCTGTCGCCGAAACTCGGTCCGATCGCTGAATGGGGCCTGGATATCGAGCGCAAGCAGTTGCGCGTGGTCGATACCGAGAAATTTGAAACCAATATCCCGGGCATTTTTGCGGTGGGCGACATCAACACTTATCCAGGCAAGAAGAAACTGATACTGTCGGGTTTCCATGAAGCGGCATTGGCTGCGTTCGGCGCAGCGCCTTACATCTTCCCGGACAAGAAGATCCACATGCAATACACCACCACATCGCCGAAGCTGCACAAGATTCTGGGTGTGGAATCGCCAGTGTTTGATTAAGTAAATTCTGGTTCGACAATTAAAAGCTGCCCGCGAAGCAATTCCCGGGCAGTTTTTTTATTGCTGCGAGATAGGAAAAACAGCCGCTCCGTTCTCAGATGAACCGCTTCCGCAGGATTTTCACCTCATGGCATGAGTCGATTAATCCAAGCAATCACCTCATCCTTCAAGATTTCTTATCGGTAAACGTAAAAAACGCCCTGGATGCATTCGCATCCAGGGCGTTTTTCAAGCAGCTAAATTACTGCGCTGCCGGAGCAGCTTCGCTACCTTCGTCAGCCTGAGCAGCCTTCATCGACAGTTTCAGACGGCCGCGGTCATCGGTTTCCAGAACCTTGACGCGCACTTGCTGGCCTTCTTTCAGATAGTCGGCAACCGCATTCACGCGCTCATTGGCGATCTGGCTGATGTGCAGCAAACCGTCTTTGCCCGGCAATACTTGCACGATCGCGCCAAAGTCCAACAGCTTCAGTACAGTGCCTTCGTAGACCTTGCCCACTTCAACCGAAGCAGTCAGTTCTTCGATGCGGCGCTTGGCTTCCTGGCCTGCAGCAGCGTCCACCGACGCGATAGTCACGACGCCTTCGTCGCTGATATCGATCTGGGTGCCGGTTTCTTCAGTCAGCGCACGAATCACAGCGCCGCCCTTGCCGATCACGTCACGGATTTTTTCCGGATTGATCTTGACGGTGATCAGGCGAGGTGCGAAATCGGACAGCTCGGTTTTACCGTGCGGTACCGCTTCTTGCATCTTGCCGAGGATATGGATACGGCCTTCTTTGGCTTGCGCCAACGCGACCTGCATGATTTCCTTGGTGATGCCCTGGATCTTGATATCCATCTGCAATGCAGTGATACCGTTGGCTGTACCAGCTACCTTGAAGTCCATGTCGCCGAGGTGATCTTCATCGCCCAGGATGTCTGTCAGAACCGCAAACTTGCTGCCGTCCTTGATCAGGCCCATGGCGATACCGGCCACGTGCGCTTGCATCGGCACGCCGGCATCCATCAACGCCAGGCAGCCGCCGCAGACCGAAGCCATCGACGACGAGCCGTTGGACTCGGTGATTTCCGATACCAGGCGCACCGAGTAGCTGAAATCTTCCGGCGCAGGCAATGCAGCTTGCAGTGCGCGCTTGGCCAGACGGCCGTGGCCGATTTCTCGGCGCTTTGGTGTACCAACGCGGCCGGTTTCGCCGGTAGCGAACGGTGGCATGTTGTAATGCAGCATGAAGCGGTCAGAGTACTCGCCCATTAGCGCATCGATTTTTTGTTCGTCGCGTGCGGTGCCCAGCGTGGCGACTACCAACGCTTGCGTTTCGCCACGGGTGAACAGCGCCGAACCATGGGTACGCGGCAAAACGCCGGTACGGATGGAGATCGGACGCACGGTGCGGGTATCGCGGCCGTCGATGCGTGGCTCGCCTTCGAGTATCTGCGAACGGACGATCTTGGCTTCCAGATCGAACAGGATGCCGCTGACTTCCGACGAATCAGGTGCGGTGCCGCCAATCGATGCAGCTTCAGCAGCCAACGCAGCGTTGACTTCTGCGGTAGCGTCTTTCAGCTTGGTGGTGCGGGCTTGCTTGTCTTTGGTCTGGTAAGCTTCGCGCAGCTTGGCTTCACCGAAATGCGCAACGCGCGCGATCAGCGCATCGTTCTTCGGCGCCGGGCTCCATTCGACTTCAGGCTTGCCGCCGTCGCGCACCAGTTCATGGATCGCGTCGATAACCGCCTTCGATTGCTCGTGACCGAACACCACAGCGCCCAGCATGATTTCTTCCGACAATTGCTTGGCTTCCGATTCCACCATCAGCACGGCGGATTCAGTACCGGCAACCACCAGGTCCATGGCCGATGTCTTCAGCTGCGTTGTGGTCGGGTTCAATACGTACTGGCCGTCGATATAACCGACGCGCGCAGCGCCGACCGGGCCGGCGAAAGGAAGACCGGCAACCGACAGGGCAGCCGAAGCGCCGATCATGGCGGCGATATCTGGATCGATTTCCGGATTAACCGACAGCACGTGAATGATGATTTGCACTTCATTCAAATAACCTTCCGGGAACAGCGGACGGATCGGACGGTCGATCAGGCGCGATGTCAGGGTTTCTTTTTCCGAAGGACGGCCTTCGCGCTTGAAAAAACCGCCCGGGATACGGCCGGCAGCGTAAGTTTTTTCAACATAATCAACGGTCAGCGGGAAAAAATCCTGACCTGGCTTGGCATCTTTGCGTGCCACAACGGTAGCCAGCACAACGGTATCTTCGATCGATACCAGCACTGCGCCGGAGGCTTGGCGAGCGATCTCGCCGGTTTCCAGCGTGACTTGGTGCTGACCATACTGGAACGTCTTCGTAACTTTATTAAACACAATATATCCCTCTCATCAGTTGGGGACTGAGTAATTCGCCTCAAGCTAACGCTTGCGACTCTTAAACTCTTTCCCGCAATTGTTTATTTGCCGACAGATTTTCAGGCGCTGTCGTTCACCTCACCACTGACGATTCATCGCTGGCTGCCGCCAATGAATTGCCGTCTCCTTGCTTAAGACTAACTTCGTGAAACTTGTGCGGACAAGCAGCAAAAAAAGCTGCCGCCAAAAGCAAAAATGCCCGCATCAGAGACTGATACAGGCATTTTTTTCAACGCATCGACGGACCACGGACATCGTCGCGAAATATCGAAACAGGATGTCGCAAAAAATAACGTCGGCCGACGATGGGTCGCACTGACTATTACTTACGCAAGCCGAGTTTTTCGATCAGCGAGCGGTAACGGTTCAGGTCCTTACCTTTGAGGTAGGACAGCAGGCTTTTACGACGGTTAACCATCATGATCAGGCCGCGGCGGGAATGGTGATCCTTGGCGTGGGCTTTGAAGTGACCGTTCAGGTCGTTGATACGGGCTGTCAGCAGCGCAACTTGCACTTCCGGGGAGCCGGTGTCGTTTTGACCGCGCGCATTATCAGTGATAATAGCGGCCTTGGCTGTTTTTTCGATAGTCATGCTTTACCTTTCACAAGCGGTGTACAGAGTACGTAACCCTATGCACCGTGAACAAACAATTAAAAAATCCGGTCAAAAGTTGACCAGACGCGCAGTATATAGCAAAAAACCTGCTGATTCAAATACTTAGCGCCACACTAACAACAAACTATTTTGGAGTATAGCCATGAAGCAACTCTTACCCACCCTGCTAGCCGGCTTGCTGCTCAGCCTTGGCGGCTGCGCTTCGCTATTGGCGCCGCCTGTCAATCCGGGCGAGCCGGAAGCGCAGGTATTGGCGCGCCTGGGCAAACCCACCGGGACTTATCAAGACGGCAATGATGTATTATTGGAATATGCACGCGGCCCGTTCGGCCAGGCGACCTATATGGCGAAGATCGGTACTGATCATAAATTGATTTCTTATGAGCAAGTATTGACCTTGGAGAAATTCGCCACCATCAAGGTCAACCAGTTCAACCAGGCTGACGTCCTGCGCACCATAGGCAAGCCTTTTGAAACCATCTATTACGACCGGGTCAAGCTCAACGGCTGGAACTACGCCTACAAGGAAGCCGGCGTCTGGAACTCGGAGATGACTGTATATTTCGACGACAGCGGCATCGTGCGCAAGCTGGAAAACGGACCCGACCCGCGCTTTGAACACAGCCGCTTCGGCAGGTAACTTTAAAACAAGGCCGCATACATGATCAAACTCCCCGAACGCAGGCGTGTCCAGGCGATGCTTTCCAGCACTTTGCAGGAATGGATCAAACAGCGTTCCGGCAGCAAAGGCGCCGCCCTCGCCTTCTACACCTTGTTCTCGATGGCGCCGATGCTGATCCTGGTGATCGCGATTGCCGGCGCGGTCTTCGGCGAACAGGCGGCGCGCGGGGAGATTTTCGGACAACTCTCAGGCCTGATCGGCCCGACCGGCGCCGACGCCATCCAGCTGTTGCTGGCGGCGGCCCACAAAAACCAGTCCGGCCCGATAGCCGCGCTGATCGCCGTGATCGTGCTGCTGGTCGGCGCCACCACCGTGTTTTCCGAACTGAAGGATAGCCTGGACGAGATCTGGTACGTCGAACGCACCCGCCAGTCCGGCATCATGTCGCTGATACGTACCCGCCTGCTATCGTTCGGGCTGATCCTGGTGCTGGCCTTCCTGCTGCTGACCTCGCTGATGGTGAGCGCGGCGCTGGCGCTGCTGTCCAAATATCTTGGCGGCATATGGGTCAGCGTGACGATGATTTTTTCGCCGCTGTCGCAGCTGTTTGCGTTTGCCGTGATCGCCAGCCTGTTCGCCTCGATCTACAAGATGCTGCCGCAAACCAAACTGCCGTGGCGCGATGTCTGGATCGGCTCGATCGGTACCGCCGCCCTGTTCGTGCTGGGAAAATACCTGATCGGCATCTACCTCGGCAACAGCGGCGTCGCCTCCAGCTATGGCGCAGCCGGCTCGGTGATTGCGTTGCTATTGTGGATTTACTATTCGGCGCAGGTTTTCTTTTTCGGCGCCCAGTTCACGCGCCAGTACGCGCTGTTTTTCGGCAGCTTGCAAGAGCAGAATAAAAAAGCTGGCAATCTCGCGACGCCGGCTTCCTGACTGCAATTCAAACTACTGCGCTTTAATCCTGATACGGCTCCAGCCCGCGCTCTGACAAGCGCAGGATGCGGCCGCAGCGGCGCGCCAGTTCGATGTCATGGGTGACGATCACAAACGCTGTGCCCAGCGTCTGCGACAGCTCCAGCATCAGGTCGAAGGTCATCTGCGCCGTTGCCCGGTCCAGGTTGCCGGTCGGTTCATCGGCCAGCACGCAAGCCGGCTTGGTCACCAGCGCCCGCGCCAGCGCCACCCGCTGGCGTTCACCGCCGGACAACTCGCCCGGCACGTGGATAACGCGCTCCGACAAACCCACCCGCCCCAGAATCTCGCGCGCCTGCTGTTGCGCATCGCTGCGCTTGAGGCGGCGGATCATCAACGGCATGGCGACATTGTCCAACGCCGAAAATTCCGGTAGCAGATGATGGAACTGATAAACAAAACCGAGCGCGTTATTGCGCAAATCGCCACGGGTCTTTTCACCCAGGGTTGTAAAGTCCTTGCCCAGCAGGCTGACATTGCCGGCAGTCGGCGTATCCAGCCCGCCCAGCAAATGCAGCAGGGTCGACTTGCCGGAACCGGAAGCGCCGACGATGGCGACTTGCTCGCCCTTGGCGACATCGATATCGATGCCGCTCAAGACCTTGACCGAATAACTGCCCTGGGTAAAAGTCTTGCCCAGGCCGCGGCAGGAAAGAACCACCGGATTATTGCTCGTATTGTTTGAATTAATTGTATTACTCATAACGCAATGCCTCAGCAGGTTTCACCCGGGCGGCCCACCAGCTCGGGTACAAAGTCGCCAGGAAAGCCAGCACCACGGCGACGCCGCCGATGGTCCCGACATCCGGCCAGCGCAGGTCTGACGGCAATTCAGTGATCACGTAGACGCTCTTCGGCAGGAACTGCACGTGCAGCAGGTTTTCGATGAACGGCACGATGACGTCGATATTCAGCGCCACCAGCACCCCGAAACCGACCCCGATGGCGGTGCCGATCAGCCCCACCAGCGCGCCCTGGATCATGAAAATCTTCATGATCGAACCAGGCGATGCGCCCAGGGTGCGCAGGATTGCTATGTCAGCCTGCTTGTCGGTCACCGTCATCACCAGCGTCGACACCAGGTTGAAAGCGGCTACTGCGATGATCAGGGTGAGGATGATGAACATCATGCGTTTCTCGGTCTTGACCGCCGCGAACCAGTTGCTGTTCTGCTGGGTCCAGTCGCGCAAGTACAGATTGGGCGGCAGCGTGGTCGCCAGCTGTCGCACGATCTGCGGCGCTTCCAGCATGTCGGTCACCTTCAGCCGCACACCGGACGGTGAATTCTGGCGGAACATCTTTTCCGCATCTTCCAGCTGGATGAAAGCCAGGGTCGAATCGTATTCATAATGGCCGGCTTCGAAAATCCCCGTCACCGTGAATTGCCGCAAACGCGGAATCACTCCGGCCGGCGTCACCTGCCCTTGCGCCGCCATCAGCGTCACCTTGTCGCCGACGCCGACGCTCAATGCGTGCGCCAGCTCGATGCCCAACACGATATTGAATTCGCCCGGCTTCAAGTCATTGAAATTGCCTTGCGTGACCTTCTTGGCGACGTCCGACACCTTCGGCTCTTCAGACGGCAACACGCCGCGTATCGCCACGCCACGCAAGACGCCATCGCGCACCAGCATCGCTTGCGCATCGACATACGGCGCGGCGCCGATCACTTCCTTGTTCTTGAAGGCTTGCTTGGCGACGTCTTCCCAGTTCGGCATGGAGCCGGAAGCATCGAACACCTCGATATGCGCCAGCACCGACAGCATGCGGTCGCGCACATCCTTCTGGAACCCGTTCATCACCGACAGCACCACGATCAGCGCGGCAACGCCCAAGGCGATGCCGGCCATCGAAATCAGCGAGATGAAGGAAATAAAGCTGTTGCGGCCACTACGCTTGCCCGCACGGGTATAGCGAATGCCGACCAGCCACTCAAAGGGTAAATTTTTCATGATGCTCAATGCGAGGCTCCCGAAATCAGCCCGCAGTTTGCCATAATTGGCAGATTTACGGGGCTTTGCCGCTGAATGCGCATACTCTGATCCGGAGAATGCGTTATCGTTCAATAACAAACGGAGCCAAAAATCAGGACGGCGCCGTCAATTACCAAAACGAAATATACTCTCGGAAACAAGGCGACAAGCCGACAATATTTGAAAACATCCGGCCAATGACGGATGCTTCTCCAACCAGAACCAATGAGGACTACATCATGAAAAAATTCTTTGCGCTGTGCCTGGGCTTGTTACTGGCGCAGGCGGTAGCCGCGGCAAATCTGCCCTACGATGAAAAAGCCGACGCCAAGGCCGATGTCGGCCAGGCATTGAGCGAGGCGCAGGCCAGCCACAAGCAAGTGATTCTGGTGTTCGGCGCCAACTGGTGCACCGATTGCCGCGAGCTGGACAAGGCCTTGCATGGCAAGAGCGCAGCGCTGATCGACGGTAAATTCATTCTGGTGAAAGTCGATGTCGGCAATTTTGACAAGAATCTCGATGTTGCGCAGTCTTACGGCAACCCGATCAAGAAGGGCATTCCGGCGGCAGTGCTGCTCAGCCCCGACAACAAGATCATCTATTCAACCAAGGCCGGCGAACTGGCCGATGCCCGCCGCATGGGCGAGAATGGGATTTATGATTTCTTCAACAAGGAAATCGTAAAGCGCTAGGATTTGCGGGCCGGATCAGTCGATACCGATCCGGCCCGTTTCAAGCAATTATTTCGGCGCCAACCGGATACCGCCGTCCAGGCGGATCACTTCCCCGTTCAGGTAAACCGTCTCGACGATGGTTTTCACCAATGCCGCAAATTCCGCCGGTTTGCCCAGGCGTGGCGGGAACGGCACCATCTTCCCCAGCGCTTCCTGTACGTCGTCCGGCATGCCCAGCAACATCGGGGTTTCCATGATGCCCGGCGCAATCGTCATCACACGGATGCCGTGGCGCGACAGTTCGCGTGCTGCAGGCAATGTCAACGCCACCACCCCGCCTTTGGATGACGCATAAGCCGCCTGGCCGATCTGGCCGTCGAACGCCGCCACCGAAGCAGTGTTGATGACCACGCCGCGCTCGCCGTCTGCATTCGGCTCGCCCTTGCTCATCGCATCCGCGGCCAGGCGCATCATGTTGAAGGTACCGATCAGGTTGATCTGGATCACGCGGCTGAAATCTTCCAGCGCATGCGGGCCTTCCTTGCCGACGATACGCTTGGCCGGCGCCACGCCGGCGCAACTGATCAAACCATGCAAGCCGCCAAACACCGTCAGCGCGGTATTCACTGCTTCCTGGGCGCTGGACTCGCTGCACACATCGGTCGCCACGAAACGGGCATTGGCGCCGAGATGCGTCGCCAGCGCTGCGCCGGCTTCCTTGTTGATGTCTGCGATCACCACCTTGGCACCGCCTTGCACCAACATGGCAGCGGTCGCCGCGCCCAGACCGGAACCGCCACCGGAAATCAGGAATACATTATTTTCGATTTGCATATTTCTCTTCTCTTTTCTTCTTTACAGTTTAGCTTTAGCGATTTCCTGGTTGCGCAAGATGAAGCGCTGCAGTTTGCCGCTGGGGGTTTTGGGTAATTCTGTCAAAAATTCGATTTCGCGCGGATAGGAATGCGCCGCCAGCCGGCGCTTGACGTATTGCTGCAATTCTTCCGTCAGCGCCGCGCTGGGCGGGTAATCCTTGTTTAAGACGACAAAGGCCTTGACCAGTTCCGTGCGCTCCGGGTCGGGCTTGCCGACCACCGCCGCCTCGACTACCGCAGGATGTTCCAGCAGCGCGCTTTCGACGTCAAACGGCCCGATGCGATAACCGGAAGACGTGATGATATCGTCCCCGCGGCCTATGAAGCTGATGCTGCCGTCCTGGTTCAGCTCCACGGTATCGCCGGTGACGTAATACGGGCCGCGGTCGTCATTCCCGCTATGGCTGGTATCTTGTTGCCAGTATCCCTGGAACCAGTAGATCGGCGAGCGCGGGCGGTCTATCGCCAGCACGCCCGACTGGCCGACGCCCAGCTCGTTTTCATCATCGTCGATCACGGCAAGCCGGTAGCCCGGCATGGCCAGGCCGGCCGATCCCATGTGCACCTCGTGCTGCAAGCCATGGTGGTTGCACAGCACCATGCCGGTTTCGGTCTGGCCGTAATGGTCGTTGATCAGGCAGTCCAGATGCTCGTGGAACCAGCGTATCACTTCCGGATTCAAAGGCTCGCCGGCGCTGCTGACCGCGCGCAATTGCCCTTTGATCGGCGCCGCTGCTTCCGCACCGGCAGCAATCAACATGCGGTAGGCGGTTGGCGAGCCGGTCAGGTTGGTGATGCCGTACTTTTCGATAATCCGGTAGGTGCTCTCCACCGTGAAAGAACCTTCGTAGAAAGTGATGGCGTGCCCCATCATCAAAGGTCCGGTCACGCAGTAATACAGGCCGTAGGCCCAGCCCGGATCGGCGATGTTCCAGAACGAATCTTCCGGTCGCAGGTCGACCGCATAACGGGTGTAGACATAGAACGACAGCATCGCCCGCAACGGCACCGCAACGCCCTTGGCCGGGCCGGTGGTGCCCGAAGTAAACAACATGATGAAGGCATCATCGGCCTTGCGCATGACTGGCTCAAACTCGGCCGGCTGCCGATCTATCTCGGCCCAGAAAGCAAAATCCCCCGCTTCCAGCGCGCTCTCGCCCTGAACCGTCATGACCGGCGGACATGCGGGTACTTCCTTCAACTTGTGACGATTATCGGCGTCCGTGATGACCAGCTTGGCTTCGCTAGCGGCCACCCGGTACTCAATCGATTTCGATCCGAACGCCGTGAACAGCGGCTGGTACACCGCGCCAGCGCGCCAGGTGCCGAGAATCGCCACCAGCAATTCCGGCGTACGCGGCAGCAAGCCGGCGACACGGTCGCCCGGCTGTACGCCCTGCGCCTTCAGGAAATTAGCAAAACGTCCAGACAATTCCTTGAGCTGAGCGAAGGTATAACGGGCGCTGCTGCCATCCTTGCCCTCCCAATTCAAGGCAATACGGCCAGGCGTGGCATGGCGGTCGCAACATTCGACGCAGGCATTGACGCCGGTTTGCAGGTTATCTGCAAGCTCGGCAGCGACGCTGTCGATGTTGAAGTCTGCATAGAACTGCGCATAGTCCGGGACTGCATTGGTCGCAGTTGGGAAACCAGATGACATGAATGTTCTCCTCTAACTTAAAATGGCTGGCTTGGCCGGCTCTTGTTATGTTGTCATGAGAAATGAAATATCTGAACTCGGGAGTCTGTCGGACTTAGGATGATCGGCTGCAAAAACAGCTGGCCGATCCATATTTCACCAGCTTCTTGGTCAATAGCTAGCTATTGACACTGCGAATCCGGCAAAAATCTGGCTTCACTCAGCTATTTTTTCGCTTCGCCCCCCTAAGTCCGACAGACTCCTGGACGGCAGCTAAGTCTAGGATATTTAGTGACTTGGGGCCATGTTAAAAGCGATCATTGCCTTTGATCGGAATTGCAATAGGTTTATTAAATTGGGACTTATGGAAGACTGGAAAAAAGGAACCATCGCTATCGGCCTCGTTGGCGAAGCGCTGCACAACATGCGTCAGCGCGGCATGGATACCGATGCGCTACTGCAGCAGGCAGGGATATCGCCACGCTTGCTGATGGCGCCGCATGCCCGCGTTGCGGCAACCAATTACGGTCGCCTGTGGTATTTGATCTCGCAGGTCACGGATGACGAATTTTTCGGCATGGACAGCCATCCGATGCGGGTCGGCAGCTTCAACCTGCTGTGCCGCAGCGCCCTGCACAGCGCCACTTTGGGTAAAGCGCTGGAGCGCATCGTTGATTTCCTGCGGCTGGTGCTGGACGACATGTCCGCCACCTTGTCGAAGCAGGATGGACTGGCGCACATCGCACTCAATGAAAACGGTGGTCCGCGCCGCATGTTCACCTATGCCACCTTCCTGCTGTTCGTGCACGGCGTCGGCAGCTGGCTGATCGGCCGCCGCATCAAGCTGGTGTCGGCCGATTTCCGTTGCGGCGAACCGCTCGCCAGCCTCGACTACAAGATCCGTTTTTGCGAGCAGGCACGCTTTGACCAGCCGCATACCGGCATTACTTTCGATGCCGCCTATCTGGATTTGCCGATAGTGCAGAACCAGCGCACGCTGCAATCGTTCCTGCGCGAAGCGCCCGCCAATCTGCTGGTCAAATATAGCAATCACGACAGCCTGGCTGCCGTCATTCGCCGTCACCTGCGGCAGTTACCCACGAATGAATGGTCTGATTTCGACAGTTTGTCCGAAGAATTGCAAACGCCTGCGTCAACGCTGCGCCGCAAACTGAGCCAAGAGGGGCAATCATATCAGGCGATCAAGGATAATCTGCGACGCGACCTTGCCATCAATTATCTCAGCGACTCCTCCAGGAGTATCGAAGAGATTGCGCTCAGCCTCGGTTTCGCCGATCCCAGCGCCTTCCATCGCGCCTTCAAGAAATGGACCGGCAGCAGCCCTGGAGAACACCGGCGCGCCGCATCGGCGTCACAGCACTAATCATTTGCGCCGCGCCGGAGTAGTAAACACCCGGCCATGAATCGCCGACAGGATCGCCTCCACTGCCGGATGCTTGATCTTGCGTTCATTCGAGACTGCATAAAACTGTTCGTGTACCTGCTCCAGTTCACCGATCAGCACGGCGCCAAACTGTTCCTCCACGTCTGCGGCGAGCGCCGACGGCGCCGGAAACAAGCCAAGCCCGCTGCGGCCGAAGGTGTTGAGCAAGGCATTGTCATCGAATTCACCCACCACATCAGGCCGCAGGCCATGCGATTCAAACCAGTGGTCGATACGGCCGCGTATCAGGTTGTTGCGAGTCGGCAGCAGCAACGGCGCGCCGCTCAGGCTGAGCGGGAACTTCGCGCGGTAACGCTTGGCCAGCTCCTTGCTGCCAAACAGCGCGATGTCGCTTTCGCCCAGCAAGTGGCTGAAGACGCGCAGCGCCGTGCCGGAGGGCGCAGGGCGATCGGTCAGCACCACATCCAGCTTGTGCAGCGTGAGATCGCCTAGCAGCGACTCGAATTTATCCTCGTAGCAGACCAGCTTCACCCTTTGCGGCAAACGCAGCGCCGCCTCCAGCAGGCGTGAGGAAATCAGTTTCGGCAGCGAATCGGAAATGCCCACCGCCAGCCGCATGGTGGGTTCATCTTCAGTGACGGCCAGCGCATCCTGCAACTGTTCGCCCAGCAGGAAAATCTGGTCCGCATAACCGAGCGCCAGCCGGCCGGCCTCGGTCAGCACCAACCTCCTCCCTTGCGGCGCCAACAATGCCTTGCCTACCGACTGCTCCAGCAACGACAGTTGCGTGCTGACGGTTTGCACCGCCAGCCCCAGCCGTTCGGCAGCACGCGTAACGCTGCCCTCTTTGGCCACCACCCAGAAATAATGCAGGTGCCGAAAATTCAGTCCCGATGATTTCATTGTTCTGTTTTTCAGAAGTAATTGTTCGATTATCTTCGCTTTTTAAAGTTATGTCGCGGCTATATGATGATTTCTCCATAAACGAACTGGAGTCCGTCATGAAACCTACCATCGTTGCAAAAGGCATCAAACTCAGCCGCCGGCTGCGCGAACATGTCAGCCGCCGCCTTGCGCTGGCGTTCGACCGGAAGCAATACGGGATTCACTCCGTGACAGTGCGCATCAGCGACCAGAACGGTCCCCGCGGCGGTGTCGACAAACATTGCCAGATCCACTTGGTGCTGCCGGGCATGCGGCCGGTAGTGGTGACGGAAAAAGGGCGCGATATCGCCACCATGATCGACCAGGCCGCCTACCGCGCCACACAGGCGATAGACCGTTTGCTATCGCGTGCGAAAACGGTGGCGCATACGAAATACGCGCTGCCACCCAGCGAAACATCGCTCATCTGAACTGAAATTAAAGAAAGACCATCATGAACAATCGATACGACACCTTCGGCAGCGACCGCAGCAGGCAAACCGCCACCATCGTCATGGACGGCGCGGCGCGCAAGGTCCTGCGCAATACCTATATGCTGCTGGCGCTGTGCCTGGGCTTCAGCGCACTGGCCGCCGGCCTCACCGCAGCGCTGCAAATCCCGGGACCCGGCATCATCATCACGCTGGCCGGCTACTTCGGCCTGCTGTTCCTGGTGACCAAGTACCGTGACCGCGGCGCGGGTGTAGCGCTGGTGTTCGCGCTGACCGGCTTCATGGGTTACACCCTGGGACCGATCGTCAGCCAGCATCTGAACATGCCGAACGGCGCCCTTACCGTGACCATGGCGCTGGCCGGCACCGCGCTGATCTTCATCGGCATGTCGGCCTATGCGCTGGTCACCAAGCGCGACCTGTCGTTCATGAGCGGCATGCTGACGGTCGGCGTACTGGTGGCCTTCGTGGCCGGACTGGCGGCGATTTTCTTTAGCATCCCGGCCTTGTCGTTGACGGTATCGGCAGTGTTCGTCTTGCTGATGTCGGGCATGATTTTGTTCGAAACCAACAATATCGTGCGTGGTGGCGAGACCAACTATGTCATGGCCACCGTCAGCCTGTTCGTGTCGATCTTCAACCTGTTCACCAGCCTGCTGCAGTTGCTCGGCTTTATCAACAAAGAGTAAACCCGAGGCCGGGCGTGCATCGCATGCCCGGCCTCTATCAACCTTCACCGTCTTGGAGAACATTTATGTATTGCCCGGTATGTAAAGACAAGGGGCTCGTCATGAGCGAACGCCAGAGTATCGAAATCGACTATTGCCCCAGCTGCCGCGGGGTCTGGCTGGATCGCGGCGAACTGGACAAGATCATCCAGCTATCGACGCAGGAACTGGCCGGCGTGCAGGCGCCGGCAGTGCAGCGGCAATCGCAGCAACCGCAGCCGGAATTCCGCGCGCCACAGCATGGCTCGCGCCATGACGAGTACCACTCTGATTATCGCCGTCCGAAGAAAAAAGAAAGTTTCTGGCAAGAGCTGTTTGACTGACCGACTGACCGACTGACCAACATACAGACCCGCAGCCGGCTCATGCAAGCTGCCACCACGCCGGCAGCAACTGCTTGATTTCGGGCCGTGCAAAACGGTCATCGATCAGGAACACCACGCCGCGGTCCTGCTGGGTGCGGATCACCCGGCCGGCGGCCTGCACCACTTTTTGCATGCCGGGATAAAGATAGGTGTAGTCGTAGCCATTACCGAAGGTTTCGCCCATGCGCTGCATGATCTGTTCATTGACCGGATTGATCTGCGGCAGCCCGAGCGTGGCGATGAAAGCGCCAATCAGGCGCGCGCCGGGCAAATCGATGCCCTCGGCGAAGGAGCCGCCCAGCACGGCAAAACCGACGCCTTGCGACGTTTCGGTAAAGCGCGCCAGGAAATCCTCCCTCTGCCGTTCATCCATGCGACGCGCCTGCGGCCACAGCGGAATCTCCGGATAACGCTCGGCAAACAACGCGGCGACCTTTTGCAGATAGTCGTAGCTGCTGAAAAACATCAGGTAATTGCCGGCCTGCTGCAGGTATTGGCGCGCAATCAGGTCGACGATGGGCGCCAGCGAACGTTCGCGATGCTGGAAGCGGGTAGAGATATCCGTTACCAGCTGCACCTTCAACTGGTCCGCAGTGAAAGGCGAAGGGACGTCGATCCAGACCGTGTCGGCCGGCATGCCCAGCGTGTCGCTGTAAAAATGCCATGGACTCAAGGTGGCGGAAAACAGCACCGTGCAACGAGCTGCGGCAAAACGCTGTTCCAGGAAAGGCGCCGGCACGATATTGCGGATGCATAAAGTGCTGCCCCGCCCATCCTCCCTGGAGATATCGAACAGTGAATGCTTGCCGAACAGCTCGGCCATGCGCGTGAAGTGCAAGGCGTCGAAATAGAATTGCTGCAGATGGCTATCCATGGCGGCAGGATGGTCGACCATATAGTCGGTGATATCGGCGACCGCCCTGAGCAGCGCATCGACAAACGCTTCCGGTATCTCTGAATAATGCTGATAGTCGCCGTCCTGCTCCTTGCCCAAGGCATTCCATTGCCGGCTGACCCGGTCCAGCCCGCGCTTGAGCGCCGGCGGCGAGGTTTTGCGCAAGCTTTTCAGATGGAGGTATTCCATGTCAGCTGAATACATCTTGCGCGCGCGGTCTATCATGTTGTGCGCTTCGTCGACCAGCACCCCGACCCGCCATTGGTTGGCGTTGGTCATGCCGTACAACATGGCGCTAAGATCGAAATAATAGTTGTAGTCGCCGACGATCACATCCGACCAGCTGGCCATTTCCTGGCTCAGATAATACGGGCAAACCCGGTGCGCGGCAGCGACTTGGCGCAGACTTTCCCGATCCATGCCGCCGGCAGCGATCGCCGCACTGCGCGCCTGCGGCAAACGGTCGTAGAACCCTTGCGCCAGCGGACAGGATTCGCCATGACAGGCTTTGTCCGGATGTTCGCAGGCTTTGTCACGCGCCACCAGCTCCAGGACCCGTAGCGGCAACAGCGGCGCGCTTTGTTTTATCCGCGACACGGCGTCCAGCGCCAATGCCCGGCCCGACGTCTTCGCCGCCAGGAAAAAGATCTTGTCCAGCCCCTGCCCCGGGCTCGCCTTCAGCATCGGAAACAAGCTGCCGATGGTCTTGCCGATACCGGTCGGCGCCTGCGCCAGCAAACAGCGGCCGCTGCTCGCACTTTTGTAGACAGCTTCTGCCATGACGCGCTGGCCCGGGCGAAAATCCGCGTGCGGAAACTGCAAGGCCGTCAGTTGCGCATCGCGCGTCGTACGGTGCGCCATTTCCTGCTCGGCCCAGGCCAGGAAGCGCGTGCAATGATCCTCGAAGAATTGCTTCAACAGTTCTGCAGTCAAATGCTCCGTCAGCAAGGTTTCCTTCTGGCTGCCGATATCGTAGTAGACCAGCGCCAGCTGCAGCGCGTCCAGTTGCCGGCTCTGGCACAGCAGGTGGCCATAGATCCTGACTTGCGCCCAGTGCAGATGGCGATGGTTGTCCGGCATGCGGCCGAGATCGCCGCGGAAAGTCTTGACCTCTTCCAGCCGGTTCAACTGAAGATCGTAACCGTCGGCGCGGCCACGCACCAGCAAAGGACCGAACGATCCGCTCAGGCTCACCTCCGATTCATAAGAGGCATTGCGCGTAGTACGACTTGACGCCACCACGGCATGGCCGGTGACGCCCTCTTGCGCCGTCGGTGACGGCGTGAAGCGTAAATCGAGGTCGCCTTGCTTGGCTGTGAACTCGCACAGGGTGCGCACGGCGACGACATACTTTGCAGTATCCGGCGTCATCGCGCGCTTTCCCCTGCCCACTGCACGTAATACACCGCAACCGGAATGTCATGATTGGCAAAGTAATCCAGCCAGCGGATCTGGTTGTCTTGCAAGCGGTCGCCCGGACCTTTGACTTCGATCATCCGGTAACGCTTTTCCGCCGGCCAGAACTGGATCAGGTCAGGCAGGCCGGAACGGTTGCTCTTGATGTCTTGCAGGATCCGTTCAAAACATCTTTGCAGGTGCAGCGGCGGCAGGCAATCCAGGGCAAGCGTCAGCAATTTGTCATCGATCAGGCCCCAGAACACGAACGGCGACTGGGTGCTTTCCTTGGCATGGAAATTATGCAAGATGACCTGCCGATAACCGCCGTTGTGAAGCATGGCAAAACCGGCGTCGAACAGTGCCGCCCGGCGCGAGCGGAAATCGGAACTGTGCAAATCGGCCGGGCCGCTCTGGAACGGATGGAAAAAAGCGCCTGGCACCGGCGCGAAGACAGCATCCCAGAACAACAGGCCGAACAATGAATTGATCAGCGCGTTTTCGACATACACCGCTGGTGCGTCGGCGCTGGCAAGATGTTGGCCAAGCGCGGCCTCGACCGAGATGCCGGGATCCGGCCGAACCAGTTCGATCTCGTGCTGGATAATCATTGCAGCTGTAGGCTTTGCCAGTTTTGGATGGCCGAGTGCGCGCCGCAGACGCGGCATCACACGCAGCAATTGCTGTTGTTCGGCTTCGCTTTCAGGTTGCCGCTCTGCTCGCAGTGCCAACGCAAACGCCGCCTCAGGTTGCCCGCGACGTTCCAGCACCCGGATCGTCCGCAAACGCGCTCCGGGCCGGCTGTTATCGGCATACAGGCGCAAGGCATCCGACAGCTCGCCGATACGCTCGTAATGCTGAGCGACTTGAAACAGCAACTTGCTGCGGCGCTCCTCCAGCCAGGCATTCGAATAAGGTTCGGCGGCGATATCGGCCACCACGGCTTGCGGCGTCTCGCCATTGTGAAAACGTTCGCGGCAGGCATGCAGATGCAGGTAATCGTCAAGATCCTGGCGCGTACTGAAACCTTGTGCGGCAGGAGATAAATCCACCTGCTCATAGTTGAAAATGCCCAGCTCCGACAGCACGAATTCCGACCAGTCCTGATACAGGTTACCAAAGAACATCAGGCGCAGGCGGTCACACAGCGCTGCAACCGGAGCACTCAGCTCTAACAGGCTGTCGCCTACGTCGGGACACCATTCGGCCAAACTGCGCGCACGCACGATATTTCCCTCTGCGGCCTCTGCTTCGCACAGCAGAGTCAGTTGCTCGCTCTTGCGCGCGCCTTTGTTAGCCCGCAACGGCGGAAAAGCCGCGACGACTTCCGCTTTGGTCAGCACACTGAACAACTGGCCGAGATCCAGCAACGGCTGCGGATTTATCCAGCCGGCCGCCGCCAGCGCCGCCGCCGCGCTGCCGGCGCAACCGATTTCGTCGTAACGCAGCTTGCTGAGCCGGAACAGCGCGCCTTTGCGCATCACCATCCGCACCAGCAATGCCGCCGAGGCTTGCGGCAAGCCGTCGAAACCATCGACGAACGCCCGCTCCTCCAAAGTCAGCAAATGGCGGTAACGGGCGCGCACCGACTCGACAACGGTGACAAAATTGTCCAGATAGTAAAAGCGGTTTTCTAGCGTTTTGTTCATGGTCCGGATGCGGTGGCGGCAATGTCGCCCAAATAGCGAGCCGTCACTTTAATTGATTTTAATACTGTATAAACGTACAGTTATTCTGTAGTATATACGAATGCGCGGCGTTTACCTGTAACGAGACGCCCGTGGTCGTCAAAGTATGAAATCTGGTTGAGAGGGTGTAATGGAACTGAGCGATGTGGAAAAACTGATATTGTCCATGCTGTGCGAAGTGCATGCACACCTGAACATCGCCGGCGGGCTCGACCCGAAGTTTGTGCAATCGGCTCTCCACAGCGGAAATACCTGGGGCTTGCGCTGGAAATATGGCGCATTGTATGACGGCAGTGCACGCTCCGATCCGCCTATCGTCAAAGAAGTCGTAGCAATTCTTGACATGTGGTCGGCCATTGAAGACGGTTACGGCGCGCTTGCGGCGCCGGACAAGGACCGTGTCGCCGCCAGCATTTCGCCGCAGCAGAGTGAAGTGCAATTCATGGGATTCGACAGCGATACCGAGTTTGAACACGCCAACGTGGCCTCATTCCTGATCAAGGATATGCAGCGTTTCCCCAAGTTCGCCGAGCGCGACATTCATTCGCACCAGCCTTCGATTTCGATATACCGGCGTATGGTGCGCGCCTTTGCAGCGTTGCAAAAACTGGCGGGAAAAAGTCGCCTGGATGCCGATCAGCTAATTGCCCTGTTCAATCAAAGTGCCGGGCGCGGCGTCGCGGCCTGAGTCCTTCATGCCGCTTGACGGTTATCGCCATTACCGGCATCCAACGGCGCCGCCCGCGCCAACCATAGCTTGACCTCGGCCGCCTCCAGCAGCAATGGGCCTTGCGGCATGGATGGCGGCTCGGTCTTGTCTTCATGCCAGTCCGACAGGTCGGCGTGGGCAACGCAGTCGTCGATATGGATAAATATATCCTCCACATCGCCCTGCCATGCCTGATACAGATCCTGGTTCACCACGATCAGCAAGAACAAGCGCCCGCTATCGTCGCGCTGGCCGCCAAGGCCCACCCGCGTACTGCGCTGTAGCAAGGCAAGCCCGCCGCCGGGGCTACGCAGCAACGCCACCGGCGCGCCGAAAAAATAGCGCCCGATGTCGACCAGGAAACGGTTGGCTTGCTGGATTTCATCGCATAGCTCAATCTCTGCCTCCTTGCACAAACTATGGTACTGCGCAGGCGTGAGCGCGGTGTCAAGCGGCACAGTCAGCCCGAATTCAAAACCCATCGGTATCAGGATGCCGTTGCCACTGGCAGCCGCAAAACGCAGCGCGCGCAAGCTGGCGCGCCGTCGCGATGGCCCATCGGTCAGGCTAAGCTGTCCCGCCAGACGCGGACCGAATGGGGTTTCGGGAAAAGCAATAATGGTGGCATCGCCGAGCAGATTATCCTGCTCGCGCACATAGCGCGTAGCTTGGTAATCCCACCAAGCGCCCGAGCAGAATACGGCATCGAAGCCAGCGTCCGTCAACGGATCAAGCTGTGTCGCCGAACTGCCGGGAGTCCAGGCCAAGAAGCTGACTGAACTGCAGTAACTGCGGGTCTCCGCCATCAACGCTTGCCAAAGCGTGGTCGGCACAGCAGCAAGGGCGTTACAGACAAAACCCACAACGCCGGCATCCAGCAAAGCTTGCAAGCGCATGCGCCAGAGATCGAGCACGCCGTTTTGCACGGCGGAGTCCGCCATGCGCAAACGGATGACGCCGTCACCTGCGACAGGCAAGCCACTGGCAGGTAGCGTGCCTACCGCTGAAGGCTTACCTTCGAACCAGTGTGGGCGAGCATCAACCAGCTGGTCTCCCGGCATGACTCTGTCGAGCACAATGTCAAGCAACAGGCGCAAATCACGTTCGGCGCAAGCTGCAGTCAGCTCTTCCAATACCGGACCGTCTTCAACGCCGGCGTGCCGGCCCAGGTTGAGCGCATTGGCTAGCAACACATGATCGAAACCCAGCGCAGCGCAATGATCAAGCAGTTCGGGCCAGCCCTGATGTGATACCAGTGCCGGGTTGATGCAATAGATGCGAGGTGCGGTGGTGAAGCTCATGTCGGCAATCCTTGAAAATTTTGCGGGAGCTTGATGCTGGCCAGAGCGGCAGTTTGCAAGCGGTTCCTCGGGCATGATCGGACTTTATCGCGTAGCGCGAAAAACGCATATCGGCGCTTGCCGCAAAGGTTTGTAGGAGCCCGCCTACAACGAAAGACGGCGCTGTTCACCCTAGGCAAAATTAAAAGCGTCACTACACTTCAGCCACAGCCGTGTTTGCGCAAAAGATCGTCTTCAACTCAAGGAAAATCATGGATCACGCAACTAAACATTTCGAGCAATTCATGCAACAGCGCGAGGAAGTCGGGCAAGCCTACGTCAACGGCGATGCGGGACCGCTAGCCAAGATTTCCACCGATATAAATCCAGCAACTTTTTTCGGCCCTGCCGGCGATTACGAACAAGGCGCCAGGAAAGTCCTGGCGAACAACGAACACGCCGCCGGGCAGTTCCAGAAGGGCAGCCGTAGCCGGTTCGAGATCTTTCACATGGCGATTGGTGGCAACCTGGCTTACTGGGTCGGCATCCAGCATGCGGAAGTCCGTATGAAAGACAAGGCCGCGCCAGTATCGATGCGCTTGCGCGTGACCGAGATTTTTCGGCTGGAAGAGGGAGAATGGAAATTGATGCATCGTCACGCGGATGCGTTGAAGCCGGCAGATAAAGAATAATCAAGCGCTATAAAAAAATCCCCGTCGCTGCATAGACAGATACGGGGATTTTTTATAGGCCAATTACTAGCCGGTCAGACTTTCTGCTTCGCAGAAATCGCATTTGCCACGACCAGCGCCGTCATGTTGACCACACGGCGCACTGTCGCCGACGGGTTCAGGATATGTACGGGAGCTGCCGCGCCCAGCAATACCGGCCCTACTGTCACGCCTTGGCCGCCTGTCATCTTCAGCACATTGAACAGGATATTGGCGGCATCCAGGTTCGGCGTGATCAGTACATTGGCGTCACCGCTCAAGGTCGATTTCGGCAAGAACTGCGCACGCAGTTCTGCGCTCAACGCGGCATCGCCGTGCATCTCGCCATCGGCTTCGACATCCGGCATGCGCTTGACGAACAAGTCGCGCGCGGCGCGCATCTTTTTTGCCGACGGCCGGTTGCTGGAACCGAACATCGAGTGCGACAGGAAAGCCACCTTCGGTGGAACGCCAAAACGGCGCACTTCTTCCACCGCCATGGCGGCGATATCGGCCAGTTGCTCGGCGCTCGGATCGTCATTGACGAAGGTATCGGCGATGAACAGAGTGTGCTTGTCCAGCACCAGGCCGTTCATGGCGGCGAAGCCCTTGGCGCCTTCGCGCAGGCCGATGATGTCGCTGACGTGTTCCAGGTGGCTGTCGAAACGGCCGACCAGGCCGCACAGCATGCCGTCGGCATCGCCCAGCTTGACCAGCATCGACGCGATGGTGGTATTCGAACGGCGCAAGGTGGATTTGGCCATCTCAGGCGTCACGCCATCGCGCGCCTTGATCTCGTGATAGGCTTCCCAGTACTGGCGGAAACGGGCGTCGTCTTCCGGATTGATCAACTCGAAATCACGGCCGGCCTGCAAACGCAAACCGGCGCGTTTGATGCGCGCGTCGATCACCGCCGGACGGCCGATCAGGATCGGCCGCACCAGTTTTTCTTCCAGCGCGATCTGCACCGCGCGCAGCACTCGCTCATCTTCGCCTTCTGCATAAACAATACGCTGCGGCTCGCCGCGCGCAGCCAAGAACACCGGACGCATGAACATGCCGGTGTGGCTGACGAAGCGCATCAGCGACTGGCGATAGGCGTCCATGTCCTTGATCGGACGCGTCGCCACGCCCGACTCTTCGGCGGCGCGCGCCACTGCCGGCGCAATGCGCAAGATCAGGCGTGAATCAAAAGGCTTGGGAATGATGTATTCCGAGCCAAACTGCAGTTCCTGGCCGGCATAGGCCGACGCCACTTCTTCGCTGATCTCGGCCTTGGTCAGGTCGGCGATCTCGCGTACGCAAGCGACCTTCATGGCTTCGGTGATGCTGGTAGCGCCGCAATCCAGCGCGCCACGGAAAATATACGGGAAGCACAACACGTTGTTGACCTGGTTCGGATAATCCGAGCGGCCGGTCGCAATGATGCAGTCCGGGCGCGCTTCCAGCGCCAGTTCAGGGCGGATTTCCGGTTCCGGATTGGCCAGCGCCAGGATGATAGGCTGGCGGCCCATGGTCTTGACCATCGCTTGCGACAGCACACCAGGCGCCGAGCAACCGAGGAACACATCGGCGTCGACAATCGCATCAGCCAGGGTGCGGGCGTCCGTGATTTGTACGTAGCGCTGTTTGGACACGTCCAGCTTGTCTTCGCGCTTGTCGTGGATCACGCCGCGCGAATCGCAGACGAAAATATTTTCGCGCTTGACGCCCAACTCCACCATCAGGTCGAGGCAGGCAATCGCCGCCGCACCGGCGCCGGAAGCCACCAGCTTGACTTCGCCGATCGCCTTGTTGACCAGCTCCAGGCCGTTCAGCAATGCCGCCGACGAAATGATCGCCGTGCCGTGCTGGTCGTCATGAAAGACCGGGATCTTCATGCGCTCGCGCAGTTTCTTCTCGATGTAGAAACATTCCGGCGCCTTGATGTCTTCCAGGTTGATGCCGCCCAAGGTCGGCTCCAGTGCCGCAATGATCTCTACCAGCTTGTCCGGGTCGCGCTCTGCCAGCTCGATGTCGAAGACGTCGATGCCGGCGAAATTATGGAACAGACAGCCCTTGCCTTCCATCACCGGCTTGCCGGCCAGCGGGCCGATATCGCCCAGGCCCAGCACGGCGGTGCCGTTGGTGATCACGCCGACCAGGTTGGCGCGCGAAGTGTATTCCACCGCCATTTCCGGGTCTTCGTGGATCGCCAGGCAGGCGTAGGCCACGCCGGGCGAATAAGCCAGCGACAGGTCGCGCTGGTTAGACAAAGGCTTGGTCGGCACCACGGCGATCTTGCCGCGCGTCGGGCTGCGATGATATTCCAGCGCAGCTTCGCGCAGAGCCTGTTCGGCCGCTGAAAGAGTGGTGGGGGTGCTCATTGATGGTCTCCTGGATACGCTAATGAAAAATTCTGTGGCAGCGACATTGGCACAATACCTGTCGATTCGGTTTCTCGGTCACCGATACCTCTGCCTATGAAGATGCTTTTTGGAAAGGAAATAGTCTGCAGGATTGCCGCTTCCATAGTACTGCCGATAGCAAATGGTAGACGAATCCGGCGCAATTTGCAGCGCCCTTGTTGAAAAAATCACAAGCGAGAATCACTGTATCTGGACACATAAAACAAAAAGCCTGCATATGCAGGCTTTTTATCGGCAGATAGAGACATAAATAAATTATTGCACGCCATCCGGCGCCGCTTCAGGCCGCCACACTGCTCTCCGCGGGCTGCTGCAGCAGCAGCGTTTCATAACTCCAGCGCGACCAGCTGGATGCCACGCCCAGCCTGGCTGTATTGGGCCTGATTTTCGGCTTGTGAATCGCCACCCGAATTTCATCCAGCATGGGAAATTCGCGAAACGACAAACTGGCGACTTCCGAAGCGAGCGTTTCCAGCAAACGGGTATGCGGCTTGGATTTCAGGAAATCCGAGACCACCGTGCAGTAATAATCATAATCGATCACGGAAGCAGAGTTGTCTTCGTGCGCGCTGCCGCCGCCGGTTTTGTATGACAACTCGATATCCAGCTCGACCGCTTGCGGCCCTTCATGCTCATGCGGATGCAGGCCGACGTGCGTCATTGCCGACAAGCCTTCGACGAAAATCTGCCAACGTACGCCGCTGGCGATGTTTTCATTCTTCATCAGAAATACTCCTGGCAGGCATCCAGCAAGATGCGGCCGAAATAGTCGGCGAAGCTGCGCCGGACGATCAGTTCGTAGGCCCCGTCCGCCAATGGACGCAGCAGGATGCCGGCCTTGAAGTAATGGCTCTGGGCGCACTGGCCGGGCTTGAATACGCTGGCATGAAAATCCAGCGGGCAGCCCTTCTGCAATACCTCGCGCGCTTTCGGGCCGCTCAGCACCAAGGTAGTGTTTCCGCTGCTGATATCCACCACCGAAGCAAACTCTCCTGCCAACGACGTCACCAGATCTGCGCACAGCGCCGGCAAGCGCGGTTGCCTGGATTGGATCAGCCATTCATTCGGCGCCAGCCAATAGATGATGAACTGCTCGCTCTCGGCAATCGTGTTCGGCTGCACCGGCAAGGCTGCGCCGGTGAGGTTCTTGATCGTCCTCAGAAACGCCAGGGATGCAGCCTCGCCCTTGATATTGATCAGTTCGAGGAATGGCTTTTCTTCCAGGTTGATAGCCTGGCTGGCGCCTGCCGTTAGCGGCGCCAGCAAAGCCCCTATTTCCGCGAACGGGGACTCCTGTTGCACCTGGAAAAGCTGGGTTTCATTCAACATGTTGACGGACTCCTTCTGCATCGTAGAACACCAGGCTGCTGATTGTTGCCGCGAAATTGCGCCCGTTCGCCAGCGGAATGCTGACTTCCTGCCCCATCTTGCCCAGGCCGCCCTTGATCAGCGCAAAAGCAATCGAGCGCTGCAGGATCGGGCTGAAATAGCTGGAGGTGACGTGGCCGATCATGGTTGCGGTCGGCGCGTTACTGGGCTCGGCCAGGATCTGGCTGCCTTCCGGCAGCACGAAATCTTTATCCGCGCTGAGCAAGCCCACCAGCTGCTTGCGGTTTTCTCCCGCCGTATCGGAACGCGATAGCGAACGCTTGCCGAGGAAATCCTTGGATTTGGCGCACAGGCCGCCCATGCCCAGGTCGTAAGGCGTGACCGAGCCGTCGGTATCCTGGCCGACGATGATGTAACCCTTCTCGGCCCGCAGCACGTGCATGGTTTCGGTGCCGTAAGGCGTGATGTCGAATTCCTTGCCGGCCTCGATGATCGCATCCCAGATCGCCCGCCCCATGTTGGCCGGCACGTTCACTTCATACGACAGTTCGCCGGAAAAACTGATGCGCATGATGCGGGTGAATACGCTGTTGATGCTGCCTTCGCGGAAGGACATGAAGGGGAACTTCTCGTTGGAGAAATCGATATCCTTGCACACTTTTTGCAACACGCGGCGGGCGTTCGGTCCCACCACCGCAAACGTTGCGAAGTGGTCGGTCACCGAAGTCAGGTTGACTTTCAGGTGCGGCCATTCGGTTTGCAGCCAGCGTTCCATCCAGTCCAGCACACGCGCCGCGCCGCCGGTGGTGGTGCTCATCAGGAAATGCTGTTCGCCCAGGCGCACCGTGACGCCGTCGTCGAACACCATGCCGTTTTCATCCAGCATCAAGCCGTAGCGGCACTTGCCGACTTCCAGCTTGTTCCATGGATTGGTGTACATCCAGTTAAGCAAGGTCACGGCGTCCGGTCCTTGCACGTCGATCTTGCCCAGGGTCGAGGCATCGAGGATGCCGACGCTGTTGCGCGCCGCCAGGCATTCGCGCACTACCGCGGCGTGCAAATCCTCCTTGCCGCGCGGGTAATACCAAGGACGTTTCCAGTTGCCGACATCCTCGAACAAGGCGCCCTGCTCCTGGTGCCATGGATGGATACAAGTCTTGCGGATCGGCGTCAGGAACTCACCCAGCTCGCGTCCGGCTACCGTGCCAAAAGTGACCGGCGTGTAGTTCGGGCGGAAGGTGGTGGTGCCGGTTTCCGGAATGCTCTTGCCCAGCACTTCGGCCAGGATCGCCATGCCGTTGATGTTGCCGAGCTTACCCTGGTCGGTGCCGAAACCCAGCGCCGTGTAGCGCTTGACGTGTTCCACCGAGTGATAACCCTCGCGCGCGGCCAGGTAGATATCGGCAGCGGAAACATCGTTCTGGTAATCGACGAACTGCTTGGGGCCGCGCCCGACTTGCTTGCGGTCGCCGACCAGCCACAGCGGCATGATGGGGGCCTCGGACAGCTCCGCGACTTTCCAGCCTGGCAGCGCTACCGGCTTCAGACCGACCGAAATAATAGCCTGCTGCGCCGCCAGCGCGCCGTCACGCAGAGCGCCGCTCAGACTGAAATCGCCATTGGAAGCGCCGGCGCTGGTTTCCTTCTGCATTGCCGAACCGGGGACAAAACAAGCTTTGTCGTTGTTCCAGTGCGCCTTGCCGCCGGATTGGGCGAACAGATGGATCACCGGATTCCAGCCGCCGGAAACGCCCAGCAAATCGCAGGCAAGCGAAGTAATGAATTGTCCCGGTACGCCATCCCGGTGCTGCGCCACTTCCACCGCCTTGATGTGACGGCCTTGGCGGTTGCCGCCGGCGGTCACCACCACGGCGTCATTGATGATATTGATGCCCTGCCGTTTGGCGGTGGCCGGCAGACTGCTATTGCTGGCGGCGCGTGGATCGACCACGGTCACTTCCGCGCCGTAGCTCTTCAAATCGAGCGCGGTCTGGTAGGCGTCATCATTGTTGGCGAAGATCACCGCCTTGCGTCCAGGTAGTACGCCGTAACGATGGATATAGGTCGACACCGCTGAGGCCAGCATGATGCCTGGCAGATCGTTGTTGCCGAACACAATCGGCCGCTCATGCGCGCCAGTGGCCAGGATCACGTGCTTGGCGCGCACTTTCCACAGGCGTTCGCGGACCTTGTTGGCGGTTCGCTGCGCCAGCGGCAGATGTTCGCTCAAGCGCTGGGTCACCGTCACCAGGTTGTGGTCCTGATAGCCGAATGCGGTACTACGCGACAGGATCGTGACTTCCGGCAGCGCGCGCAAATCGGCGCTAATCCTGGCCACCCATTCTGCGGCAGGCAAACCATCGATGATTGCCGGACCAGACAGCAAGCTGCCACCTAATTCAGACTGATCGTCGACCAATACCACTCGCGCACCGGAATTCGCCGCCACCCACGCCGCCGCCAGTCCAGCCGGGCCGGCGCCGGCGATCAGGACGTCGCAGTGGGCGTAGGTTTTTTCATAGCGGTCCGGATCGAGCTCGGTCGGCGCGTTGCCGAAGCCGGCCGCTTCGCGTATCACTTCTTCATACTTGCCCCACCAGCTGCGCGGCCATTTGAACGTCTTGTAATAAAAACCGGCCGGAATGAAGCGGGCAAACAGCTGGTTCACCGCCATGCGGTCGTTCTCGATGCTGGGACTGGCGTTGACGCTGGTGGCGCTCAGGCCGTTGTAAAGCTCGATTTCAGTGGCGCGAGCATTCGGCACGGTATACGCCCCCGCTTCCAGCTGCACCAATGCATTAGGTTCTTCCACGCCGGCTGTGACGATGCCGCGCGGCCGATGGTATTTCCAGCTGCGCGCCACAAAATGCACGCCGTTCGCCAGCAGCGCCGAGGCCAGCGTATCGCCCTGGAAGCCGTCGTAGCGCTTGCCGTTGAAGGTAAAAGTGAGTGGAGCGCCGCGATCGATGCGGCCGCCGCTTCCCAGTCTGTGACTCTGGCTCATGTTGTGCTCCCTGTCTGCGCCGCGCTGTCCGCAACCGGCTTGGCTTCAAACTTGCTGTAGCTGAGGAATTCATAAGTGACGGTGTCGCGCTCGGCCATGAACCAGCGGCGGCAGCCCTGGTTATGCACCCATTGCTCACGGTGCACGCCGCGCGGATTCTTGCGCATGAACAGATAGTCGCCCCAGGCTTCATCGCTCAGTTTTTCAGTTTCCAGCGGACGCGCGATATCGGCTTCGCCGCCGCAATGGAACTCACTCTCGGCGCGTGGCCCGCACCAAGGGCAGGTGATCAATAACATGGTGGTTCTCCAAGAGAGATGTCAAAAAAACTCTGTCATCCTCGCGAACGCGGGGATCCAGGTTACGCAAGGTGGATTCCCGCGTTCGCGGGAACGACTCAGACCATGGTCCATCAGTGAGCAACCGCAGCGGCGCCGTGTTCGTCAATCAGGTGGCCGTTGTAGAAACGGTCCAGCGCAAACGGCGCGTTCAGGGGATGCGGATTGTCGTTGGCGATCGTGTGCGCGAACACCCAGCCAGAACCCGGCGTGGCCTTGAAGCCGCCGGTGCCCCAGCCGCAGTTGAAGTACAAGCCCTTGACCGGCGTCTTGGAAATGATCGGGCAAGCGTCCGGCGAAACGTCGACAATCCCGCCCCATTGCCGGTTCATACGGACCCGGCTGAACACCGGGAACATTTCGACGATCGCTTGCAACGTACCTTCGATCACGTGATAGCTGCCGCGCTGGCCGTAGCCGCTGTACTGGTCGACGCCGGCGCCGATCACCAGGTCGCCCTTGTCGGACTGGCTGATGTAGGCATGCACCGCGTTCGACATCACCACCGTATCGATGATCGGCTTGATCGGTTCCGACACCAGCGCCTGCAGCGGATGGCTTTCCAGCGGCAGGCGGATGCCGGCCATGGCGGCCAATACGCTGGAATGGCCGGCGGCAACCACCGCCACTTTCTTGGCCTTGATGAAACCCTTGACGGTATCGACGCCGGTCACCGCGCCGTTCTCGCGCCGGATGCCGGTGACGCCGCAATTCTGCAAGATATCCACGCCGCGTTCATCGGCGCCGCGGGCAAATCCCCAGGCCACCGCGTCATGCCGCGCCACCCCGCCGCGGCGCTGGAACGAGGCGCCCAGCACCGGATAATGACTATTCAGATTGATGATCGGAACGATTTCCTTGACCTGCGCCGGGGTCAGCCATTCGGCGTCAACACCGTTGAGACGGTTGGCGTTGATGCGGCGATCAGTATCGCGCACGTCTTGCAAGGTATGCGCCAGGTTCATCACGCCGCGCTGGCTGAACATGACGTTGTAGTTCAAATCCTGCGACAAGCCTTCCCACAGCTGCATGGCTTTTTCATACAGCATGGCCGACTCGTCCCACAGATAGTTCGAGCGCACGATGGTGGTGTTGCGGGCGGTGTTGCCGCCGCCGATCCAGCCTTTTTCGATGACGGCGATATTGCGCAAGCCGTGCACCTTGGCCAGATAGTACGCGGTGGCCAGGCCGTGGCCGCCACCACCGACGATAACGATGTCGTACTCTTTTTTCGGTTCCGGGCTTTTCCAGGCCCGCTGCCAGTTTTCATGGTAGGAGAGGCCATTACGGATCAAGCTGAATATCGAATAATTGCTCATGCTTCCCTCAAAAAGAACCGGAACCGCTGTTATTGCCGAAACCTACTCAGCACTCAATGACATTTACCGCCAAACCACCACGTGATGTTTCCTTGTATTTCGTTTTCATGTCGGCGCCGGTCTGCATCATGGTCTTGATGACCTTATCCAGCGAGACATAGTGCTTGCCGTTGCCGCGCAGTGCCATGCGGGCGGCGTTGATCGCTTTCACCGCGCCCATCGCATTGCGCTCGATGCATGGAATCTGCACCAGGCCGCCGACCGGATCGCAAGTCATGCCGAGGTTATGCTCCATACCGATTTCAGCAGCGTTCTCGATCTGCTCGGTGCTGCCGCCCAGCACCGCCGCCAGTGCCCCTGCAGCCATCGAACAGGCCACGCCGACCTCGCCCTGGCAGCCGACTTCGGCGCCGGAGATCGATGCATTTTCCTTGTAGATCAGACCGATCGCCGCCGCCGTCAGCATGAACGTCATGACGCCGTCCTTGTTCGAGCCCGGAATGAATTTGGTGTAGTAATGCAGCACTGCCGGCAATACCCCAGCCGCGCCATTGGTCGGCGCCGTGACGATCCGGCCGCCGGCGGCATTTTCTTCATTCACCGCCATCGCATACAGGTTGACCCAGTCCAGCATCGACAAGGGATCGGTAAACGACTCTTCCGAGCGATCCTTCAGTTGACGGTACAGGTCGGCAGCGCGCCGCTTGACCTTCATCGGACCGGGCAGCTCGCCGTCGATGGAACAACCGCGCTTGATCGCCGCCGCCATTACATCCCAGATTCCCAGCAGCTTGGCGCGCACTTCTTCCGCCGAACGCCAGTGTTTTTCGTTTTCCATCATCAGGGCGGCGATGGTCAAACCGCTTTCCGCGGACATGCGCAGCAAATCGTCGCCGGAATGGAAGGGATAAGGCAGTTCGCCTTCCGACTGCACGCTGCCGGCCTGCACCAGGTTGACGCGCTCGCCTTCCTTGCTGACCACGAAACCGCCGCCGACCGAGTAATACTCTTTTTCCGCGATGACGCTGCCGACGCCGTCGAGGGCGACAAAGCGCATGCCGTTAGGATGCTGTGGCAAAGCTTCACGGCGGAAAAACAATACGTGTTCCTTTTCAACGCAACCGATCGGATGCGTGCCGTTCAACAGCAGTGTCTTGGAACTGCGAATTTCCGCCAGCCGCGGTTCGACATGGTCCGGATCGATATTGTCCGGCAGGTTGGCTTCCAATCCCAGCAATACCGCCTTGTCGCTGCCGTGACCTTTACCGGTGGCGCCCAGCGAACCGTACAACTCGACACGCACCGCGTGCACCGCATCCAGCAGATTCGCATCATGCAGATAGGCGGCAAAGCGATTGGCGGCAATCATCGGTCCCACCGTATGCGAACTGGATGGACCGATGCCGACCTTGAATAAATCGAATGTGCTGATCTTCATTTGCTTCTCGACTGGCTATGCTGGCAAAACAAAATAAAACCGTTCATTACAACTCCTGGGTGGGTTGAAGTATTTTTCCCGGCACACAGCAACAGCGGTGCGAGATACAACAACGCCAAAGTGCAGTGCAACCGTGCTGATCAAGGCCGCTATCAGCGACAAATTGCAGTGCTATTCCTTGGCATCATTTTGTCCTTGCACCGGCTGGTCTATTTTCCGTAGCTGACAAGTGTTTGTCCTTTTCCGACACACACGACAATTTTTAATTTTACGGCCAAGTGGCGGCCACGACGCGATGACATTTCCTTGTAGGGCATAAATTAAATGCCAAAACATTGTCAATTAATTATTTTTAATTTGATTTGGCTGACGCGCATGTTCTTTTGACCGTAACGGCGAGCTTTCTATCTCAAAAGAGAGATCGCTCGGAGGGCGGTAAAGCTAAAACGGGGTAGGATAGCGAGCCCTGATTCTTAAATCCAGTCAAAACAGCCTAATCCACAAGACATGCCAAACACCAATCTGCGCAGCCAGTGCCATACCTTCTTTTCCGCAACCCCACCTCGCTCGGCGGCTCAGGATTTTACCGAAATGGCGGCCTGGTGCGAAGCGCACGACATCCAGCACGACAGCTACGGCGAAGGCAAGCTGATCCAGGATTTTGAAAACAAGGTCGCCGCGCTGCTGGGCTTTGAGGCTGCTCGCTTTGTGATTACCGGAACGATGACGCAGACCGTGGCGTTGCGGATCGCCTGCCAGGACAAGAACAACCGGCTGGTGGCGCTCCACCCTACCGCCCACGTATTACTGCACGAAAGCAGCAACTACCAGCTTCTCGACCATTTCACCCCGCTCAAGGTCGGCGCTCCATACCGGCCATGGACAGTGGATGATCTTAAAGCCATTCCCGATCGCTTGGGAGCCGCACTGTATGAATTGCCGATGCGCGAAATTGGCGGTCAGTTGCCGACATGGGAAGAACTGGACGCAATCAAAGCGTACTGCCATGAACAAAACATTCATCTGCATTTGGATGGCGCGCGTTTATGGGAAGCCGCCGCAGGTTATGACAAGCCGCTGAACAGCGTGGCTGCAGGCTTTGATAGCGCGTATGTCTCGTTTTACAAAGGCATCGGTGGCTTGGGTGGGGCAATGTTGCTGGGCAGCCGTGATTTTATTGACCGTTCGTCAGAATGGATGAAACGCATGGGCGGCAATGTTTATCAGCGCTCGCCCTATGTGGTAGCGGCAGCAATGCGGCTGGACGAAAAGCTCGCGCGCATGCCTGCATATCTGCAACGCACCCGGGACTTATATCAGTTACTGACACGCTATCCAGGCTGGCAGGTCAATCCGCAGCAACCGCACTGCAATATGCTGCACATCTATTTCCCGGTCAATCTTGACACCGCGAATACGGCACGTGACCAGCTAGCCAAGGACCACGGCGTTTGGCTATTTGGTCGGGTCAGCGACGCAGCGCTACCACAGCAGTGCTATATCGAATTGTATGTAGGAGAGGCATTACTGGCTTTGTCTGACGAGCAAGTTGGTACGATCCTGGGTCAATTCCAGGCCTTGCTGGCCACTTCCTGAAAACCGCCCGCCGCCGTTGCAATCAGCAACGGCAGCGGGCCTTTGGAGCGGGATTGCTCAGGCAGCCTGTTTCAGCAGATGATGCGGATCGATGACGAATTTCTTGGGCGCACCCGCATCGAACTGCTGATAACCGGCCGGGGCCTGGTCCAGAGTGATTACTTCGACGCCGACAATGTCGGCGATCTTGATGCGGTCCCACAGAATCGCCTGCATCAGTTGCCGGTTGTATTTCATCACCGGCGTCTGCCCGGTATGGAAGCTATGCGACTTGGCCCAGCCCAGACCGAGACGGATGCTCAGGCTGCCGCGCTTGGCGGCGCTGTCGACCGCGCCCGGATCGTCGGTTACATACAAGCCCGGAATGCCGATCTTGCCCGTCACCCGCGTCACCTCCATCAGTGAATTAAGCACGGTTGCGGGCGCTTCCACCTGCGCTCCGGCATGGCCGTGGCCGCGCGCTTCAAAGCCGACGCAATCGATCGCGCAATCGACTTCCGGCACGCCCAATATCTGGGCGATCTGGTCGCTGAGCGAGACATCGCCGGACAAATCGACCGTTTCAAAACCGACGCTGCGGGCATGGATCAAGCGTAGTGGATTGACGTCGCCGACGATCACCACCGCAGCCCCCAGCAGGCGCGCCGAAGCCGCCGCCGCCAGGCCGACCGGACCTGCGCCGGCGACATACACCGTGGTTCCCGGACCGACGCCGGCAGTCACCGCTCCGTGATAGCCGGTAGGCAGAATATCCGACAAACAGGTCAGGTCGCGAATCTTGGCCATCGCCTGCGCCTTGTCCGGGAAGCGCAGCAGATTGAAGTCGGCGTATGGCACCATCACATATTCGGCCTGGCCGCCGATCCAGCCACCCATGTCAACATAGCCGTATGCGCCGCCGGCACGAGCCGGGTTGACCGTTTCGCAGACGCCGGTGTGCTGTTCCTTGCAGGTGCGGCAGCGGCCGCAAGCGACGTTGAACGGCACCGATACCAGGTCGCCTTTCTTGATGGTTTCGACATCGGAACCGATCTCGATCACCTCGCCGGTAATTTCATGACCCAGCACCAGCCCGGCTTGCGCCGTTGTCCGACCGCGCACCATGTGCTGGTCGGAGCCGCAAATATTGGTCGACACTACTTTCAGGATAACCCCGTGCTCGATCTTCTTTCCTTGCGGATTATCCAGCTTGGGAAACGGGATGGATTGTATTTCCACCTTGCCCTGTTCGATATAAACCACGCCACGATTTTCAGACATTGTGTCTCCTTGTGTCAGATTATTATGTGGAACTGCCATAGCGCTCGGGCGGCAGGTTGTAACGCTAGCCGCCCTGCCTGTTTCTGTCGCTTAGATTCCGAGCGAAGCCTTGACTGCCGGCAAACCATCCTTGCCATCGAAGGTCTTGACGCCGGCCAGCAATTTATCGAGAATCTGCGGATTCTTTTTCAGCCATTCTTTTGCCGCAGTCTTCGGATCTTCCTTATCCATGATGCGTCCCATCAGTTGGTTCTCTATCCCGGTGGAAAACTGCAGATTGGTCGCCAGCTTGTCGGCATTCGGGCAGCGTGTCGCATAATCGTTTGCAGTCACGGTGTAGACCTTGGCTTCGCCATAGTTGGGACCGAAGACGTCGTCGCCGCCGCTCAGGTAGCTGATCTTCTGCTGCACATTCATCGGATGCGGCTCCCAACCCAGGATCACGATCCATTTCTTTTGCTTGACCGCGCGGCCCAGCTCGATCAGCATGCCGGCCTCGCTGGATTCCACCATCTTGAAACTCTTCAGGTTGAACTGGTTCTTGCTGATCATGCCCTGAATCAGCGCATTGCCGTCGTTGCCCGGCTCGATGCCGTAGATCTTGCCATCCAGCTCCTTGGAATACTTGGCGATGTCGGCAAAGGTCTTGAGACCGGCGTCGTAGGCGTAAGTCGGCACCGCCAGCGTATATTTGGCGCCGGTCAGGTTCGGCGTCGCCAGCACCTTGACCGAGTTATCCTTGACGAAAGGCGCGATGATCGGATCCATGGTCGGCGCCCAGTAGCCCAGGAACAGATCGATCTGCTTGTTCTTGACACCGGCGAAAGTGATCGGCACAGAAGCGATGGTTTTGGTGGTGTAATAGCCCAGCCCTTCGTACATGGCGGAAGCGAGACCGGTGGTAGCGGCGATATCGGTCCAGCCGACATCGGCAAAGCGGACGTTTTTACACGACTGCGGCTCCTGCGCCTGCACTGTGCCTATCATGGTCATGCTGATGGCGACGAGTGCTAGCTTGAATGATTTCATTGCATTTCTCCTGTGGCAAAGACGAAAATCCGATGGTTGATCGATGAGCCGCACCGGTATTGAATGAATGGAAAGATCTGCACGCCGACGCAACAGAGAAAACCATGCGTAGTGGTACAAACAAGAAATTACAGTGCATGCGCGCTACGGCTTAGACCGATTGCGACATGCTATTGCCTGCCGGCGTCAAACAGCTCGTCCGGAACCAATGGCAAAGGAGGCAGCGGTGGCAGTTCGTCAACTGCGGATAGATAAGGATGACGCAAATGCCGCTCGCTGCTGGGAGAGCGGCCGAACTGGTTGCGGTAGGCTTTGCTGAAATGGCAGGACGACTGGAAGCCGCAAGCCACAGTGACGCTCATGATCGACATGGTGGTCTGCAACAGCAGTTCGCGGGCGCGCCGCAAACGCAGCTGCAGATAATAATGGGTCGGCGTGACGTCCAGGTAGTACTTGAACATGCGTTGCAACTGCCGTTGCGACAAGCCGACCAGCCGTGCAATTTCTTCAAAAGACAGGGTTTCTTCGATGTGGGTTTCCATCAGCCGCGCCACCTCGATCAGCTCCTTGCGGCTGAATCCCAGACGCGCTGCAATCGGGATGTGCTGCTGATAGGCGCCGTCGCGGATCCGCTCCAGGATGAACTGTTCGGAGATCTCCGCCGCCAGCGTCTTGCCGTAACGGTTCGCGGTCAGGTTCAGCATCAGGTCGATCGGTGCGGTGCCGCCGGAACAGGTCAAGCGATCGCGGTCGACCGCGAACAAGCCTTCGGTAAACAACACCCGTGGAAAATCCTCACGCAAGGCAGAGATATTTTCCCAGTGGATGGCGCACTGATAACCATTCATCAGCCCGGCTTTGACCAGCGCGTAGCTGCCGGTGCAGATCCCGCCCAGCATGACGTTGCGTCGCGCCAGCTGGGTCAGCATGGCGTTCAACTTGTCGTTGACCGCTTCGTGGATCTTGACGCCGCCACAGATGAACAGGATGTCCGGTGTGCCGGCCTGCTCCAGGGTCAGGGTCGGCGTGATCGGCAAGCCGTTGCTGGCCAGCGCCGGCAAGCCGTCGAGGCTGATCACCGACCAGCGGTACAAGGTCTGGCGGCTGATGTAATTCGCCATGCGCAAGACTTCGATGGCGCTGGCAAAGGCGATCATCGAAAAATTCGGCAAGGTCAGGAAGCCGAAGTGGACTACCGCCGACGGCGCCGCAGGCTGTTGCGTCGTCGGCTTTGAAACGGATTGCTGCTGCGAAGACATCCTGCCTCCATCTATGGCTACCGGCGATGGCGTTCCATCGCCGAGATCACGTTGCTGCAATATTGCTCAATTTTCCATTCTGCGCGCCGGCGCTAACTGGTCGCCAGCGCCGGACTCTTGCGAAACCATTTGCGCAGACGGAAGAAGCGCTGCACCTTGCCGGCTTCCGGCGTGCGCCCGAAACTCTCTGTAATCCGGTCGAGGATGATCGCCAGCAGCACCACGCTCAAGCCGCTTTCAAAACCGAGGCCGATATCCAGCCGCTGGATGCTCGCCAGCACATCATTGCCCAAACCGCCGGCGCCCACCATCGATGCGATGATCACCATCGACAAGGCCATCATGATGGTCTGGTTGATGCCCGCCATGATCGACGGCAGCGCATTCGGAAACTGCACCTTGTACAGCAGTTGCCAGCTGGTGCAGCCAAAGGCTTGCCCGGCTTCGACGATTTCATTGTTGACCTGGCGAATACCCAGCGCGGTCAGGCGCACCGCAGGCGGCATGGCGAAAATCACGGTGGAGATAATCCCCGGCACCCGTCCCAGGCCGAACATCATGGCGGCCGGAATCAGGTAGACAAAGGCCGGCATGGTTTGCATCAGATCGAGAATGGGGCGTACCACCATCGCTACCCGCTTGCTCTTGGCGGCCCAGACCCCGACCGGAATCCCTAGCGCCAGGCTGATCAGGGTGGACGAAATAGTCAGACCCAGGGTGACGATGGTCTGGTCCCAGAAACCGGTGTTGTGGATGACGAAGAATGAAACCACGGTGAACAGCGCGAATTTGAAGCCGACGCGCCAGATACCCATCACGATGAAGAAGCCCATCAGCAGCCACAGCGGCAGCACTTGCAAACCGTGTTCTATGGATTCGGCGAACCAGCTGATGGCGTTACCGAAGCTGTCGAAACTATTGCCGTGCTTATCGAGTATGTAATGGACGAACTGGTCGACCCAGCGTCCCAGCGGAAGGTGCTCAGACATGCGAACCTCGGGATTTTGACAAAGCTTGGAGAACCATGGCCTGGCTGATCGCGCCGCAATAGCAGCCGTCGCCATCCACTACCGGTAACGGATTGCGGCTGCCGATCAGCTTGTCCATCACGTCTTCCAGGTTTGTGCGGTGATGAATCACTTCGATACGGTCCATGCCGCTCGCCTGGATATTGCCGCCGGCGTCGGCAAAGCGGCGGGTGGCGATGATGCCCTGCACCTTGCGCGCGGCATCGACCACGAAGGCATAATCGGAGCGGCTGCGGTTATACAGATCGCCGTTGGCGTGGATCTCGCTGGCGGAGGCCACCAGCGGCACCGCGTTGGCTTGCATCAGATCGCCGGCGGTCAGGTAGCGGTTGGTGTCGACGCCATCGAAGAAGGCGCGGACATATTCTTCGGCTGGATTGTCGATGATTTCCTGGGCGCTGCCGACCTGCACCAGACGGCCGCCTTCCATGATGGCGATACGGCTGCCGATGCGCAGCGCTTCTTCCAGGTCATGCGAGACAAAGATGATCGTGCGCTGCTGTTCTTTTTGCAAATCCAGCAGCACATCCTGCATTTCCTTGCGCTTGAGCGGATCGAGCGCGGAGAACGCTTCATCCATGATCATCAGCGAAGGATTGACCGACAACGCGCGCGCCAGGCCGACCCGCTGCTGCATGCCGCCCGACAGTTCGCACGGCAGCTTGTTGGCAAACGAGGCAAGGCCGACCTGCTCCAGCACTGCCATGGTGCGCCGTTCGCGCTCCTTCTTGCCGATACCCGCCACTTCCAGCCCGAAAGCGGCGTTCGACAATACGGTCCGGTGCGGCATCAGCGCAAACGACTGGAACACCATGCTCATGTCGCGCCGGCGCAATTTGATCAATTGTGAATTCGTCATCTGCGCCACGTTCTGGCCATCCACCAACACATTGCCGGCGCTCGGATCGACCAGGCGGTTGATGAGGCGGATCAGCGTCGATTTGCCGGAGCCGGATAGCCCCATCAGCACGAAGATCTCGCCCTCCTGTACCTCGAACGACACATTCTGGACGCCGACCACCTGCCCGGTTTCGGCAAATATCTTGTCTTTGGAGTGCCCCTTTTCGAGCATGCTCAACGCCAACTGCGGATTGTTACCGAAGACCTTGTACAAACGGTCGACTACCACTTTTGCAGACTTCATCACCTGTCTCCTGATTGTGCATGCGGCGATGTTGCCGATCAGATAATTCCTGATTGCAACATGTCGTTAGCGTGCGGGTCTAGCCTGATGGTCATTGCCCGCTTTTTTGAAATCCACTGCTGCAGAGTGTATGTGCAGCACAGCAGGAAAGACAAGCAGCAGCGACATCCTGGCAACCATCACGATCGCGGGAAAACTTCGTCCTGGGTTAATGACATAGTCGCGACAAAGGTCTTTCGTCGAATGACGATTTACGACAAGCACTTAATCAAAAACGACGAAGCACGTGTCGTGCCATGACTAGCCGCTCCTTGTGGGTTTTGGCATGTCGCAATTCCATCATTTTTAGTCGCAATTGCGGGGAGTTAGGTTTATGCGTCGGGACAATAATTGTCGGCAGGTATCGAGGCAAACGCGCTGTCCGAGGCGTCACGGCTATCGTTACCCATCCGGCACAGTAGTCACTTAGTTGGCGCCGCATCCAAGCAGCTTCGTTTTGCTTTTTGCAATCGGCGCCGGCGAGCACCATAATGTGCGCCGATGTTAAAAGAGAAACAATTTAAAAGGGAGTAGTAGACATGCTTCAGAAATTCAGTCAAATCAAGGTTTCTTTATGGCTTGCCGTCGCTATGCTGTTCGGTTTTCAGGCGCCAACCCAGGCCCAGACCACCGATAGCGGCGGTGTCCCGGCGGCCGCGCCGGCTGTTGCTGCCGCAGCGCCGGCGTCGCCCTTCACCGCCAACGTCACGATCGCTTCGCAATATGTCTCGCGCGGTTTCCGCCAGACCTGGGGCAAGCCGGCGATCCAGGGCGGCTTCGACTACGCCAATCCGAATGGTTTGTTCGCCGGCACCTGGATGTCCACCGTCAGTGATCATTTCATCGAAGGCGGTTCGGTCGAATGGGATCTGTATGGCGGCTATACCGGCAGCGCGGGCGATCTGACCTACACCGGGCAAATCTATTACTACGTCTACCCTGGCGCCGAAGTGGCGTTCGCCAACACCAAATACAACTATGGCGAAGCGGTCGCCTCGCTCACCTATAAATGGTTCAACGTCAAATATTGGCTGACCTACACGCCGGATTATTTCGGCTACAACAGCGCCACCTTAGGCATTGGCAACGGTCAGCACAGCCGCGGTTCCGGCTACCTGGACTTGAACGGCACTTTCGACCTGGGCAGCGGCTACAGCTTGCTGCTGCATTACGGTAATGAACGGGTTCGGAATTTTTCGGCCTATAGCTTCCAGGACGGCAAAGTGGCGCTATCCAAAGCTTTCGACGGCGGCTGGACCGTGACCGGGGCGGTCACCAAAGGCTGGAACAAGAATGGCGTGTATGACCGTTACACCACCGGCGTCTTGAATTCCGCCGGCGTGGCGGATGTCTCCAACCCGCTTGCCACTACGCTGGTGCTGTCGCTGACAAAAACCTTCTAAGCGGTCCTGATCTCCTGGCGCTTCGCAAAGAACATCCCGCCTCCCAGGCAAACGCGAAGCGCATTGCTGAAGCCATCCGTACAAGACATGGCTTCAGCTTTTCTGGTCCTGCGGCTATTCTGAACGCAGCCTGAAATCAACCGATGGCGGCCGCCCCGGCAACGTCAATGTCGCTTGCGTCGCGGGTGACTGGCTGATGATCTTGCCGCGCCGGATGACATATCTCCTGCCGGCGCGCAAACGGATCGCCTCGACCGTGCAACCCGCATCCAGCACCACCAGGTCGGCGTTGCAGCCTGGCTCCAAGCCATAGCCGCCAAGACCCAGTATCCGTGCCGGGGTTTCCGTCACTGCCATGAAACAGGCGTGCATCGCATCCTGCCCGGTCATCTGCGCCACATGCAAACCCATGTGCGCCACTTCCAGCATGTCGCCGGAACCGAGGCTGTACCAGGGATCCATCACGCAATCCTGACCAAAGGCGACATCGATGCCGGCCGCCAGCATTTCCGGCACGCGCGTCATGCCGCGCCGTTTAGGATAGCTGTCGTGACGGCCTTGTAGCGTAATGTTGATCAGCGGATTGGCGATCGCTGCCACTCCGGCTTCGCGGATCAGCGGCAGCAGCTTGCTGACGTAATAGTTATCCATCGAATGCATCGAGGTCAGGTGCGAGCCGGTAACCAGGCCGTGCATGCCCAGCCGCTGCGTATGAAAGGCCAGGGTTTCGATGTGGCGCGACATGGGATCGTCCGATTCATCGCAATGCATGTCGACGCGCAAACCCTTTTCGGCGGCGAACTCGCATAGCAGGCGGATCGATTCCGCGCCGTCCGCCATGGTCCTTTCAAAGTGCGGTATGCCGCCCACCACATCCACGCCCATGGCAATCGCCCGTTTCAGGTTGGCGAACGCGCGCGGACTACGCAACAGGCCGTCTTGCGGAAACGCCACCAACTGCAAATCCAGGTACGGCGCGACTCGGCCCTTGACCTGTAACAAGGCTTCCACCGCCAACAAGCGGTCGTCGCAAATGTCGACATGTGAACGGATCGCCAGCAAACCGCGCGCCACTGCCCAGTCGCAATACTGCATGGCGCGAGCGAACAAGGCTTCCTGCGTCAGCGTCGGCTTCAGCTCGCCCCACAATGCGATTCCTTCCAGCAGCGTGCCGGAGCTGTTGACGCGCGGCAGCCCATAACTCAAGGTTGCATCCATATGAAAATGGGCATCGACAAACGGCGGCGTCACCAGGCTGCCGCCGGCGTCGATCACTTGCTCAGCGTTGACCGCCAGCGCCACACCGACCGCATTGATGCGGCCACCGGCAATGGCAATGTCGACACCGGTCCTGCCGCTAGGTAGTGCGGCATTTCTAATTAACAGATCCATAGGCATCCTCTTTTATGCGATACATGTTCACCTGCCGATACGATGCCGGCGTGGCGACCAGTCATCTTAACGGTAAATTCATGTTGTGAAGCGTAAACCAGATGATAATAAGAGGCGAAAAACTGCCATTTTCTCTACTCTTTATCTCAACAAAAAGTCTTGGAAAATTGCAATAAAGAAATTAACCACCTCTCAATATGCGTCCATTGAAAAAGAAATCCATCGTCTACCTGGGCTCCGCAGCCTTGCTCCTGCTGCTCGTTTTCGGACTCTATCGCCATTTTTTATCAGGCGGCAAGCAAACCGAATACCTCACCGCAACGGTAGCCAAAAGCGATATCCAGGACACGGTGCTAGCCAGCGGTTCGCTGGAAGCCTTGCAGCAAGTGAGCGTAGGCGCGCAAGCATCCGGCCAGGTGAAATCGCTGAAAGTTTCACTTGGACAAGAAATAAAAAAGGGCCAACTGGTGGCCGAGATCGATTCGCTGACGCAACAGAACGCGCTGCAAAACGCTGAGTCCGCACTGACCCAGGTGCGCGCCCAGCTGCGCTCGAAACAAGCGGCGCTGGTCCAGGCCCAGTTCAACTTCACGCGCCAGCAACGGCTGCTGGCGGGCGATGCCGGTTCACGCGAGAATTATGAAACGGCGCAAGCGACGCTGCAATCAACCGAGGCCGACATCGATTCGCTCATGGCCCAGATCCAGCAAGCCAAGATCACCGTCAGCACCGCCACGCTGAATCTCGGCTACACCAAGATCATCGCGCCGATGGATGGCAAGGTCGTCTCTATTGTCACCTAGGAAGGGCAAACCGTGAATTCCGCCCAACTGGCGCCGACCATCATCATCCTGGCCGAACTGCGCACCATGACCGTCAAGGCGCTGGTATCGGAAGCCGACGTCATCCGCGTCAAGCCGCAACTGCCGGTGTTTTTTACCATCCTGGGCGATCCAGACCACCGCTACCACGGCACCCTGCGCACGGTCGAGCCGGCGCCGGATTCGATCAGCAGCGATGGCAGCGGCGACAAGAACAAAAGCAACGCCACTGCGGCGCCGGTGTATTACAACGCCTTGTTCGATGTGCCCAATCCGGACAACAAGCTGCGCATCTCGATGACGGCACAAGTCTCGATCGTGCTGAATGAGGCCAAGGATGCCCTGGTGATTCCGTCGAGCGCGCTAGGCGAGCGCGGCAAGGATGGCCGCTATCAGGTCAAGGTGCTGCAGACCAAGGACGGCAAGCAGTCGGTCGCCACGCGCCAGGTACGGATCGGCATCAACAACATCCAGGCGCAAGTGCTGGATGGCCTGAAGGCAGGCGAGAAAGTGGTGATCGGCGAAGCCGGCGCCGCGCCTGCGGAAGACCAGGCCGTCGTGGTTGCGGGTTAAGCATGAAGCCTGCCTTGCTAGAACTGAACGGACTGTATCGGCGTTTCCCGTCGGGCGAAGACACCGTCACCGTCCTCAACAACATCAACCTGACAATCAACGCCGGTGAAATGGTGGCGCTGGTAGGCCCTTCCGGCTCGGGAAAATCGACGCTGATGAATATCCTCGGCTGCCTCGATCGCCCCAGCAGCGGCGACTATCTCGTCGCCGGCCAGGCCACAGGCGAGATGGCGCCGGATGCGCTGGCGCAATTGCGACGCGAGCATTTCGGCTTCATTTTCCAGCGTTATCATTTGTTGCCGGACCTGGACGCCGTCAGCAATGTCGAAATCCCGGCGATCTATGCCGGCAAGCCGGCCGCCGCGCGCAAACAGCGCGCGCTCGATTTGCTGGCGCGGCTGGGCCTGGCCAAGCGCAGCCACCACCGCCCCAGCCAGCTGTCCGGCGGCCAGCAGCAGCGCGTCAGCATCGCCCGTTCGCTGATGAACGGCGGCCAGGTGATACTGGCGGACGAACCGACCGGCGCCCTCGACAGCCACAGCGGCCAGGAAGTCATCAAGATCTTGCAGGAACTGCACGCCGAAGGCCATACCGTGATCATCGTCACGCACGACATGCACGTGGCCGAATATGCGCAACGCATCATCGAGATCAGCGACGGCGAAATCATTGCCGACCGCTTGCGCAGCGACAGCACCCCACAAGCAGTCTCGCCCGCAGTCGCCATCAGTCTGCCACAAATAGCCCTGGCGCCGGAATCCTCGTGGCGCGCCACCGTCGCCAGCCTGGTAGAAGCCTGCCGCATGGCTGCGCTGGCCATGCGCTCGCACCGGCTGCGCAGCTTCCTCACCATGCTGGGCATTATCATCGGCATCGCTTCCGTGGTATCGGTGGTGGCGCTGGGCGAGGGCTCGCGGCGGCAGATTCTCAAGGACATCAGCTTCCTCGGCACCAACACCATCACGATCTATCCCGGCAAGGACTGGGGCGACGAAAAAGCCGCAGCGGTCCGCTCACTGGTTTCCGCCGATGCGGACGTCCTGGCGCAGCAAAGCTATGCCGACAGCGCGACCCCTGGCGTTACTACCTCGGCGACCATACGCTATCGGAACATTTCCGCCAGCGCCACGCTGCAAGGCGTTGGCGACCAGCATTTCCGCGTGCACGGCATAGAACTCGCGGAAGGCATGTCGTTCACTCCCGCCAGCGTCAAGCACCAGATGCAAGAAGTGGTGATCGACCACAATACCCGCCAAAAACTGTTCGGCAAGACAGATAATCCGATCGGGCAAGTACTCATGCTGGGGAATATTCCCAGCCGCATTATCGGTGTAGCCAAGAAAGAGAAAAACTCCTTTGGCGGTGGCGGCAGCAGCTTGACCCTGTGGGTGCCCTATACCACCGCCTTGACCCGTATCATCGGCCAATCCTATCTGCAATCGATCTCGGTGCGCGTCAGCGATAGCGCCTCGCCGGCGGCCGCGGAGCGCAGCATCGTCAAACTGCTCACGCAGCGCCATGGCGGCAAGGATTTCTTTATCCAGAACAGCGACAGCATCCGCAAGACGATTGAATCGACCACCGCCGTCATGACCCTGCTGGTGTCGACGATTGCACTGATCTCGCTGGTGGTGGGCGGCATCGGCGTGATGAATATCATGCTGGTATCAGTGACCGAGCGGATCCAGGAAATCGGCGTACGGATGGCGGTCGGTGCGCGCCAGGGCGACATCATGCGGCAGTTCCTGATCGAAGCCGTGCTGGTCTGTCTGCTCGGCGGCATGCTCGGGATCGCGCTGGCGCTCGGCATCGGCGCGCTGTTCACCAGCATCGTCGGCGCCGACGGCAGCTTCCAGATGCACTACTCGCTCACCTCCATCGTGGTGGCCTGCACCTGTTCAACCCTGATCGGCATCATCTTCGGTTTCCTGCCAGCCCGCAATGCCGCGCGCCTGGATCCCGTGGAAGCCCTGGCAAGAGAATGAAAAACATCATCATGCGTTATCCAAAAATCGCTCTCGGCGTGCTTGCCGGCAGCCTGCTGGCAGGCTGTACCGCTTTGCATACGCCTTATCAGCAACCGCCGTTAGCCACGCCGGCAAGCTGGCAGAATCAGCCGCAGCAAACTACCGGCGATACCACCCAGCACGACCGTTGGTGGCGCCGCTTCAACGATCCGCAACTGGATCAATTGATCGAACTGGCGCTGGCGCGCAACAACGACCTGGCCGCCACCACCATCCTGGTGCGGCGCGCGCAATTGCAAGCCGGCCTGGCGGTCACCAATCCGACCGTCTCGCTAGGACTCAGCACCAGCAATAGCCGCAACCTGGGTGGCGCATCGAATACGCTGCCGGGCTACCCCGGCGCGCCGACCAGCAGCCGCAGCCAGTCGCTGAGCGCCAGCGTCGCCTATGAAGTCGACCTGTGGGGCAAGCTGGCCAGCCAGCGCGACGCCGCTCAGTGGGAAGCGCTGGCGACTGCGGAAGACCGCGACAGCACGGCCCTGGCCCTGGTTGGCACCACCGCCGGCCTATACTGGAAAATCGCCAACCTGCAGCAACGCGTCGCCCTCAGCGAACAAAGCATCGGCTATGTCGCCAAGATCCTGGAACTGGTGCGGGTGCAATACGACGCCGGTGCGGTATCTTCGCTGGAGGTACTGGAAGCCGAACGTTCGCTGGCGTCGCAACAGGCCAGCCATACCCAACTGCTGCAGGAACTGGTTGAAACACGCACGGCGCTGGCGATCTTGTTCGACGGGCCGCCGGAAACCCCGGACAACGGGCAGTACCGGCTTGCCGTCGCCGCCCTGCCGGCGGTCGACGCCGGTCTGCCTTCGACATTGCTGGCGCGGCGGCCGGATTTACGAGCGGCCGAACTACGCTTGCGCAAAACGCTATCGAGCGCTGACGCCGTTCGCGCCGGCTACTACCCGTCGTTCAGTCTGACCGGCACGCTCGGCAGCGGCAGCACCAGTTTGCGGGACCTGCTGCAAAATCCGGTGGCGACGCTGGCCTCAAGCCTGACCTTCCCGTTCCTGCAATGGAACCAGATGCAATTGAATCTCGCGGTCTCCAAGGTCGACTATGAAAAAGCGTCTGTCGATTTCCGCCAGACATTTTATAAAGCGCTGGGTGACGTCGAAAACGCGCTCTCCGCCCGCAGCCAGTTTCAGGCCCAGGGGCTCAGGCTGGAACAGTCGCTGGCGGCGGCCAAGCGGATCGAAGGCCTGTACCGGGAGCGCTACCGCGCCGGTTCGGTGGCGCTCAAGATCTGGCTGGATGCGCAGGAGACGCTACGTTCCGCCGAGATTGCCGTAGCCGACAATAATCTGAATCTGCTCAACAGCCAGGTCAAGCTGTATCAGGCCTTGGGCGGCGATATGCACTGACTGAACACCAGACACTTTTATTTTTGCAGCCATTGGCTGACGCGCTGCGGATGCGCATCAACCCACTGCTTGGCGGCGGCCTCCGGTTTGGCGCCGTTCTCCACCGCCAACATGACGCTGTCGATTTCACCCGGCTTCCACGAGAAATTCTTCAGCAAATCGTTGACCGGCTTGGCCTTGGCTTCCAGTCCGGGATTGGCGATATTGTCGACATGCTCGGCTTCACCATAGACCTTCTTCGGATCGTCCAGGAATTTGAGTTTCCACTTGGCGAACATCCAATGCGGCACCCAGCCGGTCACCGCGATCGCCTTGCTGTTGCGGATCGAGCGTTCAAGTTCAGCCACCATGCCGCTACCCGAGCTCGGCAACAGTTTGTAGTCCAGCCCGTATTCCTTGATCGCCAGCTCAGTCTTAGTCATCACCCCGGCGCCGGCATCGATGCCGACGATACGGCCTTCGAAAGCCGCTTTCTGCGCGGGCAGATCGGCGATACTGCTGGCGTTGACATAGGCCGGCACGATCAGCCCTATCCTGGCGCCTGGAAAATTGACGCCAAGGTTGACCACCTTGTCCTTCAATTTTTCATAATAGGCGCCTTGCGTAGTCGGCAGCCACGCCGACATGGTCGCATCCAGATCGCCGCGCGCCACGCCCTGCCACATCAGACCGGCCGAAACCGGAATCAGCTTCACTTCATAACCGAGATCCTGCCGAATGACCTGCGCCGCCACATAAGTCGTCGCCACGCTATCCGACCAGCCCTCCACATAGCCGATCTTGATCACCGGCTTGGTGTCGGCAACAGCCACGCCAGCGCTCGCGACACACGCCAATGATGCAGCAAGACAGCATAATTTCCGTATCAGATTCATGGTTGACCCCTATCAATATGCTGCGATTAATTTCTCACAAATAATTGGGGTCGGAGGCGCTCGGCCAGAGTTGAATTTTTTTGAAAACTAAACTGACTCTGGCCGAGCGCCTCTGACCCCAATTATTTGTCCACCACCAGATTGCTTAACGGTTTGCTGCAGCACAGGAGCACCATGCCTTGGTCGATTTCGCGTTGGCGGATGCCGCCTTTGTGCTGCATGTCTACCGTGCCGGAAATCAGTTTTACCTTGCAGGTGCCACACATGCCTTGGGCGCAGGATGACGCCAGCCTTACTCCGGCATTGCGGGCGGCTTCCAGCACATGCTGCTGCGGGCCGCAGACTATCTGGCGGTTGCTTTTCTGGAAATTGATTTCGAAACCGGCCAGCGCAATTGGCTCGCCATTTGCAGTTGCTGCATCGTTTGCTGCGATTGCTTGTCCGGTCTCTTGCTGCAGGGTCTCGAAGGAAAAACTTTCTTCGTGATAGCGGACGCGGTCGAAACCCGCTTCGTCCAGCATGTTGCGCACCGCTTTCATGTAAGGCGCAGGACCGCATACGAAGACTTCCCGTTCCATGAAATCGGGCGCCATCAGCTTGAGCGCCGCCAGCGACAGCATGCCGGTTGGCCCCGACCAGTCGCGGCGCTGGCCTGGCCGTTCGCAAATGAAGCGTGTACGGAAATTCTGCTGGCTGGCGGCAATCAGGCTGAGCTCGCGCTCGAAGATGATGTCGTCTGGCGTGCGCGCGCTGTGAATGAAAACGATGTCGCGGTCGTCGCACAGGTCGTGATGAGCGCGCGACATGGACATCAATGGCGTGATGCCTGATCCTGCCGACAGGAACAGATATTTTTCCGCCGGATGGGCGGCGCAGGTGAATTCGCCGGCCGGGCGCAAAATCTTGACCTTGTCGCCAGCCTTCAGATTGTCGTGCAGCCAGTTCGACACCGGCCCGCCGGGAACGCGCTTGACCGTGATCGAGATGGTATGCGGCCGCGCCGGCGATGATGAAATGGTATAACAGCGATTGACCGGCTCGCCGTTGATTTCCAGCTCCAGCGTGATGAACTGGCCCGGCTGGAAAGCAAAAGCGCTGCCGTCTGGCGTGGCGAAGAAAAAACTCTTGACGTCATGCGTCTCGGCGCGCACCTGGCAACAGACCAGGGCGCCTTCGTTATCGCTGTTCCATAACGGAGGCAGCGCGTCCCAGAAATTCCGGCGATTCAGTTTGTTGGTATCCATGACCGGTCCCGGCAATATTTCAGCTTTCAATCAATTCTCCGCACTACAGTTACCGGATTGGCCACCGGCTCCTCCGCCAGGCCTGCAGACAAGCGGCCGACATACCAGGTGCAGAATTTTTCCACCAAACCTTCAGTAAATGGCGAATAAGGGCCGGGCTGATAAGCACTGCTGCGCGCGCCTTGCTGCGACAGTTCGACCAGCCGTTTGTCCTGGTCATTGGTGGCGTTCCATACCGCGGTCAGGTTATCCAGCTGGTAATCGATGCCTTCGCGCGCATCTTTATGCACCAGCCATTTGGTGCGCACCAGCGTGCGCTCCGCCGACAAGGGCAAGACTGAAAAGCTGACGATGTGATCGCTCATGAAGTGATGCCAGGAATTGGGCTGGGTCCAGAATGACAGGCCGCCCAGATCGGCGCGTTCGAACTGCCCCAGCAACTTGCCGGAAGCGACCTTGCCATCCAGCGTCTGCGATTCGCCGGCGCGGTCCAGCGGCAGCCGCTGGGTGCGAAATCCGGTGACCAGTTCATCCAGCCTTTCTATTTCCGCCGAGGGCAGGCCATCGCGTTCCCATTCGCCGCAGCGTTCAGCCGCCAGACGGTTGAATTCCGCGATCTGCTCGGCATTGCCCGGCGCCGATTGATAGCCGAAGCCGAACTCGAACAACGAAGCCGTCAGTTCCGGATGGTTGGTCGCGCAGTGATAGCACTCACGGTTGTTTTCCATGGTCAGCTTCCAGTTGCCCTCTTCGATCAGGTCGACCTGCTTGGCGATCTTGCAATCCTGCAGTCCATGCGGCAGCAGGTAGGGCGCCATGGCGTCGCGCATCACCGAAAAATCCTGCGGCGGCTGTTGCGCCAGGCAGATGAAAATCAGCCCTGCCAGGTTCTCCACATGCACGGACTTGAGATTGTGCTCGGAGCGATCGAACTTCTCTCCCATATGGTCGGCATGGATCAGCTCGCCGCTGACGTTGTAGGTCCACTGGTGGTAGGGGCAGACCAGGTTGCCGACCGAGCCCTTGTGCTCCGAGCACAGGCGCGCGCCGCGATGGCGGCAGACATTGTGAAAGGCGCGCACCGACATGTCGTCGTCGCGCACCACCACGATGGAGTTGAGACCGATCTCAACCGTCACGTAGTCGCCTGGCTCGGGAATGTCCGGTTCCACCGCCACATGAATCCAGTGCTTGCTGAAAATCTCCCGGATATCCAGGTCGAAAATTTCCGGGCTAAGGTAAAACGGCGCGTCCAGGCTATGGCCCGGCAGACGCTCGGCGATCAGTGATTGGATCTCTTTGGACACTTTCAATTTCTTCTCCATGTGACGCATTTATGGAACCGCCGCTTGTGCAGCTTTAATAATCGACCAGATGATGTTCGCGTAAATAGGTAAGAACTACCTGTGCCTTGTCGGCCGCAGTGCCCTCGTGCACCACTTTGCCGCCGCGGCTTTCGGCCACGGTGGCGGCTTGCATGCGCGCATGGCCGGAACGCTTCTCAGGCGCGGCCAGCTTGCGCGGCTTTGCCTTGGCTGCTTCGACTGTCCATGCTTGCGCGCTGACGCCGGCGGTTGCCGGAAACAGGCGTTTGATAATCTGCCCGCTGTGCAAACGGGCATAGGCATAGCGCAGTCTGGATGGCGCCAGCGGATGCACCGTCAGCAAGGCCGGCAACTGCAATCCGACTTCGCGCCGCCGCCCTTTCGGCAAGAATTGCTGGGCGACGATGGTATCGCTGCCCGGCGTCACCGCAATCACCCCGGCCAGCAAGGGCAGGTTAAGGCGCGCCGCCAACTGGTAAGGCAGCATGCCGCTGGCTTCGCCGCTCTCTGCGCGGCTGCCGCACAGCACCAGATCGTAGGCTTGCAATTGTTCCTGCAAGGCAGGCAGGACATCTTGTGCGTTGGCCATCTCGACCACGCTGATCCTGGAAGCGCCCAACGCCAGGTACTCGGCCAGCGCGGGATTGTCGGCCGGGCCGGCGTGAATCACGTCAACGGTGGCGCCCGCCATGCGTAGTATCAACTCGCTCGCCAGTCCCAAAGCGGCGGCGTCGTTACGGCTATAGCGCGGCACGCCGCTGACCGGATGCCGGCCTATCGACACCAATACAGCTATGCGCTTGATGGTTTGCCGGTTCATGCTGTGTGCTCCGCCTGACGGGCTTGCTGGGCTTCTCTTACTTGTTCCAGCAAAGCACTCATCAGTTCCTGGGCATCGCCGATAATGCTCAGGTCGGCGCGTTTGATCATCGGTGCGCTGGCATCCAGGTTGATTGCGATCACATGACGGCAATCCTTGATGCCTTGCAGATGCTGGACTGCGCCGGATATACCGAAGGCCAGATAAGCGCTGGCGCTGACAGTCTTGCCGGTAGCGCCGATCTGTTTGTCGCGCTTGAACTTGCCGTCATCGACGGCAACCCGGCTGGCGCCCACTGCCGCATCCAGCGCATGCGCCAGGGAATGGAACAGCGCAACGTCGCCGACGCCATTTCCTGCGGAGACGATGAAATCAGCTTCATCCAGTTCCATCTGCGACGCCGCCATGGTTTTTATACCCAGATCCACATAGGCGCTGACCACTCCGGCAGCGCTTCCGGCCGCGTTGAGAGCTGCGCTCAGTTGCCCTGCCGCTTGTCCGCGTCCAAGAAAAGGCAGGCGCGCATCCACCGCATCGGCTTCCAGCAAGATGATCTTCGCCAGATCGCGCCGGGCGACCAGACTTCCCTGCTGCCGGTAAACCGCCAGGCCAGCCTGATTGATTTCAACCACATTGGTAGCGATGCTTGCGGCGCTCGTGGCGGCGCCTAAACGTCGTCCCAAGTCACTATCCGCAATATCGTTATCCGGCATGAAAACGTGCGCTGGCCGCAGTTCTTCGAGCAAGGCGATCAGGATTGCCATTTCGGCTTCCGGTGCAAACAGATGACTGCCATATTGCGGCAGCACGATGCAACGGTCGGCTCCCAGCGCCGCGGCGTCGTCGGCCAGTTCACCGAACACCAGCAGCACGACCTCTGTAGCGCCATCGGCCAGCAAGGCTGCGGCGGCAACGGCTTGGCGGGCATGCTCATCCAGGCTGTCGCGATCGCTATGGGCAACCGCCAGCAGGCAATGCGTAATTATGGCGTCAGCGGCCAGACGCACAGGCTTGACCGGCAGGTGCGCTGGCTTGTGATCCAGCGATAGAAAATCAATATTGCCGCCGCCAACCTGCCCCAGCACTATCCGTTTCAGTCCGTCGGCATTGACCGTGAGCGGGCGGCGCGGGTCAATCCGCCTGATGCCGCCATGTGTCGCCATATCCATGTTCAGTTCTCCAATGCCGCAGCGAGCAGTTCGGCGATATCTCGCACCTCGGGCCGCGGGCCCACCACCCCTTCCAGCATCGCCGTGCAATTCGGGCAAGCCACCACTACCGTATCGGCTTTCACGGCGCGTGCGTCGTGGATGCGGATATCCGGAATCCGCTGCTTTCCGGGGACATCGGTCAACGGTGCGCCGCCACCGCCGCCGCAACAGCGGCCACGCATGCCATTGCGTTCCATTTCATGCAAAGGCAGGCCGAGCAATTTGAGCAATTCGCGCGGGGCTTCGATTTCGCCGTTGTAGCGGCCCAGATAGCAAGGATCGTGATAGGTAAAACGCTGGTCGCGGTCTGCCGCTGCGCGCGGCTTGATCTTGCCGGTGCTGACCAGCTCGGCCATGAAAGCCGCGTGATGCAAGACCTGGTAATGACCGCCCAGTGCAGGATATTCATTGCGCAGGCAATGCATGACATGCGGATCCGCGCTAACGATCCTTTTGAATGTGAACGCCGATAATTGCGCAATCATCTGCTGCGCCATGTTCTGGAAGGTCGCTTCGTCGCCCAGGCGGCGGGCGACGTCGCCGGTATCGGTTTCCAGCGCGCCAAGTACGGCGAAATCGACATCTGCTGCCTGCAGCACCTTGACCAGCGCACGCAAGGTGCGCTGGTAACGCATGTCGAAGCCGCCTTCGCCGACGATCAACAGCACATCGACCGGCCGGCCGGCGCTGATCTGCGTCACATCCAGATCGATCGCCCAGTTATAGCGCGCCCCCAGATCGAAGCCGCCGGCGCTGCCCGTTTCGCGCAGGTTGGCCAGCACTTCCGACCCCTTGCCGGGCACGGCGCCGAACTGCAAGGTCTGGTGCCGGCGCATATCGACAATCGCGTCGACATGCTCGATCAGCATCGGACACTCCTGCACGCAAGCGCGGCAAGTGGTGCAAGACCATAATGTATCGGGCGAGATCAAGCCTGGAAAAATCGGATCTTGCGGCCGGCCTTGATGCGCGCCGAGCGGAATTCCCGGATAAGGGCTGCCGGCGAAATTGGCATCGCTGCCACCTGCCATGCCGCTAACCATGTCTTGTATCAGTTTTTTCGGATTCAAGGGCTGGCCGGCGGCGAACGCCGGGCAGGCGGCTTCGCACTTGCCGCACTGGACGCAGGCATCGAAACTAAGCAATTGATTCCAGCGGAATTCAACCGGCTTGCCGACGCCCAGCTCGCCCTGCTCCAGCTTTAACGGCTTGAGGGCGGTGACCGGGGTGCCGGCGTGGCTCTGGTTGAAGCGCTCAGGGCGCGGATGAAAAGCCAGGTGCAGCAAACCGGCCAGTGCATGTTTCATCGGCCCGCCGCGAGCAGCGCCGACGGTCAGGGTCCACGCTCCCAGTCCCAGCAAAACCACGGTCACTAGCGCACTCAAGCCTGATACAAATTGCAAAGGGATCAAACCCAGTGCCAGCAAGCCGAGAGCAAACGCCGCCAGCATCCAAGGCAAGCGCATCCAGGCGCCGCGCGACAGACGTGCAGACGGCGTGCGGCGGCGATGCCAGACGAACAGCACGCCGGCCAGCATCACCAGCGCGAACAGGGCAATCGCCGTATTCAAGGACGAGGCATACAGCATCAAACCGTAATTCACAGCCACCAGCGCCATCGCCGCAATCGCGCCACCGGCTGTGGCGACATGGGTGCGGGCGATATAGGGATCACGCGCCACCACATGGTGCAGGTCGACGAAATAACGTTTAGGAATCGCCAGCAAACCCAGCCACGCCACCGGCGCTTCACGCCCGGCGCGCCACAGGGCAGCCCGGCGCAGCATGCCGGTCGCCAGTCCCGCCACCGACAGCCAGAACAGGACGGTGATGAGCAGATTGAGAGAGGAAGCCGCAGCGCTCATGGTTAAAAATCTTTGCACAGGCGCAGCGAATCGTAGATCGCGGCGTGGATGTTATGCATGGAGATGCAATCGCCCACCCGGAACAGCAGGAAGCGGCCATCACCCAAGGGTTCCGATAAAGCTGGCTGCGGCTCGGCGGCAAACAGCTTGTTGACGTCGGTCTGACCACGATTCAGCGATTGCGGCTTGAGCGACCAGTACAAATGATCATTGGGCAGGATGCCGTTTTCGATCACCACCTGGTCGACCACCCGCTCTTCCTGCACTTCGGTGTATTCGTTGCGCAGCACCGCGACCTTTTTGTCGCCTTCGGCATAGACCCGGTCCAGCCAGAAGTTCGGCGTCGGGATCACGCCCTGCGCATACAAGCGGCGATAGAAAATCGGGAACGTGGTGCCGCCGGTATCGTCGGCGATCTTGACGTCCGGCGTGACGATTTCCACCAGGCTGCCGCGACTGGCCAAAAAATCGGCGACGCCGAAACCGGCATGCGTGCTGATGCCGTCGTACACCAGCACGTTCTTGCCCGGCGCCACGCGCCCTTGCAAGATATCCCAGGAGCTGACCGACAAGCCTTCGGCGATGCCCCAGGCCGCCACCTGGCTGGTGAAGTTGCTGCCGCCAGTGGCCAGCACTACAATGTCGGGCTGCTCGGCCAGGATCATGGCTTCATCGGCATCCACGCCCAAGCGGCGGTCGACGCCGAGACGCTTGGTTTCCATGTCGAACCAGCGCACGATGCCGGCCATCTGTTCGCGCTGCGGCGCCTTGGCCGCCAGGTTGATCTGGCCGCCAACCGCTTCGCTACGCTCGAACAGCACCACGTCGTGGCCGCGTTCACGCGCCACCCGCGCCGCTTCCAGCCCGGCCGGACCGGCGCCGACGACCACCACCTTGCGCTTCGGACCGCGGCTCTTGGCGATCTGATGCGGCATGCTTTGCTCACGCGAGGTGGCGGCGTTCTGCACGCATAAAACGTCAAGGCCGTTGTATTGGCGGTCGATGCAGTAGTTGGCGCCCACGCACTGCTTGATTTCATCTTCGCGGCCATCGCGGATCTTGATCACCATGTGCGGATCGGCAATCTGCGCGCGCGTCATGCCCACCAGGTCGACCATGCCGGACGACAGGATGCGTTCCGCCTGGCCGGCGTCGCGTATGCTTTGCGCATGCATCACCGGCACCTTGGAGACTGCCTTGATGCCGGCCGCCAGATGGACGAACGGTTCCGGCGGCAAGGCCATCGGCGGCATGCAATTGGCTAGTGTATTGTGGGTATCGGCGCCGGAGCCGACCACGCTCAGGAAATCGATCAGGCCGCTGGCAGACATCGCCTGTGCGATCTGCTTGGCGGTTTCATGATCCACGCCGTCTTCATGGAATTCATCGCCGCACATGCGCAGGCCGACGCAAAAATCGCTGCCGACCGCTTCCCGCACCGCAGTCAGGACATCGATGCCGAAGCGCATGCGGTTTTCCAGGCTGCCGCCGTATTCATCGGTACGCTGGTTGACGCGCGGGCTCCAGAACTGATCGATCAGTTGCTGATGGGCGGCCGAGATTTCGATGCCGTCCATGCCGGCTTGCTTGACACGCTTTGCCGCGGCCGCAAAGTCGGCGACGATGCGGCGGATTTCTTCGATTTCAATGATCTTGGCGTTGCCGCGATGGACCGGCTCGCGAATCCCTGAAGGACTGACCAGGTGCGGCCAGTTCTCGCCGTGCCATGCCGTGCGCCGCCCCATGTGGGTGGCCTGGATCATGATCTTGGCGCCATGCCGGTGCATCGCTTCCGCCAGGCGCGCCAGTGGCTCGATCACTTTGTCGGTGGTCAGGTTGACCGATTTCCACCAGCCTTGCGGGCTGTCGATCGAGACCGTGCTGGAGCCGCCGCAAATCGCCAGGCCCAGTCCGCCCTTGGCTTTTTCTTCGTAGTAGCGGATATAGCGCTCGCCCGGCAAACCGCCGGCGTCCGCATAGACTTCGGCATGTGCGGTGCTGACCACCCGGTTACGCAAGGTTACCTGGTTCAGGGTCAGCGGCGAAAACAAAGTCGGATAGCGCATGATCGGTATCTGGTCCTAAGCGGAAAGCGATTCGACCGTGAAGACGCAATGATCGTGGCCTTCGCCGCCGCATTGCGTCTCGCTGCACACCGATTTGCGCGGATTGCCGGTGGTATCCGACACCCAGTCCATGGCGCCGGCGAACCAGCCGGCGAACATGTAGCACAGCTTGCCGTGTGCTTCCGGCTGCTGCAGCACGAACGAGGAATTGCGCAGCGCGATGTTGGCGCTGGCGTTGGCCGCGTCAACTTCGGTAAAAGAAAACAGGCCCCAGCCGCGCTGCGACAGTCGTTTCAGATAGTGTTTGTAGACGTCTAGGCCTGACATATCGTGTTGTTTGGCTTCTTTTTCGCACCAGTAGTAGGCAGATTTGTGGCCGGCGTCGTACAGGATCTGCGCATACGTTTCGCGCCCCAATGCGGCTTCCACCGCGGTATGGTTATTGGTGAAAAAATGACGCGGTACATACAGCATCGGCAGCTTGTCGGTGGTCCAGACGCCAGTCTCGGCGTCGACTTCAATCGGCAATTGGGGTTGCATCACTACTCCTCAGCATGTCTTGTATAGAACTTGATCAACCCTGAATCGAAATCAGGCGCCCCAGACTTCGCCAAACACCCGCAGCCAGTTCTCGCCCAGCACTTTGCGGATCCGGCCTTCTTTCCAGCCGGCGCGTTCCATCGCCGTAGTGAGATTCGGGAAATCGCCTATGGTGCGGAATCCTTCCGGGTTGATCACCGTGCCAAAATCGGTCAGGCGACGATGACGACCCTTGTCATGCGTCAGCCACTCGAAGAACGGCTTGCCGTAGCCTTGCGTAAAATCGGTGCCGATGCCGACGCAGTCGTCGCCGACCAGGTTGATGATGTAGTCGAAAGCCTCGACGTAGTCGTCGACATTGGCGCCGCTGCCGCGCTTGAGGAAAGGCGGAAACATGGTGACGCCGATGAAGCCGCCATGATCGGCGATGAACTTCAGTTGCTCGTCGCTCTTGTTGCGCGGATGCTGCTTCAGTCCGGACGGCAGGCAGTGTGAATAACAGACCGGCCTGGTCGAGGCCAGGATCGCTTCGGTGGAAGTATTGCCGCCGACATGCGACAGGTCGACCATGATGCCGACCCGGTTCATCTCGGCGATCACTTCGCGGCCGAAACCGGACAGACCGCCGTCGCGTTCATAGCAGCCGGTGCCGATCAGGTTCTGCGTGTTGTAGCACAGCTGCACCACCCGCACGCCCAGCTCGGCGAAAACTTCGATATAGCCGAGATTGTCTTCAAACGCATGGGCGTTCTGGAAACCCAGGATGACGCCGGTGCGCCCTTCCTTCTTGGCCCGCTTGATATCTTCGACGCCACGCACCAAGGTCAGCAGGTCGGCGTTGTCGCGGATCAGGTTTTTCATATCGACCACATTGCCGACCGTGCCCTGGAAATTTTCCCACACCGAAATGGTGCAGTTGACGGCGCTCAAGCCGCCCTTCTTCATGTCTTCGAATACCGGCCGCTCCCACTTGGAGATGTTCAAGCCGTCGATGACCAGGCTTTGCTGGTGCAGATTGCTCATGATGCTCTCCTTAATAAATAGGGAAGCGCTTGCACAGCGCGCGCACTTCGGCCAGCACCTTTTGCTCGATTTCCGCGTCGCCTTCGGGCTTGTGCGCCAGCGCATCGAAAATCTCGACAGTCAGACGGCCGATGGTGCGGAATTCTTCGATGCCGAAACCGCGTGCAGTACCGGCCGGCGTGCCGAGGCGTATGCCGGAAGTGACAGTCGGCTTTTCGGTATCGAAAGGGATGCCGTTCTTGTTGCAAGTGATGCCCGCGCGCTCCAGCGCGTGCTCGACTTGCGTGCCTTTGAGGCCCTTGGGACGCAGGTCTACCAGCAACAGATGGTTTTCAGTACCGCCTGTGACCAGGTCAACGCCGCCCGCCAGCAGCACTTCGCCCAGCGCTTTGGCATTGGCGACCACGTTGGCTATGTATTGCTTGAATTCAGGCTCCAGCGCTTCACCGAAAGCGACGGCTTTGCCTGCAATCACATGCATCAGCGGGCCGCCCTGCAAACCCGGGAACACGGCGGAATTGATTTTCTTGGCGATATCTTCGTCGTTGGTCAGCACGAAGCCGCCGCGCGGGCCGCGCAGAGTTTTATGCGTAGTTGACGTCACCACATGTGCATACGGCACCGGGCTTGGATGATGGCCGGTCGCCACCAGTCCTGCGATATGGGCCATATCCACCATCAGCAAGGCATCGACGCTATCGGCGATGGCGCGGAAGCGGACGAAATCCAGCTGGCGCGGATAGGCGGAGTAACCGGCAATGATCAGGCGTGGCCTGTGCAGCTTGGCCAGCGCTTCGACTTCGTCATAGTCGATCAGGTAAGTATCGCGGTTGACGCCGTACTGCACGGCGTTGAACCATTTGCCCGACATCGCCGGCCGCGCGCCGTGCGTCAGATGCCCCCCGGCGTCGAGCGACATGCCCAGCACCGTCTCGCCGGGCTTGACCAGCGCCAGCATGACCGCGCCGTTGGCCTGTGCGCCGGAATGCGGCTGCACATTGGCGAATTTGGCGCCGAACAGCTGCTTGACCCGATCGATCGCCAGCACTTCCACCTGGTCGACGAATTCGCAGCCGCCATAATAGCGCTTGCCCGGATAGCCTTCGGCGTACTTGTTGGTCAGCACCGATCCCTGCGCTTCCAGCACAGCGCGCGAAACAATGTTTTCCGAAGCGATCATCTCGATCTGGTTTTGCTGGCGTTCCAGTTCGAGGGCGATGGCTTGCTGGATCGGCGCGTCACGTTCGGCCAGCGACTGGGAAAATGCGGGAAGTGTCATTTTATGTGTCCAGAGAAGAGTTTGCGTCATGAGTCCGGATGCTCCGGCGGTTGACATCATTCTTCTCCCAAGCCCTTGCCCGCTATTGACTTGATCTGACGGGAACCTTTCAATTTGCGACATTGCTGTCACTTTTAGGCAAGCACCGGTTTTGTGGGGCTCCGACGCCGCTTGCGCCGAAATGGATCACGTGCACAAAAAACGGGACCGCTTGTGTGGCCATTTGCACAATTCATAAGAAAAATATGCATCGCTTCCTGCGCTCTTGCCGCAATGTCACGGCCTCTTACAGAGCGACCAGCGGCGCGCCAATGCCGGTGAAAATAAAGCATCTGATCAGCTTGGCACGCTTATTGCGGCGCACAACCGAAAGCGTTTGTTAGTCCGCCATTTCAACGTTACATTGTCCATCGCTGATGTTTGCCAACGGAGCAGGTCATGTCTAAAAGCACTTCTACTTCCTTCACCCACTTTGCTTTCATGCCGCTCAACAACTTTACAATGCTGGCGTTTTCGAACGCCATCGAAGTACTGAGAATGGCCAACTATCTGGAAGGAAAAACACTGTACCGCTGGTCCATCATCAGCCCCGAAGGCGGGCCGGTGACAGCCAGCAACGGCCTTGCCGTCACCACGGTGCGCGCCGACCGCTGCGTGACAGCCGATGCCGTCTTCGTCTGCGGCGGCACCGAGATCGCAGCCGCCATCAACGCCGCCACGCTGGACTTGTTGCGGCATCTGGCAAAACAGGAAATGACACTGGGCAGTTTATGCACCGGCGCTTTTGCGCTGGCCGAGGCCGGCCTGCTGGATGGCTATACCTGTGCCACGCACTGGGAAAACCTGTCGTCGATGAAGCATTCCTATCCTGCGATTTCCTTCGCCCCCGACCTGTTTGTGGTGGACCGCGACCGCATCACCTGCACCGGCGGCATTGCGCCGCTGGACATGATGCTGAACCTGATTTCAGGCCAGGTAGGAAAGACCACGATTGCCGCGATTGCCGATCAATTCATCCTGGAGCATGTGCGCGACCACAAGGATCAGCAGCGGGTGCCGCTGACGGTGCGCATGACATCGGCCCGTCCGGCCATGGTGGAAGTGGTGTCGCTGATGGAAGCGAATATAGAAGAACCCTTGTCGCTGGATGAGTTGGCGCAGTTGTCGAACTCGTCGCCGCGCCAGTTGCAGCGCATGTTCAAGGAACACATGGGCATGTCGCCCACCCATTACTACCTGACGCTGCGCCTGCGCAAAGCCAGGGAATTGCTGCGCCAGACCGACATGTCGATACTCAGCATCACGGTCGCCTGCGGTTTCCAATCGGCCTGCCATTTCAGCAAAACCTACCGCGAGATTTTCAATGTGGCGCCGAGCACGGAACGCCGCCGGCAAGCGCCGGTTCCGACAGAGTTACTGACGAAAAAAGTACAACATGCTGCTGCGTTCGTATAACACCTTCTGCCTCATTCCGACCGAGTCATTTCCGACCGAGTCATTCCCGCGAACGCGGGGAATCCATTTTAGCTGCCATTTTATGCAGTAATTTGGATCTCCGCGTTCGCGGGGACGACACAGGTCAGATTAGCCGTTGGAGGAACGCTCCCACAGATTGATGCCGCCGTCCTGCGCCTGCACGTCAATCGCCGCCAGCTCTTCCTCCGAGAAATCCAGCCGCTGCAACGCCCCGACGTTTTCCCGGATCTGCGCCGGACTGCTGGCGCCGATCAAGGTCGTGGTGACGCGCGGATCGCGCAGCACCCAGGCCAGCGCCATCTGCGCCAGGCTCTGCCCGCGCGTCTTGGCAATCTCGTTCAAGGCCCGCACCCGCGCCAGGTTTTCCGGGCTCAGATGTGCCTGTTGCAAGGAGCCGCCGCCCTCGCGATTGATCCGTGCGTCTTGCGGAATGCCGTTCAGATATTTATCGCTCAGCAAACCCTGCGCCAGCGCTGTAAACGTGATGCAGCCCATGCCTTCCTGTTGCAAGGTATCCAGCAAACCTTGCTCGATCCAGCGATTCAGCATGTTGTAAGACGGCTGGTGAATCAGGCAAGGCACTTTCCAGTCGCGCAGCAGCTGGGCGGCTTCTGCGGTTTTGGCCGGCGAATAGGAAGAGACGCCGACATACAGCGCCTTGCCTTGTTGCACGGCCGTCGCCAATGCACTCATGGTTTCTTCCAGCGGCGTTTCCGGATCGAATCGATGCGAATAGAAGATATCAACGTAATCCAGGCCCAGCCGCTGCAGGCTCTGGTCGAGGCTGGCCAGCACATACTTGCGTGAACCGCCGCCCTGCCCGTATGGCCCCGGCCACATGTCCCAGCCGGCCTTGGTGGAGATGATCAACTCGTCGCGATATGGCCGCAGGTCTTCTTTCATGATGCGGCCGAAATTGGTCTCGGCGCTACCATATGGCGGCCCGTAGTTATTGGCCAGATCGAAATGGGTGATGCCGAGGTCGAATGCGGTATGCACCATTTCCCGCTGGCGCGCCAGCGAAGTGGTGTCGCCGAAGTTATGCCAAAGTCCCATGGACAACAGTGGCAGCTTGAGGCCGCTGCGTCCGCAAAATCTGTACTGCATGCTCTCGTAGCGCTTGCCTGATGCGTGGTAAGTCATGGTCGAAGTGATCCTGTGGTGGTTGGGGCAACCCTCAGATTATAGAAGCTGTGGCGTCAAGTCGCTGCAAGGACGCAAATCCGCACCACTACAAACGATAATGATTCTCATTTATGTATAATGTCACCAAAAGCAAACTATAAATTAATCGACGAGGATACGTTTTGAAGAAGCAGATAGCAGGAATATGTTCGGTCGTGCTGGCACACGGCGTAGTGGCGGCGGAGCCGGCAAACGAGGATACGGCGCGCAAGACAGGCACCCTGACAGCACAAGTTGGCAGCGCGCCAAAAAGTGCCACGGTCATGGCAGATGAAAATGTCCTCCCCACAATTTCCGTCAAGGCGGCTGCCGATTCCCGGCCGCAGGCGGAAAACGGCTATCAGGCCAAACGCGCCTCGGTCGCCAGCCGCAGCGACGCTGCCCTGGTCGACGTACCGCAGGCGGTCAGCGTCGTGACTTCCCTGTTCTTGCAAGACCGTCAGCCCGGCAGCCTGGCCGATGCGCTGGATACCGTGTCGGGCGTCCGCATGGGCAACACCCTGGGCGGCACGCTGGACGCCATCATCAAGCGCGGCTTTGGCGATAACCGTGACAACTCCATGCTGCGCGACGGCATGCTCTCGGTACAACCGCGCAATTTCACCCCGACCACGGAGCGCATCGAAGTGCTGAAAGGCCCTGCATCGATGTTATATGGCAGCATGGATCCGGGTGGCGTGATCAATGTCGTCAGCAAGAAGCCGCTGCTGGAAGCACAGCATTCGGTAACCCTGAGCGGCTCCAGCTACGGCGGCATCAGCGAGCAGATCGACCTGACCGGACCGATCGGTGACTCGGGACTCGCCTACCGGCTGATCACCGATCACCAGCGCAACAACTACTGGCGCAATTTCGGCGAGACCACGCAATCGGTGGTTGCTCCTTCGCTAGCCTGGTACGGCCGCGGCACCACCTTGTCGTTCGCTTACGAGCACATGAATTATTCGGTGCCGATCGACCGCGGCACCATCATCGATCCGCGCACAGGCAATCCGGTAGCAGTACCGAAGGAGCGACGCTTCGACGAAGCCTACAACGTGTCAGCCGGCCGCTCCGACGCCGTCAACCTGCGCTTCGAGCACCAGCTCAACGCCGACTGGACCGTGCGCGGCGGCTACGGCTTCAGCCGCAGCTACTACAACGACTGGCAGGCGCGCGTCTTGTCGGCGAACTATGCCACCGGCATCGCCACCCGCCGCGTCGACGCCACCCGGAACGGCGTGCAATCGGCGCATACCCTGACCTTGAATGCGGAGGGCAAAGTGCGCTGGGGCGGCATCCTGCACGATATCGTCGGCGACGTCGACTACATGCGCAATTATCGCGTGCTGGGCGACCTGTACCGCGGCCCGAGCGACACCCAGTTCAACATCTACAATCCTGTCTACGGCCAGTTGACGCAGGCCGGCAGCAAGATCAGCCCGGCCGACAGCGACCAGACCGACAAGCTGATTTCGCGGGGCGTTTTCCTGCAGGATTCGATCCACCTGAATGACCGCTGGATCATGCTGGCCGGCGCGCGCTATGAATATTTCAACGAGCTGACCGGCAAGGGCCGGCCTTTCATCGTCGGCAGCACGGTCGCCGCCGGCCGGGCCACGCCGCGCGCCGGTGTAGTCTACAAGCTGGCCCCCGACTGGTCGATGTACGCCAGCTATAGCGAATCGTTCAAGCCGAACACATCCATCGCCACGCCCATCGGCACCCTACCGCCGGAACTGGCCAAAGGGTACGAAATCGGCTCCAAGCTGGAGACCGAGAACCTGACTGCCACGGTAGCTGTATTCGATATCCAGAAGCGCAACATCCAGACCACCGAGACCATCGGCGGCATCAATTACACCCGCAACGCTGGCAAGGCGCGTTCGCGCGGCGTGGAAATGGACGCCGGCGGCAAGCTGACGCAAAGCCTGAGCCTGGTGGCAAGCTATGCCTACACCGAAGCGCGCTACGCGGACGATCCCAAGCTGGCCGGTAATCCGCTGCCGAACACGCCCAAGCATGCGGCATCGCTCTACCTGACGCGCGATTTCGGCATCTCGCATATCGGTCCCGTCGAAGGCCGGGTGCGCGCCGGCGTCGGCGCCCGAGTGTTCAGCAGCCTGCCTGTGGGCGAAGGCACCGGCAAGGTCTACCGCCTGCCATACGGTCGCGTGGCCGACGCCTTCGTTGCCTGGAATACCCTGATCGGCGGCCGCGCCATCGACTGGCAGTTCAATGTGAAGAATCTTTTCGATTCAACCTATTACACCGCCAGCTGCTGCAGCGGCACGCCGTTCGTGAATATCGGCGCAGGCCGGGAGTTTGCGCTCAGCGCCAAGTTGGATTTCTGAGTTTTTAAGTCCGGCCGGAGAAATCGGATAACGCAATACACGGTTTTTAACGCTGCTTTGCAGAACGTGCATGCTCGGGACTATGCAGAAAAACAGTCAAGGTATCCCGTTGCGGCGGCACGCCGATCTGCGTCAGGATCCGCCCGACCGCGCCGCGATGATAGTTGCCATGCGTGACCACATGCATCAGCATCTCGGCGCGCGACATGCGCCCTGGCGATCCGTCCACGAATGTGAAATCGACATTTTCGGCAAGTTCTGCTTCGGCTATCTCGCTGGCATATGACAGCAACCAGTGGTCGGTCTCGCCGACCGCATCGCGCAAATCGGCAAGCGCCGGCGTGGCTTCCGTGTTCAAGCCCTTGTACGCATGAGGCTGGCGCTGCAGATTGGACTTGAAGATGCAATCCACTACATAGACGTGATTCATGACGCGGGTCGCATCACGCTTTTCGCGCTCTTGGCCATCCCACGGCAAGGCGACCAAAGTGGCGAACAGCTTGTCGTTGGCCCAGGTTTTATACTCAAACAGGGTGGTAAACAGGTTTTGTGGTTTCATGGTGGCTGGCGTGGTCTGGCTATGAAGTGCAGGTTTGAAGGTGAATACTTGAATCATGCGGCTCGGGCTGGAGAAATTCCATCCAGTTTGCCCGATCTTCAGATTTCTGGCAGAACAGCGATCGATCTGGCCAAATCCGGCCAAATTCGCCCCATGCGGCCGGGATGCCCTACAATCTCGCCCATGAGTCATTTAACCATCCTATTGCCATTCGGCCTGCCGCCGCCGGAATTGGCGCGCGATTTACTGCGCGAATTAAAACTGCCTGCCCTTGCCACCTTGATAGCGCGTGCCAAAACGGGACAATCTCGCCGCGAATTTGACGATTTTGCACGCGCGCTGCCGCACGAAATGTGGCTGGCGTCGCAATTTTCCTTGCCGGCTTTTGCTGCCATCGGCACCGATTCCGGGCACGAGGCGCAAAACAGCCCCGCGCTGGCCTGCGCCACCATGCGCGCATTGGGTCTGAACGCTGAAGAAGGCGTCTGGTTCATGCTGAATCCTGCGCACATCCACATCGCCCGCGACCATCTGGTGCTGACCGATATCCGCCAGATCGGCTTGTCCGAGGCGGATTCGCGCGAATTGTTCGAAGCCGCCGCGCCGCTGTTCGCCGACGTGGGCAGATCGCTGGTCTATGGCAACGCCAATACCTGGTTCATGCGCGCCGACGACTGGCAGGAGTTGATTACCTCTACGCCGGACGCCACTTGCGGACACAATATCGATATCTGGATGCCGAAAGGCAGCGGTGACCAGGCTTGGCGCAAGTTGCAGAATGAGGTGCAGATGCTGTGGTTTGCGCATCCCTTGAACGAGCGCCGCGAGATGCAGGGGATGCAGACCGTGAACTCCCTTTGGCTATGGGGTGGTGAGTCTGCCAAGGCAGCGATGCCCGGTCAACATGAAATCTTCAACCTGCCTCATGGCTTCATCGGCCTGAGTCAGTACGCCAAGACTGTGCATGCCAATGCGAGCGCAGCCGACATCATCGCCGCTCACCCCGTACAAGGCCTGCTGACGCTGGATCGGTTGATCCAGCCGGCGCTCACCGGCGAATGGTCAAGCTGGCTGCAGGAATTGCAAACCCTGGAAAACAGCTACTTCACACCCTTGTTGCAAGCTATACAAGAAGGCCGGCTGGACAGTGTTTCACTGATTATTACCGACAGCACCCACGTGCTTGAACTAAGCACCAGCCGCCTCGCGCTGAAGAAATTCTGGCGCAAGCCAGCCCTCACCCGATTGCTGCCATGACGCGTATCACTACCCGCCCCTATTCTTTCCGCGATTCGGAACGGCTGCATCAGAGCGGCATTCATCCAGTCCTGGCGCGCGTGTACAGCGCGCGCGGCCTGCTCGACGTCAAGGAACTGGAAAGCGAGCTGACGGCGCTGATTCCGCCTTCAGGGCTGCTGCATATCGACGCCGCCGCCAGTTTCCTGGCCGACGCCATCGCCGCCAAAAAGAAAATGGTGATCGTCGCCGACTACGATTGCGACGGCGCCACCGCCTGCGCGGTCGGCCTGCGCGGCTTGCGGCTGCTGGGCGCCAATATCGATTTCATCGTGCCGAACCGGTTTGAGTACGGCTACGGCCTGACGCCGGAAATCGTCGAACTGACCGCGCGCGAGAAATCGCCCGACATCATCGTCACGGTCGACAACGGCATCGCCAGTATCGACGGCGTCGAGGAAGCCAACCGGCGCGGCATCGAAGTCGTCGTCACCGACCATCACTTGCCTGCGGATACCTTGCCGGCGGCGCGCGTCATCGTCAACCCGAACCAGCCGGAGTGCGGCTTTCCGAGCAAGAACCTGGCAGGGGTCGGCGTCATGTTCTACGTCTTGCTGGCGCTGCGCGCGGAAATGCGCAAGCGCGGCGTGTTCGACGCCAAGAGCCAGCCGAAGCTGGATGTACTACTGGATCTGGTAGCGCTAGGCACCGTGGCCGACGTCGTCAAACTGGACGCCAACAACCGCATCCTGGTGGCGCAAGGCTTGAAGCGGATGCGCGCCGGCCGCATGCATGCGGGTATTGCGGCCCTGTTCCGCGCGGCCGGCCGCGAGGCGCGCCGGGCTACCCCTTTCGATCTCGGCTTTGCGCTGGGACCGCGCCTGAACGCCGCCGGCCGCCTGGCCGACATGGCGCTCGGGATCGAATGCCTGACCACCGACGATGAAGGCCGGGCCTGGGCGATTGCCCAGCAACTGGATGCCATCAATCGCGAACGGCGCGATATCGAGGCCGGCATGCAAGATACCGCACTGGCTTTACTGGATGATTTCAAGCCGCAAGACAGCACCACCATCAGCGTCTTCGACGCTTCCTGGCATCAGGGCGTGATCGGTATTGTTGCGTCACGCCTGAAGGATAAATTCTACCGGCCGACGATTACTTTTGCGCCGGGCGGCGAAGGGCTGATCAAGGGTTCGGGGCGCTCGATTCCCGGTTTTCATTTGCGCGACGCGCTGGATCTGGTGTCCAAGCATGCGCCCAGCCTGATCCAGAAATTCGGCGGCCATGCGATGGCTGCGGGCCTGACGATTCGCGCGGATGCGTTTGATGCGTTTGCCGAGGCCTTTGAAAAGGTCGGACGTGAATGGCTGGGACAGAGCCAGCTGGAGCGCGTGGTGGAAACCGACGGGCCGTTGGAGGATGCCTATTACACGACGCAATTCATTGAGCTGATGGAAGGGCAAGTGTGGGGCCAAGGTTTTGCGCCGCCGCTGTTTTGCGATGAATTCAGGGTCGTCAGCCAGCGCATCTTGAAGGAAAAGCATTTGAAGTTGCTGCTGGAACGGAATGGCACGCGCTACGATGCGATCTGGTTCGGGCATACCGACGAGCTGGGCAGCAAGGCCAAGGTGGCGTTTCGGCTGGATGCCAATGAATACAACGGCGTGACCAAGGTGCAGCTGATGGTGGAGTATGCCGAACCCGTTTAGCTACTGGCTTGGCGCTGTCGGCTAGGCGGGAAGTGTTCGAATTTACTCCACACACGACGCAATTGGCGGGTTGAATTGAAGCCCGCCCGTTGCGCTACCTGCTCCATATCCAGCTTGGACTGAGTCAGCAGCTCACGCGCCAATGCCACGCGGATGCGCTGGATATAGTCGACCAGGCTGCTACCGGTATGTTCGCGGAACAGTCGCGTCAGATGGCGTTCACTGGTGCAGGCAATGTCGGCCAATTGCTGCAAATCCCAGTCGTTGGCGGGCTCGCCGATCACGGCGTCTTGCACCCGGTGCACCGCAGGATGCAGATGATTGCGGCAAGCCAGCCACGGCGATAGTTGCGGATCGCTGCCGGCGCGTCGCATATATACCACCAGTGAACGTGCTATCGAGGCGCTGCGGGCGTGACCGGTGATCTGCGCCACGACGTGCAGCGCCAGATCGATGCCAGTGGTGACGCCGGCGCTGGTGTAGACATTGCGGTCCTCGACAAATATCCGGTTTTCCAGCACGTGCGCACGCGGCGCGATGCGTCTCAGATCGTTGCAATGGCTGTGATGGGTGGTGCATTGGCGGCCGTTGAGCAGGCCGGCATAACCGGCCAGCAAGGCGCCGGTGCAAATGCACAGCAAGTGATGTGAGTCTTGCCAGTGTTTACGTAGCCAAGTGACCGCAAGCTGATCGGCGGCGCTGCTGAAATCGTCGTCGCTACCGGTGCAGCCGTTCAATATCAAGATGGCATTCGCAGGCAAATTATCCGGCAGAGGCTCGAACCCGGTCAGGTTCAGTCCGATAGACGTGCTGATGCTCGGTGCGGCGCTGATATAGCGCACCTCGAAAAAGTCGGCCCGCTCTTCACGTTGCGCAATCCGGTTGGCGTAGCGCAGCACTTCCGCCGGACCGATCAGGTCAAGCGCCATGGTGGCGTCGCGCAGCAGGAAATAGACCGGAACGGAGGTCGCCTCAGCATGCGTGTTGTCGGCTATTGCTGCCATCGATACTCCATTTGTCTGGCGGTGGCTTCGGCGAGCGAACGTCCAGCGAGACGCTCGACCAGATGTAGGCTCATGTCGACGCCTGCTGAAATTCCACCGGAAGTCACCACTTTACCGCAATCTATCCATGGCACGTTACGCTGCACGTTCAAAGCCGGAAAATTTGCCTGCAGCTCGTCCTGATCCTCCCAATGCGTAGTGACATCCAGTCCATCCAGCATGCCTGCCTTGGCCAGCAGGAAAGCACCGGTACAGACCGATGCCGTGATGACTGTACCGGATGACTGGGCGGCAATCCACTGAATTACCGCGTCGTCATTGAGGATGGCAGAAACATCGCCACCTGGCACCAGCAGCAGGTCGATGTCCGACGATGGCGTCAACACGCAATCGGGTAACACTCTCAGTCCTCCTCTTGCACGCACCGGCCGCATGGCAGGTGCAACCAGGAAGCACTTGAACAGATTTGCCGACGCGTCGTTGCCATTACTCCGTCCATGAACTCGGGCAGCGGTTGAAAACACTTCATACGGTCCGGAAAAATCCAGGATTTCAACATCGTCAAACACCAGTATTCCCACGCTCAACATTTTTTTAACCTCATCCACCATACGCGCAATCCGGGGACCGGGCTGCGATCGTTGAGATTCATGTTAAGCCTGCCGCCAATATCGCGAAATACTCCCTGTAGACATAATGCGGACAAAACCAGACATCTTTGAAACTGCTGGAAACGCGCAATCACGCGCTAAATAAGTGGATCCGCCATGTCGATCGATAGCAATTGCAAATATATCCAATTCAGTATAATTGATCCATCAGCCCGGTACGTTTCCTTGGAGACTCACTGAAACGACTGCGCGAGTTTCCCGAGGAGGTAAGGCAAGATGCGGGATATCAACTGGATAAAATACAAAAAGGCAAGCAACCGGACGATTTCAACCCGATGCCTTCCATCGGCATGGGCGTAGCAGAAATCCGGGTCAGGGACCTGTCCGGCATCTGCCGGATTGTATATACCGCCAGGCTTGCCGGTGCCGTGTATGTGCTGCCCGCTTTCCAGAAGAAGACACAGGCCACGCCTAAAAACGAGATTGACATTGCCAGGAAGCGCTTTGCGCAATTGACGAGAGGTGAACCATGAACAAGATTGAAAGCTACGCCAGCGTCTGGGATGCCCTTGCCGATTCCCCGGAACAAGCCGCCAACCTGCGCGCCCGCTCCGAGCTGATGCAAAAAATTGCCGAAATCGTCCAGCAAAGCGCATGGACCCAGACCGAAGCCGCCAGCCACTGCGGCATCAGCCAGCCACGCGTCAACGACCTGTTGCGCGGCCGCGTATCGCGCTTCTCGCTGGATGCCTTGGTGAACATCGCCACGGCACTAGGCCGCCGTGTCCATCTTGAACTTGAAATTGCCTGAAACCCGTCTTTCAACGTACGGGCAGGAATTGCAGGAACGTCCCGCCCACCAGATTCTGCAGATAACTGATGCCGGCGCGGCGATATTTTTCGGTCGTCATCTCGGCCAGCAAGTCGATGCGGGCAATGATCTTGCCGAATTCCCGTTCAAAACTGATGTTGTGCTCGCTCTCGCTGATATCGTTGGATAGCAGCAGGGGCTGACCCGCGGCATTTTTACGGCTATTAAGTATCCACGAAGCGATTTCCATATTGCGCGCGGCGTTGTACAGGTACTGAGCGTCGAAGCCGTCGATCAGGTAGAACCTGGTCTTGCCGCCATGGGCGACGATGATCATGTCGGCGGCGCCATAGATAAAGGCCGCCGCGCGGTCGCCGCTGAACTCCGGCGTCAGCGCCAGCGACAAAGCCTGGATGTCATGCTTGCCCTGCAACTCGGGCCACTGCTGACGCGCTTCGATGGTGTCGCGCACGCGCTTGATCGCCAGTTCGCGGCTGCTGGCGGTCTTTTTCCATTCAGCCGGATTGCGCCGATACAGCTTGTCGAGCAAACGGTACAGGCTATCCAGGTTGTCACGCATGCCCAGGGTGGCGATGCGGTTGACATCGGACTGCGCCAGCTCCGTACCGCTGGTGGAAGCGCCCTGCACTTCGCCATGCGGCGCAGGCGTCGGCGCCAACAGGCCGCAGGCGCCAAGTGCAAGGCACAGCGGGATCATCAGCATCGATGATGACAGAACTGCATCGCGTTGTAGCTTAAGCAACATAAATGGCGGGGCCAGGCTGAGGAGTGATCAAACGCAATCCATTGTAAAGAGGTTGCCGCTTCGATAGCTGTCATATTGCAATGGTTCACATTGCTTACGATTTGAGACAAAACACATGCTAATCCGTGCCAAATGGCAAACAGCAGCGCCATCTGCCATGCCGCTGGCGTATAATTTAGGGTTTGATTGCAAAAGAGTCCAAAATGGAAGCCGAACGCTTAAATTCCCTGCAAAACCTGCTTACCGACCTGACCGGTCGCGAAGCCGAACTTCGGAGGTATCTTTGACTTCGATACGAAGTTAGAGAAACTCGACCAGGTCAATGGCGAACTGGAAGATCCGGAAGTCTGGAACGACCAGAAGCGCGCCCAGGACCTGGGTAAAGAAAAGAAATCGCTGGAAGCCATCGTCCTGACGCTGACCAAGATCGAAACCGAACTGCGCGACACCTCGGACCTGTTCCAGATGGCCCGCGAAGAACAGGATGAAGACACGGTAGAGGCTGTCGAAGCGGATACCGAGGCATTGCGCAAGCTGGTGGAAGGCATGGAATTCCGCCGCATGTTCAGCAATCCGATGGATCCGAATAACTGCTTCATCGACATCCAGGCCGGCGCCGGCGGCACCGAGGCGCAAGACTGGGCCTCGATGCTGCTGCGCCAGTATCTGCGCTATTGCGAACGCAAGGGCTTCAAGGTCGAGATCCTGGAACAGTCGGACGGTGAAGTTGCCGGTATCAAGACCGCAACGCTGAAGGTCGAGGGCGAATACGCCTATGGCTTCCTGCGCACCGAAACCGGCGTCCATCGCCTGGTGCGCAAATCGCCTTTCGATTCCGCCAACGGCCGCCACACCTCGTTCTCCAGCCTGTTCGTGTACCCGGAAGTGGACGACTCGATCGATATCGATGTCAATCCCGCCGATGTGCGCGTCGATACCTACCGGGCCTCGGGCGCAGGTGGTCAGCACATCAACAAGACCGACTCTGCGGTGCGTCTGACGCATATGCCGTCCGGGATTGTGGTGCAATGCCAGAACGACCGCAGCCAGCACCGCAACCGCGCAGAAGCGTGGGACATGCTGAAGGCCAAGCTGTATGAACTGGAACTGCGCAAGCGCATGAGCGAACAGCAAAAACTGGAAGACTCCAAGACCGACGTCGGCTGGGGCCACCAGATTCGTTCCTACGTGCTGGACCAGTCGCGCATCAAGGATTTGCGCACCAACTTTGAGAGCGGCAACACCAAGGCTATTCTCGACGGCGACCTGGACGATTTCATCGCGGCATCGCTCAAGCAAGGCGTTTAAGTTTCATTCGCGGCCACGGGCCATGCCCGTGGCATGCAATGCCTGGCTCCACAGACGTTTCACCGCATCACTTATAAAGACACTGACATGACGACAGACAATCAACAGCCACCTGTCCCGCAAGACGAAAATAAAATCATTGCGGAACGCCGCACCAAGCTCGGCGCCTTGCGCAGCCAGGGCGTGGCCTTCCCTAACGATTTCCGTCCTACGCACAAGGCTGACGCCGTCCAGGCCGAATACGCCGCGCAAGAAAACGAAACCCTGGACGCCGCCGCAGTCAAGGTCGTGGTCGCCGGCCGGATGATGCTGAAACGCGTGATGGGCAAGGCATCCTTCGCCACCTTGCAAGACGCCTCCGGCAGCAAGGCCGACGGCCGCATCCAGTTGTTCATCACCAAGGAAAACATCGGTGAAGCCAACTACGACAGCTTCAAGCATTACGACCTGGGCGACATTCTCGGCGCCGAAGGTACGCTGTTCAAGACCAAGACCGGTGAACTATCTATCAAGGTAACGACCCTGCGCCTGCTGACCAAGTCGCTGCGCCCGCTGCCGGACAAATTCCACGGCCTGGCCGACCAGGAAACCAAATACCGTCAGCGGTATGTCGACCTGATCATGAACGAAGATACCCGCCGCACCTTCAAGGCGCGTACTGCCGCGATGTCGTCGATCCGCCGTTTCATGGAAAAAAACGACTTCATGGAAGTCGAAACGCCGATGCTGCACGCGATCCCTGGCGGCGCAGCGGCCAAGCCGTTCATCACGCATCACAATGCGCTGGACATGCAGATGTTCATGCGTATCGCACCTGAGCTGTATCTGAAGCGTCTGGTGGTCGGCGGCTTCGAGCGCGTATTTGAAGTCAATCGCAACTTCCGTAACGAAGGCGTGTCGCCGCGCCACAATCCGGAATTCACGATGATGGAATTCTATGCGGCCTACGTCGACTATCAATGGCTGATGACATTCACCGAACAAGTGATCCGTCAAGCCGCGGAAGATGCGCACGGCACCGCCACCTTGACCTACCAGGGCCGCGAACTGGACCTGAGCAAGCCGTTCCAGCGCCTGACCATCGTCGGCGCCATCAACAAATATGCGCCGCAATACCAGGACGCACAGTTGCAGGACGCGGACTTCATCAAGGCCGAACTGAAGAAATTCGGCGTCAAGCCGCACGCCCACGCCGGCCTCGGCGCGCTGCAACTGGCCTTGTTTGAAGAAACCGCGGAATCGCAGCTGTGGGACCCGACCTACATCGTCGACTACCCGGTGGAAGTATCGCCACTGGCGCGCGCTTCCGACACGGTGCCAGGCATCACCGAGCGCTTCGAACTGTTCATCACCGGCCGCGAAATCGCCAACGGCTTCTCCGAGTTGAACGACTCCGAAGACCAGGCAGCCCGCTTCCAGGCGCAGGTCGCCGCCAAGGATGCCGGCGACGAAGAAGCCATGTATTACGACGCCGACTACATCCGTGCGCTGGAATACGGCATGCCCCCAACCGGCGGCTGCGGCATCGGCATCGACCGCCTGATAATGCTGATCACCGACTCGCCCAACATCCGCGACGTTATCCTGTTCCCGCACCTGCGCCGCGAAGACTGATACGCGGCATAAGATGAGCGCTAGCGGCTTTCTCACCGGCATGCGCAGTTAAATGGGGTCAGTTTTTTACGACAAGCTTTACCGTCGTCAATTACTCTGCCCCCCCATTTAACGTCCGACGAAGCAAAAATCTCAGCAATCCGCAAAATTAATTCGACTCTGACCCTAATTATTTTATTGGGGTCAGAGTCGAATTGTTTTACACCGCGCGCTGGCGATGATCCGCAAGTATCTGCTCCGCCCCCTTCTCCGCCACCATCATCACCGCCGCATTGATATTGCCGGATGTTATGTTGGGGAAAATCGAGGCGTCGATTACGCGCAGGGCTTTGACGCCGTGTACTTTAAGCTTGTTCGATACAACCGATTTCTGCTGGTCCGGCCCCATCGCGCAGGAACCGCACAGGTGATAGATCGATCCGGCTTGCTCCCTGAAGAACTGCAGCATGCTGGCGTCGTCGCTCACGGCAGCGGCGGGTGAAACCTCTTCCACGATGATTTTCTTGAAAGCCGGGGCTTTGATCAGCTCGCGTATCAAGGCGCCGCCTTGTATTGCTTCGTCTATGTCCTTTTGCGTACTCAGGTAGTTCGGCATGATCTTCGCGGGTACGCTGACATCCTTATCCGCGATCTCGATTGCGCCGCGGCTACTGGGCCGGCAGGGATTGAAGAACAGCAGGAAACCGGAATACGGATCGGGCTTCAGCTTTGCCAACGGATTCTTGGGAATCTGGTAGGACAGCGGGTTGAAATACAGCTGCAGGTTCGGATGCTGCTCTTGCGCGCTGCCTTTGAAAAAACCACCGGCCTGGTTGACGCTCATCGCCAGCGGGCCGCTGCGTTTGAATAGATACCGTACTCCCGCCTTGGCTTGGCCGAATAACGATCCCAGTTCATCATTCAAGGTCTTTTTATTCGCTTTGAAATAGAACGATACGCATAGATGATCCTGCAAGTTCCTGCCTACACCGGGCAGATGCTGCACCAGCGGGATGCCATGCCGGGCCAGCAGTTCCGCATCGGCCACGCCGGACAGTTGCAACAGCTTGGGCGAGTCGACCGCGCCAGCCGCCAGAATCACTTCCTTATTTGCCGTAAAAACCCTGCGCAAACCGTTTTGCAACACGGCGACGCCAACCGCACGCTTGTCAGGATCAAACAAGATCTGTTCGGCCTGGGCACGGCATTCAAGCGTCAGATTAGGCCGCTTCAACGCCGGATGCAGATAGGCGTAGCTGCTTGAATCACGCTTGCCTTTGCGAATATTGGCTTCGTAGATGCCCGCGCCCTCGAAACTGGCGCCGTTGAAATCGTCATTGAGCGGATAACCGAGTTCCTTGCAAGCCTGCAGGTAGTCCTTGCAGATCGGATGGGCGTCGTGCTTCATCTGGGTGATGCCGATCAGGCCCTTGGCGCTGTGATAGGCGGTATCGCCGAGCGGATGCGCTTCCAGTTTCTTGAAGTAAGGCAGCACGTCCTTATATCCCCAGCCCGGATTGCCGGCGGCTTCCCAATCGTTGAAATCACACGCCTGGCCGCGCACGTAAATCATCGCATTGATATTGCCGGAACCGCCTTGCACCTTGCCGCGCGGCGCGTACAGCCGGCGTCCCGCCATTTGCGCTTCCGGCTCGCTGTAGTACATCCAGTTGTATTCCGGGTTGTAATAAGTCCTGGCGAAGCCGACCGGTATCTTCAGCCAATACGAATTATCCCGGCCCCCGGCTTCCAGCAGCAGCACACTGTACTTGCCGCACTCGCTCAGGCGGTTCGCCAGGATGCAGCCGGCCGAACCGGCGCCGACGATGATGAAATCAAAAGCCATTATTTACTCTCTGCACGCCAGCGGTTTTTCCAGCTGTCCGAGGATTGATGCTTGACGTCAAACGGATTGGGGTCCATGGAAATATGCAATTTGTCGCCGGTGTAGGGTGAGTTGGCCGCCACCACATCCATGTTCAACTCTACCCCAAGACCGGGCTCTGTCGACGGAATGATGAAACCGTCTTCCCACACGATCGGCTTCTTCAGGATCTCGGAATGGAAACCATCCCAGTTGCGGATGCTTTCCTGGATCAGAAAATTCGGCGTCGCCGTGGCCAGCTGGATGCTGGCGGCGGCGCCGATCGGGCCGTTGTACAGATGCGGAGCAATCTGGGCGTAATACACTTCTGCGATGGCGGCAATTTTCTTGGCTTCCAGGATGCCACCAACGCGGCCCAGGTTCATTTGAAGGATCGAAGCGCCGCCACGATTCAGCAGATCGAAGAACTCGTACTTGGTGGTCAGGCGCTCGCCGGTGGCAATCGGAATGCTGGTCTTGCCCGCCACCACCGCCATCGCATCCGACTGTCCCGGCGGTACCGGCTCTTCAAACCACAACGGATCATATTTTTCCAGCCGCTTGGCGAGACGCACCGCCGACGCCGGTGACATCTGTCCATGGGTGCCGAACAGCAGATCGCACTTGCTGCCAACCGCATCACGGATCTTGCGGCAAAACTCTTCCGACTTGTCCATCACCTCCAGCGATAGATGATGCCCCGAGTAAGCGCTATACGGCCCGGCCGGATCGAACTTCACCGCGGTAAAACCTTGCTTCATCATGTCCACCGCGCATTCTGCCGCCAGGTCGACATCGTCGTAATCGTACTCGCCCTTGCTGTTCTTCGGATACAGGTAAGTATAGGAACGCAGCCGTTCATGCACCTTGCCGCCGATCAGTTCGTAGACCGGCTTGTTGGCCGCCTTGCCGATGATATCCCAGCAAGCCATTTCCAGGCCGCTGACGATGCCCATCATGGTCAGGTCCGGACGCTGGGTAAAACCGCTCGAATAAGCCGAGCGGAAAAAGCGCTCGATGTGGTGCGGATCATGATTCAGCAGATGGCGTTCGAAGACGTCGTCCATTGCCGGCACCATGACCTTCGGATGGAAGGTTGACGCATATATCTCGCCGACGCCTTCGATGCCGCAGTCGGTCTTCAACGTCACGAAAATCCAGTACATGCCGCCAAAATACGGTGGCGGCACGGCGACGATGTGGGATTGCATTGATACAATTTTCATGGCTACGCCTTTTCCTTCTTTGTCGATTTTTTGAAATAAAATACGCCGGCGGCGCCCAGCACACCGCACAGGGCGATATAGCCGTAATACACTTTGAAACCCGCTATTCCAGGGAACATGCCGAGCGCTGCGGTATTGATTTTCGGCAGAAAGACATCCGGCAGGTAGCCGATCATGGACACCACGCCGATCGCCAGGCCGATGACGGACGCCGGCACATGGCATTTGTCCAGGAGCGCCCAGTAGAGGCCGCGCACGGTGTAACTCATGGTGCCGATCAGCAGCACGAACGCCAGCAGCACATAGGTGTTCGCGTACTGCGGCAAAATCATCAGGCCGACCAGTCCGGCCGCCGCCAGCAGCATGGCGCCGGCCAGTACGCCTTCGTTGGAAAATTTATTGCCAAGGAAGCCGCCGCCGATGCCTCCGATTGGCCGCATCCACAACTTGATGACAGTGATGGTGCCGGCGGCGACGGCATCCATGCCATGTCCCTGACGCAAGAATGACGAGAACGAATAGGTGACCCAGAACAGCTGGTAACCGGTAAAGATGATGAAGGCCATCAGCCATAGCTGAGGGATACCGAGCAGGATGCGCAAGCCGGCAATCAGACCGACCTTGGGTTCTTTGCCGACGCTGGATTTCTCAGGATCGTCGCGCTTGTCCAGAAAAATAAAAATCAGCATAGAGATCAGCAAACACCCAATCGAATACATGTACACGATGGGTTGCATGGCTTGCCGGCTGGAAGCCGAGTTGTGCGTCATATAGGCAAAGACGCTCAGCGCCGCGGTGGCCAGCAAGGCTTCAACCAAACCCCGGCCGCCATCGAGAATACCGAAAAACCGACCCTGCTCTTCGCGCTTGGCCAATAATTTGACGCTCTTGATCAGCGCCGCCCAGAACGTCAGACCCGCACCGACGCCCCAGCCGGCAAAGATCAGCGGCAGGAATTGTTTGTCTGGAAAACTGGCGAACCACAACCCCAGCACACCCACCAACGCCAGCGAAAACGGAATCAGGACACGCGCCGAAATCTTGTCGGCCAGCCAGCCGCTGGGGCCGTAGGAAATCACATAGATAATGCCGAGTAAAGCGTAACTGTTCTCAAGCTCATCCTTGCTGATGCGGAAGGCATCGAGTATGGTCAGTTCGTAGTTCTGCCGCAAATACAGCATGGGGTAAATGGTGCCGGCGGCCAGCAACAGCAACGCAAACTGAAAGTAACGCTTCAGGTCTTGCTTCTTCTGGCTTGCTGCAGACGCGGGTGGTGCTATTGCCAAGGTATCTGTCATGTCTCCATCCTGTGGACCGGCCGCGCCTTCCGGGTGCGCACTGCCGGCAAAGCTTTTCTAATATTTCATGACCACCAGGCGGGTCTGGGTAAACTCCAGCATGCCGTGCTTGCCGTCGTCGCCGCCCAGGCCGGAGCGTTTCCAGCCGGCGTGATATCCCTGGTAGGGATCTGCCGGGATCCGGTTGATGTACAACTCGCCCGCTTCAATGTTGTTGGCCACCCGCATGGCAGTGCGGTAATCGGCGGTGTAGATGATCGACGACAGGCCGAACTGGTGATCGTTGGCCATCTCCAGCGCCTGCTCTACCGTGTCGTACTCGACCACGCACAGCACCGGACCGAACACTTCTTCCTGCACGATTTCCATCCCCTGACGACAGTTGCCGAGCAAGGTCGCAGGATAGAAAAATCCTTTACCTTCCGGCAGCACGCCACCGGCTTCCAGCGTTGCACCATCAGCAATCGCACGCTCCACCATCTGGTGCGTGTTGTTACGCGCCGCCGCATTGATCAGCGGCCCCATGTGCGCAGGATTCTGCGCGCGATTGCCGCATTGCAGGTTGCTGAATTTCTGCTTGAGCAGGAAAATCAGTTTTGCTGCAACCTTGCGGTTGACATAGACCCGTTCCACCGCGGTGCAGAGCTGGCCGCAGTTGGTGGTTTTAGAGCTGGTGATCTCACTCGCAGCCAGTTCCAGGTCGGCATCCGCTTCGACAATCACCGGCGTCTTGCCGCCCAGTTCAAGCGACGACTTGGCGATATTTGTCTTGGAATATTCCAGCACCTTGCGCCCGGCACCGACGCTGCCGGTCAGGGTGATCATGCCTACCTTGGAATGCGTGCAGAGACTTTCCGCCACCTCGTGCTGCATGCTGAGAATGTTGATAACACCAGTCGGCAAGCCCGCATCCAGTACCGCTTGCGCAATCTCGAAAGCCGAACAAGGCGTGTTGTTGCTAGGTCGGACCACCACCGTATTGCCCGCGATTAGCGCGGGCGCGATCTTGCGCAGCAGCGTATATACCGGATAGTTGAACGGGATCAGGCAAGCAACCACGCCTATTGGTTCACGCATCAGCAGCAGGTTTTCCGAAGGCGAATCGCTAGGGATGATCTCACCTTCGATACGGCGCGCCCATTCCGCGTGGTAGCGCGTAATTTCAGCAGCGTAGATGGCTTCGTTGCTGGCGTCGTTCAGGCTCTTGCCAGATTCGGCGGCCAACGCCTTGCCGATTTCCGGTGCGCGCGCCACTAATGCGTCGGCCAGCTTGTGCAGATATTTCGCACGGTCTATGCCGGGCAATTTACGCCACAATTTCTGCGCAACCGCAGCCGCATCGACCGCGCTGCGCGCCTGTTCCGCAGTGGCGGCGGAAACCTGAGCGACCAATTGCTCCGTGGCCGGATCGTGCACTGCAATCAGGTCAGCGTTTTGCGGTTCGACGAAATGATTGCCGATGAAATTCTTATAAATGCGCATGACAAACTCTCAAAAAATGAATGGACCAGGCCAAGATAACAGCTTTCTCGACCCGGCCGGACCAGCTATGCGGGCATGCGCTGCCGCAAAAAAAAACATTACTTTTTCGGCGTGTAGAACGGATTGGAAATACTGCCCAGCGCCTCGGCCAACTCCTTGCGGCTAGGCCAGCCTTTGGCCAGCGCACGCTGCGCCGCCAGATAGGTCGCCTCGCAATTATTGACGTAGACCTGGTCTGCATCGTCAGCCTGTGGATTGACCCACACCGCCGCCACTGCGATCCATTCGTCTTCCGCTTCTGGCGGCAACACGCCATCCAGCAGCGCCTTGGTGACGCCGTAGGCAACGCCGGCCTGAGCCGGTCCCCAAGTCATGTTTTCATGGTTAGGCGTGGTCAGCACTGCCTTGCCGATGAATACCGTGGTCGGCTTGACCGGCATATTGGGCTTCAATACGGTCTGGAACGGGATATGTCCCGGTCCCGGGTTGCTGGCGGCGGTGACGGTTGCCGTTCCCATGGGGCCGTTTTTCGGGCCGAGGAACAAATTGATGTGCGCCGCATTAGGACCGCTGCCGCAAAAACCTTCGCCAATCTTGATCATGTGGATTCCTTGTCTCGTTATATGTTGTGTTGATGGTGTTAATTGGGTAATTGGATAATCAGGATTTGTAACTGCGTGGACGACGCAAGTCGTTGTAATCGTTGATCATGTCGCGCGGCCGATAGACTTGCTCCAGGAACTGGCATTCCTCCTGATTCAGCACAATCTCGCCGGCCTCCACCGCCAGACGCAATTGTTCCGGACTATCGGCGCCGATCATCGGTACGGTCGAATTACCGTTCTGCGCCACCCAGGCCATGGCGATCTGCCCCGGCTGCACCGCTCTATCATCGGCGATCTTGACCACGCGGTTGGCGATTTCGACATCGATCTCATCGCCGAAGAATTGCGACAGGAAAGGATCGTGCTCGGTGCGCGCACTCTTTTGCACGCCGGTCAGGTAACCGCGCGCCAGCGGGCTGAAGGTAGAAACGGCGATACCCTTGTCCTGGCAATACGGCATCATTTCGCGCTCTTCTTCGCGATACAGCAGGCTGTACTGACATTGCATGTTGACGAACTCGGTCCAGTTGTTTTGCCGCGCAATCGCATTCATCTCGGCGAATTGCCAGGAATACATGGTGCAGGCGCCGATATAGCGCGCCTTGCCGGATTTGACGATGTCGTGCAAGGCTTCCATGGTCTCGGCCATCGGCGTGTGCGGATCGAACGCATGCAGCAGGTAGAGGTCGATATAGTCGGTACCGATGCGGCGCAGCGAACGGTCGATGGACGCCATCAGATGCTTGCGCGAGGAACCCTGGTCATTGGCGTCGTCGCTCATGGCATAGAAGGCCTTGGTCGCCAGCACCAGGCTGTCGCGTTGCTTCAGCTTCAACAGCGTACGACCCACCACTTCTTCATTGGCGCCGTTGGAATACCAGTCCGCCATGTCGAAAAAATTGATGCCGAGATCGAGCGCGCTCTTTAGAATCGGTGCGGTCTTGTCTTCATCCAGCACCCAGCCCTTCCACTTCGATGATCCCATCGACATGGTGCCAAGACAGAAACGCGAGACTTTAAGGCCGGTGCGACCGAAGCGGACAGTTTGCATGAGAGCTGATATGAAATGGGTGGATGAGCAGCCATCGTAGGAGCAGGCGGCGGCTGCCGACAAACACAAAATACAGATTGCGCCATCTAAAAAATGCATGGGTACAAAGGCCGGCAACTAAATGTATTCAGGACAACTCCCCATGCATCACAAATTTCGATAGCACCATCTAATTATTGTGCTGGGCGGGATTACCCTTTGCGTCGAATATATGCACAGACCAACGCAAACCCAGGAACGTTATGCAATTGCAAAACCCCCAGCTTCTCCGGCAGCAAGCCCTGATCGGCAACGAATGGCAAGACGCAGACAATCAATCCAGTTTCGATGTCACCAATCCGGCCAGCGGCGCCGTCATCGCCAGCGTGCCGGACATGGGCGCAGCCGAGACCCGCCGCGCGATCGCCTCTGCCGATGCGGCATGGCCGGCATGGCGCAAGCGCACGGCTAAGGAACGCGGCAGCATCCTGCGCAAATGGTTCGATCTGGTGATGGCGAACCAGGAAGACCTGGCGCAATTGATGACTGCCGAGCAAGGAAAACCGTTGGCGGAAGCCCGTGGCGAAGTTGCCTACGCGGCATCGTTCATCGAATGGTTTGCCGAAGAAGCGCGGCGCAGCTATGGCGACGTCGTCCCATCGCCGGCCAACGACCGCCGCATCGTGGTAATCAAGCAACCGGTCGGCGTAACCGCAGCAATCACGCCATGGAATTTTCCGCTGGCGATGATCACCCGCAAAGCGGCCCCTGCACTGGCAGCCGGTTGCACCATGATTCTCAAGCCGGCCGAACAAACCCCTTTATCTGCCCTGGCGCTGGCCTATCTGGCGCAACAGGCTGGTGTGCCGGCCGGCGTGTTGAACGTGATCACCGGCGATGCGGTACAGATCGGCGGCGAACTGACTTCCAGCGACGTCGTGCGCAAACTATCGTTCACCGGCTCGACCGCCGTCGGCCGCCTGCTGGCGTGGCAATCTGCAGATACCCTGAAGAAACTTTCCCTGGAACTCGGCGGCAATGCGCCTTTCGTCGTCTTTGACGATGCAGATCTGGATGCCGCCGCCGATGGCGCGATGGCCTCAAAATTCCGCAATACCGGACAGACTTGCGTCTGCGCCAACCGGATCCTGGTGCAAGCTAGCGTCTACGACGCTTTCGCAGCCAAGTTGACGGCGCGCGTAGCCGCACTGAAAGTTGCAGCCGGTACCGAAGATGGCGCGACACAAGGGCCATTGATCGATAGCGATGCACTGCACAAAGTTGAAGAACACGTGGCCGACGCCCTGGCCAAAGGCGCCAAGCTCGCTACAGGTGGCGCACGGCATGCGCTCGGCGGCACTTTCTATGAACCGACCGTATTGCTCGATGCAACGCCCGACATGCAACTGGCGCAGGAAGAAACCTTCGGTCCGGTGGCCGGGCTGTTCCGCTTCAATACGGAAGAAGAAGCGATCGCGCTGGCCAACGCAACAGAATTCGGCCTGTCCGCCTATTTCTACAGCCGCGATGTAGCCCGCGTGTGGCGTGTGGCCGAAGCGCTGGAAGTCGGCATGGTCGGCATCAACACCGGCGTCATCTCGCATGCGGAAGCGCCGTTCGGCGGCGTCAAGCAATCCGGACTGGGCCGCGAAGGCGGCAAGTATGGCATCGATGAGTACCTGGAACTGAAGTACCTGTGCATGGGCGGTTTGTAATCACTCGGCACTAGCGCCAAAGCGCAAGCCTGCGCTTTGGCGAACCCGTAGCCCCCAAGTCCACGGCTGGCGACAGATACAGTGGATATGATAAAAAACCAAAGGAGAACACGTTGAAAAGCATCTTCATCAAGACAAGCGGCGCCTTGCTGCTGACTTTAGCCGCGACGGCCGCACAGGCCACCGCGACCCCGCAATGGTGCGCAGAAGGCAAACCTGTCAAATTCGCCGGCGTGACCTGGGAAAGCGCACAGTTCTTTACCGAAATCGCCAACTTCATCGTCGAAAACGGTTACGGCTGCAAGACCGAAAGCGTGACCGGCAGCACCGCGGTGACTGAAACCGCGCTGGTGTCGAACGACCTGCAAGTCTGGGTCGAGCAATGGGACCGCACCAACGTCATCAAGAAGGGCCGCACCGACGGCAAGATCGATTTGGTCGGCAACATCCTGGCCGGCGGCACCCGCGAGGGCTGGTTCGTGCCGGACTACGTGGTCAACGGCGACGCCAAGCGCGGCATCAAGGCGGTCGCGCCCGGCTTGAAATCGGTGGCCGATCTGGCGAAATACAAGGACTTGTTTACCGACGACGAAGATCCGGCCAAGGGACGTTTCCTGAACTGCCCTACGGGCTGGGATTGCGAACGCATCAACAATCAGAAATTCAAAGCTTACAAGCTGGCCGCCAGCTACACCAACTTCCGTCCGGGCACCGGCGGCGCGCTGGACGCCACCATTTCCTCGGCCTATGAACGCGGCAAACCTATCCTGTTTTACTATTGGTCGCCGGCCGGCCTGATGGGCAAGTACAAATTCGTCCAGCTGCAGGAGCCGGAATTTACCGAAAAATGCTGGAAGACGGTGCAAAACACCACCACCGACGATGTCTGCGGCACCGGCACGCCGTCATTCAAGCTGACCATCGGCGTCTCGACGCCGTTCATCAAGGGCGCACCGGACGTCATCGCCTTCTTTAACAAACTCTCGGTGCCGGCCGACATCGTCAACCGCGCGATTACCGACATGAGCGAACGCAAGGTCGGCGGCTCGGTGCTAGCGAAAGAGTTTTTGCAAAAGAACAAAGCGTTATGGACGCAATGGGTGCCTGCCGACGTCGCGCAAAAAGTAGAAGCGAAGCTGTAAATCCCTCACGAGCGTCATCCCCACGAACGTGGGGATCCAGGTTAGCCGGCAGAATGGATTCCCGCGTACGCGGGAAGGACGTCATACAAGATTTTTCAATCTACATTGTCGCGACGCCAAATCTAAGTAGGGCTATCCTGCTCGGAAATATCCACAGCGTAGCGTGCTTTCTGAGGAAACCAGCATGTCTTTCGAATTCTTTATTCCGATTTCGTTTTCGGAAGCCTTAAATTCCGGTATCAGCAGCATCGTCCAGAAGTACGGCGACGGACTGCACGATATTTCCACTTTCATGCTGCGCTACCTGATGGTGCCGCTGGAAAGCTTCCTGCAGTCGATACCGCCCTGGCTGGTGCTGGTGGCGGTGGGACTGATCAGCTATCACGCCTTGCGCCGCGTGCGCATGAGCATCGCTTTCGTGCTGGCGCTGTATTTCATCGGCTGCATGGGCCTGTGGGAAAAGACCATCCAGACGCTCAGCATCATGCTGGTTTCCATCATCATCTGCCTGGTCATCGGCGTTCCCATCGGCATCCTGATGGCGCGCAGCAAATTGCTGTCGCGCCTGCTGCTGCCGCTGCTGGATGTGATGCAGACCTTCCCCATGTTCGTCTACATGCTGCCGGCGGTGATGTTGTTCAGCATCGGCAAAGTACCTGCGGTACTGGCTACCGTGATCTACGCACTGCCGCCGCTGATCCGCCTGACCGAGCTCGGCATCCGCCAGGTCGATCAGGAAACCCGCGACGCCGCCTGGTCGTTCGGCACCACCAAGTTCCAGTTGCTGATGTGGGTGCAATTGCCGCTGGCGCGGCCCAGCATCATGGCTGGCATCAACCAGACCACCATGCTGGCCCTGGCGATGGTGGTGGTGGCGTCGATGATCGGCGCTCGCGGCCTGGGCGAGGATATCTTGCAAGGCTTGACCAACCTGGACTTCGGCAAGGGTGCGCATGCCGGGGTGGCCGTCGTCATTCTGGCGATCGTGATCGACCGCATTACCCAGGCCTACGGCATGAACCGCCGCCAGCGCTCGCAACTGACCAAGCCGGAGTAAGCCATGACAACAGAAAATACTAACACCAGCAAGATTTCGGTACGCAATATCTACAAGGTATTCGGCGCGCAATGCGAGTCGGCGCTGGACTTGCTGAAGCAGGATAAAAGCAAAGCTGAAGTTTTGCTGCAGACCGGCTGCAATGTCGGCCTGCGCGATATTTCCCTGGAAATCCCGGAGGCAAAAATCTCCGTCATCATGGGCTTGTCCGGTTCCGGTAAATCAACCCTGGTGCGGCATTTCAACCGCCTGATCGATCCGACCCAGGGCGAAATCCTGATCGATGGCGAGAACATCTTGTCGCTCGACGCTCACGGCCTGCGTCAACTGCGCCGCAACAAGATCAGCATGGTGTTCCAAAGCTTTGGCTTGTTGCCGCATTGGTCGGTGCTGGACAACACCGCGTTTGCCCTGCTGACGCGCGGCGTGAAGAAGAAGGAAGCGCATGAACGTGCACAGGAATGGCTGGAACGGGTCGGGCTGAAAGGTTATTCGAAAGCTTATCCGGACCAGCTTTCGGGCGGCATGCGCCAGCGCGTGGGCCTGGCGCGGGCCTTGGCGGCCGATACCGATATCATTCTGATGGATGAAGCCTTCAGCGCGCTCGATCCCTTGATACGCGCCGAAATGCAGGACCAGTTGCTGGTGCTGCAGGAACGCTTCAACAAGACCATCGTTTTCATCACGCATGATCTGGATGAAGCGATCCACATCGGCGCGCAGATCGCCATTTTGCGCGATGGCGTGCTGGTGCAGGTTGGAACCGCCGATGACATCCTGACCCGCCCTGCCGACGATTATGTCAGGCGTTTTGTCGAGAAACGTTCGAGCGGCAGCAGCCCGCACTAAGACGCGATCATGCGTCGGGCTGTGCTGTTGCAACGGGAGCACCGGGCCGGCGCACCAGATTTTGCAGCTCCAGCGAGGAGTTGGCGAAGCGCTGGATCATCCAAGACCGGAACGAGGCAATCGTCTCATCTAGCAGATCGTCGGAGTGGGTCAGCAGATAGTAGCCATAGCCGTCGTCGACCCACACATCGAAGGGCTGCACCAGCGTGCCGTTACGCAGCTCGTCCTGGAACAGCAAGGGATCGAGCAAAGCGATGCCGGTGCCGCTCATCGCATATTGCGCCGCCAGGTTGGCGGTCTCGAACACCAGCCCGCGATCCACTGAGACCTTGGGCAGTTCTGCCTGCCGTACGAAACGGTCCCATAAGCGATGACGCGGCTGCCCTTCCAGGATCACGTGCACGATCTCGTTACCGGCCACGAAATCCGTCAGGCTGGCGGCGTTGGCGGCTTCCAGCAGGCAAGGATGGCACAGCGGCGTCAGGCGCACATGCCACAGCAGGTCGGCGATCAGGTCGTTGACTTCAGGTTTTGAATACACCACCGCGATATCGCTATTGATATCCGGCATGCCGACCTTGTTGGGAATCACCAGGTCCAGCATCACATCCGGAAAGATATTCCTGAACTCGCGCAAGATCGGCACCGCCAGGTTATGCGCAAAGGTTGACGGCATCTGGATGTGCAGCACCCTGCGCGATTCGGCGCCATCCTTGAGGATGTCTTTCAGCACATGCTCGATGCGGTCGAATGATTTGTTCACAACCGGCAGCAGCGCGCGCCCCGCTTCGGTCAGTTCCAGATGCTGATGCTTGCGTTCAAACAACTTTACGCCCAGCAGGGCCTCCAGCGTCAGGATATGGCGGCTGACGGCGCTCTGCGAGACGAACAAGCTGTTGGCCGCGGCAGTCACGCTCAGGTGCTTGCCGGCAGCTTCGAAAGCGCGCAATGCATTTAATGGCAGGCAGCGACGGTCCATCGGTATCTCCTTATCTAATTATCCTGGTGGCGCACTTGTCATGATTTTTTTGCACCGCTGTGACAGACATTCTACCGGCAAAAACACGCCAAATTCCGTTATCCGCATCGGCCATGCGGGGCGCGCTGCCGCCATTCGTGTGCGCCGTCCAGCCGGATGAGGACTTATCTGAATATGCGATAGGCCCATCTAATTATTGCGTTGGGAAACAATCGATTAATCACAGAAGATAAGCCGGCTCGCAGTATGCGTGCGCAAAAAAATCTATAACGACAAGGAGACAAAACATGCTGAATCTGAATCGCGGGAGCAACTTCTACATCCCTGGCAAGGCCGTTAAATTGGGACTTATCCTGCTCACCGCTACGGCCGGCCAGGCCCACGCGCAAACCAGCGTGACCATGTACGGCAACCTGGATGTATCGATCGGTAAAGAAAGCGGCGGCGCGGTCGTCATGGGGCGCGGCTACAACAACTGGCTCGGTTTCAAAGGACAGGAAGATCTGGGTGATGGCTTGTCCGCGATTTTCAATCTGCAAACCCGCTTCATCCCAGGCACCGGCGCGCAAGAACGCCCTACCACCCTCTGGCAAGGCGAAAGCACGGTCGGCCTGAAAAGCAACACCGTCGGCAGCTTGCGGGTCGGCCGCGCGGTGACGCCTTTGTGGAATAACATCTGGCTGTTCGAGCCTTGGTACAACAGCGGCTTCAACGGCTCGCTGGCCAGCTACCAGACCGGCAGCTACAGCAGCGACGGCATCAGCGATGTAGCGCTCGGTTATGCCAATTTCGCACGGATCAGCAACGGCGTGTTTTACGACTCGCCGGACTTTTCCGGTTTCCGGTTTGCGGTGGCCGGCGAGGTTGAAAGGAATCCCCTGGCCAAGACGCGCAATGTCGGCATTTCGCTCAATTACGGCAAAGGTCCGGTCGGCGCGATGGCTTCCTATGAGCGCAACGACAACAACGACAATATCTATTTCCTCGGCGGCTCCTACGATTTCAGCGGGCTGGTGATCATGGGCTCTTATGCGCACACCAAACTGGTTGGCGTAAACGCCGCGGCGGCGGGCCGCAGCAGCGAACGGCTGATGGTGCTGGCGGCCACCTATGCAGTCGGTACGGATACCATCAAGACCGGCTACGGGAAAAATGAAGATAGCGGCAATCACAAGGTCAGCCTTGGCTATAGCCATCCGCTGTCCAAGCGCACTACCTTGTACGCGGACCTGTATCGGGAAAAGATCATTGTTAACACCACCGGCTATGCGGTGGGCATGAGCCATACGTTCTAGTTTCGCCCTCCCCAGCTTCATTTCCGTTTTCCGCCAAAATCAACGGCGTGCGTAGCTAATGAAGGGCCAAAGTAATTTACGGCAAGTTTCATTGCCGTAAATTACTTTGGCCCTTTTTTACGTTCCATGAGACGTGCGCGCTTGCAATTTCCAGAATCAATTCGACTCTGACCCCAATTTTTTTGTATTTTTCGACAAATTTGCTCCCAGTGTGCAGAACTATGCCTTAACGCGTAAACTCGTTACATAATGATACATCTGACACATTATCAAGCTAGCGTTCAGGGTTTGAACCTTTGATAATTACATTACTCAACAAACAAAAGATTTTCTGGAGGTAATAATGGACAACCCGAAACCAAACAATCGCATTCATCCGCTGGTGGCCACCGCTGCAGTGGCGGTCACCCTGGCCAGCCTGGTTGGCGTTGCCGCCATGACCGGCTTGTTCCCAAGCTCGCAATCGACGCCGGCGCCGGTCGCCGCGATGTCGTCGACGTCGCCTGATTACAACAGCCAGCAACAGCAAGCGCCAGCGCAGGCAAGCAATAACGGCGCGCCGCAAGCCGGCCAGAACGGTTACTACGCACAGCAACCGGCGCAACAGCCGCGGCAAGCTCCGCGCCAGGAATATGCGCAGGCGCCGAATCAGCCAGCCCCGGCGCCACAGCCAGCTATCTGCCGCAGCTGCGGCCGGGTCGAGTCGATCCAGGCAATCCAGCATGCAGCCCCGCCTAGCGGCCTGGGGATTGCCGCAGGCGCGGTATTGGGTGGCGTCCTGGGTCACCAGGTCGGCCATGGCAACGGCAACACCCTGGCGACCGTCGCCGGCGCAGTGGGTGGCGGCTTTGCCGGGAACGAAGTGGAAAAACGCACCCGCACCAACACCACTTATCAAGTCATGGTACGGATGGAAGATGGCAAATTGCGCGGCTTCCCGCAATCCGGCCAGGGCTGGCAAGTCGGCGATCCGGTCCGGGTAGTGAACGGTCACCTGGAAGGCCGTGGCTAAACGCTCTCGCCAATAAAAAACCCGCTGTCGCTACGAGTGTAGCGACAGCGGGTTTTTTTATTGCGGCATTGATTATCTGGCTTCTTCTATCCAGGCAGCCTGGATCGCTTCCAGGATTTTCTCGCCGGAACGCTTCGGATCATCGTCGAAACCGTCCAGTTCAAGCACCCAGTTATGCAAATCGGTAAAACGGATTTTCTCCGGATCCGTATCCGGAAACTTGTCGTACAGGGCTTCTGCAATGTGCTGTGTATCGATCCATTTCATGGCGCTGCTCCCCTTTCCGCTTAGTGATTTTCGCTGGCGTGGTTGATGGTGTACTTGGGAATCTCGACCACCAGGTCTTCCTCGCCGACGATGGCCTGACATGACAGGCGTGAAGTCGCTTCCAGGCCCCAGGCCATGTCCAGCAGGTCCTCTTCCTTGTCGTCCAGCTCCCCCAACGACGCAAAGCCCTCGCGCACCACTACGTGGCAAGTGGTGCAGGCGCAGGATTTTTCACAGGCGTGCTCGATCTCGATGTCATGGTTGAGCAAGGCATCGCAGACTGATTGGCCGCGCGGAGCTTCAAACACGATGCCGTCTGGGCAGTAGGTAGGATGGGGCAATACGACGATTTGGGGCACTTGGTTTACCTCGGGAATAGGTGGATACTTTTTATAAAATTATTTACGACACCTGGTCCAGTGTCTTGCCGGTCAATGCATCGTGCACGCTGCGGTCCATGCGGCGCGCGGCGAAATCTTCGGTGCCATGCGCCAGCGCATCGACCGCTGCCTTGATCGCCAGGTGATCCGTGCCCTGCGCTTGCGTGCGGACCGTGGCAATCAACGCCGTGATCGCAGTCTGTTCTTCGGCTGACAACAACGCGGCATCGCCCTGCAAGGCCGATTCGGTCGCCAGCACGATGCGTTCCGCTTCTACCTGTTCTTCTCTCAAGGCGCGCGCTTGTATATCGACGTCAGCCGAGGCAAACGATTCCTGCAACATGCGCGAGATGTCGTCGTCCGCCAGGCCGTAGGACGGCTTGACGCTGATCGACGCTTCCACGCCGGAACGCAGTTCACGCGCCGAGACCGACAGCAAGCCATCGGCATCGACCTGATAGGTCACGCGGATGCGCGCCGCACCGGCCGCCATCGGCGGAATCCCGCGCAGTTCAAATTTGGCCAGTGAACGGCAATCGCTGACCAGCTCGCGTTCGCCTTGCAGGATCTGGATCGCCATGGCGGTCTGGCCATCCTTGAAGGTGGTGAATTCCTGCGCGCGAGCGCAGGGAATGGTCGAGTTGCGCGGGATGACTTTCTCCACCAGGCCGCCCATGGTTTCTATGCCCAGCGACAAGGGGATCACATCCAGCAACAGCCAGTCGTCGCCGGCGGCGCGGTTGCCGGCCAGCAGATTAGCCTGGATCGCGGCGCCCAGCGCCACGACCTTGTCGGGATCGATGTTCGCCAGTGGCGTGGTTTCAAAATACGCACCGACCGCCTTGCGAATGCTCGGCATGCGGGTGGCGCCACCGACCATCACTACGCCATCAACATCGTCAACGCTTAGCTCGGCGTCGCGCAACGCCTTGCGCGTCGGCGTCAAGGTTTTGGCGACCAGATGCTTGGTGATCTCGTCGAAAATTTCTGCTGTCAATGACAGATGCACACGCTCGCCCGACGCCAGGGCCGCATCGATGCTGACTTCGGCTTTGGTGGAGAGCAATTCCTTGGCTTCACGCGCCTTGACCATCAGCACCCGCGTATCTTCATCGGACAAGGGCGCCAACCCGGCTTCCTTGCTGATCCAGCAAAACAGCCGGTGATCGAAATCGTCGCCGCCGAGCGCAGAGTCGCCGCCGGTGGCCAGCACTTCAAACACACCCTTGGTCAATCTCAGGATCGAGATATCGAAAGTGCCGCCGCCCAGGTCGTAGACCACGTACACGCCTTCCGAGGCGTTATCCAGGCCGTAGGCGATCGCCGCCGCGGTCGGCTCATTGAGCAGGCGCAGCACATTGAGGCCGGCCAGCTTGGCGGCGTCCTTGGTGGCCTGGCGCTGTGCATCGTCGAAATAGGCCGGCACGGTAATCACCGCCCCGACCAGATCGTCGCCCAGCGCATCTTCCGCCTGCTGGCGCAAGGTCGCCAGGATCTCGGCGGAGATTTCGACCGGGCTCTTGACCCCGGCCACCGTCTTCAACTGCACCATGCCCGGCACATCGAGAAAATCGTAAGGCAGATTTTCGGCGTAGGCGATGTCCTTCAGGCCGCGTCCCATGAAGCGCTTGACCGACAGGATGGTGTTCTTCGGGTCGGTGGTCTGCGCGGCTTGCGCCTTGTAGCCGATGTGAGCATTACCATTCGGCAGATAGCGCACGATGGACGGCATCAGCGGCCGCCCTGCCTCGTCGTTCAGCACTTCGGGAATGCTGTTGCGCACCGTGGCGACCAGCGAATTGGTGGTGCCCAGGTCGATCCCTACCGCCAGCCGGTGCTGGTGGGGGGCGGTGGACATGCCAGGTTCTGAGATTTGCAAAAGTGCCATAGGGGTGTCTTGCTTTTCGTTTATTGCTTCATTGTGGCAGAGCGATGCGAATACCGAGTCCGATAAACGCCGTGCCCGCCAAGCGGTTCATGATGGTGGCAGCCGATTTCCTGCGCTGGAAAAACGCGCCGACCATGCCGGAAAACAGGGCGACCATACTAAAAATGGCCAGCGCCTGCAAGATAAATACCGCCGCCAGCAGCAACATCTGCGCCGGGATATGCCCAGCGCTTGCGTTCACGAACTGCGGCAGGAAAGCGATGAAGAACAGCGTCACTTTCGGGTTCAGGATATTGGCGATCACGCTCTGCCAATAGATGCGCGACAGCTTCATCGGCGCGACATTGCCTTGCAAATGAATCACCGAGTGCGAGCGCAAGGTGCGTATGCCGATATAGACCAAGTAGCCGGCGCCGGCATAGCGCAACAGCGAATACGCCAGCGGCGAAGCCTTGATCAGGGCAGCGAAACCGAGCACCGCCAGCATGGTGTGGAAAATCAATCCCGAGCTGAAACCCAGCGCCGACACCAATCCTGCCTTGCGGCCCTGCGCGATGCCGCGCGTCAGCACATAGATATTATCCGGCCCCGGCGCCAGGGTCAGCGTCATTGCGGCGATCAGGAACAACCAGATTTCAGGCATGCCGTTACTCTGCAAATAAATTCAAATTCATTAATCAGGACATCAGCACTCGAGGATGGCGAAGGCGTTACCGATCTCTTCACCGAACTTTTCCAGGAACATCAGCTGCCGCACAAATTGCGCCGCCTTCTCGAAATCGCCGCCATCCAGCAATGTGCCGATGTTCTGCAAATCGGCCTTGCGCGCGGCGCGCAATTCGCGGTCCAGCTGCTCCAGCGCTTCCACGCTCTTGCCGGCGCGCGCATCGTCCAGCGTTTCGCGCCACTCCATCTGCTGCATCAGGAAAGCCGCCGGCATCGCCGTATTCGATTCCGCCTGCAGCGCGACGCCGTTCAGCTCGCACATATAGGCCGCGCGCTTGAACGGGCTCTTGAGGGTCTGGTAGGCTTCGTTGGCGCGCGTGGTCCATTGCATCGCCACGCGCTTTTCAGCGGCGGTGGCGTTGACGAAACGGTCCGGATGCGTCTGGTTCTGCACCTCGTGGTAAGCCTGGTCCAGCGCCGTCGTATCGAGCGTGAAGCGTTGCGGCAGTTGGAACAGTTCGAAGTGATTTTGCATGATTACTCTGATAGATCGGGGGACCCACAAAACAAAAGCCTGTTGTGGTTCAACAGGCTTTACAGTTCAACCGTAGTGCAAACCAGCGAAGAAACCGGATCAGATCCGGAAACTCTCGCCGCAGCCGCATTCATCCTTGACGTTCGGGTTGTAGAACTTGAAGCCTTCATTCAAGCCTTCACGGGCAAAATCAAGTTCGGTGCCATCGATATACGGCAAGCTCTTGGGATCGACAAACACCTGGATTCCGTGCGATTCGAACACTGCATCTTCATCAGTCTTCTCATCCACGTATTCCAGCTTGTAAGCCAGCCCCGAGCAACCGGTCGTACGCACGCCGAAGCGCAGGCCGATACCCTTGCCGCGACGTTCGATGTAGCGGTTGATATGCTTGGCCGCTTTTTCTGTCAATGTGATTGCCATAACCGTCAGCGCCTTTTATGCCGCTTGTTTCTGCTCGCCGTGCTTGGCTTTGTAATCTTCAACCGCGGCCTTGATCGCGTCTTCCGCCAGGATCGAGCAGTGGATCTTCACTGGCGGCAACGCCAGTTCTTCAGCGATCTGGGTATTCTTGATCGACATGGCTTGATCCAGTGTCTTGCCCTTGACCCATTCAGTCACCAGCGACGACGAAGCAATCGCCGAGCCGCAACCGTAGGTCTTGAACTTGGCGTCCTGGATGATGCCGTCGGCGCCGACCTTGATCTGCAATTTCATGACGTCGCCGCAAGCAGGCGCGCCAACCATACCGGTACCGACAGTGTCGTCGCCCTTGTCAAAGGCGCCGACATTGCGTGGATTTTCGTAGTGATCCAAAACTTTTTCTGAGTAAGACATTTTGCTGCTCCTTGTTTGATGCTGCGGCGCTGAAGATTCAATCAGCCGCAGAAAATCACTTGAGGACAGAATAATTCGCCACGCTGCGGTGGCTCTTAAACTCTTTCCCCAATTAGTTATTAATGCGCCGCCCATTGGATCGTACTGATATCGATCCCGTCTTTATACATGTCCCACAGCGGCGACAGCTCGCGCAGTTTCGCTACCTTGGTCTTGATCAGTTCAATCGTGAAATCGATATCTTCTTCGGTCGTGAAACGGCCGATGGTGAAGCGGATCGAGCTGTGCGCCAGTTCGTCGCTGCGGCCCAGCGCGCGCAATACGTACGACGGCTCCAGGCTGGCCGAGGTACAGGCCGAACCGGACGATACCGCGATGTCCTTGATCGCCATGATCAGCGATTCGCCTTCAACATAGTTGAAGCTGACATTCAGGTTATGCGGCACGCGGTGTGCCATGTCGCCGTTGACGTACACTTCTTCAATCGTTTGCAGGCCGGCCGCCAGGCGGTCGCGCAATGCCTTGATGCGAACGATCTCTTCATCCATCTCTTCACGGGCGATTTCAAATGCCGCACCCATGCCGACGATCTGGTGTGTAGGCAAAGTACCCGAACGCAGGCCGCGCTCGTGACCGCCGCCGTGCATCTGCGCTTCCAGCCGCACGCGCGGCTTGCGGCGCACATACAAAGCGCCGACGCCCTTCGGACCATAAGTCTTGTGGGCAGTGAACGTCATCAGGTCGACTTTCCATTTTTCCAGGTCGATCACGACCTTGCCGGTGGCTTGCGCCGCGTCGCAATGGAAAATGATGCCCTTCTGGCGGCACAGTTCGCCGATTTCTTCAATCGGCTGGATCACACCGATTTCATTATTCACCAGCATGACCGAGATCAGAATCGTGTCAGGGCGGATGGCCGCTGCCAGCTGCTCGATGGTGATCAGGCCGTTGTCTTGCGGTTGCAGATAAGTCGCTTCAAAACCCTGGCGTTCCAGCTCCCGCACCACGTCCAGCACCGCTTTGTGTTCGGTCTTGACGGTGATGATGTGCTTGCCCTTGGTCTTGTAGAAATTGGCTGCGCCCTTGATGGCCAGGTTGTTGCCTTCGGTGGCGCCGGAAGTCCAGATGATCTCGCGTGAATCGGCGTTGACCAGCTTGGCGACTTGTTCACGTGCGTCTTCTACCGCTTTTTCAGCGGACCAGCCATACATGTGACTACGCGAAGCCGGATTGCCGAACTGCTCGCGCAGGTAAGGAATCATCTTGTCGGCAACACGCGGATCGATCGGCGTGGTTGCCGAATAATCCATGTAAATCGGGAAGTGAGGCGCCTTCAATGTGTCTATCAGGCTTTTTTCCAAGGGTGCGTTCATACTATTTTGAGCTCCAATCAAGCAACCAGGTGGGACCGATGCATCACCACCACGTTTTGTTCCAGGGTCTTCTTTTGCTGCGCGTGTTGCTGTTCTACCAAATCCTTCAACGACACCGAATCCAGATACTCGACCATCTTTGCGTTCAGGGTCGACCACAGGTCGTGCGTCATGCAGCGGCTGCCGCCTTCGTGATCCGGGCTGTGGCAATTTTCCTTGCCGCCGCACTGGGTCGCATCCAGCGGTTCGTCGACCGCAATGATGATATCGGCCACGGTGACATCTTCTGCCTTGCGCGCCAGGTTGTATCCGCCGCCTGGCCCGCGTACGGATTCAACAATCTGGTGACGGCGCAATTTACCGAACAATTGTTCCAGATATGAAAGAGAAATCTCTTGCCGTTCGCTGATGGCGGACAAAGTCACAGGACCCTTACCCTGGCGCAATGCCAAATCGATCATCGCAGTTACCGCAAACCGGCCTTTTGTAGTCAGACGCATGTAATCTCCGCTCTTAAAGCTATCTATCCGCGCATCCTTGCTCCGAATTGCACGGTGTGACGACAGTATACCAAACTTGAGTGAATCCGTCAGGTATTGCCCGATTCCTGAAATCCCGCGCCAGTATTGGCTCTCAAGCCAGTTAATATTTAATCAACCACAGAAAAACAGGGTATTCCGGAAAGGACCGGTTTCGAGGCAAAATAGCAACTTCCTTATAGGCAAGAATCAATGGAAAAACGTTTCCTGCAAAAAATTTATGCAAGGAAGCGGCGCTTAAACCTATAATATCGACCCTCCCGCACAGTCCTCTTTTGAGCAGCACAGCACAAGTATGGCCATCCGCAAATCCAAGACACCGCAATCACCGACCCAGAGAGCCGACCAGAAACGCGTCGACATCCTCAAGTCCGCCGGCAAGTGCTTTCGCAAGAACGGCTTCCACCAGACCTCTATGCAGGAAATCTGCACCGAAGTGGGCCTGGGACCGGGCGCGGTGTATCGCTATTTCACCAGCAAGGATGCGATCATCGCCGCCATGGCCGAGGACGAACGACGCCAGGCCCGCACCATGCTGTCGGAATTTCACGATACCGACGACCTGCCGCTAGCCCTGTCAGCCATCACCCGCGCCTTCGCCCTGCGCTACGCGGCGATCAGCGACGCCGGGCTGATGACCGAAATCTATGCCGAGGGATTGCGCAACAAGCGGGTTGGCGCGGTGATCAAGAAGGCGGAGACGGAATGGGTGGACGGTTTGGCAGACATGCTGCGCACCGCCCAGGAACGCGGCCAGATCGATGCCGCGCTGGATGCGCAGCAGGCAGCGCTGCTGCTGACGGCGATGTGGGATGGCATCGTGATCCGCCAGGCATATACGCAGGAAATGCCGGAAGCGATGATGGGCTTGTTTGACGACATGCTGAAGCGCTGGTTGTCGACCGCCACGGTCAGCACCAAACGCGTCAAACCGGCGCCAGCGCCGAAAGCGGTTGTCACCGCCCCGGAATTCGACTTCGCGCCAGAACAGGAACCTGAAGCGGAAAAGACGCTGACCCAGGCCGAGACTGATTTACGGCAGATGAGCCTGATCTAATTTACGCGCTTCAATAGCTGCATCGGGCCGAACAAGGCCTGCATGCCGGCGTTGCCGATAAAGCTGAGATTGTAGGGATGCTCGGCAACCGCTTTCGGAAAGCGCGCGGTGACCGGGTAGGCATTCAACTGCTCGGCGATTTTCCCCCACAGCACCAGCGTCGGCAAAGCCTCGCCACGCCCTTCAGCGGTGCCGGCCAAACCTTGCAGCACCGCTTGCATGAACGGCTGCCAGGCCTTGGCATCCTTCACCGGCGGCACGTCGGAGCGGAACACCAGCGACGCATTCAGCAGCAAGAATCCTCGGCCCACCATATTGTCCTGCAGATCCGCCAGCAGCTGGATCGCCGGCGAGCCTGCCGCTTGTGCCTGCTGCGCCACGCCGGACATGGCGTCGCCGGTGGTGCTTTCGATGGCTAGCTGGTCATCCGCCACCAGCAGCATCTTCATGAAATTGCGCAGCGAGGTAGCGCGATTGACCTGCTTCGACAAACCCTTTTCCGACCACAGCGAGCCGACCGCGCCATCCATGAAACAGACGCCGGTGGCGCTGGCCGCGCGCGGATAGGGGCCCTCGCCTACCAGCACGTAGCGAACGGCGTCCAGCGGCTGGGTGAAGGCAGCGAACATGCGGCCTTCGGTGGGCAGGTAATCTGCGGCGGTCAGGTCCTGCAAGTAGGTCGGATTGGCTTGCGCTACTGCGCGCAAACCATCTTCAAGAATGGCGAGCCAGGAAGCATGCACGCCACGTAAAGCATCACGAATTGAAGCAGGAAGAAAATCAGTCATAAATCTCTAAAACAAAATGAATAAAAAGACGTTTGCAGGTTGGAAGAGTGAAGCGTCATCCGACCTATAAAACAATATTGTCCGCCCCCGGAGCACCAAACAACTGCTGCTTCAGCACATGCAGCTGATCGCGCACCTGCGCAGCTTTTTCGAACTCCAGGTTCTTCGCGTGATCGATCATCAGTTTTTCCAGGCGTTTGATTTCCTTGCTGACCTGCTTCTCGCTCATGGCCTCGTACTTGGCCTGGTCTTGCGCAGCATGCAGCTCTTCGCGCGCTTCCTGCGGACTGTAGACGCCGTCGATCAGCTCTCGGATCTGCTTGTTGATGCCGACCGGCGTAATGCCGTTGGCGGTGTTGAACGCAATCTGCTTGTTGCGGCGGCGCTCGGTTTCATCGATCGCACGGCGCATGGAGTCGGTCATGCGGTCGGCATACAGGATCGCAGTGCCGTTCAGGTTACGCGCGGCGCGGCCGATGGTCTGGATCAGGCTGCGCTCGGAACGCAGGAAGCCTTCCTTGTCCGCATCCAGGATCGCCACCAGCGACACTTCAGGGATGTCCAAACCCTCGCGCAGCAAGTTGATCCCGACCAGCACGTCGAATGTTCCCAGACGCAAATCGCGAATGATCTCAACCCGCTCGACGGTTTCGATATCGCTGTGCAGATAGCGCACCTTGATGCCGTTATCGCTAAGAAATTCAGTCAGTTGCTCGGCCATGCGCTTGGTCAAGGTCGTCACCAGCACGCGCTCGTTTTTCTTGATGCGCGCATTCGCCTCGGTCATCAGGTCATCCACCTGGCTCAGCGCCGGCCGCACTTCAATCGCCGGATCGATCAGGCCGGTCGGCCGCACCACCTGCTCCACCACCTGGTCGGCACGCTGGTTTTCATAATCGGCCGGCGTCGCCGACACGAAAATCGTCTGCCGCATCTTGCCTTCGAATTCATCGAAACGCAGCGGCCGATTGTCGAGCGCCGACGGTAAGCGGAAACCGTAATCCACCAAATTGGTCTTGCGCGAACGGTCGCCGTTGTACATAGCGTTCAACTGGCCGATCAGCACGTGCGATTCATCCAGGAACATCAAAGCATCCGGCGGCAGATAATCGACCAAAGTCGGCGGCGGCTCGCCCGCCTTGGCGCCGCTCAAATGGCGCGAGTAGTTTTCGATGCCCTTGGTGAAACCGATTTCCTGCATCATCTCCAGATCGAAACGGGTGCGCTGTTCGATGCGCTGCTCTTCGATCAGTTTATTTTCCTTACGGAAAAATTCCAGGCGGTCGCGCAGTTCTTCCTTGATGGTGTCGATCGCCCGCAGCACGGTCGCGCGCGGCGTCACATAGTGCGAGCCGGGATAGACGGTAAAGCGCGGAATCTTCTGGCGCACCCGACCGGTCAGCGGATCGAACAGTTGCAAGTTGTCGATTTCATCGTCGAACATCTCGATGCGCAAAGCCAGCTCGGCATGCTCGGCAGGAAACACGTCGATCGTATCGCCACGCACGCGGAAGGTGCCGCGGCCGAAATCGATTTCATTGCGCGTGTATTGCATCTGGATCAGCCGCGCGATCACATCGCGCTGGCTGACCTTGTCCTTGGCGCGCAAGGTCAGGATCATCTGGTGGTATTCGTTAGGGTTACCGATACCGTAAATGGCCGACACCGTTGCCACAATAACCACATCACGCCGTTCCATCAGCGATTTGGTGCAAGACAGCCGCATCTGCTCGATATGCTCGTTGATCGACGAATCTTTCTCAATGAACAAGTCGCGCTGCGGCACGTACGCTTCCGGCTGGTAATAATCGTAGTAACTGACGAAATATTCCACCGCATTGTGCGGGAAAAACTCGCGAAACTCGCTATACAGCTGGGCCGCCAGGGTTTTATTCGGCGCAAAGATGATCGCCGGCCGCCCCATGCGGGCGATCACGTTAGCCATCGTATAAGTCTTGCCGGAGCCGGTCACCCCCAGCAACGTCTGGTAAAACAAGCCATCTTCCACGCCTTCGGTGAGCTTGTCGATGGCCGCGGGCTGGTCGCCGGCCGGCTGGAACGGCTGGAACAATTTGTAGGGCGAATTGGGAAAAGTGACGATTTTAGACTCGTCGACGGTACTGGAAACCTGTGATATGTCAGCCATGGGCCTCGACCTTTGGTAAAATAGACGGTAGTAAAATCCGCGCCGACCAGCGATGTATTCGTGACCCGGCACAGCATTCAACCCGGCTACAAGATGCACTTTGCAGCCAACTTTTTATGTTATCACGATGAACGCACCTCTTTCAGCCTCCCTCTTCACCGCCATCGAAATGGCGCCACGCGATCCCATCCTCGGCATTACCGAAGGCTTCAATGCGGATCAGAATCCAGGCAAAACCAACCTCGGCGTCGGCGTTTACTACGATGATAACGGCAAGGTGCCGCTGCTGGAGTGCGTGCAAAAAGCGGAAGCGCAACTGATCGCCAAACTGTCGCCACGCACTTACCTGCCGATCGAAGGCCTGGCCGCTTATGACAAGGCCGTGCAAGAACTGGTATTTGGCGCCGACAGCGCCGTAGTGCAAGAGAAGCGCGCGATCACCGTGCAAGCCATCGGCGGCACCGGCGCGCTGAAACTCGGCGCCGATTTCCTCAAGCGCTTCGCCGCAGCCGATGCCCAAGTCTGGATCAGCGATCCAAGCTGGGAAAACCATCGCGCGCTGTTTGAATCGGCCGGCTTCACCGTCAACAACTACCCTTACTACGACCCGGCCACCCGCGGCGTCAACTTCAGCGGCATGCTCAATGCGCTGAAGACCATACCAAGCGGTTCCGTCGTCGTGCTGCACGCCTGCTGCCACAACCCGACCGGCGCTGATCTGAGCGACGCCGAATGGACCCAGGTCATCGAAGTCGTCACCCAGCGCGGCCTGGTGCCTTTCCTCGACATGGCCTATCAGGGCTTTGGCGACGGCATTGAAGCCGATGGCCATGTGGTTCGCCGCTTCACCGAAGCTGGCGGCCCGCTGTTCGTTTCCAACTCGTTCTCGAAATCGTTCTCGCTGTACGGCGAACGCGTAGGCGCCCTGAGCATCGTCGCCGCCAGCAAGGAAGAAGCCGGCCGCGTGCTGTCGCAACTCAAGCGCGTGGTGCGCACCAACTACTCCAACCCGCCGATCCACGGCGGCCAGGTAGTCGCCACAGCCCTGTCGTCGCCGGAACTGCGCGCACTGTGGGAAGAAGAACTGGCCGGCATGCGCGTCCGCATCCGCGAAATGCGCCACCTGCTGGTCAAGAAACTGAAAGAACAAGCCCCAGGCCACGACTTCGATTTCGTCACCAAGCAACGCGGCATGTTCTCCTACTCCGGCCTGACCAAGGCGCAAGTCGAGCGCCTGCGCGATGAATTCTCGATTTACGCCGTAGACACAGGCCGTATCTGCGTCGCCGCGCTGAATTCAAAAAATATCGACAATGTTGTCGCCGCAATCGCAAAAGTCCTGTAATATTCGGGTCCCGAAGCAGTAGCAACACTTGCTTCGGGGATGTAGAAAAGTTTAGAAAAAGCTTTGACAACACAGCAAATTCAAGACTATAATTCTGCTTCTTTCAATTCCCTGATAGCTCAGTTGGTAGAGCGACGGACTGTTAATCCGCAGGTCCCTGGTTCGAGTCCAGGTCGGGGAGCCAAGATATATAAGGGGTTGCATGCAAATGCAGCCCCTTTTCTATTTCCAAATTCTCTTTATATCAGACACTTGTCTGATACTCGCCCAGTTTGGCACCTCCCCCAATTCCAGCAACCAGTCCACCCAGGGCGATTGCTGCATCATGGCGCGAAGCCCTTGCCTGCGGCGGTCACCTCGCTGACGGCATCTTGCAACTTGATCAGTTGGACTTCGAGGCCTCTGGCGTAGGTTGATTCGGCGACGTGCTGGGTTTCAACGTCTGAGAGCTTAACCCCGCTGGCCTGGCCATCAGTTCCGGCGGGAATGTCGGGAAGCTGCACACCAGTGTTTGCGGCGTTCCACAAGCGGACAAAGCCATTGTTGATAGTGCACACAGTATCATTTTGAGCGGTGACATAGATGGGTACCTGTTTAGTGATGGTTTCGCCCTGGATGCGGACGACGTGTTCGCGATCAACGTATTGAGTGACGGTCTGCCGCAATACCTGGCCCTGCTTATCTGCGACCTTAGCAACATAGGTGGCCTGCTCGCGCTTCTCAGCATCCCACTTCGCCTGCGTCACAGCCTCTCCCGCGCTGTGCCGATACGCACCATAGGCCAGCACCAGCACCAAAGCGATCAACACCTCGTAGCCCCAACGGGGCACGATCTTGAGCATGCCAAGTACGGCGGCCGGCCCGAGCGCCGTGATGAAGGCAATGCCGATGCCTATCAACGCACCACCGCCCAGAAACGTCCAGTGATGCGCCATGAAACCGAGAACGCCACTCATTTACCGAACTTGGCGGACAGGCCAAGCCCCGATAGAAGCCCGAGTGCGCCGACGCCGTAGCCCTGGAAGTCAAAGGTCTTGCCATATACGACGCTATAAATCTCCAGGCCCAGGCCGACGACGATAGCAACAGCCGACCAGAAATACGCCGGCTCCAGCACCAGGCCACTGTCACCAGTGATAAGTTCCAAAAGTTTTTTGAGCATTATTTGACCCCTAAAGTAGCTTTCGCTTTCACCCACAGTGCCCGACGCTCTTCCTTGCCGGCCATTGCAGGACCATTGATTGCACGCGTGATCGCGTCGATGTTGCCGAGGTCCGCCAGCGCATTGCAGCCGTTGCCTTGCCAGTACATGGCCGCGCAAGCAGCTCCCCATTCGGGTTGCTCTACGGCCTCCGGATGGGAGACAAAATCGGGAACGTCGGTGCCATGCAATTTACGCAGCCGGTCCCGGGCAACGGCGTAGTTCCGTAAGCCGGTAAGCTGAATCGGTCCACGTCCCCGATAATTCCAACCGTCACCCGACGATTCGGGACCGTTACCGTTGCGAAGGGCATAGACGTGATTGGCGATATTTTCCGGTTTGCGAGCATAGTGCTGCGCGGTCGCTGGGGTGAACCGACTGCCGAACGTCGCTAGCAGGCCAGCGGCGCCGTAGTTCAGATTCTCGACCACAGCGACAAGTCCGCCGCTTTCATGGCCGATTTGTGCCAAGAAAGCCGCCTGGCGTGCCGGCGTATTGATGTCAAAATCGGCCATGGCATCACTCAACGCATTCAGCCAGGTTTGAGCGGTCGTTAGCTTGGCGCCGGTCGATGCGGCTATTTGGGCAGCGCTGATCATCACTCCCCCCACTTCGGCCACTCAGGCCATTTGCCATGCAATAGGGCTGCGATCGCACCACCAAACAACGCGAACGGATATAGAAATTTGATAAGATCGCGCAGGTTTTTCCCGGACCACCTGAAAACTGAAACGCCGGTCTTCGCAGCCTTGAAAATTTCGACCAGTTCCGAAGTGCCAGCAATATTTGCCTTTGTCAGGTCAGTATTGGCGGCCAATTCCTCTTGCAGCTGCTGAAAGCGAGCTTCACCGGCCCGCAGCTGGTCGTCAATGAACTCTCGAAATTGCTGCTCGCTCATCGAGAGGAGCTTTTCCCGGTGCCCGTCCATTAAGCACCGCCTTTCGCGTGCAACGCTTTCATTTCATCGGGGGAATAAACGAAACCCGGAATCAGGAACGCCTGGACATTCCAGACTGGATCGCTTTCTTCGTGCCGGCCGTGATCTTTCCCCCGATGATGCAGCTCGCAAAGCGGCAGCTGGTTGTATTCCGAGTCAACAAAGGTCAGCGGCATGGCCGGGTCAAATGTCTCCCAATCAAAGCCCTGCGTGAGCCGGATCAGATCCCAGATCGGGTGCTTCTTTGGGATTGGAACGACTCGCTGCAGCTTGTGGGAAAACATGACATCGGTGCGATTGGTGGCCACATCGCGTATCCATTTCCAGTTGATCGCAGGACTGTAAGCCCACTCGAAAAATCGATGATGCGATTCGACCTTTTCTTCGTCGCCGCAAACCGAGCACACGTAACCGCCCTCCTCCTTCATGTGCCTCTTGGAAGCTCGGAAGATCGGAGACTCTGTCCGTGGTTCGTGGCCAGGATAAAAAGTGTCTTCGGAAAACGTCGCTCGCTTCTCATGTTCGCCTTTCGGCATGGCGCAATCTTTTACTGCAGTCATATTTTCTCCAGGTATAAAAAAACCGCCCTGTAGGCGGCTTCTTGACGAATCGAGTGTTGTTTTAAATTGTTGACTTATCCGTTGCGTTGGCCAGGCAGTGCCCCTGCCCAAATACGCAGTCGATCAGCGGCGCCACGATCTTGGCCCATCTTTTTCCGGCAATCAACGCCAGCCCGGTCCGGCGGCTGATGGTCTCCTGTGCGTCACCACCGAACAGGCTGTTTCCGCATTCATCCAAAGCGACGGCCATGCTTTGCGCACGCGTGGTCGAACCGAGGACAGCCTGCACCAGCATCGCGACGATCAAAATCGGCGTCACCATGGCACACAAAAACCAAAGAGCGAAAAGTCTCAGACGCGTCATGTTTAGCCCCAATTTATTTTCTGAACTGATACCACGTCAACCGCGGTCATGATCTGCGCTTGCAATGTAGCGTTCTTGCTCATGTTGGTCAGTATCGCCATTTTCGCATCGCTACCTGCTTGCTGAATTTGCGACGCAGTATGACTTACCCATGCCCATACGCCATTGGCATCTTCACACCAGAATGGTGTCATCCAGTTCGCCGGTAAGTTCGGATATATCGAAGCCAGTACAGACGCCGAGAGATTTTGCTGATCGGTCTGCTTGGCCGGATAGGTGTGCGGTGTACCCAGCGCAGATGAAATGAAGCCGGCAGTGATCGCAGCGGCGCATGCTGAATTGATCAACGCAACTTGGACTTGCTGTGCTTGGGCTAACAGTTGATCCGCGCCCGGCGCCGGCGCTGCTGTAACCGTCATTTCTCCGCTCGAGTCGAAACTGAAAGACGCGCCTGTGCTCAAATTGATTGCTGCCGACGCATCCACGCTAGACACCTCAATACAGTCCGCTGGAGCACTGGTATCTTCGTCGAAATAAAACCCGGTACCGCCAGATTGTTTTGCACTTTTGCTAAATTTCATTTTTCAATATCCCTTTGCAAGAAAGCGTCCGCTAATGTTTGCGCTCGCCCTGACTATGAAGTTCGATTTACCATTGGTTGCCGCGTTGTAATAAGCCTGAGCACCACTCCCCGGTGTGTAATCTCCAGTCACGTACAACTGCATGATGGAATTCGGGAATGAAATTGGATATGGAACAGTAGTATCGACTGTTAGATTGGCACCGCTCACCATCCCCCATTGCTCAACCGTGTAGCCTATCGGGCTATTGGCATCCGGATAACGCTTCCAACCTTGTGTCCCAAGGCTAGACGTAAACGATCCAAGATTGCCCATGCCAGCAGTAGAGGTGGCAACACGCCAACTAGTCCCAGATTCCGCAACGAAAGTAATAGACTCACCCGCCAGCACATTTAGCGATGCTGAAAGCCCTGCGCTTCCATACACGTAGGTACAACCCGCAAATGCTAATCCGCAAGTGTTCGCACCAAAATTCATCATAGTAAATCCATCACCAGGTAGCGCACCCAACGATGTCGGTGTCCCAATGGTGAAAATAAAATTTCCACTATTTATCAGCAAGCTGCCGATATCCGTCGCCGCAAGTGCGCGAGAAGCCGCAATTGTTCCTGCCCCCGAATAGTGAAATCCAGAGGACTTCACCAATGTTTTGATGGCCGTCAATACCTGGTTATACGTGGCCTTCGACGGGACAATGCCGGCGGCCATCAAAATCGAAATCAGTTCCTCTTGCACCATATTCAAAAAAGATGCGCGAACCAATGTGGCAGCGAGAGTGCCAGGACTGCCTTCGGTAAAGTATCCGGGATTTCCCACCGCTTCGGGAACAGGAAGTGCCGCCACCGCACTTGGATCATCAATACGAAACATGTGTCGTCCTTATCTAAATTAAGAGTATGAAAAAAATACGGTTGTGTGCGCCGGCGCGATCTGCTTCAGCTCACACTCCAGAACCGTGTTACCAATCGAAGAAAGCGGCTCGCCGGCCGCCGAATACCCCGCCCGGAATGGGTAGGAGGAAATCAATGGTGCGTTGACGCGCCAGGCATGCGCCCAGCTATTGCCACAGAGTGGCTGACCAGCCCTCAAGTTGCCCGCGCGCGCCGGCACGTACTGCGTAATCGTAATTGTGTAACCAAGATTCAATGCGAAAGCCGTCATGTAGGCTATCGATTGGCCACCGCTACCCGCGAATCGCGCGACGACCTGCGCCCTACGGGCCTGGATAGTCGGACTTGGCCCGGCGCATGGATCTGGCAATCCGAGCGCTGCCTCCCATTCGGGCAACAATTCGTAGGCGGTTGATGGGAATGCATCGACTAGCAAATAGTTCGCGCGCAGGCCATTGCGTTCGTAGCTAGGCGTCAACCCGGCCAGTCCTTGGGTCTGCACAGCGTCCGGGCCGCGGGGCCAAACACGGCCGCGTGGCATGAGCGACTGCAGTGCGCCGAGATAATCGGCAGCAGTATAGATTGGTGCGATCATGAGAGTCAGAGATAAGTGATGATGCCAACCGTGGGCAACGTCCCCACAGCGTTAGTGATATCGGGCAATGGCACGGAAATAATAAAGTCAGTCACGCCGGATACGCTGGCGATCGCCGACCAGATCAAATTAATCGGAATCGTCCCGCCTTTCGCCGAGCCTTTCCGGAAAAAAACATCCGCTATCGCGCTTTGCACCGAGCCACGATTAGCTATCGGAATACCGCTAATCGTGAAATTTACCGGCGCTGGAATCGGCGCGCATACATAAACAAGCGCCGTCACTGGCTGCACTGGATACAAATAATTAGCCACCACAAGCTGCTCGCCAGTTGCAGAAGCGGCACGCGGCTCGCTAGCAGCTACCCCGTTAGTTCCTTGCGGGAATCCATTGTTGGCCGCTTCGCTCACGTCGAGCATGAAGTAGACAACGACTGTCCCGGCGCCATAGCCATTGCGCACACACCAGGCACGTGTTACGCCTGGGACTTCCCCCGCCCATTCGACATAGTCGGCCTCATCACCACCTTGCGGCGTATTTTGATAGGCAGTGAGCATGCGGCTACGCAGGCTGTCATCCTTCTCCAAATCAGCACCGACGGCAATCGCGGCTCCCGCTGTTCCGGATGACTGAATGCCGGCGATGGCCTGAGATAAGGTCATTTTGCTGCCAACAGCGGTGTTCCCGAATGCACCGCTTTGCCCGGTCGGATCCGCGTCGGCGATCACATTCACAGTGACCGTGGTGCCGACTATTGTCGCTGCCGCCTGCGTTGTGTATGTGACGCCGTCGCCACGAACCACCCCCGCACCAGCCGGAATTGTTCCGGCTGTGCCTGGAAATGTCACGGTAAGCACTGCTTGTGATGCCGCTTTGCGATACACCTTCTTGAGAGCTGCCCAGGCTTCGAGATATTCATCAGTGGCTGTAAATGGATTAGATTGCTTGGCAATCCAGTCAAGATAGCCGTAATGCAAATTGGCCAAGTTTGCTTGCGCGACGCCTGTGATCTTGAGATTGGAGAACCGTAGCAACGGGTCGGAACCCTTGAGTGACGCGGCGATGTCCTGCGCCACCTGGTTACGTAAGTCGCTAAGTAAGGGACGCGTAAATGGCATATCAGTTAATTCCTTTCCATACCCACGAATAATTCATTGCCAGGGTGGTTCCGTTTTTTTGATAAGCCACCACCCTGGCCCCCAGCTGGGATGCCTTGGTCCACTCGACGTAAATATCGAATTTCGCCACCACGCCGTCATCGATTAGCCACTGCAGCGCCTCGGTGATATACCCCTTGGCCTTGGTGAGCGTTTCGGTCGTCTGTTTGGCGCGCTCCAGCAGCCACAGTCGCGACCCGATTTTGTATAGCTGATCGGCGTCCCCTATCCAGCCGCGCGGGTCCCCTGTACCGTCCGGGATGGCATCATCGAGATTGGCCTCGCGATCAGTGAACAGGCTGATCAGCACCGCCGTTTCCAGATCACCGCCGCTTGCCAGATCGGCGCCGTCGAGAGTCCAGTCCCCGCGGCCAGCCATGGGAACCCAAGTTGTTGTGGTATCGCTCATTGTTGTTGGTTCGGTTGATTGGTAGTGAGAGTGGAGCCACCAGGCATGACGTTCTGCAATGGATGGCCATGGCCGTCATACACTTGGCGCATTCCAGACATACTTTTTGCTCCACCTGCGTCCGAGATATCGCCTTGTGCCACGATGTTTTTGCCGACATTGAGATTGCCGTCGACCGTCATGTTTCCGGTGGCATGCACAGTTGGAGTATCCAACGTGATCGACGGCGTATTCGTGACCACGACAGGAAGGCCCGCTCCGTTGACAACAATGCCGCCTTTGCTCAAGTAGACCGACTGGCCGAGGTTATCGTGGATGACGCACTCGCCCTCTTTCAGGCTCTTGAATCGGTAGGTTTGATTGCCGGTAGCGATGATGATGCCGTTCGAGCGATCGCCGCCGACAAAGATCGCCACCACATCCGATTCCATTGGCGGATAGGAAGAAAATCCATACTCAGCGAGGCGCGGCGTATCATCTCGAATCTCCATTGCACCGAGCTGAATTTGCAGTTTCTGCACATTGCCATCATCATTCCCGGCTGTGACTCTGCCGCGTCCAATCGCCAACATGACGCGTCGCAACACGCGCTCCACAGCGGAAAATGCCTGTACGTTGCTCATTGCCCTGCCCCCGGATTCGCCGGCACATCCGCAGGCGCCGGCTGAAAGAGAACTGGCTGCGGGAAAAACGCTTCCGGTGGCATGATCACCAGGTCGGCCGTTGTGCCGCTTTCTTCGTTGCGCGAATAGGTCACCTCACTAATGATCCAGTTCGCATCCAAAAGCTTTAATCTCGGCAAAGAAATCCGCGCTAGGGTATTCGGGGTCCACAACTGGCCGCTCTTGTCTCGCCAACTATCTGTAGTAAGGTGCAGCTGGTTGGAGCGCCCAAAACGCCGGACAGCCTCCCATTCCACCCGCTTTTTGGCAACGGTAAAATCACTATCGCCAGATTCCGCAATGATGAATCTGCGGCGAGGACGCAGCACATTGGCGTCAGTGGCTATGGCAATCAAATTTCCGAGATCTCCCAAGTCACTGGTCACGTCCATCGACTGGATAAACGCCTTATACTCGGAAAATCGCTGATCCATCGAATAGGCGATTGATGCAGACTGGACATTTTCACCCAACGTAAAGCCACTACCGGCTTGCACCGTCCCTACCCTGGACAACACAAGATTGCCATCCGTATCGTCGTAAGCCAGTAATGCCGAATAGCGACATATATGCTCAATAATATCGAACGGCGTCTCGCCCAAATTCAGGTTAAATTGCGGAATAGGCAGCCCGACATCCGCAGTCGCACTGACAGAGATCCCATACGGGTGCGCGAGCTTTTGCGCTACGCCCAACACCGACGAACCACTTATTTGTCCACCCGGCCATTCAGCAGAACAATCCACCAAATCGGCACATTTGCTCCTACCTACAACACGGATCGCGTGTTGGCCCTCCGAGACACTGGGAATAAAACGATCGACGTAGCCTGTGATAACAAGGTCGCCGCCGATCTTCACCTGGCAAGAATCGCCCTCCTGCACAACGAAGGCACTGGCATCCCCTGGATACAATTCCGTCAAACCAATATCGAAGTCGCTGGGGCATCGCTCTATACCACGCGTTACCCGAATATCGGTCCAACCAGCCATGACCCTATCGTTAATAGTTAGTGTAAGATCATCATCCATTCGGTTCACCCAAAAAAAATCCCGCCGAAGCGGGGTTACAATCCTGCAATCAAACCGCAGTGGAAGGAAGTAATCGTGATTACAGTTTTTGCGCTAACACTGGTTTTCGCAGATGGTTACCTGGGCGGGTCGACGCATGCGCGTGATTTCAAGGATGCCGCCGCCTGTAACAAATTTGGTGCGCAAATGGCATCGCAATACACGTCCCGGGGACATCCAGCGTCATTCGTCTGCGCGAAGACCACTCGCACATTGCAAAAGCGTGAGGCGCCGGAGATCATTACTCCTCATTTCACTCAACCCACACTAGTTCACCCGTAGACTCACTTCGATAGCGCCCTGAAGCTGGTCGGCATGAACGCCGGATGAATGGGATTTGCCTGAGTGACCAGTCCATCCGCCCGCGAGGCGTCCCGGTATATGCGTTGCGCCAGGACGGGCGCCGGAATCGACTGCAACGTGGTAATGGTCGCAATTTCCGCCAGTGCCGTCCCTCGCTTCGCCAAATCCTGCGATACCGCCGCACGCAACAAACGCAGCGCATTGAACGTCGCATCCTCACCCTGATCGCCGGCAACATCGATTTCTTGATCGATCGCGGCACAAACGACAGCGCGAACTGCTGCCGCATCGTCGGCCGAAGACGGCTGATATGCAGCGGAAGCCCGTGCCAGTGCAGTAACCGCCGCGCGCCTGAACATATCCCCCGTTGCAGCTTGCATCGTCGCCATGGCCTGCCCAATCACCGATGAGGTCGTCGGCGTGTTCGCAACGAATCCGGCCAGGCTCGATAATAGGCGCACCGCATCCGCCGGATCGACGATTGCAGCATTGAGGGACGCGACGACGGCCTGGGCCGCCACTGCAAAATCGCTAGCGCTGCTCATAAGCCCAACCCCGAGGCAACAGAAGAAAGAGTAGTGATCGCACTGGAAACATTCGACCTCGCTTTCGCACCTAAAGAAATCAACCCGCTCACCGATTGAGAGGTCGCGCCAGCGGACGACGCGACACCACCCAGTCCCCCGTTGTTCCGGCCGCCGAAGAAGCGCCCGAAATTGCCTTTCAACGTCCCGACCATGTTGTACAGGTTGGTCGCATCGTTGCTCAATTTCTGCACGCGCCCCGCCCAAGCGGCGGCCGTGTTCACCGCCTGTTGGACGACCACCGCGCCCTGCTTCAATACGGCGCCGGCCCGGGTCACAAAGTCAGCGTTTGCCGCGGCGTCGGCGGCATCGGCGGCTTGATTCACCGCATCCACCGTCGACGTCTCCACACCGGGGAAAGAGCGCTCTCCGGACTCGATGAAAGAAAAACCGAGCTCGAAGTAACGTCCCTTGTCCCAGCGCTCGGTGACAACCAGCGGTCCGGCCAGGCTGACCGTCATCTGTCCGAGGGTAGGATGAAGCAGTTCGCCGCCACCGTCAGACGACTCGCATTCCCGAATGAAACGCTCGCGCTGCGCAATGACACTGCCGCCGCCGTACACAAGACTATCCTCGACTAGGAAGCCGGTCATATTGATGCGCCGTGCCGCCCGCCCCAGATCTTCCACCCACACCGTATCTTTGTAGGGATAGGTGTGCACAACGTTGCGGCGGCCGAAATGTCCCTCCGACCCAAGCACAGCGAAAGGCAACCCGCGATAGGAAGCCGGGCGCAGCTGTGAACTCCAAGAGCCGCCGACTCCGCCTAGACCGCCGAGGCCCAAGTCCTGACCTAGTCGGCTGATGGCACCGATGCCTTGATTGACGTCGCGCTGGATCTCCGTAACGGATCCCAAAAAATTGTCTAAGCTCATGATGCCGCCAATGTGGGCATAGTGTAATTAACACGCACCGGCACAACTTCACCGCCTTTGCCCTTGGCGCTGACCTTTGCTCCTGGCGCCGCGTGCACCGTAATTTCCATTTTTTGCGCCAGTTGCGGTTGCTGAGACTGCTGCTGGCCACCCAACTGAGCTGCGACCACCGCATTGATCATGTCCTGGCTGAAACCCGCCCCGTTGCCCTCATGCTTGGCGATTCCCGAGATCATCGGTGCGACGACCTTGGGATCGTTCAGGTTCAGCGCCTCGTTTGGACTACGCCCGGTTTGCTTCGCCATGTCAGCGATATACGCGGAAGTGTTGTTTTCATTCGGGGGTGCCCAACGCTTTATCACGCCCTCCAGTGTGTTGATGCCATGCTTGTTCTGATAAGCCTGGAGATTTTTCACCATCGCAACAATGCCGTCCTGCGGCGTGGCAAAGGAAGCAAAGCCGTTGACACTCGGCACGCCGGCCCAGCTGCGGATGTTGCCCGGGTTGTTTTGCCGAACACCGATTGGCGCCCGACCCGTACCTGGCGCCGCCGGTGCTGCGCCAGGCTGTGATATGACCAACGGCGCGGCGGGACCTGCCGCCGGCGCAGTCGCTGGACTAACCACGTTGACCGTACCAGGGCTGCTCACCCAGTCGGCCAATCCCAGTTTTTTCAGCACCGACGACGGCAACATCGAGGTGATCGATTTGATTCCCCTGACCAGGCTGGCGACAATGTTTTTGCCCGCAGCGTACAGATCGAAGTCAAACAACCACTTGGTGAGGCCATTCATGGTATCGCCCAACAATTTGACAGGACTGAACTCCCACAGCGCCTTGACGATACCGTCAGTCCAGCTCTTGTCGAACGCGGACTTCACTCCCTCCCATTTTTTCCGGAAGAACTCGACGATGTTGTCCCAATTTTTGTAAATCGCGTAGACACCAAACGCTACCGCCGCGACACCGGCGATCAGCCAGCCGATCGGCGTAGCCGCAATCGCGGCGCCGACCGCCAGAAACGCTGTAGACAAGCCGCTCAACAGCGCGCCGACTATCGGAATGCCAGCGGCCATCTCCGCCAACCCTGCTGTATAAAGCCCCGCGGAGAGCAGCACCTTCAGGATGGCAGGCACCAATGTGGCGTCAAGCGCTGCCGCAAACAGTCCCACCACCCGGATCGCCGCCGGCACAGTCACTATTGCCAGTTTCCCCAGCGCCAAGCCAAGATTGATAACGCTGGCAATCAGGCTGCCATTGAGCACAAGCACCACAGCCAGCGCGGCATTTTTCCAGCCGCCGAGAACATCAACTACCCGCTCGACCTTGGCGCCGAACTCCCTGATGTCGTCACCGATCTTGTTGAAATCCAGCTGATTGACCCAGTACGCCAGCCCTTCGACAAACGACGCCACCTTAGTAGCAATCAGCTCACGGTTCGCCGCCGTCCAGGCAATGAAACGGTCGATCAGCGGCTGCAGGATCGGGATCAGCTTTTCGCCGATCGATTCCTTGACGCCATTCACGGCGATGCTCAGGTAATTCAAGCGCAACCCGAAGCCGGCCGCAGCATCGATAGCCGCCTGGCTGCGCACGCCGCCTAATTCATCCACCTTGCGCTGATACTCTTCGATGCCGACTGCGCCCTTCCGGAGCAGGGGCAGCAGCGCCTCCATGCCGAAGGTGCGGGCGACGAGCCCCTGCACCTGAGCATTCTTGATGCCGGCGATCGAATTGGCCAGATCCTTCATGCCGTGGGCAGCATCAATCGAGCCTTCCGCGGTTTTATGGATCCCAATGCCCAAGCGATTGAGCATGCCCAATGCCGCCTGGTTGCGCCCATACAGCGCATCTTCCATCGTGTCCCCCAGGCTTTTCAGGCCACCGGACAGCTCCTGCGACGACACCCCGACCGCCTGCGCGGCGCCCTGCAGCGACATCAGCGCCGCCGCCGGCATCCCGATGGATGCGGCCACGCGTGTGATTTCCGAGCCGAGACGGCCCCACTCAGTGGCCAGCGCGGCAATCCCGGCGATGGTGCCGCCGCCAATCAAAAGCGCCATCGGCGCCGCGATCGCTGACAGCTTGCCGGCCAGTTCGCCGGCCGACTTGGCAACGCCGCCGATACCGCGACCTACTTTATCGAAGCCCATTTCTTTGCTGAATCCAGCCACGGACTTGTTGATCCTGGTGATGGGAGCAGTCATACGGGCGACCGATGCATTGATCTTGGCAACCGTTGCAGTGACCCTGTCGGTCGCTGAAATCACGATGTCAAATTTATTTGCCATTTTCGTTCGCCTTCTTTGTCATCCGAATTGCCTGATCATTCCACCAGGACAGCTTGCTCCACGGCAGGCGCCACGCATCGTGTGGTCCCCAGCCGTAGAACTTGGTTACTTCCGCTACGACTTCCCGCCAGTTTGGCGGGAGCCGCTTAGGTCCAAAAAAGCCATCAGATACCGCTGTGCTTTGTCCAGATCCCGAGCGCCCATTTTGCTGATGACCTGCTTGGAAACGCCGCTGATCGCCGCGATGAATACGAAAACCGCACCCATCGGACCGATCTTGTCGACAGCCTTATGGAACAGTTCGATTTCGTGTCCTTCAGGCTCTCGCAAGGTGATCTGATGGACCGTCTCGCTGCCCACGGTGATAGATTTCCGCAGGTCGATGATCAGTTCGTCTTCCAGCTCGTCAAAATTTTGTTCAGTTTCGTTGCTCATTTAAGATTCCTCGACGTCGAGACCTTCGAAAGCCACTTCAAACGTGGCCTCGGCAGTTTTTACTTCCTGGGATTCCACGGTCCACATATTGCGGCCGACGACGGTCTTACCATTCGCCAGTTCGACAGTGACCGTGACGTTTGTCATCGCGTTGAAATTGGCGACAGTGAGACTGCCGGCATCACGGAACGTACCTGCGATGCGTCCCGCAAGTGGCTTCTCAGCGTACCCATGCACAGTATCCTGACCGGTGAGCGTATCCCGCGTCACCTTGGAAACGCGATACGTGAGATCGGCGGCCAGCATGTATGTCTGACCATCGACGCGGATGTACGCGAGCCCCGCCAACCTGTTTGTTGTATCTGCCATATTGGCTCCTAAAAAAAGAAACCACCCGTAGGTGGTTAAAGCATGGTGGTGATGGCGATCAGCTCAGGCGGAACTGATTGAGCAGCGCGAATATCCGCAGCTGATTGATCAGAATGGCCGGGAACAGGACATCCACGCGGTTCGGATTCTGCGTGTTCTGTTGCACGATCAAACCTTGCTTGAAGGCATCTCCGTTTTGCACCAAGCCGTCGTATTCCAGTTCACGATACTTGGCGATCAGGTCCGCACGAATGATCTTCGGTGTGACGATCGCCGAACCGGCAGCGAACCGCGTGCCGTCCGCGGCCAACTTCACCCGGGCGTACTTGGAGGTCACCAGCGTTTTGAGCGCCCGCAGCACGTAGGCAATCGTGAACATCGTCTCGATCTCCAGATAGCTGTTGTCCGCATTACCAAACGCGTTTTTCTGATAAGTAGTGATCAGATTTTGAATCGACACCGTACCGTCATCCGCCACCGAAAACGTCGAAATGCCGTCATACAGCAACGTATTCTGATCTGTCAGCTGAAAACGTGATGCAAGCGGAGGCGCCAGCACGCCCTGGATAACAACCGTCTGCACCGGCATTGCTGGATCAGCGCGCAAACTGACCGCCGTCGCGCCGGCATAGGCTGCAGCCCAGATCCAGTTCGGCGTCGGTGAGCCGTTGAAGCCCATGATGCTGCCATGCTGATCGTTACGACTTGTCCCCAGCGTCGTCTGAACACCGAGCGTGCCGCGATTGGCTGCGAAAAAATGCCCGTACAGCTGCTGGTTCCAGGCCCAGCGCCCGGTCTGATCGTTGAGCAGACCTTTCATGGCGTCCAGCGAAGTGCTGTCAGTGTAGGGGCAGACAATAAAGTCAAACGCCTGGCTGCCCAGATTCGACAGGGCCGTGGTCAGGTTCGGCGCAGTAGCGCCGGCCGCCATGGCTATGATAGTCGCAACGAACCCCGTCGGTAAGACTTCACCGCCTTTGCTGCCCTGATAATTGAACTGCAGGTCGATATCGTTACCAGCTGGCCCCTTATTGATCGCGGTCAGCGTCACCGTACCGGCCGCCGCCACAGCAGTCACAGGAAGATTCGGCGTCGCGGTGATCGAGGCCGCCAAGGCGGTCGCTATCGCCGCCGGCGTTTGCGTCGTCAAAACGGGTTGCGCCACGCGAACACCGGCGATATACAGATACAAGGTTCCGTTCGCAGTCGGCGCCGAAGTAATCTGCACGCTCCCGGAGGCTGCAATCGCAGCCGGATCGTCGGCCAGCGGCAAATACCAGACCTCGCCGAACGTGTCGTTCAAACGATAGGCCGCTGTCATTAGCGCCAGCATGGAGCCAGGGCCACCCGCAATCACGGCATCGGACGCCCCTTGCGAAATGACTGGGACGTTAGGGACGGCTGATCCGGTAGCGACAATCTGGCCGATCACCAGGGCACGCTGATTCATCTGCCCAGTGTTGGCTTGCGAATTGTCAGTCTCCGCATAGAACAGCGGTACCCGATTGTTCGCGGGAATATTTTTGAATGGAATCGTCATTCTTGTACACTCCGGTCAACTGTCTTTTGTTTGACGGCTACTTTCGCCGCGCCAGAAACGACATCGCCGTCAAGAAGACGGCGATGCCAGTAACCAGATTCGGGAACGTCTCGCCCCTCGGCCGGCAAATGATCCAACAGGTCCGGGTCGCGTATGCGGAGGCCCGGCGCAGGTATAACGTACATAAAATCTCCTATGGCGGAAAATTGATATTCAAGCCCCCCTCATCGCGACCATCAGGTCCCGATGAGCGCGGCGCAGGCGTTACAGAAGATGGGAATGGCGGATTCGGATACGTCCCATTTGGATCGAATGTCCCAAGCATGTCCATATGCAGATTGACGCCACCCAGCGGGACTGCGACTGGCTGCAATGGTGCCGGCGCGTCCAGGATCGGATCGAACACCTCGCAGAACTCGCAACGTATCGTCATCTGGGGGTGTACTGGATTCTGTGTAAACGGGTTTTCGTTTAAGCCTGCGGCACCCGGTCTTCAAACTGGATGGCGAAGCGATTCAGCGCCGCTTTCCAGTCCCGTATCGGCATCGTCCACTTCTTG
>NZ_JBDTCG010000078.1:0-100282 GCF_039923675.1 Collimonas sp.
CTGTCTCGCAACGGTCCATCTTCTCTTTTCGTTTCTTCGGCATTGTGTATCGCTTGCACGTCATCGCAAACCTGATTGTTCCATTTTGCGGATATTTACCCAAAATGGGGCGACGGCCGATGTCGGCAACCTGGGATATATTGTCAAATTCAGCAATAAATTATATAAATTATGACCGACCTGAACGACCTGATCATTTCCTTTTCCGCGTATCAACGGCAGAAAAATCCCGGTACGGCGCTTGATCTCATCAGGAAATTGACCGTTGCCAGGAAAGTTGAGGATGCTATCGATCTTGCCGGTAAATGGGGATCACGCACTGAGTTGCCATCCGCATGCGTTCAATTGGCCTTGCAAATGAATAACTTGGGCATGTATGAACCTGCCGAAATCTTGCTGACCCAGGCTTTGTCGGACTTGCCGTCAGATTTTGATAGATATATCTGCAAGAGCGAATTGTCGCTGGCGCAATATGCGCAAGGGAAGTTTGATTTCGCTTATCCGCATTTTGCAGAGATTCGTCAGCCAGCTTGGTGCGATACCTGGTTGCGTCTAGGTTCCGCGACCCTTGATAGCAGTTGGTTTGCGCCTTTCAAGGACAAAGTGCTGGGCAACCACGCGATCGATGGCAAGCGAATCATGGTGAGTGGCGAAGGTGGAGTCGGTGATATTTTCCAGCTAGCCCGTTATATAAAATATCTGAAGGCGGAGGGCGCATCCACGATCTATTGGCATCTTCCCGAGTCCCTGCACCGGATGTTTGCGCATAGTTCATTGCCTGTCACTTTTGTCAGTGGTATTGTGGTTCCGGCCGACGCATGGGACTACATAACCTGGCCATTTACTTTGCTAGCCCGCTATCAAAAAAGCCCTTACTTTCCAAACGAACCGCCGGGATATCTGGGATTGCGTTCTAGCGAACCGTTATCAGATAGTCTTCTTGGGAAGTTGCGCTGCCGTTCAGGCGATCGCCGGCGGATCGGGCTAGCGTGGCGCAGCGCAAGCGGAGCGCGTCAGGAGCCGTTTCGATCGATGAAATTAAAAGACCTGGTGCCGTTGCTTGAATCCAGCGATGCGGATTTCTATTCGCTTCAGGTGGATGGCATCCGCGAGGATGAACAGGAAATTATGGACCGTTACCGCATCGTCGACCTCGGTGCGCATCTGTACTCGTTCGGCGATACGGCAAATATTCTGGATCAGCTGGATTTGTTGATTTCGATCGACTCGGCGCCGATTCACCTTGCCGGGGCACTGAATAGGCCGGTCTGGGCCATGTTGTCGAAATCGGCGGATGCCAGATGGTACAACTGCCAGCGGTATACGCCATGGTATCCATCGATGCGGCTGTTTCGCCAGAACCATCTTGGCGACTGGGGGCCTGTGATTCACGAGATGATTGCCGCCGGGATTTAAGAGAATGAAACGGCCTGCAGTTTTGCGATAGGGTTTCCGGCTTCGTATTTCATCTTCGCGTGTCAGGCCCTGATCTTGCTTGGATTTTATTCGGCCTCGATAGGCGGCGGACTCATTTTCGGATGACTTTGCACTTCAAACCGAGTATTTTCAAATGTTCAAGATGCATCTTTACCGATCACCCTTAAATCAAGAAGGCAATCATGTATATCAATCGCCGGGATTTCATCGCCAAAACTATTGCCGCTGGTTCATTAATTGCAGCCGGTTCGGTATTTTCCGAGGAGCCGGAGTCAACCGCCGCCAGAATCAAGCGCACCGGCAAGCTGCGACTGGGTGCGATTAACGGCGCCTCTCCCTATTTCACAAAGGACCTGGCCACCGGCGAATGGCGCGGCTTCATGGTTGACCTCGGGCGCGATCTTGCCAGATATCTCAAAGCTGAAGTCGAGTGGGTTGAAACAACCTGGGGCAATGCGGTGCTTGACGTACAAACCAATAAAATCGATTGCCAGCTTGGCATGGCGCCGTCGCCGGCGCGGCGCGAAGTGGTCGACTTTTCCGGCCCGATTTTCCAGAACTACAACACGGTTGTCGCTAAAAAGGGATTCAATTTTACGCGGTGGGAACAGATCAATTCGCCTGACGTCAAGGTGGCGGTGGATGTCGGCTCCAGCCATGACCAACTGGTGACCAGGATCCTGCCAAAGGCAAACGTCCTGCGGTTCGAGACGTCGGCAGCCGCCACCATGGCTCTGCAATCCGGCCGTGTCGATTGCCAGGTGCTCGTCATCCTTCTTTCAACCGCGTTGCTGACCAAGTTGCCGAACGTCGGCCACATCGTATTTCCGTCGCCGGATGAAACCAATCCGACCAATGTCGGCATCCGCAAACAAAAAGATCAGACATTTACCAAGTCCGTGAATGCGTGGCTTGACGAAGCCAGGGCATCGGGAAAAATAAAAACCGTCATCCTTTCCAACATGCAGACTCTGGTCGGCGTACCTCCGACCGCTTTTCCACCGCAAGTTCATTTCTGAGTCGTGAGGCAGGTATGTATCAGTGGGATTTCCATACGCTTTGGCAGTACAGAAACATCATATTCACTGGCTTTGGCTACACCGTAGGGTACACCGTCGTCGTCGTCATACTGGGCCTGCTGGTTGGTCTGGTTACCGGTCTTTGCCGGCTGTCGCCGAAAGCATACATATCGGGGCCGTTCCGGGCTTATGTGGAAGTGTTCAGATGTACGCCGGTGCTGGTGCAGCTGATCTGGTTTTACTACGCGCTGCCGATATTGACCGGCATCGAACTGACGCCAGCCATGGCTGCGATATTGTCATTGACCTTGTATGGCGGCGCCTTCTATTCCGAAATCATCCGGGGCGGCGTGATTTCAATCGACCCCGGGCAGTCGGAGGCCGGCATGGCGTTAGGCATGACGCAATTCCAGTTGATGCGGCGTGTGGTGCTGCCGCAGGCGTTCAAGCGGATGACGCCGCCGCTGGTCAGCCAGTCCATCATGCAACTTAAAAACACTTCGCTGCTATCGGTTCTGGCCGTGCCCGATCTGCTCTATCAAGGACAAATCATCGCCCACGATACTTATCGGCCACTGGAAATCTACTCGCTGATTGCGGTTTTGTATTTTGTCATTTTGCTACCGGCGACGATTCTGGCAAAGCGGCTCGAAGTGAAAGTATCCGACGGGCGAGGTGCATAGCCATGGATAGCGCAATGAATGCTTCAGGAAGCAGCAGTGAGATGGTTTCGATCCGCAATCTTAAAAAATGTTTTGGCGAGAACGTCGTCCTCAAAGATATCTCCCTGCAAATCGGCAAGGGTTCGGTAGTGGCGATCATCGGACCGTCAGGGTCCGGCAAATCTACTTTGCTACGCTGCATTAATCTATTGACCATACCGGATGCCGGCATCGTCAATGTCGGCGGCCAGTCGATCACCTTCGACGGCAAAAACACGAGACTGCCGAATGCGCGGAATCTGGCAAAATTTCGCTCAAAGACAGGCATGGTTTTTCAACATTTCAACCTGTTTCCGCATATGACCGTTCTGCAAAATGTCATGGAAGGCATGGTCACGGTTCTTAAAACGCCGAAGCAAGATGCGCGCATCGCGGCCGATGCGCTGCTGCAGCGGGTTGGCTTGAGCGATCGCGCAGACGCCTTTCCCGGCATGCTGTCGGGAGGGCAGAAGCAACGCGTCGCCATAGCGCGCGCATTGGCCATGAAGCCTGATGTGATGCTGTTCGACGAAGCAACCTCCGCGCTGGATCCGGAACTGGTCGGCGAAGTGCTCAACGTCATACGGGCGCTGGCGACGGAAGGCATGACCATGATCCTGGTAACGCATGAAATTGCCTTTGCCAGGGAAGTGGCCGACCAGGTGATTTTCATGCGGGACGGCATCGTGGTCGAATGCGGGCCGCCAAGCGTCGTCATCGACAAGCCGGAAAAAGAAGCCACGCGCAGTTTTCTGTCGCGCTTCAAGAATAACGCTCACACAGCTTAATGACAGGGATGCCACTTGGACCACGAGAATAGTCGGGACAACAGCTCTCACAACGGCTCAGACCGCAGCCAAAATCAAGATCCGTCCGCCGCTTTGCGGGTGGTGGTCATAGGCGCCGGCATTGTCGGCGCCGCCTGCGCCATCGAACTGCTACGCGATGGCCATCATGTAACGCTGGTCGATCCGGGACAGCCTGGTGGAGAACAGGCCGCCAGTTACGGCAACGCGGGCTGGCTAAGTCCGGCTTCGGTGGTGCCGATGTCCATGCCCGGTTTGTGGAAAAAAATACCCGGCTATCTTCTCGATAAAAATAGTCCGTTGACGATACGCTGGCGCGCGCTGCCGGCGCTGCTGCCGTGGTTGGTCCGGTTCATCCTGGCCGGCGCGACCGTCGCCCGCGTGGAAACCACGGCACGCGCCTTGTCGGCCTTGCTGCGGGACGCGCCGGCACGGCATCGGGCGTTGGCGGCGGAAGCCGGAATCCCCGACTTGATTGCCAGCCGCGGACTGCTTTATGTCTATCCCGATCGCGCGGCCTTCGAAGCCGAAGCGCTGGCCTGGCGCTTGCGGCACGACAATGGCGTGCACTGGAAGGAACTGGACGCCCGGGCATGCCATGCGCTGCTCCCTGAACTCGCGCAAAAATATCAGTTCGCCATCCTGCTGGAACAAGGTGCGCATTGCACCGATCCGGGGCGCTATGTCGCCGCGCTGGTCCGCCACGCCACTCTCCAGGGGGCCGTGCTTCATCGCGCCAAGGCCAGCGGATTCGACATCCGGAACAGGCGCCTGCACGCCGTCCTTACCGACGGCGGCGAGCTAGCCTGCGACCGTGCGGTCATCGCTGCCGGCATTCACTCAAAGACCTTGGCAAAAGCGGCAGGCGACAAAATCATCTTGACCAGCGAGCGCGGCTATCATGTCGTCATTGAAAATCCACCCTTCAAACCGGCAGTTTCGGTGATGACAGGAGACGCCAAGACCGGCAATACCTTGACGTTGTCGGGTCTGCGGATCGCAGGGCAAGTGGAACTGGCCGGCGTACAGGCAGCGCCGGACTGGGCGCGCGCAGACAACCTTCTGCGGCACGCCGCGACCACCTATCCGGCACTTGCTGCGGTGTTCAAGACTGCTGTGATCCGGCGCTGGATGGGGAACCGTCCCTCTACCACCGATGGCCGGCCGGTGCTGGGACCGGCGTCCGGCTGCCAGGACGTGGTTCACGCTTTCGGACACGGTCATGTCGGTCTGGCGTCAGGACCGGCTTCCGGCCGGCTGGTGGCGGATATCATCGGCGGCCGGCCGACTTTCATCGATCCGGCTCCCTATGCAGTAAAGCGGCGTGACTGACACCGCCGCATTCTTCCATTCAATGCGAGAAAAATCATGATCATTCGCGGTGGTCGCGCCATATACGGCGAGAGTGTCGGCATTCTTGTGCTGGATACGAAATTTCCGAGAATTCCCGGCGATGTCGGCAATGCCACCACATTCGATTTTCCAGTGCGATATAAGGTGGTACGCGGGGCGAATCCGGAGCAGATTGTTGGGACGGCTGATCGGGCACGCGCGCTATTGCCGGCATTTATCGAGGCCGCCAGGGAGCTGGAAAACGACGGTGTCCGTGCAATCACCACCACCTGCGGTTTCCTGACAGTGGTCCAGGATGACATTGCGGAAGCGGTGAATATCCCCGTGATTACTTCAAGCCTATTTCTCATCCCGATGATGCGACGCATGCTCGGCCCCAAGCGGTCGATTGGGGTAGTCACCGCTGATGCGCAAAACCTGTCGGTCGCCCACTTACGCGCAGCCGGCATCGAACCTGGCTGGAATATGCTGATAAGAGGCATGGAATCGTGCCCGTCTTTCGGAACCATTTTGGGCAAGACAAGCGATCCTGATCACGCTCTTGACGTTGATAAAACCAGGCAGGAAGTAGTCGACGTGTGCCGCGCGATGCAGGCCGAAGTCCCCGGCCTGGGGGCATTCCTGTTCGAATGCACCAACCTGCAACCGTACGCGGCGGCAGTGCAATCCGCAACCGGACTGCCTATCTTCGGCATCTATCACGTCGTCAATCTGCTTCACTCCGCTGCGATAGCGCCTGACTTTGGGCGTGGCTACCTATGACTTGCATGTAAGTAAAGGCAAAGCAGTAACGTGATTGCCGCCGCCGGGGAGTGCATCGATTAAAGATGTCGCGAAGGAGATCGTCGCAGCTGGTTTGCCACGAAATCAATCGATGCTGAACAGCTCGCCTTGGGCAAGCACCGGAACGCCGTCAGCAAGTTCCTTCTTCGACAGCGCCGTAGCCCGCACCCCAAGCAAGCGCAAGCGCCGGTCCAGCTTTACCCGGCGCAGGCATTCACCCGCAGCTTGCCGGATAGTTGCGGCGTCATCGGTCGCATCCGGCAGGGTCAGATCCCGTGTCACACCGCGAAAATCGGCAAATTTCAGTTTGATCCCGATGGTGCGCCCGACATAACCTTTTCTTTGCAGGTCGCCGGCAAGGCGCACGCACAGATCCGTAAAGATCGGCGTGAGCGTGTCGCGGTCCAGTTTGGCGTGCAGATCCCGTTCAAACGTCGATTCTCGGCTGATAGACTTGGTTTCCGAACTGGTGACCACCGGGCGCTCATCCAGCCCATGGGATATGCGCATCAGCCATTCGCTGTAGGTGAGCCCGAAATGGTCTTGCAGCAGGGCCGGGTCGGCGGCGGCCAGGTCGCCGATGGTGTGCAATCCCAGCGCGCTCAGCTTTTCCGCCGCCTTGGGGCCGATGCCGTTGACTTTTCTCGCCGCCAGCGGCCAGATGCGCGTCGGGACGTCGGCTTCGGTGATGACGGTGACGCCGTTCGGTTTGTCCAGTTCCGAGCAGATCTTGGCCAGCAGCTTGTTGGGCGCGATGCCGATCGAGCAGGACAGGCCGGTGGCGTCGCGCACGGTATCCTTGATGCGTTGCGCCAGCGGCCGGATGTCTTCTTCATGGTCGCTGAGGTCGATGTAGATTTCGTCGATGCCGCGATCTTCTATCAGCGGCGCAATCGCGGCGACCGCGTTCTTGAACAGTCGTGAGTAGTGGCGGTAAGACTCGAAATCGGTTGGCAGCAGGAGGGCGTCCGGCGCCAGCTTGGCGGCTTTCATCATGCCCATCGCTGAAAATACGCCGAGTGCGCGCGCTTCGTAAGTGGAGGTGGTGACGACGCCGCGGCCGACATAGTCGCGCAGTTTGTGGAATTGCAGGCTGCCGTCTGCACCGATGTCGGGCTGGTGGCGCGAGCCGCCGCCGATGACCACCGGCTGGCCGCGCAGTTCAGGGTAGCGCAGCAGTTCTACCGACGCGTAGAAAGCGTCCATATCCAGATGTGCGATACGACGAATTGGCGAAGGCATAAGGTGTTTGATGTCAGATATTCGATACGGGCATAGAATACCACTACTGTATATAAATACAGGTATTGAAGGTGAAAATTTTATCTGATTGTATTGATGCCTTTTTGATACGGGATGATCAGGCCTTGGCCAGATGCGTGCCTATCCACCAGATATTTCCCTCGGGATCGCGCACGCCGGCGCTGCGGTCGCCATACGGCTGATCCTTCGGTTCAGAGATGCTGGCAGCGCCTGCGGCGAGCGCTTTTGCATAGCAGGCGTCTACCGAGGGCACATACACATGGGTGGAACAGAGGACTGGATCACGATCGTCAGGGCGTTCGCCCAGCATCACGATGGAATCGTCAATTTTCACCTCGGCGTGCCTGACCGAGCCGTCGGGCAGCGCCATTTTGTAGATTTCAGCCGCATCGAATGTGGCGTAGAGGAAGGCCAGCATGGCTTTCATGTCTTTTACCAACAGGTAGGGCGAGACTGCATTGTGGTTGGCGGGTTTATGTCGAGTCATGTTTTCTCCGGCAAGGTTAGATTCAAAGCAGGGGGCTGACGAGTCGTGCGATATGGATGAGAACCCGGTACAGATAATGCAGCTTGGCGTAATCGGCGACGTCGATTTCGACCACATGCTTAAAATCAGCCAGCAGCATGTGCTCGACCTCGCCGGCGAAGGCGTTGTCGATGTTGAGCGCGGTGATTTCAAAATTCAGCCGTAGCGAGCGGTTGTCCAGGTTCATGCTGCCGACCGAGGTGGTGTCGTCGTCGATCAGCATTACTTTCTGATGCGTGAAGCCGGGCTGGTAGCGGAATATGCGGACCCCGGAGCGCACCAGTTCGTGCGCGTACAGGGTCGACGCCAGGAATACGGTGCGATGATCGGCGATGGCGGGAATGATGATGCGGACATCGACGCCGCGGAATACCGCCAGTTGCAGGGCGGAATACACTGCCGAGTCGGGCACCAGGTAGGGTGTGGTCAGCCACAGTCTGTGGCGGGCGGCGTGGATCGCCGTGACGAACAGTAGCGAACAGGTTTCTTGCGCATCGGCCGGACCGGTGGCGGCGATCAGCGTGGTGGCCTGGCCGTCGGCCGGGCGCGGCGCCGACAGGCTGAGCGGTTGGCCGGTGATCCACTGCCAGTTCTCATCGAAAGCCAGCTGCAAATCGGCGACCGCCGGTCCTTGCAATTCCATGTGCGTGTCGCGCCAGGGCGCCAGCGGCGGTTTGTTGCCGAGATATTCTTCGCCGACATTGAGGCCGCCGACAAAGCCGCGCCAGCCATCCACCACCACCACCTTGCGATGATTGCGGAAGTTGAGCTGGAAGCGGTTACGCCAGCGGCGCGTGGCGAAGCGATGGATTTCGACGCCGCCGGCGCGCAGGATCGCGCCGTAGGAAGCCGGTAAATCGTGGCTGCCGACGCCGTCATACAGCACATACACGCGGACCCCGGCAGTGGCGCGTTCCAGCAGCGCCGCTTGCAGTTTGCGGCCAAGTTCGTCGTCGTGAATGATGAAAAATTGCACCAGCAGGTAATGCTCGGCGCTGGCGATGGCGGCAAACATCGCTTCGAAACTGGCGGCGCCGTTGACCAGCAGACGCAAGCGATGGCCGCTGAGAAACGGCACGCCCAGCATCTCGCTGATGGCTTGATAGCGTTGCGCGCCGGGGTGCGGCGGGTATTGGGACGCCAGATTGAGCAGCGCAGGATCGTCCAGCTGGCGCAGGCGCGCCAGTCGCGAGTGATGCAGTTCGGCATAGCCCGAGAAGCGTTTACTGCCGAGGAACAGATAAGGCAGCAGGGTAAAGTAGGGCAGCAGCACCAGGCCGAATACCCAGGCCACCGCGCCCTGCGGCGTGCGCGTATGCATCAGGGCATGGATCGCGGCGACGATGCCTGCCGCGTGCAACAGCAGAACCAGGGCGGAAATCAGGGCAAACGGCAAATGCGGCATTCAGACAACTCCAGATCTCTTGGACAGTTTGCATGTTAGCCAATAATCGACGCTTGCGGCTTCCTTATTTTCTAGCTTGCAGTGCAATCTTCACAGCCAGGCCGGCCAATACGGTGCCCATCAGCCAGCGCTGGATCAGCAGCCAGCTGGGCCGCGTGCCAAGAAAGCCGGCAATGCTGCCGGCCGCCAGCGTGACCATCGAATTGACGGTGATGCTGATCAGAATCTGGATCACGCCCAACTGCAGCGATTGCACCAGGACGCTGGCGCCGTGAGGATCGATAAATTGTGGCATCAGCGCCAGGTACATCAAGGCGACCTTGGGATTGAGCAGGTTTGTGAACAGGCCCATGAAGAATAGTTTGCGATTGCTGTCCTGTGGCAGGTCGCGCACAGCGAATGGCGAACGGCCACCCGGCTTCACCGCTTGCCATGCCAGGTAGAGCAGGTAGGCGGCGCCGCCGAAACGCAAGATATCGTAGGCCAGCGGCACTGCAAACAGCAACGCGGTAATGCCGAATGCCGCGCACAGCATGTAGAACAGAAAGCCGACAGCGACGCCGGCCAGAGAAATGAAGCCGGCCTTGGGGCCCTGGCAGATGGAACGCGAAATCAGGTAGATCATGTTCGGGCCGGGCGTCAGCACCATGCCGAAGGCGACCAGCGCAAAACCCAGTAGTAAATTAAAATTCGCAAGATTCGCCATAGATGATTCGATGAAGTTGTGGTGGAACCCATAGCGGGTCAGGCCCCGTATTCTGACCTAAAACCTGCCGGGCTGCATAGCGGCGCGCTTGACAGTACCGGTCTTCACTCTTACTCTTTTGGTTTAATGGTCGGACCAGATATCGGCCGAAGCAGCATTTTCAATGTCTGGCCGCTTGGCCATTTGCGCAGGCCCGGGAAAACACAAGGAAGCGATAGATGAAGCTATTACGAGTTGGTCCCAAGGGCCAGGAAAAGCCGGCCATGCTGGATGCGAGCGGGAAATTGCGCGATTTGTCCAGCGTTATCAAGGACATCACGGCAGAGCAGCTGACGCCGGCCGGCCTGGCGCAATTACGTAAAGTCGATGCCGCCAGCCTGCCGGAAATACTCGCGCCAGGCCGCATCGGCACGCCGTTCACCGGTCTCGGCAAATTCATGTGCGTCGGCTTGAACTATAGCGACCACGCGGCAGAATCGGGTTTGGCGGTACCGGAAGAACCGGTGCTGTTCAACAAATGGACCAGCTGCTTCAGCGGCCCCAACGACCCTATCGTGATGCCGAAAAATTCCATCAAGACCGACTGGGAAGTCGAGCTTGGCGTGGTCATCGGCAGCAAGGCGCGCTATGTCGAACTGGACCAGGCGCTGTCGCATGTGGCAGGCTATTGCGTCGTCAATGACGTCTCCGAGCGCGAATACCAGATTGAACGCAGCGGCACCTGGGACAAGGGCAAGGGCTGCGACACCTTCGGTCCGGTCGGTCCTTGGCTGGTCACGGCCGATGAAGTCGGCGATCCGCAAGATCTGTCGATGTGGCTGGAAGTCAACGGCAAGCGCTTCCAGAACGGCAGCACCAAGACCATGATTTTCAACGTCGCTTTCCTGATCCATTACATCAGCCAGTTCGCCACGCTGTACCCGGGCGACATCATTTCCACCGGTACCCCGCCTGGTGTCGGCATGGGACAGAAGCCATCGCTGTATCTCAAGCACGGCGATGTGGTGCGGCTGGGCATCGAAGGCCTGGGCGAACAGCAGCAGACGGTGCATGCATGGGATGAGAGCTTACTGGATTAGGGCCGGTTGACGTTTGATTTGCAGAGTGGATCGTACCCGCTGACTCTCTATGGCGTAAGATTTGGCATTGTTCGTCGTTGTAGAGCAGGCAAGGAGAATGCCAATGTCTTTCGATGTAGACCTGTTTGTAGTCGGCGCCGGTTCCGGCGGCGTGCGCGCCGCCCGTTTTTCTGCGGGCTTCGGCGCCCGTGTAGCGGTGGCGGAAAGCCGCTATCTGGGTGGCACCTGCGTCAATGTTGGCTGCGTGCCAAAGAAATTCCTGGTATACAGCGCCCATTTCAGCGAGGATTTCGAGGTCGCTTCCAGTTTCGGCTGGAGCGCCGCCAAGCCTCAGTTTGATTGGCCGACCCTGATCGCCAACAAGAATCGCGAGATCCACCGGCTCAATGAAGTCTATCGCGGCCTGCTGCACAACAGCGGCGTCGCCCTGCATGAAGGCCACGCCAGATTGCTGGATGCGCATACGGTCGAGATCAACGGCCAGCGCATCAGCGCCGCCAATATCCTGATCGCCACCGGCGGTTGGCCGCAGGTGCCGGAGATTCCCGGCAAAGAACACGCGATCACTTCCAACGAAGCTTTCTTCCTCAAGCAGTTGCCGCGCCGCGTGCTGGTGATCGGCGGCGGTTACATCGCGGTTGAGTTCGCCTCGATCTTCCACGGGCTCGGCGCGAAGACTAGTTTGCTATATCGCGGCGATATGTTTTTGCGCGGATTCGACCAGGGCGTGCGCGAACATCTGCATCAGGAATTCCAGAAAAAAGGCGTCGATCTGCAGTTCAAGGCCGACGTTGCGCGCATCGACAAGCAAGCCGACGGCAGCCTCAAGGTCACGCTGAAAGACGAGCGCGTGCTGGAAACCGATTGTGTGTTTTACGCTACCGGCCGGCGGCCGATGCTGGACGATCTCGGCCTTGAGAATGTTAACGTGGCGCTGGACGACAAAGGATTTGTCAAAGTCGATAAGGAATACCACAGCTCGGAGCCGTCGATTCTGGCTTTGGGTGATGTGATCGGCAAGGTCCAGCTGACGCCGGTGGCGCTGGCCGAAGGCATGGCGGTGGCGAGGCGTTTGTTCCGTCCGGAGGAATATCATCCGGTGGATTACCGGTTGATCCCGACCGCGGTGTTCAGTTTGCCCAATATCGGCACGGTCGGCCTGACGGAAGAAGAGGCGCGCAGCGCCGGCCACGCGGTCAAGATCTTTGAAGCCAGGTTCCGTCCGATGAAGCTGAGCCTGGGCGACTATCACGAAAAAACCATGATGAAACTGGTGGTCGACGCCGTTAGCGACAAGGTACTCGGCTGTCATATGGTCGGTCCGGATGCCGGTGAAATCATCCAGGGCATTGCCGTGGCCTTGCGCGCCGGCGCCACCAAACGGGTGTTCGATGAAACCATCGGTATCCATCCGACCTCGGCGGAAGAGTTCGTGACCCTGAGAACGCCGCTGCCGGAAAAGAAGTAAGGATCTTGGCATCGAGGCTGGCAGCCGCCGCAAAGGGGTCTAGATTAATCGATCCTCATCGGGTATCCAGCGAACGACGGCGGCCCGGCCATCATTAAATCTGGTAAAGACTGTGAATCGCACTTATGAATGAAAACGAAAACCCCGAATCAACAACAGCAGAAGAAGAGGCAACAGGTTTCACCCGCCGCCGTTTTCTCGGCAGCGTGGTGGCGGCTGGCGCTACTTTGGCGCTGTCCGATTGCGCCAGCGATGGCAGTCGGCAGGTGGCGGAGGCCGCCCAGGACAAGCTGTTGGACCAGCGGTTGCAGGCGACGGTCAAGCATGTGGTGGTGATCTATGCCGAGAATCGCAGTTTCAATAACCTGTACGGTAATTTCCCCGGCGTGCAACGGCCTTTGGCGCAGGCGATGCAAGCGCACTACACACAGCTGGACCGCGATGGCAAGACGCCGCTGGCGCAATTGCCCAAGATCTGGGGCGGCATGGTGCCGCAGGCGCAACAGGTGGACGGCCAGCGTTATACGATCACCGAAGCGCAGATTTCCGGTTTGCCGAACGCGCCTTTCAAACTGAGCGACGCACAGGGCAAGCCTTTGCCACTGGGCGTGATCACGCGCGATTTGTGGCACAAGTTTTACCAGAACCAGATGCAGATCAACGGCGGTAAGAACGACCAGTTTGTCGCCTGGGCCGATTCCGGCGGCCTGACCATGGGTCATTATGGTGAAACCGCCAGCAAGCTGCGCCTGTGGAAATTGGCCGAGCAATATACCTTGTGCGACAATTTTTTCATGTCGGCCTTTGGCGGTTCCTACCTCAACCATATCTTCCTGATTTCCGGCCAGACGCCTTTCTATCCGGATGTGCATAACAGTCCGGCGCGGCATAATGTGTCGACCGTGGAAGGCGACGACCCGAAGGGCACGCGGTTGAAACTGGATGACAAGAATCCGGCATCGGCCATCGACGGTCCGCCAAAATTTGTGCGCGACCGCGCCATCACGCCGGATGGCTATGCGGTCAACACCATGGCGCCGCCGTATCAGCCGAGTTTCGTCAAGCCGGCCAAGGGCGGCGATGCCGCCTACGCCGACGCCGGCGATCCGATGGTGCTGCCGCCGCAGACCTATCCGACCATCGGCGACCGTTTGTCGGAAAAAGGCGTCAGCTGGCGCTGGTATTCCGGTGCCTGGCAAGCGGCGCTGGACGGGAAGGCCAACGACGATGCGGTGCCGAACTTCCAATATCACCACCAGCCTTTCAACTATTTCAAGAGCTTTGCGCCGGGAACGGAAGCGCGCGAGACGCATCTGAAAGACGCCGGATTGGGCGATGATCCTGCCACCAATAAATTCCTGGCGGATGTCGACGCCGGACTTTTGCCCAAGGTCAGCTTCTATAAGCCTCAGGGTAATCTCAACCTGCACGCCGGCTACGCCGATGTCGAATCCGGCGACCGCCATATCGCCAATGTGATCGCCCATTTGCAGCGCGGGCCGCAATGGCAGAACATGGTGGTGATCGTCACGCACGATGAAAATGGCGGCTGGTGGGACCACGTGGCGCCGCCCAAGGGTGATCGCTGGGGACCGGGCTCGCGGATTCCTGCGACCATCATTTCACCGTATGCAAAGAAGGGTTTCGTCGATCACACCGTGTACGACACTACCTCGATCATGCGTTTCATCACGCGCGTGTACGGTTTGCGCAAGCTGGACGCGCTGGTGGCGCGCGACGTGGCATTCCTGGAAAACCAGCAAGCGCCGTTGGGAGACTTGACCAACACGCTGAATTTGACCTAGGCGTTTTCGGGCTGGTCGGGGTAGCCGCAGCCATACCAGCTTGCATATTGAAATGCGCGTTGTAAAAATAAGAGATGGCGAGATTTTGACCAAGTTGACATGATTGTCAGGCCTTGCGCCGATATCTCAGGAAGTCATCGAAGATAGGGACAACGGCCAGGCACATCAGCGTGGCGGCAAGCGGTGCGGTGGCGATGAAGCCGACATGCTTGAAGCCCATTGCGCCGATCAGGCCACCGCTGAAAAACAAGCTCACCAGCGTTACCAGCAACCGCAGTTTGTCGCGGTCGGCGAGTACTTGCGGCCGGCTGTGGTCCGGCTTGAGCTTGTTCCAGTAGGCCAGTTTGCCAAGTTCGATACCGATATCGGTCACCATGCCGGTGACGTGGGTGGTGCGGATTTCAGCCTTGGAAATCTTGGTGATGATGGCATTCTGCAAGCCCATGATGTAGCACAGCAGGATGACCGTGATCGGCACGAACAGCCATTTGTGGCCCTCAAGATTGCCGCCCAACAGCCCGAACAATAAAAGCAAAGCCGCTTCCAGCATCAGCGGCAGCGCGTATTCCGCCTGCAGTTCCTGGCGCCGGCCCCAGTTGATCAGCAGCGCCGAAGTCATCGCCCCTGCCAGGAACGCCAGCAGGCAAGCCAGTCCAGCCAGCATCAACCCGAGCGATCCCAGCGCCAGATTGTCTGCCATCGATGACACGATGCCGGACATATGCGAGGTATATTGCCCAACCGCGAGGAAGCCGCCGGCGTTGATGGCTCCGGCAATAAATGACAGGAAAAAGGCTAGATGGCGATTCGCTTGCTGGCTGCGATCCTTGCCAGTCAGCTTTCTCAGATACGGAATAGGCATGTATTGCAATTCTTTGCGGGACGACAAGTTGATACTACGCCGTTGAGAGCGATGCGCGCAGATTAAACGCGGTTGACAGGAAATGAATCCGGAAGATCATCAACATCGAGGGCTTGCCTGACAGAAAGAGAGCCATTTCTTTTGGCATTCAGGTTAGTCTGCATGTGCAGACGCTGACCATTGGAGCCGGCCGAGCTCCATCAACGCATAGAAAATACAGGTCAGATGGACGTTGCCGATGAGTGTGCCGGATGCCACAAGGTGTTCGACCTCCGTCAGTGAGAGCAGGGCCAGTTCTATTTTTTCGTCGGGGTCGAGCGCGTTCGAGCCGGTATCCGCGCCGCCCAGCGCCAGAAAGCAATGAATCTGGTTGTTGTGGGTGCCGGGATTGGGGGAGACAGAAATCAGAGGAATGATCTGGTCGAAGATGTAGCCGGTTTCCTCTCGCAGCTCACGGCGGATGGCGGCTTCGGGATGCTGGTCATGCGGTTCCACCCATCCCGCCGGAATTTCCAGCGTCATGGCCGCGGCAGCGTGACGGTATTGGCGCACAAAAATCACCTGGCTATCGCGCGTAACGGCGAAAGCGTTGACCCAATCAGGATATTCCAGCACGCACGCGGCGGTGTGGATCTGCGTGCCTGGAACATGAAACTGATCTTTGCGCACCACCATTTCTTTCTCGCGCAACAGATATTCAGATTCCAGGACTTCTGCCTGCGAGCCTGCATTCATGGCGACTCCCCGCCGTCTTCTTCAGCTTGACTGACATCCGATATGCGCATAGGAACGACGGGCATGCGTCGTTGTATTTCGCTACATTGAGAATAACATTTCCCATGGGAAAATTAAGAAATGTTTTGTAACGATCAATGGGCCGGACGCGAAGGGCGGCTACAGCGATGCCGGGCAGTTGCGTAGTCGAGACAGGTACAACAATAGCCGGAAAGCCTACGGCAAATGTTTTTTTGAAAATATCATTATCTCACTATGAAGCACATTCGCAGCTGCAAAAAATACTGAGGTAAATTATTGGGATTTATCTTAACTATATGAAAAATATAGTAAAAAAATAATAGTGCATATTTTACAATTGCCATTTTATATATATTATGGATCATCCATCCCCGTTATCGCGCAATGGCAGGGCTGGAAAATTTACCAACAGGGATAGCGGTTAAAACGAAACCCTGATTTCAATCAATTGAGGATATGGCATGAAAAAATTAGTATTGATCGCGGGCGTTCTGGGCTGTATTGCCGGCAGCGCCCAGGCGCAAACCAATGCCACCATCTACGGTATCGTGGATCTGGGACTCAACTTCACCAATAATGCCGGTGGCAGCCGCGCTTACCAGATGGAAAGCGGTTATCCGTCTGGTAGCCGGCTTGGCGTCAAAGGCAAGGAAGATCTGGGCGGCGGCCTGAGCGCCGTCTTCCAGCTGGAAAACGGTTTTAACGCTGATACCGGCGGCATGGGCCAAGGCCAGCGCTTGTTCGGAAGGCAAGCGTTCGTCGGCTTGTCCAACAAACAGCTAGGGACGCTGACCATGGGGCGTCAGTACGACTCGGTTGTAGACTATCTCGGCCCGTTGACCGCCAATGGCAACTGGGGCGGCTACCTGTTCTCGCATCCGTTTGACAACGACAACACGGACAATTCGTTCCGTGTAAATAATGCCGTCAAATACACCAGCGCTGACTACAACGGCTTCAGCTTCGGCAGCCTGGCCGGCTTCGGCGAAACCGCTGGCGCGCAACGGACAAACCTGACTTACAGCCTTGGCGTCCAATACGTCAACGGTCCGTGGGCCGTCGCCGCCGCGTATATGAACAACCGCCTGCCAGGCGCGAACGCCATCGGTTCGATCGCGACCAACGACGCCAATTTCATCGCCGAACAACAGAGAACTGCGGGCGCGGGGATCAATTACATAATGGGCAACGCCACTTACGGCTTCGTGTATTCGAATACCAACTTCACCAACCCGCTGTCGTCGGTATATGTCGGCGAGATTACGCCAGCCTTAGGTAGTTTGAGCAAACTGGTGTTCAACAACTATGAGTTCAACGCTAAATATCAATTCACGCCCGCCTTTTCGCTGGCGGCGATGTACACCTTTACGCAAGGAAAATTCAATACATCGGAAGCCAATTTCAAGCCGAAGTGGCACATGCTCGGCCTGATGGCCGATTACGACCTGTCAAAGCGTACCGATATTTACGCCCAGGCGGTCTATCAGCAAGTTGCCGGCAGCCCCACCGGCTCGGTGCTTGACAGCGCCTATATTCCGGGGGCAAGCGATGTGTCGTCGGCAGCGCGGCAAGGCATGCTGCGTCTGGGTTTGCGTCACAAATTCTGAGTTTATAGCTGGCGCCTGTTTGCAATCTCCGCCGCCATATTGCGCCGGACTGCTGTCAGGCATCTCGCCGACCATGTTTACATTAGTTGCCGCAAGCCATAGTTTTAATTTATTAAATTAATTAATAATTGAAATTATATAGTTATCATCTATTTGTGTAAATTGCCTATACGCAACTCTGCGTATAAATAGGAGGAACAAGCATGAATTTCCCGAGAGCTTATTCAGTGACACAATTGGCTGCGATTGGATTGACCGCATTGCTCGGTAGCAGTACAAGCGCCCAAACCATGATGACCCGCGACAACGGCGCCGCGGTGGGCGACAACCAGAATTCCCAGACCGCGGGACCACGCGGTCCGGACTTGCTGCAAGATGTACATCTGATTGAAAAGCTGCAGCGCTTCGACCGTGAACGGATTCCTGAACGGGTAGTGCATGCACGCGGCACCGGCGCTTCCGGCGAGTTTGTCGCCTCGGCCAATCTGTCGGAGCTGACCCGCGCCAGCCTGTTTGCCGCGGCTGGCAAGAAAACGCCGGTATTCGTGCGCTTTTCTACCGTTATCCATCCCAAGGGATCGCCGGAAACCTTGCGTGACCCGCGTGGCTTTGCCACCAAATTCTATACCGATCAAGGCAACTGGGATCTGGTCGGCAATAACCTGCCGGTATTTTTCATTCGCGACGCTATCAAGTTTCCAGACATGGTGCATTCTCTGAAGCCGTCGCCGGTCACTAACGCGCAAGACCCGAACCGCTTCTTCGATTTCTTCAGCCATCAACCGGAAAGCACCAGCATGCTGACCCGGGTGTATTCCGATCTCGGCATTCCGGCGTCCTACCGCATGATGGACGGCAATGGCGTACATGCCTACAAGATGGTTAACGCCCAACACCAGGTGCGCTATGTGAAATTCCACTGGAAGAGCCTGCAGGGCGAGAAGAACCTGACCCGCGCCGAAGCCGCACACGTGCAGGGCGAGGACTTCAATAACCTGACCAACGACCTGTATGCGGCAATCAAGCGCGGCGATTTTCCCAAGTGGGATCTGTATGTGCAGATCCTGAAGCCGGAAGACCTCGATAAATTCAAGTTCGACCCGCTGGACGCCACCAAGGTCTGGCCGGGCATCGCCGAAACCAAAATCGGCACCATGACCCTGAACAAGGTACCGGAGAATTTTTTCGAAACTACGGAAATGGTGGCGTTTGCGCCTTCCCATCTAGTGCCTGGCATTGAAGCATCGGAAGACCGTTTGCTGCAAGGCCGGATGTTCTCCTATGCAGATACGCAACTGCATCGGTTGGGCCCCAACAACCAGCTGATCCCGGTCAATCAGCCGCTGGTCAAGGTGAACAATTACAACGCCGATGGCGCAGGCGATACCGGCAAGCGCAGCGGTGACGTCAACTACCAGCCTTCACGGGAGAACGGCAGCGCAGTCGACGACCCGGCTTATAAACCGGTGCAAATGCCGTTGTCCGGCAGCACGCAACAGGCCGCGATCGCAAAAACCGACAACTTCACCCAGGCCGGCGATTTTTACCGTTCGCTGTCCAAACAAGACAGGGAAAACCTGGTCGGCAACCTGGCTGCGGATCTGGGGCAGGTGAAGAATGCAGAAATCAAGCAGATCATGCTCAGCCATTTCTACAAGGCCGATGCTGATTATGGGACGCGCCTGGCGGCAGCGGTAAAAGGAAATTTGAGCGACGTGCAGCAACGTGCACAGAAATTGACCGACTAAATGGACGAAGGTTAGCCGGGCTCTTGACAGTAGCTGCAGGAGTTTCAGAGAAATAACCGGGCAAGCATATCTTGCGATATGCTTGCCCGGCGGCGTATCAAAAACGGTACCTAGGCAGAGGGCCTTAGGCGAGGCACATGCAAGCCATTATTGAAACTGATAGCGCATATTCACGTAGAAATAGCGTCCCACCAGATCATTGATGCTTTGCACGAAGTCGTCCTTATAAGCCGTGTTGGCATATACCGGGCCCTTGTCAAATACGTTGTTGACGCCGAAATTCAAGGTCATGCTTTTGTTGACCTTGGTGTTCAGGTTCAAGTCCCAGACAGTGAAAGAACCGATGCGCGCATTGGTGATGGCAGGATCCTGAGTGTGGGTCGGGTCGTCGATGTTCAGCGTGCTGGCCTGGGTCCGGGCCGTCAAGGCGAGTTCGGTGTTGGCATACTCATAAGCCGTGCGGAAGGAATTGCTCCAGCGCGGATGATAGATGGAATCAAGCCGGCTTTGCGGGGAGGTGCCTGGCGTGATGCTTTGTTTGTATGTCAGCGTATAGTCATTGACTTCACGGAATTTCAGCTTACCCCATCCTGCCAGCGGCAACTCATATGACAAGTCGATATCCAGCCCCTGAATGTCGGTTTTGCCGACATTGATATAGGGTGTGGTGATGCTGTTGATACGGCCCTTGTTCAGCCCCGGATATCTGGCTTCCAGCGCAGGATTGCGCGGGTCGCGCCCGACCAGAGCGGCGTAACCCGGAATGATATCTTCGTTGTCGACGATATACTGCGGATCCAGCGCCTGGATTGTGTTGCGCTGCTTGATCGCATACCAGTCGACCGATGCAGACAAGCCTTTCAGCGGCTGCAGTACGATGCCGAGTGAGTAGTTGTTGGCTTTTTCTGCCTTCAGGTCCGGATTGCCCGACACATACTGCCTCGGGCTGTAGCTGCAATTTGCCCCGGTATAACCGAGCGGACCACAGCGGGCCAAGTCGGCGATACCGTTGGCATAGCCGGCAGTGGTCGAGCTCATTTCGGGCAAAGTAGGCGCCTTGAACGAGGTGGTGGCTGAACCGCGCAGCAGAATTTCCTTGCTAGGACGCCAGGCCAGGGCGATTTTCGGATTAAATGAAGTGCCAAAATCGCTGTAGTGGTCGCCGCGCAAAGCCAGCTGCATTTCGACCTGCTTCATCAGCGGTACATTGAATTCGCCATAGAGCGAATAGATCGAACGGCTGGCGTTGCTGGCCGTGGCGCCGGCGTTGACGATGTTGCCGGCTACGTTGAGCGGATCCGGATGGTCGTCGATGGATTCGTGACTGGCTTGCGCACCCCAGGCAAAGCCGACCGGTGCGTCGTTGAAGGAAAACAATTCCGGTGCAGACATTTTCCAGTCCAGTGTTTCGAGGCGCGATACCGCCACACGCTCAGTTGTGGTCAGCATCGGGTTAATCACGCTGGCTGGATTCCAGTAGGCAAACGGATCGTAGCCGCCGTTGCCAAGCAAACCGCTTTGCAGGGATGCCGAGGAGACGTCCTTCAGTACCGAATTCGAGGCAACGTCCTTGAGGCGGTTCTGGTTGAGGCTGATGGCGCCTTCACTGTCCCATTTGCCAATCGTGCCGCGCCATCCGCCTACCAGGCGGATGGTATCGCTGGTGATTTTATTTACGGTGGCCGGCGCTTCGTAAATGCTGCGGAACAAGCGCAGCTGATCGCCGGGCGTAAATCCTTGCAAGGAACCATCCGCGCTAGGACCTGGCAGGTTGGCCAGGCCAGGGTTGGTCGAGCCGGCGGTCTTGCCGATGAAGGACGGGTCGAAGCTCGGCAAGCCATACTCTACGCTGGTTTCGCTATGGTTGAAACTGGCTTCGCCGAACAGTTCATCCTGGCCGCTGAGTCTCTTGGTAAAGATCGCGGAAATCCCGCCACGCAAAATTTTGGGGGAGAGTTGAGTGGTCTGGTTGGTGTAGCAACGCGTGTCCTGAGTGCCGCTGCTGACGCCGACTGTGCCGCGGCAGCCGGGTATGACGAAGCCTGGCTCCCCGGTTGTAAAGTCATTGACGCTGCCCAGATAGCGGTCCACGCTGCGTTTATCGCTGCCGCCAAAACGGCGGAAATCCTGATCAGCGGTGGCATCGTGCTTGTCGCTCAACAGGGGGTTGCGGCGGAAGACGTCAACCGTCAGCAGCAGGTTCTGGCCGTCCTTGTCCAGATCGCCCCAGCCAGCCGTAACGCTGGCGCTGGCGGTGCCGCCGTCGCCCTTCTGATTGGTGCCGAGATTGGCGGTACCTTCGACGCCCTGATAATTTCTCTTGGTCTTGAAGTTGACTACGCCGGCCACCGCGTCGGAGCCGTAGATTGCTGAAGCGCCATCACGCAGGATTTCGACGGATTCAATCGCCGCCAGCGGCAGGTTGTTCAAGTCAACAAAAGAATTTTCGGCGCCGTCGGCAAAACCGTAGTTCGCGAGGCGACGGCCGTTGAGCAGAATCAACGTGTATTTGGCATCCAGGCCTCGCAAGCCAACTGAAGCTGCGCCCTGGGCAAAGGATGTATTGCTGTTGCCGTCCAGGCCGACCGAAACGGAAGGTAGTTTGCTCAGCAATTCAAGAACGGTGCTGGCGCCGGATTTTTCAATTTCTTCGCGCTTGATCACTTCGACCGCAGTCGGGCCTTCTTTGTTGATGCGCGAGATATTCGAACCGGTGATGGTGATGCGTTCGAGACCGTCCGAGGGCGGCGCGGCTTGATCGGCGCCGAAGGCGATGGGGGCGTTCATGAACCCGATTGCGGCGACTGCTGATGCCAAAAACGTCTTCTTCATCTGTGAGTGCTCCATATTATTGATAAGGAAATGATCAATTTCGCTTCATGCCTTTTGTTACAGCCAACTCGGTAAATCGGCCGTAAAGCATGGTTTGCAAAGCTTCATCAGACTGGATTTCATGCGTCCATTTGATAAACAACGCCCGCCGCTTTTGTTGCCGTTTGGAGCGTCGCAATTTCATTTTGTATCAATCTTCAAGTCGATGTAACACGGAGGAAATATTTATGTTTTTTCTTCGTTTTCCGTTGTTTTATTTTCTTGTTAGCACTATTTTTGAAGAAAATATGATAAATAAATTTCTTTTTGATAATAATTGTTAAATAAAGTTTGCCGTTTTTTTAATGATTTATTGCGTAAATAAAGCGAATTTATTGATAAATGGATGCTGATAAATGAAATTAAAATTAAAAATAGTTTGTTGCTTTGCGGGCATGAATGTAAAATCAGGAATCGGGTAAGCGATTGCAAATTAATTGCTTTATCGCTACCGATAAATACTGGCGCAGCACCTATCCAGCCGTATATGCTGTAGGTATATGGTCAAGACCAAGGGCGTTTCGTCAGACGGACTTACTGTTAACCTCTGTTTTGTTTTACATTGGAAGATATGGAAATCGAATTAAAACTGTTGCTGGATCCGGTCGATGTAAATCGCTTCCGGCGCCACCTCTTGTTAAAGAAATATGCAATCGACAAGCCGCGTTCGCAGCAGCTGAACAGTATTTACTTCGATACGCCTGACCTGCATCTCAAGCAAAATCACACTGCCTTGCGGATACGCAAAGTGGGCCGGCGCCTGATCCAGACCTGCAAAAGCGGCGGTCAGGTAGCCGCGGGTTTGCATCAGCGGCCAGAATGGGAATCGGAGATTCGCGGCGGCACGCCCGATTTGCCGGCTTTGCTCGGACTGATCGAAGCCGGCTCGGCAGTCGCTGAATTATTATCGGCGCCGGCCCTGGCGGGGCGCTTGCAGCCGATCTTTACAACCCGGTTCCGGCGCACTATCTGGATGTTGCGCATGCCTTCCGGTGCGGAAATCGAGCTGGCGCTGGATCAGGGCGCAGTGCTGCACGGCGATCAATCCACTCTTATCAGCGAAGTTGAGCTGGAATTGAAATCGGGCGATTCAGCCAGCCTGTTCGATGTCGCCCTCGAACTGCAAATCAGTTTGCCGCTGCGCGCCGCCAATGTCAGCAAGGCCGAACGCGGTTATGCCATGCACGCGCCGCAAGCCCCGACGGTAGCCAAAGCGCAGCCAGTCAGCCTGTCGCCGGTGCTGACGGTCGAGCAGGGATTCCAGGTATTGATGCACAACTGCCTGGCGCAGATACAGGGCAACGAAGACGGCGTGATGCATGGCCGCGATCCGGAACATCTGCATCAGATGCGGGTTGGGCTGCGGCGCCTGCGCGCTACCTTGAGTATGTTTAAACAGTTTATCCAGCCGCCGCCGGAGATCGCCATGCAGTTGCGCTGGCTGGCCGGCATGCTGGGACCGGCGCGCGACTGGGAGGTGCTGGCGGTATCCACCCTGGGCGTGGCGATGAGACGATGCCAGGATGAATCCCAGCTGGATCATCTGCGGCAGCTTGCAATCGCTGAAGCAGACAAGCATCGTCATGCTGCCGCAAATGCCGTGAATTCCCATGCTTATGCACGGTTATTGCTATTGTTGGGCAGCTGGCTGGAGGGGCGGCGCTGGCGCCAGCAGCAAAGTGCCGAGCAGATTGCTGCGCTATCGGCGCCGCTGAAGAAATTCGCTCGCAGCAAGCTGGCCGGTTTGCAGAAAAAACTCTTGAAGCGTGGCAAGGGCGTCAAGCGCCATGACGCTGCCAAACGGCATCGGCTCAGGATCGCGGCCAAGAAGGTGCGCTATGCAGCGGAGTTCTTCGCCTCGTATTTTCCGCTTAAACGGATGCGCAGCTATGTCGAGGGTTTGAGCGATCTGCAGGATATATTGGGTGCGTCAAATGACCTCAGCGTGGCCGGCGGCCTGCTGCAGCAAATCGCCGGTCGGCGGCCTGAGCTGGAGTCGCATTGCGATTTGACGCTGGCATTGCTGGACAGCGGCGACCGGCAGCGCGCATCGAAAATCAAGCGTGCCTGGCATAAATTTATTGAACTGACGCCGCCAGTCAAGCCAGGTTGAGGCCGATAACTTGGTCTTCAGGACGGTTTGATGAGAAAATACGGCCGCCGGGCTCTTCCTGTAACAAAATGGATGAAGGTGAGCAAGGCAGGAAATACCAGGAAACACAGGAGTTAGATCATGACCTACGAAGAATTTCTCGATGAAGTGGCAACCATCCTCACTGAACTTTACGAGCTGGAGGATGCCGAAGCCATCAAGTTGGTTGTTGATGCACAAGAAGTCGATTTTTTCAGCCTGCACGACGACCGTCCGGAGATGTGTACGGTCGAGCAAGCGAAGAAAGATGCGATAACGCTATTCGAGCGCAAACAGAACAAACAGCAGACGCAAAAAAAGCAGCAGCAACGGGTACGGCAAAAAAAATGAACGTTGCTATGTCGATCCGTCTCGCAAAACAGCTCGCCGAACAGGTTTCCTGTTCCCGCCGCGAAGCCGAGCAATATATTGAAGGTGGCTGGGTCAAGGTCGATGGCGTGGTGGTGGAAGAGCCTGGGCTTCGCATCAACGCCCGGCAACAAATCGAACTGCTGCCCGAAGCCACGCTGGAACAGCAAGATCCGGTCACCATCCTGTTCCACAAGCCGGCCGGACTGAATCTGTTCGCCGAGACGCCGATGGCCGAGCTGGCGGAGCGTCTGATTGCGCCGGACAAGCGCGCTGCCGGCGACCGCGCCGAATTGCGCTTTCTCAAGCGCCACCTGAGCAACCTGAACCTGATTGAACCCCTGGAAGCGCTGGCTAGCGGCTTGCTGATTTTCAGCCAGGATTGGCGAGTAACGCGCAAGCTGGTCGATGACGCCGCCAAGATCGAACACGAATTCATTGTTGAAGTCGCTGGCGACATCATTCCTGACGGTTTGAAATTGCTGAATCACGGTCTCAGTTTCAACCGCAAGCCGCTGCCGCCGATCAAGGTCAGCTGGCAGAATGAAAAGCGCCTGCGTTTCGCTCTCAAGGCGCCGCCGCGTGGCTTGTTGGCGCATATGTGCGAACAGGTCGGATTGCAAGTGATGTCCATCAAACGCATACGCATCGGCCGTTTGCCGATGGCTAGCCTGGCGGTCGGCGAGTGGCGTTATCTGCTGGGTTACGAGCGGTTCTGATCGCTCATCGGCATGAAGAGCTGAGGGTTTTTAAAAATGCGGCATCCATTGCCGCAGTTGTGAAATCAGATACAACAGCAAGCCGATCAGGCCACCGACGATGGTGCCGTTGATGCGTATCCATTGCAGATCCTTGCCGATGTTCAGCTCGATCTGTTGCGCCATTTCCTTGCTGTCCCAATTCTTGACGGTATCGCTGATATGGCGAGTCAGGAAATCAGCGAAGTCCGGCGCCATGTTTTTTGCCGCGTCCTCAAGATGCGCATTGACCGAGCGGCGCAAGGCAGGATCGTCCGCCAGTGTCTTTCCAAGCCAAAGTCCGGCGGCGACAATGTTCCGGTGCAGCAGGGAATCGCTGCGTTCCAGGTTGTCTTTCAGCCACGCCCGCAGCGAGCCCCACAGGTCTTTCAGATAGTTGTTCAGGATTGGATCATTGAGCAGGTAGGCTTTGATCTGCTCACCTTTTTCGATGAATTCCGGATCGTCTTTGAGCTGCCCGATAAAACGTTTGGTAAAGTCATCGAACCTGCCGCGCAAGGCGTGGTTTTTATTGGCGCTGATCTCGGCAAGCAGGTGGCTGACGGCATTGACTGCGATATCCGCGCCTTGCCGGCCTATCCATTCGGACGGCAGGACCTTTTCCTTCAGCGGATGATCCTGTTTCAGCCAGATCACGATTTCGCTGGCGATCAGGTCTTGCGTATCCTGGTTCGCCAGCAAATCCGCGCATTGCAACAGTGCTTCATCCAGCAAAGCCTGATGGCGGCCATCCTTGGTCAAATGTCCGAGGATCACGCCTGCCGATTGCGACAAATCCACCTTTGCCAGCGCCACGTGAAGCGCACGTGTCATGAAGCGTTGCACCGGCGCGTCCTCGATGAAATCCAGCATGCGCGCGGCTACCGTCAGCAAGTGGCGGCCGAGGTTTTCGGTATTGCCCGGTGCGATCAGCCAGGTCGAAAGCAGGTTGGCAGGATCGTGTTTGCGGATCAGGCCGGCGATGGAGTCGATGTCAAAGAACTTGTCCTTGACGAAGATCGCCAGATTGTCCGCGATCTTGTCTTTATTCCTGGGGATGATGGCGGTATGGCGCGACAGCAGCGGAATCGGCACCCGCCGGAACAGGGCATGCACCGCAAACCAGTCGGCCAGCGCGCCCACCATCGCCGCTTCGGAGACCGCCTTGACCAGGTCGGGCCAGAAGCCGCCCGGAATGAACAAGGTAGCGATAAACACAGCGCTGGCGACTGCCAAAAATAACAGGGCGATATTCTTGGATTTTTTCAGTTCACGCTGTTTGTTCATCGTGGCGACTGGTTGGCCTCATGCGGGCTGCCGTTTTGCATGCTCAGCTTGGGCAAGCAGGCGTGGCGCCACTTTTGAACGTAGTGACATTGGCGGCGATAGCGTTGACCGCATCCGCCACCGTCCGTTGTACGCCCTGCACCAGAGCATCAATGCCGGCAGCGACCGGCTGCGATACGCTCAACTGGCAGGCGCTGGTCTTGGCATTGTCCGAGCGGGTGATGCTCCAGCCATAGGTCGCCTGTACTTTGTCGCCCGGCGCCGCATCGAATTCGCGCAACTCGATGGCGATCCGGTAGACCGGCTGGTCGGTCGGCCTGCCGCTGCGGCTGACATCGATCGCGCCGAGGCGGTTGGCGATGCCGCTAGCCAGCGCATCGCGCAATTCGTTGTTGAATGGTGAGGACCAGCGCTCCTGCTCCAGGATATCGACCCGAGCGCCGGAACTGCTGCCCGCGCTTCTCACCACCAGTTGCGGCCGCGCCAGCCGCTCGGGCAGGGCGATTGGTGAAATTTCGATAAATAACCGGGAATTTTGCGTCTGCGTCTGCGCTTGCGGCGGCGTCGAGAGCGTATAGAAGCGCGTCGGGCTGGAGGCGCAGCCGGCCAGCGCCAGCGCTGCTGCCAGGGTGAGAATGGCGCTGCACAGGCGGTTTGATGTGGTCTTGGTCGTTATCATTTGTTGCTTTCCTCTTGCTTGCCGCGAATCAGGGATTCCGGATGACGTTCCAGGTAATCGGTCAAGATCCGCACCGAGGCTGCCGAGCGTGTCAGCTCTTGCAAGGTCTGGCGGATGTCTTGCTGCAGCGGCGAATTGTCGGACAGGGTGCGGTCGGCGTTGTCCAGCGTCTTGCGCACATCTTTCATCGCCGCCATGATTTCCGGCGCAACATCGTTGTTCAGGCTCTTGGTCAGCTGTTCGGCGTTGAGCAGCGTGCGGTTCATGGTGCCGATGGTCTTTTGCAGGTCGGCGGCGATCTGGTCGAACGGCACCTTGCTCAGTTTCCTGGCAATCTCGGCGATCTGCGACTGGATTTCATCGAGACTGTTCGGAATCGTAGGCAGCACGATCACTGACGTCGAGGTATCGAATTTCACCGGCGGCGCTTTCGGGAAAAAGTCGAGCGCGATATACAGCTGGCCGGTCAGCAGGTTACCTGTACGTAGCTGTGCCCGCAGGCCGCGGCTGACCATGTATTCCAGCCTCTGCTTGGCGGTATAGGTGGATCGCCGCTCATCTTCGGCATATTTGCGGCCCAATCGTTCCGGATAGATCTGTACCGCTACCGGCATCTGGAATTCGCGCTGCTTGGTGTCATACTGGATGCCTATCGATTTGACTTCTCCCAGCACCACGCCACGGAAGTCAATTGTGGTGCCCGGCGTCAGGCCGCGCAGCGACTGGTTGAAATACATGACCACGGTTTCCGACGGTCCATCCGGTTCTTTCAAGGCGGTTTCTTCATCTTCAGCGAGGTTGAAGGTGGTGTTTTCCTTGGCTTTCATGCCCAGTTCGTCATCCGGCGACTGGAACGCGATGCCGCCCAGTACCACGGTCGCCAGCGATTGCGTGCGCAGCTTGAAGCCGCTGGCGTTGATTTGCATGTCGAAGCCGCTGGCATGCCAGAAGCGGGTATTGACGCCGATGAATTTGTCGTAAGGCGAATTGATGAAAATGCGCAGGGTCACGCCTTTACCGTCTTCATCGAGGTCGTAAGCCGCCAGTTGGCCGACTTTGATGTGGCGGAAATAGATCGGCGAACCGATATCCAGCGAGCCGATATCGGTCGTGTGCAGCATGTATTGCTTGCCCGAGGCGTCCTGCGTGACGATAGGCTGGACTTCCAACCCGGTAAATTCGTCCTTGGTATCCTTGGCGGTGCCGGCGTCGGCGCCGATGTAGGCGCCCGACAGCAGGGTTCCCAGCCCGGAAACGCCGGAAGCCGCTACGCGTGGCCGCACTACCCAGAAGCGGGTGTCGGCGGCTGTGAAGCTGTCGGCTTCTTTCGACAGCTGGACGTTGGCCAGCACGTGCGAGCGGTCTTTGCTGAGCTTGATGGTTTGCACCAGGCCGATGTCGACATCCTTGTACTTGACCTTGGTCTTGCCGGCTTCCAGCCCTTCGGCAGTGCGGAAAGTGATGGTGATCGAGGGGCCGCGCTCGACCAGGATCTTGACCACCAGCGTCAGGCCGACCACGGCGGCGACAATCGGGATCAGCCAGATCAGCGACGGCAGCCAGTCGCGTTTGCGGCTCAGCTTGGGTTCGGGTAAAGGCGGCAGGGCCGGAGGCTGGCTGCCTGGCGGGGCGCCAGGCAAAGTATTCTCGTCACTCATCTTGTGCTTTCATTCTGTTACTTTGATTTGCTGTCAATTCCGTATCGCTGCTATCCCAGGTGAGGCGTGGATCGAAGCTGAGCGCGGCCAGCATCGTCAGCACCACCACCGAGGCAAACGCCACCACGCCGAAACCGGCCGTGATCTTGGCGAATCCTTCAATCTGCACCAGCCCAGCCAGCAGCGACACCACGAACACGTCCAGCATCGACCAGCGGCCGATGATTTCAACCAGGCGATACAGCTTGGCGCGTTGCAGGCGGCGCCAGCGGCTTTGCCTTTGCGCCGTCAGCGTCAGCAGGATCAGCGAGGCCAGCTTGAACAGCGGCACCAGGAAACTGGCGATAAAGATGATCGCCGCCAGCTCCCAGGAGCCGGACACCCAGAAATAGATGACGCCGCTCATGATGGTGTCCTGCTGCGTGCCCAACAGGGTTTTGGTGACCATCACCGGCAGCAGGTTGGCCGGGATGTACATGATGCAAGCGGCGATCAGCAAGGCCCAGCTGCGCATGATGCTATGCGGCTTGCGCATGTGCAGCGGCGTGCCGCAGCGCTGGCAGTCTTCATGTTCGCGGACTTCCTGCCACACTGTTGCGCAATGATGGCAAGACATCATGTCGTGGCTGGCCGCGGTATGCACCGGCAGATCGGCGTCGCCGGCGACAATGATCGGGCCGTTGTCGTTGTTGTCGCTAGCGCTGAGGCTGCCGGCCTTATTCATGGTGATCCTTGCCGGCGAACGCCATCTGCCAGAAATGGCGCGGATTGAAGGAAACCACAGCAGTCAACAGTACGGTCAGCACCCCGAACGCCCATAACGCCACACCGGGAATCACCGTCGCCATGTTCGATAATTTCACCACCGCCACCAGCACCCCTAGCAGAAACACCTCTACCATGCCCCATGGTCGCAGGTTTTGCATGGCGCGCACCAGCCATCTGAAGCCGGGCGGGCGCTGCTGTTTGCGTAGCGATAGCAGTAAATACAGTAAAAACAACAATTGCAGCAACGGAAACAGAATGGTGGTCGCGAGCACCAGCATGGCTACCAGCGACATGCCCTCGGTGGTCAGCGACAGCACCGCGCCGAACAGGGTGGTCTGGCTGCGCAAGCCTTGCAGCTCGATTTCGACAATTGGAAAGCTGTTGGCAATCAGGAACATGATCAGGCTGGCGACGGTCAGCGGCAGGATACGGTCGCGCTGGCGGCCTTCGTCGCGCTCCAGTTCGGTGCCGCAACGCGGGCAGTGGGCGATTTCTCCACGGCGCAAGGTCGGCTTGCGATACAGCGCATCGCATCCTTCGCAGGCAATCAGGTCAGGGACTTCAAGCATTGATGGTCTTAAATTTGAGTAGATGAGATTCTAACAATAAATTCCCCGAGTAGATGAGAGAGTGTTGAAATCGCCGGATTAAGCCCTACTTATGTTCTCTACTTATATGGCCGGGAGTTGTCCTCGGGATACGCTGTCATACGTAGTTTTTCGAATGATCGTAAAATGAACCCTGTGTCGGACAATGTTAGAACAAATATCATTTTTCAGGCATATCATTTATGCAATGACATGCCTTTTATTCACCTCGAACCTATCTGATGAGCACCACTAATAATAAAGGCAATCTACCTGCCGCCTCAATCAATCACAACCTGGAGTATGTGACGTCGTGCGCGCTGCCGACGCCATGGGCAACATTCCAGCTGCATGCGTTTATCGAACATAGCACCGGTAAAGAACATCTGGCCCTGACACTGGGCGAAGTCAACGACGGCGCGCCGGTACTTGCGCGCGTCCATTCCGAGTGCCTGACCGGCGATGCGCTGTTCAGCCAGCGCTGCGATTGCGGCGCGCAGCTCGAAGGCGCCTTGCAAAAAATCGCCGCCGAAGGGCGCGGAACCATCTTGTATCTGCGCCAGGAAGGGCGCGGCATCGGTTTGATCAACAAGATTCGCGCCTACCATATACAAGATGGCGGCGCCGATACCGTGGAAGCCAACCAGCAACTGGGTTTTGCGGCAGATTTACGCGACTACAGCATCTGCGAAACCATGCTGGAACATCTGGACATTACGGCACTGCGGCTGATGACCAACAATCCGCGCAAGGTCGCGGCGCTGCAAAAAATCGGCATCAACGTGATCGAGCGGATTCCGCTGATACTCAACCGTAATCCCTTCAATACCCGCTACCTGGACACCAAGGCAGCCAAGCTCGGGCACTTGCTGCCGATTGACGGCATGGAACACGATCTCGACGAAAACGAATTGTGATTGCATCGCAGGCCGGATGGTGTTGCACTCTTCCGGCCCACGGTTCTTTATCGGCGTTAATGCTTTGACGTCCCCACATGCTTGGCATTGATCACCGCATCGGTTATGTTGGCGGGCGCTTCCGCGTAGTGCTTGAACTCCATCGTATAGGTGGCGCGGCCCTGGGTTAGCGAACGCAGAGTGGTGGAGTAGCCGAACATTTCGGCTAGCGGCACTTCGGCGCGGACGATCTTGCCGACGCCGCCTGGAATGTCATCCATGCTCTGGATCATGCCGCGCCGCGACGACAAATCGCCAATCACGTCGCCCATTTTTTCTTCCGGCGTTTCCACCTCGACCGCCATCATCGGTTCCAGCAAGGCCGGGCTGGCTTTGCGGCAGCCATCCTTGAAGGCCATCGAGGCCGCCATGCGATAGGCGTTTTCGTTGGAATCGACATCGTGCGAGGAGCCGAAGAACAGCGTGACCTTGACATCGACCACCGGATAGCCCGCCAGGACGCCGGTAGCCAGCGTTTCACGTACGCCTTTTTCAACCGCCGGGATATATTCGCGCGGCACGGTGCCGCCCTTGATGGCGTCGACGAATTCAAAGCCCTTGCCGGGCGTTTGCGGTTCGATTTTCAACACGACGTGGCCATACTGCCCGCGGCCGCCGGATTGCTTGATGAATTTGCCTTCGCTCGATTCGCATATCTTGCGGATGGTTTCGCGGAAGGCCACTTGCGGCTTGCCAACCGAGGCTTCGACGCTGAATTCGCGCCGCATGCGTTCCACCAGCACTTCCAGGTGCAATTCACCCATGCCGGAAATGATGGTCTGGCCGGATTCTTCATCGGTCTTGACGCGGAACGACGGGTCTTCCTCGGCCAACCGGCTCAGCGCAACCCCCATTTTTTCCTGGTCGGCCTTGGTCTTCGGCTCGACTGCCTGCGAAATCACAGTATCCGGAAAAATCATTTTTTCCAGCATGATGATACTGCCCGGATCGCACAAGGTATCGCCGGTGCTGGCTTCCTTGAGGCCGACCGCGGCGGCGATGTCGCCGGCGTACACTTCGCTTATTTCGGTGCGGTGATTGGCGTGCATCTGCAGCACGCGGCCGATTCTTTCCTTCTTGCCCTTGTTCGGATTGAATACCGTATCGCCGGAGATCAGCACGCCGGAATAGACCCGGAAGTAGCTCAGGTGGCCGATAAACGGATCGGTCATGATCTTGAAGGTGAGGGCGGAGAATTTCTCGTCGTCGCTGGCGCTCCGTTCAACCACCAGATCGTCCTGGTCGTGGCCTTTGACTGGCGGGATGTCGGTAGGTGCAGGCAGGAAATCGATGACGGCGTCCAGCAAGGCTTGCACGCCACGGTTCTTGAAGGCGCTGCCGCACAGCATCGGCACGATTTCGCCCGCGATCGTGCGCTGCCGCAGGGCGGCCTTGATTTCATCCTCGCTGAGGTCGTCGCCATCCAGGTATTTCTTCATCATGGCGTCGCTGGCGTCGGCCGCCGCTTCCAGCATGCGGCCGCGCCACTCCTTGGCGCTCTCTTGCAGCGCCGCCGGAATCTCGATGTACTCGAACTTGACGCCCTGGCTGGCGTCGTCCCACATGATGGCCTTCATCTTGATCAGGTCGACCACGCCGTGGAAATTCTCCTCGGCGCCGACCGGAATCTGCACCAGCACCGGATTGCCCTTGAGGCGGTCCTGGATTTGCTGGTGCACCCGGAAAAAATCGGCGCCGACGCGGTCCATCTTGTTGACAAAAGCCAGCCGCGGCACGCCATACTTGTTGGCCTGGCGCCAGACGGTTTCGGATTGCGGCTGGACGCCGCCAACGGCGTCGTACACCATGCAGGCGCCATCCAGCACCCGCATCGAGCGTTCCACTTCAATCGTGAAATCGACGTGGCCAGGGGTGTCGATGATGTTGATGCGGTGGATCGGGTAGTTGCCGGCCATGCCTTGCCAGAAGCAGGTGGTGGCCGCCGAGGTGATCGTGATGCCGCGTTCCTGTTCCTGCTCCATCCAGTCCATGGTGGCGGTGCCGTCGTGCACTTCGCCGATCTTGTGGCTGACGCCGGAATAAAACAGGATGCGCTCGGTCGTGGTGGTCTTGCCGGCGTCGATATGGGCGCTGATGCCGATGTTGCGGTAGCGCTCGATGGGTGTTTTGCGCGTCATGACGATTTCCTCTGAGAGAAATTATGATGATCAGTTTTTTGCAACTGCATTGAGGTGTGAGCTTACTCGTTTTTCAGGTTCCCGGTTGGGGGAGATGGCAGCCCTCGCCGCAACCCCCGTTTCCCTGCGCGCAGTGGTATGCTAGCTACCTTCACGGTAAGCAAACACCAACCATCCGATTTGTTCCGAATAGCCTATCTGCCCACTGCCAACGATGAATTCCCGAACTTTCTCCCAGACTACCGCCGCGCCACGCATCCAGTTGCTGCGCGACGCCATGAAACGCCATAATGTCGACGCCTGCCTGATTCCTTCGGCCGATCCGCACTTGTCCGAGTACCTGCCGGGACGATGGAAAGGCAGGGAGTGGCTGTCGGGATTCACCGGTTCGATGGCGACTTTGATCATTACCGCCGATTTTGCCGGCCTGTGGGCCGATAGCCGCTATTGGTCGCAAGCCGAAGCCGAACTGGCCGGCACGGAAATCATGCTGATGAAAATCCCGACCGGCGGCAGCTTGCTGCATCTCGACTGGCTGGCCGCCAACCTGGCTGCCGGCCAGACGCTGGCAGTCGATGCCGCAGTGCTTGGGCTGGCCACCGCACGCGCGCTGGAACAGGCGCTGGCCAAGGGCGGCAGCACATTGCGCAGCGATCTGGACTTGCTGGAAGAGGTCTGGAGCGAGCGTCCGGGCCTGCCGATGGCGGAAGTGTATCAACACCAGGCATCGCATGCGCCGCTGTCGCGCGCCGCCAAGCTGGAACAATTGCGGCTATCCATGCAACAGCATGGCGCGCAATGGCACTTCATTTCTACCCTGGACGATATCGCCTATCTGTTCAATCTGCGTGGCGCCGACGTCAACTACAATCCGGTCTTCCTGGCCCACGCTCTGGTCGGCCCGCAACAGACCACGCTGTTTCTCGCCGACGGCAAAGTGCCGGCGGCCCTGCGCGACATTCTCAGCGAGGACGGCATCGTCCTGGCGCCTTATGCGCAAGCGACCGCGGCCTTGGCCGCCTTGCCGGCCGGCGCCACGCTGCTGATCGATCCGCGCCGCATCACCCTGGGCTTGCGGCAGGCGGTGCCGGCCACGCTCAAGGTGGTGGAAGCATTCAATCCGACCACTTTCGCCAAATCGCGCAAAACCCCGGAAGAGATTGCCCATGTGCGCCTCACCATGGAACAGGACGGCGCGGCGCTGTGCGAATTCTTTACCTGGCTGGAGCAGGCGCTGGGCCGCGAAACCGTCACCGAACTGATGATCGACACCCACATCACGGCCGCGCGTGCCCGGCGTCCGGGTTTCGTCAGTCCGAGCTTCGGCACCATCGCCGGGTTCAATCCCAACGGCGCCATGCCGCACTACAAGGCTACCGAAGAATCGCATGCCACCATCAGCGGCGACGGCTTGCTGCTGATCGATTCCGGCGGCCAGTATGTGGGCGGCACTACAGACATTACGCGCATGGTGCCGATCGGCCAGCCCTCGGCCGCCCAAAAGCGCGATTGTTCGCTGGTGCTGAAAGGTGTGATTGCCTTGTCTGCCGCGCAATTCCCGCGTTCGATCAAATCGCCGCTGCTGGACGCTATCGCACGTGCGCCGATCTGGGCTGCCGGCGTCGATTACGGTCATGGCACCGGCCACGGCGTAGGTTATTTCCTGAATGTCCACGAAGGCCCGCAAAGCATTTCCGCTGCGGCGCCGGAAGCGCATACCGCGATGGAAATCGGCATGATCACTTCGATCGAACCGGGTATCTATCGCCCGGGCCGCTGGGGCGTGCGGATCGAAAACCTGGTGCTGAACCAGGCCGCCGAGACGACCGAGTTCGGCGAGTACCTGCGTTTCGAAACGCTGACGCTGTGCCCGATCGATACCCGTTGCCTCGATATCAGCCTGTTACGCAGCGATGAAATCAGCTGGCTCAACGCCTATCACGCCGAAGTGCGTGAACGGCTGTCGCCGCATCTGCGCGGCGATGCCCTGCAGTGGCTGGAAACCCGTACCCAGGCGCTGTAAAAGCCGGCGCTATCAGTAATGCGGCGGCCGCTCGTGGGCGGCCTGGCTTGTATTGCTGTTGTCGGCGGCATCCTTGATGCGCTGCGCCAGCGCCGCGCATAGCGCTTCCAGCTGGTCAATCTTCAATTGCTGGCGATAGACCAGTTTGTTCAGCTCGTCCAGCAAGTCATCCTGGCGGGTCAGCTTGATTTCGATATCGACCATGCGTTCTTCTTGATTCATCTTGCCTCCTTGATTTTTGCAGCGCAGATGGTAGCGCAATAGCGCCCGCTGTATCTGAATATTCATCCTGTGCCGGCGATCCGGCCGGGCGAAAAACCGCAAGCGGTTAGTCGGAAATTCGGGATTTCCGCACAAAAACCAGCCTCCGATAAAAGTTTCGTGTAAGAAATTCGTCAGTAAATCAATTACTTGGCCTATTTACCCGGGGCTGGCACGAAGTCTGCGATGTCTTTTATAAAAATATAATCAACAGGAGACAAACATGCCTAACAAGACAGCTTTTCTGCGTCGCGCCGTAAGCGCGGCCCTGCGCCGACTCTACCCGTAAATTCCCCCTTTGCTAGTTGTGCCTTCCGGATGGCATGATGTCACTTGCGCACCAGTTCATGCTGCACAAGTACGGCCGTTGCCAGGATTGCACAAAAAACATGAAAACCAGGAGACCACCATGACCATACTTCATCCGTCCGAGCAGGCCGCCGATACCAAAAAACGCATTTTTGCCATCGTCGGCGCTTCTTCCGGCAATCTGGTGGAATGGTTCGATTTCTACATCTACTCGTTTTGCGCGATCTATTTTGCGCCGGTATTTTTCCCTAGCGATAATCCGACTACGCAACTGGTCAATACTGCCGCGATTTTTGCAGTTGGCTTCCTGATGCGGCCGATTGGCGGCTGGCTGTTCGGACGGATTGCCGATAAACACGGCCGCCGCACCGCCATGATGATCTCGGTGCTGATGATGTGCGGCGGCTCGCTGATGATCGCCTGCCTGCCGACCTATGCCAGCATCGGCATGGCGGCGCCGGCGTTGCTGCTGCTGGCGCGCTTGTTCCAAGGCTTGTCGGTTGGCGGCGAATACGGCACCAGCGCCACTTACATGAGTGAAGTCGCGCTGGAAGGACGGCGCGGCTTTTTTGCCTCGTTCCAGTACGTGACCTTGATCGGCGGGCAGTTATTGGCGGTGCTGGTGCTGGTGATCTTGCAGCAATTGCTGACGTCTGAACAGCTGCACGCCTGGGGCTGGCGCATTCCCTTTGTGTTGGGCGCGATGTCAGCCCTGATTGCACTGTATCTGCGTAAATCACTGAGCGAAACCTCAACCGCGGAAACCCGCAAGAACAAGGATGCGGGCACCTTGGCCGGCTTGATGAAACATAAAAAGGCGTTCATGACGGTGGTTGGCTTTACTGCCGGCGGCTCGCTGATTTTCTATACTTTCACCACCTACATGCAGAAATACCTGGTGAACACCGCCGGCATGAACGCCAAGACCGCCAGCACCGTCATGACGATGGCGCTGCTGGTGTACATGCTGATGCAGCCCCTGTTTGGCGCGCTCTCCGACAAGATCGGCCGCCGCACCTCGATGCTGTGGTTCGGTGCATTGGCCGCGGTGGCGACGGTGCCGATCCTGCATGCGCTGAAAGACGTGACCAATCCGTATGCGGCGTTTGGCCTGGTGATCCTGGCATTGTCGATCATCAGCTTCTATACCTCGATCAGTGGTTTGATCAAGGCAGAAATGTTCCCGCCGGAAGTCCGGGCATTGGGAGTGGGCTTGTCTTATGCGGTCGGCAATTCGATTTTCGGCGGCTCTGCCGAGTATGTTGCGCTCAAGCTGAAGGAGTTCGGCATCGAATCCAGCTTCTACTGGTATGTCTCGGTCATGTGCGCGCTGGCTTTCATCGTCGCCTACAAGATGCGCGACCCGAGCAAAGAGGGCTATCTCAAGGACGTTCCGCTCGACATGCGCAAGTACGCACCCGATGGCGCTGCGTCAGCGTCACGTTAAACAAAGACGCCGCCAGATGCCGTCATGAAACTGAGAAAACCGTGGTTGCTGCTGGCGCCGGCGATCGTTCTTTCGATCGCCGTAGTGGCGGCTACCTACGTGCTGGCGGCCAGGAAGGCGGGCAACGATATCAGTGAAGCCAGCGAGCGGCAGTTGCAAATCGTCGCGCTGGATCTGGAATCGGTACTGCAAAAATTCGAAACCTTGCCGTTTGCGTTGGGCTTTCAGTCGGATGTGCTGCAGGCGCTGGCGCAGCCTGGCGACCAGCGGAATATCCAGCGCCTCAATCTGGTGTTACAGCTGATACAGCGGCAGTCCAAGGTGGTGGCGATCTACATGCTGGACCGCAAAGGCATGACGCTGGCCTCCAGCAATTGGGATACCGCGACCAGTTTCGTCGGCAGGGATTTCGGTTTTCGCCCCTATTTCAGCGCGGCGATCGATGGCAACCCCGGGCGTTTCTATGGCATCGGCAACGCCACCAACGTGCCCGGTTATTTCATCGCCCAGCCGATCTATGCCAACGCCGCCGAATACGGCGGCAAGGCTGCGCTGGGTGTGATGGTGGTCAAGATCGACCTGACGGAATTCGAGCACACCTGGAGCAGCAGCGAAGACCCGATTGCACTGACCGACAGCCGCGGCGTGGTGTTCCTGAGCAATCGGCCGGCGTGGAAATATCACAGCATGTCTCCCCTGAACGGCATGGTGCAGCAGGATCTCACAGGCACCCATCAATATGCCGACCAGACGATCACGCCGGTGGCCTCATTGCCGAAGCCACAGAGGGCCGGGTTCGGCCAACATGTTTCACGCCAGGTAGGGCGGCTCGGCTGGCAACTGATGGTATTCCCGTCGCAAGCAAGAATCTCCCGCATCGCCATGTTATGGAGCCTGGCCGCGGTGCTGTTGCTGGCGCTCGCGGCACTCGCCTTGTGGGCGGCTTACCAGCGGCGCCGACGCTTGGAAGAGCGGCTCACATCGGCGGAATATCTGGATCGCACGATTGCCCAGAGAACCCAGGAACTGATGGTGGCGAACCATACGCTGGAAGTGAAGTATGCCAAGCTGAAGGAAACCGAGCACCTGTTGCGATCGACCCAGAACAAGCTGATCCAGGCCGGCAAGCTGGCGATGCTGGGCCAGATGGCGGCAGGCATCGCGCATGAGCTGAACCAGCCGCTGGCGGCGATCCGGGCGTTTGCCGACAACGCTATTACTTTCCTGTCGCGCGAGCAGCGCGACAAGGCCACCGAAAACCTGGGCCATATCAGTAATGCCAGCGCCCGCATGGGCAAGATCGTCGGCCAGCTCAACGGATTTTCCAGGAAAAGCCATGAAGCGGTGGCAGTCATCGATTTGTCGAAATCGATAGAAGCCTCGGCCTTATTATTGAACAACGAATTCCAGACGCACGGCGCCAGCCTGAGTATCGATATCCGCGATGCCGCTCAGGTGGTGGGCGATTCGGTGCGCACCGAGCAGGTGCTGATCAATCTGTTGCGCAATGCGTTGGACGCGGTGGATAATGCCGAACAAAAAAATGTCTCGCTGGTGCTGGAACAGGAAGTAGGTGAAGCAGTGATCCGCATCCGCGATTCGGGACCGGGCATTCCGGCGCAGGTCGCTTTGCATCTGTTCGAGCCGTTTTTCACCACCAAGCCTTCCGGCAAGGGACTCGGCCTGGGCCTTGCGATTTCCTCCTCCATCGTGCAAGCGATGAACGGCCGGCTGACGGCGAATAATCACAGCGATGGCGGCGCCGAGTTCGTGTTGCGCATACCATTGCTGGAATCGATAGAAAAAGCGCTTGAATCCTGATGGAGAAGACGGTGGCGACGCTGGAAGCAGTATTGATTGAAGATGAACAGTCGGTGCGCGAGGCGATCAGCCAGACGCTGGAACTTGGCGGTTTTGCCGTGCATGCTTGCGACAGCGTGGAACAGGCGCAACCCTGGCTGACATCAGGTTTTGCCGGCGTCATCGTTACCGACGTGCGTTTGCCCGGCCGCTCCGGACTGGAATTGTTGGCGCAGGTAGTGATGCTGGATCCGGACTTGCCGGTCATCGTGGTGACCGGCCATGGCGATGTCAGCATGGCGGTGGATGCGATGCGCGCCGGCGCCTACGATTTTATCGAAAAGCCGTTTGGCGCCGAGCGCTTGCTGGAAACCGCGCACCGGGCCCAGGAAAAGCGCAGTCTGATCCTGGAAAACCGTCGCCTCAAGGCGGCTTGGATCGCTCATCCTGACATGCCCAGCCTGATCGGCCAGTCGGCGCCGATCGAAAGGGTCAGGACCATGATCCGCAGCGTCGGCCCGACCATGGTCGATATCCTGATCAATGGCCAGACCGGCAGCGGCAAGGAAGTGGTGGCGCGCCAGTTACATCTGGCCAGCGGCCGCAAAGGGCCGTTCGTGGCGATCAATTGCGGCGCCTTGCCGGAAGCCGTGTTTGAAAGCGAGATATTCGGCCACGAAGCAGGGGCGTTTACCAGCGCCCAGAAACGCCGTATCGGCAAGCTGGAATACGCCAAGGGCGGCACGGTTTTCCTGGATGAAATCGAAACCATGCCGCTGGCCTTGCAAGTGAAATTATTGCGGGTGCTGCAAGAGCGCAAGCTGGAGCGGCTGGGCGGCAATGAAGCGATTGCCATCGACTGCCGCATCATTGCAGCCAGCAAGGCCAACCTGCTGCAGATGAGCGCGCAAGGCAGTTTTCGCGAAGACCTGTATTACCGCATCGGCGTCGTCAGCATCGACCTGCCGCGACTAAATGAACGGCGCGAAGATATTCCCCTGCTGCTGGCGCACTTTATCCAAGGGGCGGCGATTCGTTATCAGCGACCGTTGCCGCAATGGAGCCTGGCGCAAATGGCGCAATGGCAAACCCGCGACTGGCCCGGCAATGTGCGCGAATTGCGCAATTTTGCCGATCGCCTGGTGTTGGGCGTGGCGGAAGGCGTTGCCGATCTGGTTCAGGAGGAGATCGGGGATTTGCCGCAAGGCCTGTCTCTGCCGCAACAAATGGATGTCTACGAACGCCTGCTGATTGCGGAAATGCTCAATGCCAGCAACGGCAATGTTGCTACTGCAGCAGACCGCCTTGGTTTGCCCAAGAAAACCCTGTACGACAAAATCAAGAAATACCAGCTGGCCGTTGGCAAGGCATGATGCGGCTGGGTTTGGTGAGCCTTGGACCATGCCATACGGATGCAAACCAGTGCTCCATGAAATGAAAGTCTATAACGTTTGATTGCATCGCTTTTGCGCAGGTTATAGGTGGTTTGCTGCGGTTCACATTCCTAATTGTTACAAAACGATATTCCACTGGACAAGCGCGTCTGGATGTTTATCATTGGCATCTTTTTTAACATGGATGTGACAATGAGCGCTTCATCGCAGCTGCCAAGCTCATCTTGCGCACCAGATCGCAATACCAATTTTCAATTCGGCTTTATCGACCTGTTAAAGGTGGTTGCCGCCCAGTTGATCGTTTTGCATCACCTGGCGTTCTACGGCCCGATGGCCGATTACGTGCGCCCGCTGGCGCCGGCCTTGATCGACTGGCTGGATACCTATGCCCGCATTGCGGTGCAGGTGTTCCTGGTGGTTGGCGGTTTCCTTGCCGCCAAGTCGTTGTCGCCGCAGGGGAATTCCGGCATTGCCGATCCGATGCGCGTCTTGTGGCGGCGCTATATGAAGCTGGTGCCGCCGTTTCTGATCGCGACCGGATTGGGTGTCGGCGCTTCGGCCTGGGCCGCCATGTGGATGGACCATTATTCGATATCCGCCATGCCGTCGGCACTGCAACTGGCTGCGCACGCGCTGTTGCTGCATACCGTGCTGGGCTACGAATCGATTTCGGCCGGCGCCTGGTATGTCGCCATCGATTTCCAGTTGTATGCCTTGCTGACCATGCTGCTGTGGTTTACCGGCAGCATCGCCAGCCGCCGCTCGGCGCCTTGGCTGGCGCCGGTATTGGTGGTGATCGGCGTCACCACATCGCTGCTGTATTTCAACCGGGATGCAGCCTGGGATGCCTGGGCCCCTTACTTCTTCGGCAGTTACGGCCTCGGCATCATCGCCTGGTGGGCGCGCGACCTGAGCCGTCGTCCCGCAGTGGTGGCGCTGTTGCTGGTGGCGATTCTGCTGCCGGCGCTGTGCGCGCTGGCGATCGATTTCCGTAGCCGCATCGCGCTGGCGCTGGTTGTCGCTTGCGCCCTGGTGCTGGTGAGCCGGCGCGGCGTGCCGATGTCGCGCCAGCGGCTGTCGTGGATTCGCGCCTTCGGCCGAATTTCCTATTCGATTTTCCTGGTCCACTTTCCAGTGTGCCTGGTCATCAATGCCGCCTTCACGCGCTTTGTGCCGCCGCAGCCGCTGTACCAGGCTGCCGGCATGCTGCTGGCATGGGCTGCCAGCCTGGCGGCCGGCGCCCTGTTTTACCGCTGGGTGGAGATCCCGCTGAGCCGGCTTTCCGCGCGGGCATCTGGCCGGGATATGGCTTTGCCTATCGCCGTCACTGCCTGAGCAGGGCGGCCGGTTTTATCCTACGTCCTCAGTTTCAGGTCGGCCGGCAAGGACAGGCGTTTCTGCCGGTGACTGGCGTTGCCGCCGGAAGTGCAGAAACGCCAGCACCAGCGACGCTAACTGCAGCGCCGCGCAAAAATAGAATGGTGCACCGATGCGCCAGTCGCCTTTCGGCAAATTCGATACCGCACCTAGCAAAGGCGCGCCGATCATGGGCGCAACCACCGCCATCAGACTGTTGAGCGAACTGACTGCGCCCAAGGTCTGTCCCTGGTTATGCGAATCGGCCGCGCCGGAAATGATGCTCTGGATCGCAGCGTTGACCGTGGGGCCGAAGATGTTGCCGAAAATGATGGCGTACATCATCCAGCCCTGGTTCGCCGCACCCCACAGCAGGTAAGCGGCAGTCGACGACAGCAGGCCGATGATCGCCAGCCGCTGCGGGCTGAAGCGCTTGAGTAGCGGACCCAGCAATACTCCTTGCACCAGCACCGACATGATGCCGACCGCTGCCAGCGACTGGCCGTTTTGCAGCGGGCCCCAGTCAAACTTGAACGTGGTGTACAGCACCCAGGTGGTGAACAGCATGAATTGCGCAAGGCCGCTGCAGGCAATGACTCCCACCAAAGGGCCGACCGTCTTCAGGCGCGACAGTGCTTGCAGCGATGACAACGGATTGGCGGATTTCCAGCTGAAGGCGCGCCGCCGCTCCATGGGCAGCGATTCGGGCAGGACAAAATAACCGTAAGTCAGGTTGATCAGCGCCAGGCTGCCGGCCACAATGAACGGCAGGCGCAAATTGACCGCACCCAGCAATCCGCCCATTACCGGCCCGATGATAAAGCCGACGCCAAACATTGCGCCGATCATGCCGAAGCGTTTGGCGCGCTGCTCCGGCGGCGTAATATCAGCAACATAGGCGTTGCACACCGCGGCATTGGCTTGCATGGCGCCGCCGACCAGGCGCACCACGATCAGAATCCACAGCGCGGTCGAAAAAGCGGTGGCGAAAAAATTCAGCGCCAGGCCGCAAAACCCCAGCAATAATACCGGCCGCCGGCCATATTTATCGGACAGTGCGCCGAGGATCGGCGCGCCGAAGAAATTTGCCAGGCCAAAGGAAAACGCCACGGCGCCATACCAGAACGCCTGGTCGGCTTGCGAGCCGGTAAATTTGCCGACCAGCGCAGGTAATACCGGCACAATCAGTCCGATCGAAATCATGTCGATCAACACCGTCAGCATGATGAAGGGCATGGCGGCGGCGCGGGCCTTGTGCTGCGTCGTGGTGCTGGAATTGGTCACGCTTTGCTACTCCGGTAGGTAGTTTCATGGTGTGGTGGCATACAGGGATCACCTATTGCCACCCGTCATCATATCCAAAACACCATCACCGTGTGATGACAATGTGTTTACATCAGCGCGAATTCACCATTGCATGGCATCAGGGGTTTTTTGCCTCGGCATCCATGTGTTGTTGCGTCACCGGACCGATGCTGAAATGTTCCGCCGCCGCCGGCAACTGCTGTTCGGTAAACGTCGACCAGTTGATCTTGTCGTACAGCGCCCGCGTCATCACCAGCGCATAGGCGGCCACCGGCGTGTTGTCCGCCGGGGTAATGGTTTGCAAAAAGCCGCAGCGGTCGATTTCGGGATGGTCCTTGAAGGTGCTCTGAATCAATTTCGGCTGCAATTTCAAGCCTATCGCTGAAGCGGTAGTCCACGCATGCGTGCGGATGTGGGCGACGTCGACATTTTTCCGCACCATGCCACTGCGTTGGAGATCGGCGGTTTTTGCGATCATGGTTTCAAGATCGATATTGGAGGCAACCAGGCAGTCCTGCGGCGTGGCTTTGGTCAGGATCGAGTAACCCTGCTCGGTGAATGGGGTAGTCACATCGACAGGCGTCGCCGCCGGGGTGGCGCTTGCAGCCGAAGCGGATGTTGCAAAGCTGAACGACGCAGCGGCTGCGATGGCGATGATAAGGGAATTACGCATGAGAGCCTTGGATCCGTTTGACAGCCTTTGAGTATATTACGGCCCGCCGGCAAGTGCGTAGCTCCGCATTCTGACTTCGCTATTGACGTTGAAAATCGATTCCCTATTGGTACTCGTTGCGACTGCGCAACGCAACTGTCAATTCTTGCATTATGTACATTTGGTAACATTTTTTTATTATCAACCAGTCATGTTGCTGTGTAGTATCCAGCTTCAGTCGTGTCGAGAAGGTAATACAAAGGCTTAAGCGGGGAGTGCTATTGAGACGCCGGTTGATTTTGCCGGATTGGCGCCAGCAGAAAAAGAGCAACTTGTTACCGAGCTGTCTGTATCAATCCTATTGATGCCCCTGTAGTTCAATTTGTCAAAATTTAAATTGCAAAGGTTATTCATGAAGATAGTTCCATGTGCCGTGACCGTGTTGACTCTCGCGCTGGCAGGTTGTGGTGGAGGTGGCGGCAGCTCTTCCAACACCCCGGTCACGCCAGCGTTAAGCGATGCGCAAAAAAACTTTGAAAGTATGGGGCTTGCTGCAAATGGCGGGTTACATGAACTGGATGGATACTTAAGCATTTCCAGCTCATCGACCGGTGCGCTGACGGTGAATCCGGGTAGCTATTTTTTCACTTACGACTACAGTATTCCTCTTACAGCGGCGAATCAAACGCAGCCGATGACGCTGACTTACTCGACAGCGTCTACACTGTCATTACCTACATTTGGTCCCGCGCCTAGATATCTGATTAACTCAGCCGTCTATTCGGGCGCGGTGCCGGTGCAAGATAGCGTTAGCTACACTGGTGGCAACGTCCGGACCGATCATTACGCGGCTGACGGCAAAACTGTCATTAACTCTACGATTGAAATCAGTTCAACGGTCGTGGGATTGACAGGATTGATCAAAAACTCACCGGCCGAACTCTTCACCAATAGTTACCTTGGCCTCATTACTAACACCCTCAACGGCGCATCGCTATACAACCAGCAGGCTAGCTGGCAAGCCGGCTCGACATATCTCAAGTCGGTCAAGCAAAGTGTCGGCGATCGTCTTTATGTCTCCGACTGTGTGCTTCCCGTAACTACCGGGCCGAATCTGACGCCTTGTTCCACTACCATTTCTGCGTTAGAAAATTTCTTCCCGCATGTGAGCGCAGACGCATTGACCTATCAGTTGGGCGATGGCCAGATAGTTACACTGGGAGGTGTGCGAGCCTGGGTCGCGAATGCGCCACTGAAGGCATCCGCTACGACTGAATACCGCGTGTATTATCAAAACAATGGCGTCATTTATCGCGGTACCCTGATAAAAGACGGAACGCAGCTTCAAGTGCAATCGATTGGCGGCGTGGTGCAAAATTTCACTCTTTATATGAACAGTGCTGCTATGCAGTCGATCAAGTCTGCAGTCATTTTCTAAAACTTATCGCACTAGCGGCGAATGGCTTCTTTGTGACGCTATTCGCCAGCGCAATATCAGACTGGAACAGATTTATCTCGATACCGCAAAAAAACCAAGAAATACCACCCCTGAATATCAGTAATTCACGCCACCATGCCTGAAGAAACCCTCGAATCGCAACCCTCCGAAATCAGTAGCAGCCTTCCAGATTAAGGTTCAGAATCAATTCGTCTCCGGTGCATATTCCCTGGTTATCCAGGGCGAACCGTTGGACATTTGATTAGACATTCATTGTCGATAAAAAAAGGAAGGCGTATGGCTAAAGTCACGGGTTTATCCGGAAATGAAATCTTCTGCCTGGCGTTAAAAAATTATTCTGCGGGCGAGATCGTAGTAGGCAACAGCGTCAATTCGATGGGCTTTCTGGGCGGGATTGGTACCGGTCTGAAGAACATGCTGGGTGGCGAAATCACCCAGGTCACTGCGGCGATTCACGAAGGCCGCGCCAATGCCTTCGAGCGCATGAGCAAGGAAGCCAAACAAGAAGGTGCGTCGGGCGTGGCGGGCGTTTCCAGTGAGCTGAGATCGTTCAGTGGCAGCACCGAGTTCCTGTTTGTGGGCTCCTGCGTGCATGCAAATGGCGTTTCCGGCCGCTTCTTCACCACCGCAGGCGATGCGCAGGAACTGTACTGTCATATGGATGCCGGCTATGAACCGATCCAGCATGCGTTCGGCAATATCGCGTATTCGATGGGCGTCGGCGGCGGCATCATGGGCTCGCTGAAGACCCTGGTGCGTGGCGAGATCGCCGAGTACAGCAATATCTTCAACGCCACCCGCCACAAGGCGCTTGAACGTCTGGTCGCTCAAGCCAAGGCAGATGGCGCCAATGCGGTGGTTGGCATCCGCACCACCATCCTGCCATGGATGGGTACGCACGAGATGCTGATGGCCGGCACGGCTTCGCGGCATAACGCGCTGCCATCCAGCGCCGACAGCAATCCGGTCACCAGCGATCTCACCGGCGAAGAACTGTGGGCCATGACCAGCCTTGGCTATGCGCCGGTCAAATTGCTGATGTCGACCTCGATCTATTCGCTGGGCGTGGTCGGCGGCTTCATGGCGGCATTCAAATCCTTCACCAAGGGCGAAATCAGCGACCTGACGACATTGATCCATGATGCCCGCGAAATAGCGATCGACCGCTTGAAAAATGAAGCCGATGCATTGGGCGCGGAAGAGGTGGTCGGGGTCAAGACTTACATTGCTGAAATCGGCAGTGGCCTGGTGGAGTTCATGGCGATCGGCACCGCCGTCAAGAAAATGTCCGGCTTTTCGGTCAAGACCGCAGCATTGCCGGCGCAGGCCATCATTCGCGACAAGGATACCTGGATCGACGGCGATTTCGGCTTTTCACTGGATCGCGGCGCCAATTCCTGACGGGCCTGGTCTCGGATCGTCATCAAAAAATCCCACTTTTGCTATGACATTTCTGACTGGAAGATCGTCGGCACGCGTTCGGCGATAGGGAAAGCGTAGCACTCAAAAAATAAAAGAAAGAATTCTATGTTTAATCTGTTTTCAAGCCTGGGCTGGTTTCCCTCGGTGGTCATTATCCTGGTGGCGGCTGCCATTCTGATTGCAATATTTTTTTCGGTATCCGGCATCATCCGTTACATCCCGAACGACAGGATCGGCGTCGTTGAAAAATTGTGGAGCTCGAGCGGGTCGGTGAAAGCCGGTTTGCTGGCCTTGCACGGCGAGGCTGGCCTGCAACCCGACCTGCGCCGCGGCGGCTTTCATTTCTTTGCGCCGTTCCAGTTCCGGGTACATATCCATCCGATGGTGTCTGTCACGCAGGGCCGTATCGGCTATGTCTTTGCGCGCGACGGCATCGACCTGCCGGCCGGGCAGACGCTGGCTGACAACGCCAAGGTAGAAGATTTCCGCGACGTCCGTTCATTCCTCGAGGGCGGCGGCCAGAAAGGGCCACAACGCAAGATCCTGCGTGAAGGTACGCACATCATCAATCCCGCCTTGTTTGTGGTGATGACCGAAGAAGCGACTTACTCGTTGTCGCTGGATGCCCAGGAGAAGGCTTACTACGAGCAGATGCGCGGCGTGCTCGATGAGCGCAGCGGCTTTACGCCGGTGGTGCTGAAGGAAGTGGCCGGCACCCATGATTCGGACCAACTGGCGATCGTGACCGTGCAGGACGGGCCTGGCTTGCCGAAGGACGAGTTGCTGGCGCCGGATGTCGGCGATACCCACAACTCATTCCAGGAGCCGGAGAAATTCCTCGCAGCCGGTGGCTTGCGTGGTCGTCAGGAACGGGTGCTGGTGGAAGGAACTTATTACATCAACCGCCTGTTTGCCACGGTTGAACTGATCAGGAAGACCATCATTCCGGTCGGCTATGTCGGCGTGGTGGTTTCCTATACCGGCCGCAAGGGTTCCGATTTGTCGGGCAAGGAATACAGCCATGGCGAGTTGGTGGAAAGCGGTTGCCGCGGCGTCTGGCGCGATCCTTTGATGCCGGGGAAGTATGCGTTTAACACCTATGCCGGCAAAATCGAGCTGGTGCCGACCACCAATTTCGTGCTGATGTGGAAATCCGGCGAGAGCGGTTCCAGTTTCGACAGCAATCTGCGTGAAATCACGCTGATCACCAAGGACGCGTTTGAACCGCAGTTGCCGTTGTCGGTGGTGGTGCATATCGATTACCGCAAGGCGCCGATGGTGGTGCAGCGCTTCGGCAATGTGGCGCAACTGGTGGAACAAACGCTCGATCCGATGGTGTCGTCTTATTTCAAGAATGTGTCACAGACCAAGACCTTCATCGAGCTGATCCAGTCGCGCAGCGAATTGCAAAGCAATGCGTCGGCCGACATGAAGGAACGCTTCCAGGCTTATTCGCTTGAATTCCAGGAAGTCTTGATCGGCACGCCGAAACCGCAGCCGGGCGATACCAAGATCGAAAACATCATGGCGCAGCTGCGTGACCGCCAGATTGCGCGGGAACAGGTAGAAACCTTCGCGCAAAAGCAGATCGCAGCCGATAAAGAGCGCGAACTCAACGAAGCCGAGCAGCGCGCCGCCAAGCAGAAAGAACTGACCGGTTCGCTGGTGGATATCTCGATCAAGGAAAACCAGGGTTCGGCCAATGTCAAAGCGGCTGAAAAGAAACGCCAGGAGATCGAAGCGCTGGCCCATGCGGAGAAATTCAAGCAGGAAATGGAAGGTTCCGGCCGTGCATCCGCGATCAGATCGGTGGGTGAGGCCGAGGCCTCTGCGATCAAGGCAAAATCCGAAGCGATGCAAGGAGAGGGCGCCGATAAACAGTTGATGCAAACCGTGATGCTGCGTCTGGCTGAAGCGTTTGAAACCTCCAAGGTGCCGCTGGTGCCGCAGATCCAGATCGGTGGCGGCGGTGACACCAATGCGTTCAATACCTTGTTGTCGCTGATGGGATCGCTGAAAGCAGGAGAGCTGGCGCAATCGCTGAAGCATGACGAGACGCCAAAGACGTAAATCATCTGTTTTTAAATGGGTTTGTTTGACCGCTAAAAACCCATGTCCACGGAAAACACAGAAGGCACGGAAAATCCAGGTTGGTTTCCGTGCCTTCCGTGGGCAACGCTTTTGCTCTTAGCGTTACACATGCATCCTTGTAATTAATTAATTCGTTGATTAATATTTGATGCATGACTACGCCAAAGGCAACCCGTGGTCGCCCCTTGGCGTCCGATCAGGATACGCGTGAAAAACTGCTTGATACCGCCACCTTGTTGTTCTCTTCACAAGGCATCGCCGCCACGACCGTCGCGGCGGTTGCGCGCCAGGCGGGCGTTACCGCCGCCATGGTGCATTACTACTTCAAGAACCGTGATCAACTGATCGAAGCGGTAGTCGATGAGCGGGTGAGCTTGTTCATCCACAGCATCTGGGATCCGATTACCGGCGATGAGCCGCCGCAGCAAATGATCCTGGGCATCGTCGACAGGATGATCAGCAGCACCGAGAAAATGCCATGGATGCCGGCTTTGTGGGTGCGCGAAGTTTTGAGCGACGGCGGCCAATTGCGCGAACGCATGGTGCAACGGGTGCCGCTGGACAAGGTGGCTTTATTCGCCGAGAGCATTGCGCGCGGCCAGCAGGCGGGTCACATCAATCCGGCGCTGGAGCCGAATCTGATTTTTATCTCGGTCATCGGCTTGACCATGCTACCGCTGGCGATGGCGCGCACGTTGAGGGACAAACCTTTGCTACCCATCATGAAAAAAGTAGCGTTGATGGATAAAAGCATTCTGGCGCGGCATATCAAGTCGCTGCTGATACACGGCTTGGCTTCGACCCATGCCGACGAATAAAGCGGAGACTTTCATGCAATCCAGCCTGGCCGACCATCTCAAGCAATTTTCCCGATCCGTCTTTGTGATTGCCGCGACTTGTTGCTATCTCGGCTTGGCCGGCTGTACGCCTGCCAACGATAATGACTGGCAAGGCTATGTCGAAGGCGAATATGTGTATGTGGCGTCGTCGCAGGCTGGCCGGCTGGACCGCCTGTCGGTAGCGCGCGGCCAGCAAGCCGTAGTCGGTGCGCCGCTGTTCATGCTGGAAGCAGGCGACGAAACCGCTGCCAGGAATCAGGCCCAGCGCCAGTTGAAGGCTGCCGAAGCGCAGCTAGCCGACATCCAGAGCGGCAAGCGGCCGCAAGAACAAGACGTGACGCGGGCGCAATTGATCCAGGCCCAAGCCGGCGCCGGCAAAGCCGTGCTGCAGTTGCACCGCGATGAAACCCAATTCCAGGCCGGCGGTATCGCCAAACAGCAGCTCGACGATTCCCGCGCCGCGGCTGACACCGCGAACGCCCAGGTCAGGCAATGGCAAAGCCAGCTGACCGTCGACCGTTTGCCTAATCGCGATGCCCAGGTGCGAGGGCAACAGGCACAGGTCGCGGCAGCGCAGGCGGTGCTGGATCAAGCTGACTGGAAGCTCGGTCAAAAGACCATAACCGCAACCCGCGCCGGGCTGGTGTTCGACACCATGTACCGTGAAGGCGAATGGGTGGCCGCAGGCAATCCGGTGCTGCGCATGCTCCCGCCGGAGAATCTCAAGATCCGTTTCTTCGTTCCGGAAACCACGCTCGGAAGGCTCCGGGTAAACCAGGCGGTGACGCTCAGTTGCGATGGCTGCCAGGCTAACGTGGCGGCGCACATTTCCTACATTTCGACCGAATCCGAATATAACCCGCCGATCATTTACAGTAACCAGTCGCGCGCCAAGCTGGTGTACATGATAGAAGCACGCCCGGCGGCGGCCGATGCGCTCAAGTTGCACCCGGGTCAGCCGGTTGAAGTGAAACTGCCATGAGCGCCGCCGGCAGCAATCTCGCCAGTGGAGCAGGCAAGATCAATGGCGACCTGGTGGTCGATGTCGACCGTATCAACAAACATTTCGGTAGCAAGCATGTGGTGAAGGACCTGTCGCTACAAGTCCGGCGCGGTGAAATCTTTGGTTTCCTGGGGCCGAACGGCAGCGGCAAGACTACATCGATTCGCATGATGTGCGGCTTGCTGACGCCGGATTCGGGTCACGGCACTTGCATGGGCTACGATATTATCAAACAGAGTATGGAGATCAAACGCCGGGTCGGCTACATGACGCAGCGGTTTTCGTACTGGGATGATCTCAGCATCCGCGAAAACCTGGATTTCGTGGCGCGCATCTACGGTATGAAAAACCGCAAGGAGGCTGTCGACCAAAGCCTGGAGAAACTTGGCCTGAGCAGCCGCGCCAAGCAACTGGCCGGTTCCTTGTCTGGCGGCTGGAAGCAACGGCTGGCGCTGGCCGCCAGCATGTTGCACAAGCCCGAGCTGCTGTTGCTGGATGAACCCACCGCAGGCGTCGATCCGGCTGCGCGCCGCGATTTCTGGGAGGAACTGCATCGGCTGGCGGCGGAAGGCATCAGCGTCCTGGTCAGCACGCATTACATGGATGAAGCTGAACGCTGTCACAAGCTGGCCTATATCGCTTACGGCGAACTGCTGGTGCAGGGCACCGCAGCCGAAGTGGTCGCAGGGCAGGGACTGACTACCTGGGCCATCTACAATAGCCGCAACAGCGACATCCGTGACAACAAACTGGTCGGACTGTCGCAACAATTGCATGACCAGCCCGGCGTCGACCAGCTGGTGGTATTCGGCACCTCCTTGCACGTGTGCGGCAAGGACGCCGTCTCGCTCGAGCAAACCTTGCGCCGCATCACCGAGGGCCAGGGTTTGCGCATGGAGCGTATCGACACCAGCCTGGAAGACGTTTTCATCTACATGATGAAAAAATCCGCCGATAATTTTGGAGACCAGGCATGAGCGGTTTCGCAGGTTTTTCATTTGCCAGGTGGTGGAGCATCGTGCTCAAGGAATTCCTGCAACTGATGCGCGACCGCGTCACCGTGCGCATGATCACCGTGATACCGATCATGCAGATGTTGTTGTTCGGCTTCGCCATCAACAGCGATCCCAAACATATGCCGACCGCTATCATCGCCGCCGATCACAGCGAATTCACGCGCACCTTCATCGCCGCCATGAAGGTTTCCGATTACTTCGACATCGTCGCCGAACTGCCGAATGAAGCGGCGGCGCGCACCGCGCTGGCGCAAGGCAAAGTATTGTTCGTCCTGAATATCCCCGCCACCTTTACCCGTGATTTGCTGCGCGGCGCCAGGCCCGCGCTGCTGGTCGAGGCCGATGCCACCGATCCCACCGCCACCGGCATGGCGCTGGCTGCCTTGCCGCAACTGGTGCAATCAGTGGCCGACAAGGACTTGAAAGGCGCGCTGGCCAAATTCAGCGGCGGTGCGCCGGCCTTCGAGGTCCAGGTGCAGCGCCTGTACAACCCGGAAGGCGTGACCCAGTACAACGTCGTACCCGGCCTGATGGGCGTGATCCTGTCGATGACCATGGTGATGATGACCGGCCTCTCGATGACTCGCGAACGCGAGCGCGGCACCATGGAAAACCTGCTGGCGACGCCGGTCTCGCCGATCGAAGTCATGAGCGGCAAGATCATGCCGTATATCGCGATCGGCCTGATCCAGGCCAGCATCATCCTGCTCGGCGCGCGTTTCATGTTTCATGTGCCGTTCGCCGGCAGCGTGGCGGCGATCTATCTGGCGGCGCTATTGTTTATTGCCGCCAGCCTGACGGTCGGCATCACCTTGTCGTCGATTGCGCAAAACCAGTTGCAGGCGATGCAGCTGACCATGTTCTATTTTCTGCCGAACATCCTGCTGTCGGGTTTCATGTTCCCGTTCCAGGGTATGCCGAAGTGGGCGCAATTCATCGGCAACCTGCTGCCGTTGACCTATTTCAACCGCCTGATACGCGGCATCCTGCTCAAAGGTAACGGCTGGGTCGACCTCTGGCCGAATGTCTGGCCGTTGATGTTGTTCACGGTGATCGTGATGGGCATTGCACTACGTTTCTATCGTCGTACGCTGGATTGAAGGAAATTCCATGAAACCAGGAGCTATGGCCGCCCACATGTGGCGCGTTGCGATCCCAGCTTTGTACTTAGGCCTTGGCGGCCTGCTAGGCGGTTGTGCGGTCGGGCCTGACTTCAAGGCGCCGGCGGCGCCGGCCGTGCAGCAATACACCGCAACCGGACAGCCGCAAAGCACCGTTGCCAGCATCGGCGTGGGCGGCGTAGCCCAGCATTTCGATGCCACCATGGATATTCCCGCACAATGGTGGACCTTGTTTCATTCCGTCCAGCTGGATGCGCTGGTACGCACCGCGCTGGCCAACAGTCCGCTGATTGCGCAGGCAAAAGCCACGCTGCGCCAGGCCAGCGAAACCTTGAACGGTGAGACCGGCGCCAAGCGCTATCCGCAAGTCGACCTGCAGTTGGGTGGTACACGCCAGCAAATCGATACCACGGCGCTTGGCATTCCGAATGTGCCGCAAGCCGGACCATTCAACCTGTATAACGCGTCGCTCAGCGTTTCCTACACCATCGACGCTTTCGGAGCCAACACCCGCATGCTGGAAGGCTCGCAGGCGCAAGTGCAATACCAGGCCGAGGAATTGCAGGCGGTGCGCCTGACGCTGGCCGGCAACGTCGTGACGGCGGCGATCAGGCAGGCAGCATTGCAGGCACAGATCAACAGCACGCAGCAGATGCTGCGACTGCAGCGCCAGCAACTGGTCATTATGGCGCAGCGCCTGGCCGCCGGCGGCATTGCCGAACTGGACTTGAAGAACCAGCGGACATTGGTGGCGCAAAGCGAGGCAGCGCTGCCGTCGTTGCAACAGCAACTGGCGCAGGTCACGCATCAGCTTGCCGTCTATCTCGGCAAGCCGCCCGGCGAGGCCGCAATCCAGCCGCTGGATTTGAACCAGCTGACATTACCCGAGCAATTGCCGCTGAGCTTGCCATCCGCCTTGGCCCGCCAGCGCCCCGACATCCGGGCGGCGGAAGCCACGCTGCACCAGGCTAGCGCGCAGGTAGGCGTAGCTACCGCCGGACTCTATCCGCAACTCACCTTGTCCGGCAGCGCCGGCGTGGAGCAGACGCATATTTCCGATATCGCCAATAGCATCAACGTCTGGAGTCTCGGCCTGAAACTGATGCAGCCGCTGTTCCATGGCGGTGAGCTGCGCGCAAAAAAGCGCTCGGCCGTGGCCGCCTACGATGCAGCAACTGCCGGCTATCAGCAGACCGTATTGCAGGCCTTGCAACAGGTGGCGGATAGTTTGCGGGCATTGGAGAACGATGCGTTGGCCTTGCAGGCAAGAACGCAAGCCGCGGAGAGTGCTCAAAGCAGCTTGGCGATCACGCAGAAACAATATCAGGCCGGCGGCGTCAGCCATCTGAGTCTGCTGGATGCCCAGCGCCAGAGCATGCAAAACGATCTTGACCGCACTGTGGCCCAGGCCGCGCGGTATAGCGATACCGCGGCGTTGTTGCAAGCGCTGGGAGGTGGATGGTGGAATGCTACGGAGCCGGACGCAGTGTCGCGGTGATTGCTGCCGCCGGCGGCTTATCTGATGGGTTTGAAGACCATCAGCCAGTAAATCCCCAGCATGGCGATAAATGCCGGATAGCCGAGCCATTCCCAATAGCGAGCGAATTGCCAGTATTGCAGGGGAAGAGGCGCATTGCTTTGAACAGACGCGGCCGCTATTCTCGCCATGTTTATCTGCAGCCATACCACTGGCAGCCAGCACGCGCCTGCCAGGACATACAGGCCAAAAGTCCATAGCAGCCAGTATTGCGTGAGCGGTGCGCCGGCCAGGGTTAGCATGGCATAACCTGTCAGCGGCTGGATGACAATTGCGGGCGTGGTGAACCACAGATCTGCGCGTACCACCAGCCGTACCACTGCAGCAATCGCCGCCGGGTTACGGGTGCGGTTGACGAAGTAGAGATAAAAGGCGCTGCCAAAGCCGGTGCCGACCAATACGACGCTTGACAGGATATGCAGCCATTTCAGCAAGAGATAGGGATTCATGGCGCTTGTTTTTCATATTTGTAGAGTAGCCAAAGCATCAGCAGTAGCGGCAGATTTTTAAGAATCGGGCCGAAAGGATGCCGCAGGTATTCAGGAAGCCAGACGGAAATAATGACCGTGTAGACAAGGATCAGGCAGGCTTGTATGGTCCACAGCAGCTTTCCATGCCAGAACAGCGTCAGCAGACCGAGTAGGATATCCAGCCCCGCGGCCAGATAGAGCGCGGCAAGAGCAATGGCGCCAGACAGTCCGACCGGCGTCAGGAGATTCAAACTGCTTTGCTGGTTGCAGATGCTGAGCACGCCTGTCACCAGCCAGACAATCGCAAGCACCAGGCGCATCAAACGCAGGTCGGACGATTTCATGTTTCCTCGATAATCTCGGTCAGCATGTTCCATTTTGCAAATTCAGGCGCAAAGTCGGACAAATTCAGTTGCCCGATGCTGTTGTAGGCGCCAGCCTCAGTCAGCGTATTCTTGGCCAGGCGCCGAGTCAGCAGAATCGCCGCCATGCAGGGAATTTCCGGGCCGTGATCATCGTCGGCCGCAATATGCCAGGCCTGGCGAACCGGCCTGCCGTCGGCATCAGTGCCCGCAATGCGGACCACCATGCCGCCCAGTGCCGAGCCGAGAAAATCCAGGCATTTTGCCGTGCTGTTCAACAATCCTGCAAATCGTTCAGGATGGCTGATAACGCCCGCCCTGCGCAGCCACGCCATGGCTGCCAGCGCACGCTGGCTTAAGCCGATTTCCAGCGCGGCGCGAAACATGACGGAGCGAACGCCTTTGTAATGCAGCGGAAATAGTTCCAAGTCTGGAATGTCGCACAAGGCACCGATACGTGGCCGCAGGCGGGAAAAATGGATACGGGCCAGATCAGCCCAGCCGTGGCGGGTGACCCATGTTCCGTCTTGCCAGACCTGGATCGGCTCCCCGCAATAATCGAGCACCGCCGCCAGTGTCGCTATGCCGCGCGGTGCGGTCTGTGCCGGAGCGATGCAAATGTCTACCGAATCTATGCTTTTCCAGTGTTCAGACAGTTGGGTCACAACCGCAGAAGACAGGGCTGGCACTGTGCTGGCGCCGGTAACGGCGATACGCCCGGTTTGGCGGAATGCAGCGTCCAAGGCCTGCGGGAAGTCGCAGACGAATCTACGGCCATCCGCCAGATCGATGTAGTGTGCATTGGCCGCGGCGACTGCCAAAGGAACAGAATAGCCCTGTTGCTGAAACGGCCCCGCTGTATGAATCACGAGTTGGGCGTCTATGCCGCGCAAGACTTGCGTCAAATCCGACTGGGAGACGTCGAGGCGGATGGAACTGGCGCGGCCTCCGAGTTCTGCCGCGAATTGCGCCGCCCGCTTTGCATCGCGGCCGGCAATCACTAGTTCAATGCCGGGGGATTGTGCCAGTGCACGGCAGATGCGTGCGCCAAAATTTCCATAACCACCCAACACGACTGTCTTCAATCCGATTCCCTCAAGCTATATTTGTCGAGATCGATTATAAAGCCGGTGCGATCTAATTTGTCGCTGCAGTGGTGTTTAAGCATCGAGCAGAGCTGCCGATATCCGATAGCGCAGCATAAAAGCTTCATCAGGCAGCAGGCGCAACATGCGATGCGCCAGCGGGTGGTTTTCCGGCGGGATTGCCACCCGGCCGAGATCAAAAGGGCCGGCGAGCGGTTCAACTCCCAGGGCAAAGTGGCGGCCATTCCAAGGCGCGTGATGGCGGCCGCCGTTGCTGATCCACAGCATGGCGTCGGGTAGCAGGCGGCGATCCCAGTCGAGGCTGACTCTGACGCCCTCGCGTAAATAATCGAGGTGGACCGGACCGCGGCAATTCACCGCCTGCACTAATTCTTCCGTGGCAAGCGGTAGCGGTAGCAACGACAGATCAATCGTGCCTTCCGCAGTAGGCATTGCATGCAGGCCACTACTACTGCTGTTGGGGCGCAACAGTGACACACCCGGCTCCGGCCAGGTCGGATAAGTCAGCAACTGTTCTATCTCTCCGAGCGAGACGCGTAAGCCATGCGGCTGCTCCGGCATGCGGAATGTGGGGTGCACGGCAAGCGGCAGTACGGTTTCGCGGCGAACCTGAATGTGCAGCGACAGATTCACCGCCGGCGCCACGGGGTCGCCTTGGATTTCACGTTCGATCCGGGCTATCGGCGAATTCTCCGGATAGTCGATAGACAGCGCCAGATAGCCCGGCGATGCCCGGCGATGCCTGGCGATGCCTGGCTCAGCTGCCAGTCATGATGGGCGGCGAAACCGTGGCCAAACAGGTCATCCGGGATCTGCGCCTTCCAGTCAGGAGGCAGGTGCAAAGGCGCTTCGGCGCAGCCAAACGGTACGCACGGCCATTCTCCGCGCAGGCCCGCCAGCAAACCTTTCAACTCGGTCGCCGGGTTCTCGGATAGCCAGGGAGCCTGGTGCATCGGCTGGAATTTGCGGCCGTCCGCGAGATGAAAATCGATAGGCCCGAGCATGCCGCCTAAAGCGCGGACTTCGGCGTTGCCATGGGCCCAGTCGAGACGCCAGCTTTGGCCGTGCGAGTGGTATTCCGGGTTTTTTATGGTCATGGCCTGGGCTTTGTTTAGTGTGTTTAGTTGAGTCGTTCCGGTTTGTTTAATGTGTTTAGTTGGCGATAAAATTTTGTCATTCATTTTATTGAAAAAATAATTTTACTGCTATACATTGAACGCAATCCAGTCGCTCGGAACAAAGGAAACGGCAATGAAATTCAAAACTGCAATCAGTGTAATCGGCGTGGCTACTTTTCTTGGCGGCGCCTATCCGGCATATGCTGCGACCAGCGTCGAAGTCTTGCACTGGTGGACTTCCGGCAGCGAAGCGAAATCAATCGGTATCCTCAAGCAGATGATGGAAAAACAGGGCTACCAATGGAAGGACATTGCGGTAGCCGGCGGCAATGGCGACAATGCGATCACCGCGCTCAAGAGCCGGGTGGTGGCGGGCAATCCGCCCACCGCCGCGCAGATCAAGGGGCCTACCTTGCAAGACCTGGCGGCGGAAGGCATGCTGGCCAATATCGACGCTGCGGCAAAAGACTGGGACCAGCTGTTGCCCAACGAAATATCCGGCATCGTGAAATACAAAGGACATTATGTCGCGGTGCCGTTCAACGACCATCGCGACAACTGGTTGTGGATCAATGCCGAGGCGCTGAAGAAAATCCATGCGCAGCCGCCGGCTACCTGGAAAGAATTCTTCGATGTCGCCGACAAACTGAAAGCCGCCGGCTACATCCCGATCGCCCATGGCGGCCAGCCGTGGCAAGAAGCGACCATTTTTGAAGATGTGGTGTTGAGCAAGGGCGCCGATTTTTATCGGAAAGCGCTGGTGCAGCTCGATCCGGCAGCCTTGAACTCGCCAGCCATGGTGGACGTGTTTGTCACGCTGCGCAAGATCAGCAGCTATTTCGACAAGGCGTCGCCGGGCCGCGACTGGAACCTGGCGACGGCGATGGTCATCAATGGCAAGGCCGGCATGCAGTTCATGGGCGACTGGGCGAAGGGCGAATTCACCAACGCCGGCAAGCAGTCGGGCAAGGATTACCTGTGCGTGCCGGCGCCGGGCACCGCCAAGGGGTTTATCTTTAACGTTGACTCGTTTGCCATGTTCAAGCAAAACAATCCCGTGGCCGAAAAAGCACAGCTGGCGCTGGCCGCCACGGTGATGAGCCCGGAATTCCAGGAAGCCTTCAACCTCAACAAAGGCTCGATTCCGGTGCGGAAAGGCATTTCACGCGACAAGTTCGATGCTTGCGCACAGCGGTCCATGGACGATCTGGCGGTGGCCGAAAAGAATAACGGTTTCGTCCCTTCGCTTGCGAGCAACATGGCGCAGCCGAGTTCCACTACAGGCGCCATGATCGACGTCATCACGCAATTCATGAATTCGACCCAAGATCCGAAGAAGGCGGCTGAATTACTGGCCAAGGCTGCCAAGGTCAATTGATCAAACCGGCAGAAAGCAGGCGCTGGTCAGTGTGACAGATCAGGTGATTTTCCTGCCGAGGTAGGCAAGCACCGCGCTCAAGTCAGCGAGATTGGGCGCGCCATCTGTCGCTGTCTGCGCAGAGCACCACGGATAGGGAAGGGACGAGGCCCACGCCATGACGCCGCCGAGGTCGTGCGGCGGCAGCGCTTGCATGGCTTCGATCGTGATGGCGAGACGTTCAACCAGATGCGATTCCGCCTCAAAGATCCAGTGATAGCTGCCGCAGCCGACTCTTACCGCGCGGCTTTCCTTTTCCGACATGACCACCAGCCAGTCGCAGACGAACTCCGGTTCCTGGTTTTTCGGCGGCACCGACAGGCAAAAAGTATAGATATTTTCGTAAGTCTGGCCGAAACGGCGCACCAGTACCTCGGTAATGCTATCGCGTCCTTGCGAGGCTGGCGGAAAGGCGATGTTGCCGGTATTGACCACTATGGCCAGCGTTGCATCCTCGGCAAAAGCATGCGACATCAAATGCGGACGATTGCCGTCCTTGGCTTGTATGTAGGCCAGGATTGAATTGGATGGTGTACGCATGCAGGATACCTCGTGAGTTCGGATGAAGCAGATCAGGTTCCGGCTATTATCTCTCAATAAGAATTCTATCTGTCAGACGGGCACGGTGCTTACCCGGGCTCACTCGGCAACTCGTTTTACAAAACAACCTCAAACCCGGGCGCAGCCAACGGTTGGACGTGGCTACCAGCCATGCTGCGGCTCTTTAGCCTGGGAAAGATGCGACTTGAAGCGTTCCGCGATGAAGTCGACAAAGGCAGTGACCTTCGCCGACAAGTTCAGGCGTTCAGGATAGACCGCAAAGATATCGGACGAAGGCAGCGTCCAGTCGGCCAACACCTGGCGCAACCGCCCTGATCGCAGATATGGTGCAGTGTCCCATTCCGAGCGCATCAATATGCCATGACCCGCGAGCGCCCAGTCCAGCACTGTTTCGCCATCATTGCTGCTGAGGGCGCCGCGCACCTTGACGGTTTCCTGCCGCTTGCCGCGACTTAAATGCCAGCTGCCGTAAGCGGCGTCGTTTTCTCTCAGGACGATGCAGGCATGGGATTGCAGATCGCGCGGCGTCGCCGGCTCGGGATGCTGGTTCAGATAGGTCGGCGCTGCGCACAACAGTCTTTTGTTGGCAGCGATCTTGCGCGCAATGATGCGCGCATCGGGCAGCTCGCCGATGCGGATGCCGATATCGAAAGCCTGATCGGCAAGATTCAATGGCCGCTCCGATAACAGTAGTTGGACCTCCACTTCTGGGAAACGCTTGCTGAAATCCGATACGGCCGGGCCGATATGCTTGCGGCCGAAGCCGAAACTGGCGTTGATCCGCAGCAGGCCCTTGGGCACCGCCCGGCTTCTGCCGATGGTGCGTTCCAGCGCCTCGATGTCGGCCAGGATCCGGGCGCCGTCGGCAAGGTAGATTTCGCCTTCATGCGTCACGCTCATGGTGCGAGTGGTGCGATTCAACAGCCGCACGCCCAGGCGGTGCTCCAGGCTGGCCAGTCTTTTGGTGACCGCCGGCGGCGTGACGCCGAGTTCGCGCGCCATTGCCGCGAGGCTGCCGGCCTTTACCACCATGGCAAAAAACGCCAGGTCAGAGGGAGTATTCATTATTAGATTAAAAGAACTAATAGAGTGAATATTAATGAATTATAAAGCGGATAGCCAGTTATACAATCTCTTTAAATAAAGGAGGGTCAACGATGTTTCCAGGATTCGAACATGGCACGGCCGAGGTTAACGGCATACAGATCAAGTACATCCGCGGCGGTAGCGGTCCTGCCTTGCTGTTGCTGCACGGGCATCCGCAAACGCACGTGATATGGCACAAGGTGGCCGAGCGGCTGGCCAGCCGGTTTACTGTCATCGCTGCCGACCTGCGCGGCTACGGCGATAGCGCCAAGCCGGCCGGCCTGCCGGATCACAGCAATTACTCCAAACGCAGCATGGGGCAGGATCAAGTAGAGCTGATGGCGCAGCTGGGCCATCCGCAATTCCTGCTGATGGGGCATGACCGCGGCGGCCGCGTGGCGTATCGCATGGCGCTCGATCATCCTGATGCGATCAGCAAGCTGGTATTGCTGGATATCGCGCCGACGCTGGCCATGTATGAGCAAACCAGCATGGAATTTGCCATCGCCTATTACCACTGGTTTTTCCTGATCCGGCCGGCGCCATTCCCGGAACTGTTGATCGGTTCGCATCCGGAGGAATACCTGAAGCACACCATCGGCGGCCGCAGCGCGGGGCTGGCACCGTTCACGCCGGAAGCTTATGCGGAATATCTGCGTTGCCTGCGCGATCCGGCGACGATCCATGGCATCTGCGAGGATTATCGCGCCAGTGCCGGCATCGACCTTGAGCATGAACGCCAGGATCTGGCAGCCGGCAACAAGATCCAATGTGAAACGCTGGTCTTGTGGGGCGCCAATGGCGTCATCGAGAAGTGTTTCGATCCGATGCAGGAATGGCCGCGACTGGTGCGGCGTTTAAGCGGCAAGGCGCTGGCCTGCGGCCACTACATTCCGGAAGAAGCGCCTGATGCGCTGCTGGCTGAAGTCCTGCCATTCTTTATCGCCTGAACCTGAGAGGCCTCATATGTCGCAACGCAGCTTATATAGAAAACTGGTGGATTCGCACACCGTTACCCAGCTCGACGAACAGCATGTGCTGCTGTATGCGGATCTGCATATCATGAATGAATACACCAGCCCGCAAGCATTCAGCAGCCTGCGCGAGAAGAATCGCGCGGTGCTGCGGCCGCGGCAGCAACTGGCGGTGGTGTCGCACATTATTCCGACCCACCCGGTCAGCGTCGCCAGCCGGGTGATTCTCGATCCGGCATCGGCGCTACAAGCCAGCAATCTCAAGCGCAATTGCCGTGACTTCGGCATCAAGCTGTTCGATACCAATCATGAAGAGCAAGGCATCGAGCACATCATCGCGCCGGAACACGGCTGGATCCGGCCTGGCATGGTGGTATTGTGCGGCGACAGCCACACGACGACTTATGGTGCGCTGGGCGCCTTGGGATTCGGCGTCGGCACTTCCGAAGTGGAGCACATATTGGCGACGCAGACCCTGGTCTACCGGCTGGCGCAGGACATGCGCATCAAGGTCGATGGCGCGTTACCGGCCGGGACGTCGGTCAAGGATCTGATCCTTCTCATCATTGCCCGTATCGGCGCCCAGGGCGCCCGCGGCTATGCGGTAGAGTTTTGCGGGACGACGATTGCCGCGTTGTCGGCCGAGGCAAGGATGACTTTATGCAATATGGCGGTGGAGGCCGGCGCGCGGGCGGCGTTGATCCGTCCGGATCAGACCACCTACGACTATATTCGGCAAAAAGCTCGTGAACTGGATGCGCAGGAGTTCCAGCAAGCGCTTGGCGACTGGCAGCAATTGTATTCGGACGACGACGCCGCATTCGATGTTGAACATATCTTTGCCGCGCAAGACGTTGCGCCGTTTGTGACCTGGGGCACCAGCCCCGACCAGGCTATTGCGGTCAATGCGCCGACTCCGGAGCCGTCGCGGGCGGCCGATGAACATGCCGGCGCCACGATTGCACAGGCGTTGCAGTACATGGGCGTGTCCGCCGGCGCGTCGCTGCTTGGCTTGCCGGTAGACCGCGTCTTCATCGGTTCTTGCACCAACGGTCGCATCGAAGATTTGCGGATTGCCGCTGGCATGGTCAAAGGCAAACATGTAGCGCCTACTGTAAGGGCCATGGTGGTTCCCGGCTCCGGTGAAGTGCGGCGGCAAGCGGAACAGGAAGGCCTGGCCGATATTTTCATTGCCGCCGGTTTTGAATGGCGGCAGCCGGGATGTTCGATGTGCCTGGCGATGAATGACGACGTCCTGGCGCCGGGAGAACGCTGCGCGTCGACCACCAACCGCAATTTCGAAGGTCGTCAGGGCCGAGGCGGGCGCACCCATCTGATGAGTCCTGCGATGGCGGCCGCAGCGGCAATTACGGGCTGCATCAGCGATGTCCGCACACTGGAGAATCAACATGGCTGAGACCACCCGCATTGAAGGCATCGCAGCGCCGCTGCTGATCGACAACCTCGATACCGACCAGATCATGCCGAAGCAGTTTCTGCGCACGATTACCAAAGAAGGCTTGGATAAAGGTGTATTGTTTGACTTGCGGTTTCAGCCGGACGGCAGCGCCAAGCCAGACTTCGTGCTGAGTCGTCCGGAATACAGGAACGCGAAAATCCTGGTCTGCGGCCCCAATTTCGGCTGCGGGTCCAGCCGTGAACACGCGGTGTGGGGCTTGCAGCAATTGGGGATCGAGGCGATTATCGCATCCAGTTTTGGCGAGATTTTTTTCAGCAATGCGCTGAATAATCGTTTGCTGCTGATCGTTCTCGCACCTGACAAAATTGCGCTGCTGTTGCAAGCGCTGGACATTAGTAATCATCAACTGCGTATTGACCTGGAAACTATGCAAGTGCGTTGTGGTTCGCATGTCTTCAATTTTACGCTGAGCGAACGGCATAGAAAAATGATAGTCAAAGGACTCGACATGGTGGGCGCAACGCTGCAATTGCTGCCGCAAATTGAAGCATTCGAGAATGGACATGTTGCAGCTTGCAGCTGGGCCAGGGTTTTGTCATCGGTTTCAAACATTGATGGGAATGCGGAATAATTTGCGATAGGATCACAGGGTTGTGCTCGAAACCGTACGAGTCGTACTTGAAGTCTGCCACTATGTGATGAAAGAAATTATGTTCAGTGTTGTACCGATCCGTGCCGAGCACGCTGCAGGTTTCCGAGAGGCGGTAGATGCGATCGCCCGCGAGCGTATTCACCTGGGACAGACCGAAGCACGTTCACTACTCTGGTTCAACGAATTTGTCGCACAAAATATCAAGAACAATCATGCCGAGTTTGTTGCGTTGAGCGGCAAAGAGGTAATCGGCTGGTGCGACGTCCTGCCTCATCCGCTGCCTGGCTTCGGCCACGGCGGCACGCTGGGAATGGGAGTGCTTGAATCCTGGCGTGGCAAGGGATGCGGAAACGCACTGTTGGCGGCAACCCTTGAGCGCGCCGTGGCCAACGGCATCACGCGGGTTGAGCTTGAAGTCTACGCTCGCAATGCCGCCGCGATCGCACTCTATCGCAAGCATGGCTTTGTTGAAGAGGGAGTGAAACGCAACGCAAGGTTTCTCGATGGCCGACATGACGATGTCGTCATGATGGCGTTGCTGGTCGGGATGGACTAATCAGAATACGCAAATGCTGAAGAATAATTATGTACGTATCGCTTCCCATTCGTTGCGTAACAATGCGTATATATTCATATCGACATGCTTGCTTTGAACGAATTTGGCGCCGCGCGCGACCCCTTCGTTCCGATAGCCACATTTGATCGTCACCTTTTCAGAGGCGATATTTCTTGTATCCATTTTTATTTCAAGATGATTGATCATGAGGGCGCGAAACAAATTGGCGTTTCAATTCTTCCTGCATCGCCAGCCTCGGCATTGCGAGCTACGGTACGGTGATCTGCGTGTATGGAAAGTTTGTCGGCCGGACGCACTATTGAAAAACAAACAGCGCGAATATCAGGGAAACCGCAATGACTGTCGCAGATAGCGCAATCAGCTCAAGCACATTTTTTCTGGTTCTAGGCAATGGGCTGCGGCGAAATGCAATAATACCCAATACAAACGCTATTGCGGATAACAGGCTGATCGCCAGCATTGCGCAACCGTATATGCCAATGATGGCCATGCCGCATCCTGGTCCCGGATGCTCGCTCACGAATTGGGCTTGCTGGCGCCAGGCCCATCCAATCGGAAGTAGCCACGCCAAAGCAAGAGTCGTCCAGGCGGCGCGCCGGTAACTGAATGGGTGCGTCAATTGCAACCTCTTCGAGATGCGCGAATCAGATAAAGCTGTTCTGGGTATGGCGGGATGCTGATACCGCCAATTTTTAAATTTCTTTTTGTAATATTTAATCATAGTTTGCGATATGGCGTGATGTAAATTAGTCACTGTCAGTGGCCGTGGCAAATTTAATTTTATGTACGGAGTCAACGCAGTTTTGACAATTTCGCTACACTGTCAGGCCAACAGCAACCAGGCAGCAACCATGCAAAACACCTACCAGAATCGACAGTGGTTCTACGTCAAACGTCCGGATGGCCGCGTCGGCAATGATCACTATGAGTTGCGCGAAAACGAACTGGACGGCAGTCTGGCGACCAATGAAGTGATCCTGCGGGCCAGGTTCATCAGCGTCGATCCGTATATCCGTATCCAGCAGCACGAGCGCAATACCTACGATGTGCCGCATCCGCTGGGGATAGTCCAACGCGCAGGCGTGGTGGGCGAAGTGGTGGCCTCGGCCAGTCCGCTGTACCGGGTTGGCGACTGGGTGTCCGCCTATAGCGGCTGGCAACTGTATGCGCGCTGCCATCACAGCGAACTGACCAGGCTTGATCCGGGCGCTGCGCCGGTTTCCACCGCGCTCGGGGTGTTGGGCATGCCGGGCCGCACCGCCTGGTTCGGCCTGACCGAAGCCGGCCGTCCGCGCCCCGGCGATACCTTGCTGGTGTCGGGCGCCGCCGGTGCGGTCGGATCGTTGGTGGCGCAGTTCGGCAAGCGGGCAGGGTGCCGCGTGATCGGCATCGCCGGCGGCGCCGAGAAATGCAAATTCCTGACCGAAACGCTGAAGCTGGACGGCGCCATCGATTACCGTGCGCATCAAACCCACGAAGCCCTGAGCGCGGCGATTCAAGCGGCAACCGGCGGCGTCGATATCTATTTCGATAATGTCGGCGGCCCGATTACCGATGCGGTCATCCCGCTGATCAAGCGCCGCGCCCGCATCATCATCTGTGGCGCCATCAGCCAATACGACGGCGGCTTGGATACGCCTGACCTCGGGCCGCGCTTTCTGCAGCACATGCTGTTCCAGCGCGCCACCATCCAGGGCATCCTGGCGCGCGATTACGTTAATCGCATGGACGAGATGCTGGCGGTTGTCGCGCCTTGGGTGAAAAGCGGAGAGATCGTGTTTCAAGAGACGTATGTCGACGGTTTCGAACAATTGCCCGATGCGCTGAACAGCTTGTTCGAGGGCAAGAACATCGGCAAGCTGCTGGTACGGGTCTGATCGCGGACATTGCAATGTGCGGCCGGGCGGCTAAACTTGAAAGCTGGTCGTCCACGCACAGGAGATTCAAGATGGTTAAGGTTGGTTTGTTCGTCAAGCTGGAAGCAAGACCGGGCAAAGAGGCAGATGTCGAGGCATTTCTGCACGACGGTTTGGCAATCGTACAACAGGAGCTGGCGACAACCACCTGGTATGCGCTCAAACTAGGGCCGTCGACCTATGGCATCTTCGATACTTTCCCTGATGACGCCGGCCGCCAGGCGCATCTCACCGGGCGCGTCGCTGCGGCGCTGATGGGCCGGGCGACTGAATTGTTTTCGCAAGCGCCGTCTATCGAAAAGATCGACATCCTGGCAGCGAAGTAGTCTCGCCGGCTTCTGCTTTGTTGCTGTTCCGCCAGACGCTCGTCTGGCGGGATTTCACATCATATTGACGCTGTTTTCCTCCGGTTTTCCTCCACCATATCCGATGGCCATCGTTGCGCATCGCAGCATGGACTTAATTGAAACTTTCCTTGAAGAAATGTACTTTTGTAGTATACCTCTGAGGTGGCTGGATCGAATCTCACTCGGTTGTCTTCGCAGTGAAAATCCCTGGCCAGGTCGCAAGGTCTTGCGGCTGCCTATCCAATCCGGATTCATCGATGAAGTACCAAACCGATCGCTCGGACAAAGGTAGCCTGTTCAGTTGTCAGTTCTATTTCAGTTGTATTTCAGCTGTGTGTCAGTGTCAATGGGGAGCGTAAATAACAGCTTGTCGCGACGACCGGGATTCGTTCTGGCGGCGCAAGCAATGGCGAAATAACGGTAGCGCTTTTGTCAGTCAAATCACCCAGCGTGGATGTGTTGCCGACCAGTGCGGCGGCATGCCATAAACAAGAAAGGGCAAGAGATGAAAACAGATCGTCGCATGCATGCCAGTACTGCTCCTCAAATTACTGCTCCTCAAATACTTCGAAAGCTTATGCGCGCCGCAGTGGCGGCGCTGACGCTGGTCGCCGGATACGGCGGAATTTTTTCTGCGCCGGCTGCGGCCGCGGTCTTGCCGCCAGACCAGCCGTACATGGACAACACTGCTTACGCATTTGGCGCCACCGATGGCTTGGCTGCGTCCGTGGTTAATGAGAAGGCGGCGGTGGCCTATCACCAGCTGACCTATCGCGAGACCGGTCGGCGGGTTGCCTACACGACGACAACCGGGCATCTCACCGCCGCCGACGCCAACGGCAAGCCCCAGGCGTCGATGTTCTACGTTGCCTACACGGCCAAGAACCGGGGGCCGTTCCCGCGTCCGATAACTTTCTTCTACAACGGCGGTCCCGGATCATCGTCGATCTGGCTGCGGCTCGGTTCGTTTGCGCCAAGCCGGGTAGCCACGCCGGATCCGTACACCACCGGCTGGCCTAACTTCCCGTTGGTGGATAACCAGGAGAGCCTGATCGATACCACCGACATGGTATTCATCGACCCGCCCGGTACGGGATTTTCCGAAGCGGTGCTGCCCAACACAAATCAAACTTTCTGGGGCGTCGACCAGGATGCCGGCGTGATGCGCGATTTCATCCTGCGTTATCTGGCAGTCAATCCGCGGCCCGACTCGCCGAAATACCTGTACGGCGAATCGTACGGCACGCCACGCACCGATGTGCTGGCGCCGCTGTTGGAACAGGCGGGGGTGAAACTGAGCGGGATTATCCTGCAATCATGCATTCTGGACTATAACGACCAGTATCCGAGCGCCTCTGATCTGCAGCGCGCCACGGACTACACCGTGTCGCTGTTGCCGGGCTATGCCGAAGTGGCGGCATTTTTCGGCCAGGTGACGCCACCGCCGTTTGGCGTACGCTCCTTTGCAGAGCAAATGCGAGAATTCTCGACCAGGCATTATGCTGAATTCCTGCCATACGGCCCGACCTTCCTCGGCCTGGCCAATCCGCCGGTATTTCCGACGCCGGCGGTGTATGCGCAACTGTCGCGCCAGAGCACAGTGAGCGTCAGCGCGCTGACAGCTTACCTTGGGCCGAATCCGCTCAACACCACTCTGGTTCCCGGTTCCACCATCGGCGGCTACGATGGCCGGGTTTCGGCGCCGAACAACAGTCCGATGCTGGTCGGAGATTCCGATCCGTCCGATGCCTTGATCGCCAAGCCGTTCCCGGTGATCCTGGCCCAGCAGTTGCCGGACTACCTGAAATACACGGCGCCGAATACCACCTATGTGACCTTGAGCGATACGGCCAACATCAACTGGGATTTCAGCCACGGCGGCCTGCCGGTGCCCGATACGATTCCCGACCTGCTGGCCGAGCTGACGCTCAATCCGCATATCAAGGTGCTGGTTGAAAACGGCTACCACGATCTGGTCACGCCATTCTTCGTGACGGAAAAGGATCTGGGACGGCTCAAGAGCGTGAAAGGCTTACGGCCGGATATCCAGGTCACGCACTATGCCGGCGGTCACATGATCTACCTCGAAGACACCTCGCGGCCACGCATGAAAACCGATCTGGTGAATTATTACCGGGGCTTTCCGATCGGCGGCGCGATGACTTTCGCTCAGCTGCCGAAACCGTGGTCTGATTTGCCACCGGCCGGCACGCCTTAGGCGTTTGTTGCTGTTCGCGCAACCGGTGTCAATGGCGCCGGGACCGACTATGATTAAGAAAGGCGTAGAGGAAATCCTATGAAAAAACCACTTTATCTGATGATATTCGCCCTGTGTGCAACGGCAGGCATGGCGCAAGCCAGCGATGTCGCCGCGGCTCCCGCCGGCGTTGTGAAGCATGGCGTGGAGGGACCGTTCTTTCCAGCAGCGAGGCCAGCCACAGCGACGCCGGTGGCATCGACCGGAGACGCGCTGCAGGCGCAAGCCATGGCGCGCCTGAAAACCAACTTCGATGCGGCCGATGTCGCCAAGAGCGGCTCCCTGACGCAGCAGCAGGCGCAAAAGGGCAGATTGGGTTATGTCGCCGACAATTTCAGCAAGATCGACGTCAACAAGACCGGCAAGGTGACCTTTGACGATGTGAAGCATTACCTGCAGTCGCAACAGTAGTTGACTAGCTCCTCAACGGCGAGCTGGCGAGGGAAGAGCGCAGCCATGTTGCATATGGATGCGCTCTTTTTTTGAGCGGCCGGCAAGCTCCTGCCATTACAGATCGTTACATTCGATACATATTGGTGGTGGCGGAGAGGTGTCTGAAATGCGTTAATGCAATGAGGTTTATTCTAATAATTCCAATCAAGGCCGCATATGAAATTGCCGATCCGGGTAGCCGTATTTGCCGCCGCATTTACCATTTTGTCAATCAGTTCACTGGCGGCAACCGCAGCTTCCTTGCCGGCTGATTTATCGGCTGACCAGCAGGCGTTGCATGTGCTGGACCGGCTGGGCTACGGTCCGAAGCCGGGCGACATAGAGCGCATCAAGCAGATGGGAATCGAGCGTTACATCGATGCCCAGCTCCACCCGGAAAGCATTCCGCTACCCGCCGCATTGACCCAGCGGCTGAGCATGCTTGAGACCAGCAATGAAAGTACGGGCGAAGTGCTGGCCGAATTTCTAGCGGTACGCAAGGTGGCTAGTGACGGCGACGAGGCAGCCAAACAAAAGCGGCGCGAAGTGGTCGGCAAGATCGTCGAACAGAACGCCGAAGCCAGGATCGCGCGCGCCGTCGACAGTCCGCGCCAGCTGGAAGAAGTGATGGTCGATTTCTGGTTCAACCATTTCAATGTGTATGCAGGCAAAGGCCTGGACCGGGCCCTGGTCGGCAGCTACGAACGCGACGCGATCCGTCCTTATGTGCTGGGCTCGTTCCGCGACTTGCTGGGTGCGACCGCCAAACATCCGGCGATGCTGTTTTACCTGGATAACTGGCTCTCGACTTCGGCCGACTATCAGCCGGGGCAATTCAGGAAGAATGGGGCACAAGGTCAAAAGGCCAAGGCCACCGGCCTGAACGAAAATTATGCGCGCGAACTGATGGAGCTGCATACGCTAGGCGTGGATGGCGGCTATAGCCAGAAGGATGTCACCGAGCTGGCGCGCATGCTCACCGGCTGGACCTTCGAACCGCGCGACCTGGTGCGCAACAACCGTAGCTTCCGCTTCGATGCGCAGCGCCACGATATGGGCGACAAAGAATGGCTGGGCCATCATGTCGGCGCCCAAGGCCAGGGCGAAGGAGAATTTGCGCTGGACGTGCTAGCCATGCATCCCGCGACCGCCCGTCATTTGAGCTATGAACTGGCGCAATATTTTGTGCAGGACGATCCGTCGCCGGAACTGGTGGCGCGCTTGTCCAAGCGCTACCTCGAGACCAGCGGCAACATCCGCGAAGTGCTGCGAACCTTGTTCCATAGTCCTGAATTCATGGCGTCCGTCAATGTCGGCGCCAAGTTCAAAACCCCTTATCAGTTTGTGATATCGGCTGCGCGCGCCAGCCAGGCGCCGATTACCAATGTGCGGCCGTTGCTGGGCGTATTGAATCAACTGGGCATGCCGCTGTATGGCGCGCAAACGCCGGACGGCTACAAGAATACCCAGGCGGCATGGCTGAATCCTGATGCCCTGACGCGACGCATTACCTTTGCCGCTGCGCTGGCCGCCGGCCGCTTGCCGCTGAATAAGATGCCGGGCAACGACGGTAATACAGCTGGCGCGCCAGTCGTGGCCGAGCAGCCGCTGGATGCCAACACGTTGCTGGATACGCTGGGTCCGGCGATTTCCGGTAAAACCCGCGCCACCATCAACAATAATCCGCAAGCTTTACGCGCCGCCATGGTGCTCGGCAGTCCGGATTTCATGCAGCGCTGAATCGCTATCTGCGCTATCAGAATGAACGCAAGGAGAACATCATGAACCGCAGGAATTTGTTAAAACTGATGGCGATCACAGGCAGCATGGTGATTCCGGTGGGCCGCCAGGCCTGGGCCGCCGTCGGCGACGACAGCGCCGGCACCAAACGCAAGCTGGTGGTGGTCATGCTGCGCGGCGCGGTGGACGGCCTGAACGTGGTTGCGCCATACGGCGATGCCAATTATGCGCGCTTGCGGCCGACCATCGGGCTGGCGCGTCCGGGGCAAGACGGCGGCGCGTTGGACCTGGACGGCTATTTCGGCCTGCATCCGGCGCTGGCCTCGTTGCAGCCGCTTTGGGAACAAAAGAAATTGGCCTTTATCCACGCCTCCGGTTCGCCGGACGCCACCCGCTCACACTTTGATGCCCAGGACTATCTGGAATCCGGCACGCCCGGTAGAAAATCTACGCAAGACGGCTGGCTGAACCGTTTGCTGACCGTCTTGCCCGGTACGGCATCGCCAACTCGTGCGATCAGCGTCGGGCCGCTGATGCCGCGCATCCTGAGCGGCCGGGCGCCGGCCACCAATCTGGCTGCGGGCGCGGCCGGCACCAAGGAGTCGATACTCGACCGGCCGAAGATCGGCAGCGCTTTCGACCAGATGTATCAGGGCAGCGATAAATTCGCCAGCACCTATCAGGACGGCCGCGATGCGCACAAGGAAGTCATGACGGCTTCAATGAAAGATGAAATGCAGGCTGCGGATGGCGGCGCGCCTTTGCCTAACGGCTTTCCGAACGATGCGGCGCATCTGGCCAGGCTGATGCGTAACGATCCGAAAATCCAGATCGCGTTTGTCGCGCTGGGCGGCTGGGATACCCATGCCTATCAAGGTAACGGCAAAGGACAACTGGCGAACCGGCTGGCGCCGTTGGGGCAGGGACTGGCGACGCTGGCGCAAGGATTGGGGCCGGTATTCGACGACACCACCATTGTGGTGATGTCGGAATTCGGCCGCACCGCCCGCCAGAACGGCAACGGTGGTACGGATCATGGCCACGGCAATGTGATGTGGGTGCTGGGCAGCGGCGTCGCCGGCGGCAAGGTGTATGGCGATTGGCAGGGGCTGGCCGACGGCCAGTTGCATGAAGGACGCGACTTGCCGGTCACTACCGATTTCCGTTCGGTGCTGGCGCAGGTTTCAGAACGTCATTTGCGTTTGAGCGATCAGCAATTGATGCAAGTATTTCCGGATATGCCCAACAATAAGGCTAGCCCCCGTTTCATGCTCGGATAGTGCCGGCCCGCACAGTGATTTGTAGCGTTGTCGCGTGGTCGTACAAGCATGCACGCAAGTCATTCCTCTGCACAGCGATGCCGTACTCAATTACAATTGAAGAACGGCAACTGTTTAAGGGAATAACATGCTTGTGGTCACAACAGAAAACATCTCCGGCTATCGGGTCAGGGAAGTCAAAGGCCAGGTATTCGGGCTGGTGGTTCGCAGCCGCGGACTGGCCGGTAACATCATGGCAGGGCTGCGCTCTATCATCGGCGGTGAAATCACTGAATACACGCAATTGCTGGAAGAAGCGCGGCGTCACGCGGTCGACCGTATGGTCAAGAATGCACATCGGATGGGCGCCAACGCCGTGGTGATGATGCGCTTCGATTCTTCCGAGATGGGGCAGACCATGAGCGAAATCGTCGCCTACGGCACCGCGGTCGTCATCGACCCGATTGCGCCGTAATCATGCTACGCCTGGCCTTGCTCGGATTCGCTGTATTGCTGACCTGCGCCGGCATCTTTTGCAGCGTGGGCGGCATACCGGCGGCTTTCCCGCTGACGACCTGGGGCTTGATACTGTTGTTCGCGGTGCTGCTGGAGCGCTGGCGCTATCACCGCCCGCACAAAGCCGATGAGGGACCGTGGCAGGAAACCGGCGAGCGTTTTGTCGATCCGGAGTCGGGACGCACGATGCGCGTTCTCTACAGTCCCAGCAGTGGCGAACGGCGCTATGTTGCCGCCGGCGAAAATCCCGATATCGCGCCATAATGTGGCAGGCGGTAACCGCCGCCGTCGCTTACCATCATCCTTAAAGAAACATGACACAAATACTAGGCCCCGCATTCACACTGGTCGAGGAAATCGACGTCTCGCAACTGGCCGACGCCGGCGGCTTCGGCAGCAGGACCCGGCCACTGCTGGTAAAAGGCGCGTTGAGAAACTGGCCGGCGCAGCACAACTGGTCGTTTGAAAAGCTGGCGCAATTACGCAACAAGGATGGCTCCGAGCCGACCCGGAAATTCCAGAACGGCCTGGTCGAGCAGGGCGAAACCCAGGAGCGTCCATCCCTGCCTATCGCGCCCTACCTACGTGAGCTGGCGGCGCTTGCCACGCAGCCAGTCAGCGAAACCGTGGGATTGCTGACGAACCAGCGGCGGCGCCAGTTGCAGCCCGGTGAAGAATTTCATCTCAACTGGGCCCACATGCAATCGTTTACGCCACACCGCAATTATCTGGCGCAATGGAGCATCCTCGAAGATTTCCCGCAGCTGCGCAGCGATTTCGACATCCGCAGTTTGTGGCCGGGTTGGCGCTGGACCTGGGAATCGGTTTTCATGGGCCCCGCCAACACCCATACCGGCTTGCATCGCGACGTGCCGAACAACTGGTTTTGCCAGGCGCGCGGGGTCAAGGAGTTTGTCATGTTTCCGCCGTCGGAAGAGGCGTATATGAACCCGTCCGACAAATACGACTGGGGCGCCACGCTGAGCAGCATCAACATTGCTCGTTTCAACGAACATCCCGAGCAGTTGCAGGCGCTGGAGCGCGCCAAGGGCCTGTATGTGCGGGTCGAGGAGGGCGACGCCTTGTTCATTCCGAAAGGCACCTGGCATGCAGTGGTGTCGCTGGCGCCATCGATCAGTCTGGCGGTGTTCGGCCTGACCGCCAAGGAGATCTTGCTCAGCGGCGTGCCGACTGCGACCAAGGATCTGCTGCACAATATGCACCTGTATCGTTGGGGGCATTGCATTTGCCATTCGCATCTGGCGTGAGGCAGTTTGTCTCGCAGATAAAAATAGCGCCGGCGCCTTAATCAGGTATCGTGCCGTGAGGAAATTCCATTAGAATTGCTGTGTCCGATCAACACTGCACACACTACGGAAACATGGATATCCTCACGCTGGACTATTTTGCCGCACGACTGAACGAAACCTTCATATCCGAGACTGACGGCAACGCGGCTTTTATCCTGGTTGAAGCCAAGCCTATGGTTGCGGCCACGCTGGAAGGGATGCTACGAGCGCCGTTCAGCCTGCTGTTCCGCAACTGTTCGCCGATCATGTTTAATCAAAAAATCTTCAACATGAAGCATGAATCGATCGGCCAGGTAGGCATATTCCTGGTGCCGGTGGCGCGCGACCGTGAAGGCTTCCTGTATCAGGCGGTATTCAACTAGCTTTCCGTCGCGGCAGTCCAGCGCATGGCGGTATACGGTCCGTCCTGCAGAGTGGCTACAAAGCCCAGCCTTTGATAGAGCCGCCGCGCCGCGTTGTTGGTCACGTCGACATGTAGATTCAAACTGCTTTCAACTGCTTGCGCCAGCGTTTGTGCATGGCGGATCAGCGCCGTACCAATGCCGCTGTTGCGCCATTGCTGCAACAGGCTGATATCCACGATCAAAAACTCTCCCGCTTGTCTGGATAGATAAAAACGTCCGACCGGGCCGCCATCTGCTTCAATCAACAGAAAGTCGGCGCTGGAAAAGTGCGTCAGGTAGTGTTTGTGCTGCAATCCAAACTGGCTATCCAGGAAGGCAGTTTTATGCGCCGGCGGCCACGGTACCCGGGCCAGTTCGGCGGCCCGCAGCTGATGGTACAGCTCACGCAGGAAACCGAGATCGCTCGCTGTGCAGGGGCGCAAAGCAATACCGCGCAGTTTCAGCGGGAGCGGCGTTTCCAGCGCTGTGCCGGCTGGGAAGCCGGCCAGCGCAGGTGTGATGGACTCAGCCAAATGCAGGGAATACACCTTGCAACGCTATGCAAAAATTCAACGCCAGCAGCGGCTGGCGGTTTTCGTGCGGCTGGTTGCCACCGGCAGGGCCAACCACAGCCCCCGCCAACGTCGCGTTCGGCGTCGGGTTGCCAGGTACGTAAGGCAATGTGCTGGTCGGCAGGATGAAAGCATTTCCGCTGGCCGGAACGTTGTTTTGCAAAGCGGCATTTGCCTGGTGATAGACATTGACCGCATGCGTGTGCGAGGGCATCTGGCTGCTGCTCAAGGTGATGCCTTCCGAGCCGAAGGTTTCACCGATGTCGCGTGGCGTCAAACCCGGCCCCTGTCCCTGGCTGCATGCGGTGCGCCCGGCAAAATTCGGCAGCTGGAAATTGGTCTGGCCATTGCCGCCGTAGTTGACGCCTATTAATGAAAACAAGGCCGTATTCTGACTGATCGGCAGGATGGCGCCGTTGCATTGCGCCCAGTTGTTCGGTGCGAAATTGAAGCCGAAAATCTGAATCTCACCCAAATATGGTGTGGTCATGGTGTTTTCCCTTGTCTGTGCTGATGGCGATGCCTGCGCTGTAAAGTTGTAATGCGACAGGTACCCTGGCTACTGGCTGTTAAGACTGCGACGGAAAGATACCTGCCCAGGCAATGCAGAACGACACCGTCAGCGTCGGCATGGTGTTGTCATGCGGCAGGTTGTTGCCGGTCGCCGTGGTCGAGGCCGGGGTCATGACAAAGGGCGTGAGTCCGGTGATGCTGCTGGTATACAGCTTGTCGCCGCCGGCCGCAGCGCCCAGTTGCAACGGCGCCGCCGGCGTGGTGGCGGTGCCGACACTGGAGGTGGCCGCATACTGATGCGTATGGGCCGGCATGTTGCCAGATAGAAGAGTAACGTTTTCGTTGCCGCCCAATTCGCCCAGGACGCGTGTTGTCAGCCCCGGGCCGGTGCCTTGGTGCAGCGGCACCTGGCCGCGCATGTCTGGTACGCAGAAAGTCTGTACGCCATCGCCGCCAAAAGTTGTGCCAATCAGCGCGAACAGCACGTCGTATTCGGAGATCTGCTGCTGGCTGCCGTCGCAGGCGAACCATCCGGTCGGCACGCGTGGAAAGGCAAACAGGCGTATCTCACCCACATATGGTGTGCTCATGTTTTTGTTATCCCTGTATGTTGATTTGTTTTAGCTGCGCGACGGAAAGATGCCGGTGAGGGCGATGTTGAAATTCAGTACGCGATACGGTTGCATGTTCTGGTGCGCACCGCTGCTGCCGCTGAGCCCTAGTGTCTGCGGCGCCAATGTCACCTGCGGACCGGCTTGCGCGTAGATGGCTTCCGCGCCGCTGCCGCCAAACAAGGCGTTGGTCGGGTTTTTGACCGTGCCGGCGGTTGAGGAGGCATTCGGCAGGTGTGTGTGTTGCGGGAGTTGCTGTTGCTGCACGGTGACCGACTCGACCCCGGTAAACTGGCCCTGGGTATAGGGCGTTGGTTGCCAGTTCGGGTCGGCCGAGCCGCCGGCGTGCAGCGGCACGGAACCCTGCAGGTTGGGAAGGGCGAAGTTGGTTTGGCCGTTGCCGCCGTACTGGGTCCCGAGCAGGGAGAACAGGGCGGTATTTTGGTTAATCGGCAGCAACTGCCCGTTGCATAACGCAAAGCCGCGCTGGGCAAAGCCAAAACCGGTGAGCATTACTTGTCCTAGATAGACTTCAGCCATCGACGTATCTCCAAAGATTGGTATTGCACTGGTGATGCCGGCAACGACGACTCTGCTGCCGACTGTGTTGTTCAAGCAACAGCTGACAAAAAACAATATTTATATAAGTAAACATTGTTGGACAATCAAATATTTGGAGTAGCATACGTTGCCATATGGTAACCGTCAAGCGAGTACAAAGGCATTTACGATAATCGCGCCAGGCCGTTATTGAAACACTGATCAAACCAAATCGAGTCGTCCTTAAAGAGGCGCTCTTGAAAATTAAAAAAACATCAGGGAGGTTTCATGTTGCAACGTCCATGCGGTCGTGCAGGCGCTTGTGTATTGCCTGCGTATAAAAAAGCACCGTCAATTTCACTTCCAGTCCTGAGCCTGCCCGATGTCCGGCGCCGGGTCGGCCGCATCTTTGCCTGCCTGCTCTATGCGACGTTGACGATCTGGTCGAACCTTGCGCTCGCCACGCCTAGCCCTGAATGTCCAACGCAGACCATGACGGTCGCATCGGGCGACTCAGCGACCAATCTCCTGAGCTGCATGGCGGTCGGTGTGCTCGATGGCATATCGGTGTTGCCATCCCACGGGACGCTCACCAATGTCAGCCCGACCACCGGAAATAACGATGGTTCGGTGACTTATCTCAATAATGGCGACGGCGCACTCACCGACACGTTTACCGTGCTTGATTTCAACAACGATACGATCACGTTCAATGTCACTATCCTGCCGCCGGTAACTCCTATCACCGTGACGCCGGCGACATTGCCGAACCCGGTAGTCGGCACCACATATAATCAAAGCCTGGGTTCCGCCGGCGGCGTCTTGCCGTATGTGTATTCGCTGTCCGCCGGCAGCTTGCCGGCCGGCCTCAGTCTGTCTGCAGCCGGCGTGATTTCAGGTACGCCAACTGCATATGGCGCGTTTAACTTTACCGTCGGCATACATGACTCCACCACGCCAACGGCCTTGACCACCACCAAGACCTACGGCATGACGATTGCCTTTCCGGCCTTGGTTGTTACGCCGGTCCCTCCGCCTGCCGGAGCAGTTGGCGCGCCATATAGCTTGCAGCTCAATACAAGCGGCGGCACTGCTCCATATACCTATTCGATACAAACGGGCACCTTGCCTCCAGGCTTGTCGATGACCGCAGCTGGCTTGATCAGCGGCACGCCGACGCTGGCCGGCAGCCCCGTCGTTACTGTGGTGACGCATGACAGCACCAGCGGAAGTTCACCGGGAAATGGCACGCAACAGATGACGTTCGTGATCAATGCAGCGCCAGTAATCGTGATCAATCCGACCACGCTGCCTGCCGCCACCGTCGCCGTAGCGGTCAACCAAACCTTGAGCGCCGGCGGCGGCACAGGGCCTTACACCTTCGCAATTAGCGCGGGCGCATTGCCTGCGGGGCTGACTTTGTCGAGCGCCGGCGCCTTGACGGGTACGCCAACGGCAGGTGGAACTTTCAATTTCACGGTCAGGGGCACCGATCAAAATTCCTTTAGCGGTATCCAGGCCTACACACTGACGGTCAATGCGCCGACCATCACAATTACACCCACTACGTTGCCTGCGGCGACGGTTGCCGTGGCGTATACCCAGACTGAAACAGCCGGCGGCGGCACATTCGGCTATACCTACGCGATTTCTGCAGGTGCATTGCCGGCCGGTGTGACTCTGTCTAGTGGCGGAGCAATTTCCGGTACACCGACCGCGGGCGGCACGTTCAATTTTACGGTTCGCGCCACGGACAGTTCAACCGGAACCGGTCCATATAATGGAAGCAGGGCTTATTCCGTGACGGTCAATGCGCCGACCATCACGATCACGCCGGTCAGCCTGCCGGCCATGACGGTTGGCAGCAGTGTCACGCTAAACGTGACGGCCGCCGGCGGCATTGGTTCATATACCTATAGCGTTAGTGCGGGCACGCTGCCGAACGGATTGACATTGGCGGCAAACGGAATCTTGTCCGGGACGCCAACTACATCAGGGCCATTCAATTTCACGGTCAGCGCGACGGATAGCGCGACAGGTACCGGCCCGTACACCGGCTCGCGCGCCTACTCGGTCAATGTCAGTCCAGGTTTGCCGGTGGCCGGCGCCGTCAGCGCGACAGTCGGCTACGGCAGTTCCGCCAATCCGATCACCCTGAGCCTGAGCGGCGGCGCCGCGACCTCGGTCGCTGTTGCGTCTGCGGCTGCGCATGGCACTGCGACCGCCTCTGGAACCAGCATCACTTACACCCCCACTGCGGGATATGCCGGTAGCGATTCGTTCACTTACACGGCAACCAACGGCGCCGGTACTTCCAGTCCCGCCACGGCAACAATCACTGTATCATCACCGACCCTGACGATCACTCCTTCCGGTTCGTGGTCAGCGGTCGACGGCAGCAGCTATAGCCAGACCCTGACGTGGGCCGGCGGCGCGGCGCCGTATGGGGGAATATCGGTCAGCGGCTTGCCTGCCGGGTTATCGGTCACGGCCACCAGCTCTACCGGCGCGACCATCTCCGGCACGCCAACGGCTGCCGGCAGCTTTACGATCACGGCTTCCGCCACGGACAGCAGTACCGGCACCGGTCCATTTGCGAAAGCGCAAGGTTTTACATTGACCGTGACTGCGCCAACCATCAGTTTGACGCCGGCGGGACCCACTCTGACGCCGGTTTATGGCAACGTATTTTCGCAAGCATTTACAGCTAACGGCGGTGTCGCACCCTATGCCTACGTGCTAACTGGCAGCTTGCCGACCGGCTTGAGCTGGAATGCCGGTACCGGAATACTTTCCGGTACCCCGACCCAAAGCGGCAGCTTCCCGATTTCGGTCAGCGCGACTGACCAGTCGACCGGGGCCGGCGCGCCATTCGGCGTATCTGTCAATTACACATTGGCTATCAGTGCGCCGACCATCGCTATCTTGCCAGTCAGCGCACCGGCCGGCGCTATCGGCCAAGCCTCTTCGACAGTCATCAGCGCCAGCGGCGGTGTTGCGCCCTATAGCTTTGCGATATCGGCAGGCGCCTTGCCGGCGGGCGTTACGCTGAACAGTGCCAGCGGCGCACTGAACGGAACACCGACGGCTTCCGGCAATTTCAATTTCACCGTACGTGTCAGCGACGCCAACAGCTTTACCGGAACCCGGGCATATGCGCTTGTCATCAGCGCACCGGCCATGACGCTGACGCCGCCATCGTTGCTCGCCGCGGCGGTCGCAACACCGTATAGCGCAACCTTCAACGCCGCCAGCGGCACTGCGCCTTATACCTATGCCCTGGTTTCCGGCAGCCTGCCGTCAGGCATCAGCCTGAATACGGCGACGGGTTTGCTTTCCGGCACCACAGTCCAGGCCGGCAGTTTCCCGATCACAGTGCGCGCCACGGACAGCAGCACCGGAACCGGTGCGCCATTTACGGTGCAAAATAGTTACACCCTGGCGGTAACGGCGCCGACCATTGTTCTGGCGCCGAGCACCGTGCCAAGCGGCGCGGTGGGAGTGAGCTACACGGCAACGATCAGCGCTAGCGGTGGTGCATTGCCTTATATCTATAGCATCGCTAGCGGCGCATTGCCGGCCGGAGTGACGCTGAATACATCAAGCGGGGCGTTGAGCGGCACACCGACGGCGGCGGGGACGTTCAATTTTACTGTCAAAGCGCAAGATGCCAATAGTTTCAACAACGCTCAGGCATACAGCCTTGTTATCGCTGCGGCGACGGTGACCTTGAACCCGGCGACGCTGCCCGGCGCAACCGCAGAAGCGGCGTACAGCGCCACATTGACCGCCGCCGGCGGCACTACGCCTTACGTTTACACGCTCACTGCAGGCTCCTTGCCAAGCGGCATCAGCCTGAACGCTGCGACCGGCGTGCTGGCGGGAACCACCGTTGTCAGCGGCAGTTTCCCGATCACCGTGCGCGCCACCGATAGCAGCACCGGAGCCGGTGCGCCATTCACCGCCTCAAGAAGCTATACGCTAGCGGTGGCTGCTCCGGCCATCAGCCTGGCGCCGAGCAGCGTGGCCGGCGGCACGGTCGCTGTCGGCTATACGGCCGGAATCAGCGCTAGCGGCGGCACCACGTCTTATATCTATAGCGTCAGCGCCGGTGCATTACCAGCAGGGGTAAGCTTGAATGCATCCAGCGGAGCGCTGAGCGGCACGCCAACTGCGGCAGGCACTTTCAACGTGACTATCAAAGCGATCGACGCCAACGGTTTCAACGGTACGCAAGCCTATAGCCTGGTGATCGGCGCGGCGACGCTGACGCTGAACCCGGCGACGCTGCCTAACCCGACCGCCGAAGCCGCCTACAGCGCCACGTTGACGGCTGGCGGCGGTACCGCGCCATACAGCTTTACGGTCAGCGCTGGAGCATTGCCTGCAGGCCTGACGCTTAATGCTGCGACCGGCGCGCTGTCCGGCACCACTAATCTGAGCGGCACGTTCAACGTGACGATCAGCGCTACTGACAGCAGCACCGGCGTCGGCGCACCGTTTGTCGCCTCGCATGCTTATGCTTTGAGTGTTGGCGCCCCGACACTGACCTTGACGCCGGGCACGTTGGCCGGTGCCAAGGTCAGCGTCGCGTATAGCCAGCAGTTCGCTGCGGGCGGCGGTATTGCGCCGTATGCCTACGCGATAACCGCAGGCAGCTTGCCGGCAGGGCTGGCATTGAATGCGGCCAGCGGCATGCTGAGTGGCACGCCGACGGCGGCCGGCAGCTTTGCCTTCACCGTGCGCGCCACCGATGCCCAAAACTTTACTGTGCAGCAAGCGGAAACATTGAGCGTCGCTCAGGCTCAGCCGCTGGCAGTCAACGATAGCGCCGGCACCCAGGCCAACCAGCCGGTGACGGTGAATGTCACGGCCAATGACAGCGGGCCGATTACAAGTATTGCGATCAGTACGCCGCCGGCCCATGGCAGCGCCACCGTGAGCGGTCTGAACGTGGTCTACACGCCGGCCGCCAATTACTTTGGCAGCGATAGCCTGGGCTATGTCGCCACCGGTCCGGGCGGCAGTTCTGCGCCGGCTACGGTGACCGTGACCGTGACAGCGCTCGCGGTGCCGGTTGCCGTGGCCCAGAATGCGACCATCCTGGCTGGCCAGCCGGTCACGCTGCATGCTGCCAGCGGCGCTAGCGGCGGTCCGTTCACCGCAGTCGCGATTGTCAGTCCGCCAAGCGCGGGCACGGCCGCCGTCAGCGGCACCGACATCATCTACACCTCTGTGGTTGGCAGCAGCGGCGATATCAAGTTCAGCTACACCCTGGCCAATGCCTTTGGCGTCTCCGCGCCGGTGATGGCGACCGTCAGCGTCAATCCGATGCCTGTGGTCGGCGCCCATAGCGCCACGGTGGCCGCCGGCGCGACAGTCAGCGTCGATCTGATGGCGGGTGCTAGCGGCGGTCCGTTCACGGCTGCCAATCTGGTAACGGTGTCGCCGACAGCTGCCGGCAGCGCGGTGATCCGCGACGTCGGCAGCACCGGCAAGCCGTCTTATCAGATGATATTTACCGCTTCCAGCAAATTTGCCGGTGCGGCGGCGGTCAGCTACACGCTGAGCAACGCCTTCGCGACCTCTGCGCCAGGTATTGTCACGGTGACAGTCACGGCGCGCCGCGACATGTCTACCGACCCTGAAGTGATCGGCTTGCTGTCGGCCCAGGCGGATAGTGCAAGACGCTTCGCCAGCGCGCAGATTTCCAACTTCACCCGACGTCTGGAAAGCCTGCATGGCGACGGCTGGGGCACCTCCGGCTTCGGCATCAGCCTGACGCCACCGACTGCGCCGAACGGCCGGCCTGGTTCAGGCACCGAGGCCGCACCTTGGCTGAGCGCCGACGTCGACCGCATGTATGGTTCGCCGCTGCAGCCGAACATGCACAAGGTAGGCTGGATGCCGCAGGCAGGAGGCGCACGGGGCGGCAGCAACTATGGCGGCGGCACCGGCGCAGCTTTTGGCAGCGGCCCGGGCGCGGCAAGTACTAACGGCAATGGCAGCGGCAACGGACCGGTATTGGCCGCCAACGATACGCAGTCAACCATCACCGGCTTGCCCGATCTGCCTGCGCGCCAGGACAACCCGAAACAGCCGTTGTCGCTGTGGGTGGGCGGCGCGGTCGACTTCGGCCAGCAATATGTCAATGGCCGCCAGGCCGGCTTCCGCTTCCATACCGACGGCGTCAGCATCGGCGGCGATTACCGGATCAACGATTTCGCCACCTTCGGTATAGGCGGCGGCTTCAGCCGTGACAGTAGCGACGTCGGCGATAACGGCACCAAGAGCACGGCGGAAAGCGTAATCGGGGCGATGTATGGCAGTTTGCGGCCGGCCAAGAACGTCTTCATTGACGGTGTGCTCGGCTATGGCACCCTGAACTTCAATTCCAACCGCTATATCACCGATGGCGGCGGTTTTGCCACCGGCCTGCGCCATGGCGACCAAGTGTTCGGCGCGATTGTCAGCGGCGTCGAATTCCATCAGGAAGGCTGGATGTGGTCGCCATATGGCCGGTTGGAACTGATGTCGGCCACGCTGGATCAATATACCGAGACGGCGAGCGGACTGAACGCGCTGACCTACTTCAAGCAGACCGTGCGCACCAGCAGCGCCTCATTGGGGGTACGCGCCGAAGGCCGGTACATGACCAGTATCGGCACCTGGGTGCCGCGGGGCCGGGTCGAGTTCCGCCATCAGTTCCAGGGGCAGGACGATGCAGGGCTGGCATATGCCGACTTGGCGGCGGCAGGTCCGGCGTATATCGTGCACACCACCGGCCAGGATACCGGCAACTGGAGCGCCGGTGTGGGCGCCAGGCTAGTGATGCACAACGGCGTGATGTTCACCATCGACTACAACAGCAACATCAATGTCGGCAACGGCCGTAGCCAATCGGTCATGTTCGGATTGGAAGTGCCGCTGAACTAAGCCGGTTGAAGCAGGGCCGGCCCGCCTCGGGCCGGGTCAGCGTTTTTTTGTCTTATCCATGCGCCGGCTGATGCCGGCGCAGTTGTTTTCAGTTACTCCGTGTAAAATACGCCCGTCGAAATAACCAGACCCTTCTGTCTCTATCAATGTGACAATTTTTTTCTGGCCTGACCAGAAATGCTCATCTCTCTCCCCATTCTCAAACCTTGGCATGACGCCAAACCTTGACATGTGAATTTTCCGCGGGCTTTCACGCCTCGCGTATTTACACAAAAAAACATCGTCAATGCAGGAATTTAAAACCTGTGGACGGGTTTTTAGTAATTTTCAGACAATCCCTACATGATGTTTTTTCAAATTCCGTGATCATGCTCTTCGTTCGCAGTCATCAAATAACAACAGGCGAGCGTTGCGCTGAAATGTGGCGACCGATCTGGCCGCGTGAGCAGAAATAATGGGAAAAGCAAGGCAGGCAAAGGGGTTCGAGAGAGCGTGAACTACCACAACTTGAATTTCCATACATAAAAATAATATTGTTTTAGACACCTGTTCAAACTAAACAAATGCAAATTTTCACTAAACAACCGATTGCTGCATTGCTGTATCGATTGAGGCTATTTTTTCGCTTGACGTTCTCACTAGTGTCAATGTTCTATAGTTACTCTACTTCAATAAATTACAACTAATGACGCTGGTTGACATTCATTTTGAATGGCACGCGTTTTGCTGCAGAGTAAGACATCGGGCGCTTGCGCGGCGCTCCGGTGGTGGTTTTCAAGGCGTTTCGTTTCAAGCTTCTATTTTTCAACTGTGTAGAGACCGTAGTTAGTAGATCGCAGTGAGTAGATCGTTTAATTAATCGGATCAAGCAATTCGGACGGATCGCAATACGTTATGAAAAGCTGGCACAAAAATACCTGTCATCTCTTTACCTTGTTTGCGCTGAAGTCCGGACCGCTTGTCTGTTGACAAGGCAAAAGCGAAATGCGAATAGGGGAAATAGCAAATCGAGCAAAAGTGAGTGCGCGAATTTTGCGCTACTACGAATCGCAAGGACTGATTCTGTCGCAACGCCTGTCGAACGGTTACCGCGACTATCCGCTGCAAACAGTGGAAATCGTAAAGCAGATCAAGGACTTGCTGGAGTGCGGCTTCAGCACGCGGCAGATAGCTACTTTTCTACAGTCCTCCGGGAACGAGAGCGTCGATCTGAAACAGAACGCAACTGATCTTGCGCCGCACATTGAAAAGCTTCATGAACTGGATGGCCTCATAGACGTATTGACTGAACGCCGGCGTCGTCTCTCTGAGCGGATAGCCTTGTTTAGCCACCGCGCCGCCGCATCGGCCAAGTGAAGCAATAAAAATCATTTTAATGATTCATGTACACAGGGGCAATCGTCTTTGACGACTGCGCAGGGATAGGCTGTATCGGTGTTTTATCAATGCATGGCAACGACACCTGACGACAGACTAAAAATTGAAACCAGCTCATTTTTTAGCACCCGGGAATCATCCCGCAACCACCCGCCTCAGGAGATTCAAAATGGCACAACGTTTAACTTCTCAACTTCTTCGCAACAAAACCGCATTGCGCCAACGCGGCCAAGGCATGTCGGAATACATCATCATCGTGGCGCTGATCGCGGTGGTCAGCATCGGTGTGTTTGCAGCCTTCGGCAGCACCATTCGCCATCAGGTTGCAGGCATGGCGCAAGAACTGTCCGGTAACGATAGCAAAGCAGAAATCGCTAATGCCAAGACTTCAGCGGATCTGGCTACAAAAAATGCGGCTACCCAACGGACCATGAAGGACTACGGCGCCGACAACCGCTAATCAATTCAATCAGCATTTTCAGTTGAGAGATCGTTTCTCCTTCTTGCGCGAGGTCGATGCAGGAAGGAGAAGCTGACCACCAGAATTCTATAGAGATTGCCTCCGTTTGTGAGGTTGTAGCGGCAGTGATATTGACTGCTGCTAGCGCGAGTTCGTCGGTGTACAAAGAAGCAGAATCAATCAGACGACATCGATCATTCCTGAAACTTGTTCGGATACGGAGCGCAAAGTGAAACGGGCATCGTCAAACGGGAAGGGTAGTTGCGGCAAGAGCGAGAGTTCTTCCGTTCGCAACGAATGGCGTCAACGTGGCGCGGTATTGCCTGTCGCGATCTTCTTTTTTGCAGTGCTATGCGTAGGCATGTTCGCTGTCTATAACATGGCGCAAGTGACCAGCGAGAAGCGGCAGCTGGTGAATGCGGCAGATGCGATTGCGTTCAGTACCGCCAATATTGCAGCGGAAGGCTTGAACTACACGGCCTACACCAATCGCGCAATGATCTCCAATTACCAGTCGGTCGGGCAGCTGACAGCCATGTGGTCGACGGTGGGTATGTCGGACCAGTACTGGAAAAACAACAGCACGGTGATGAAGGGCATCGCCGCGCTCACGAAATTCATTCCTTATATCGGTTCCGCCTTGTCAGGCGTCACCAATGCGATTTCCAAGTTTGGCGATTTCTGGGAAAAGATCGTCAACGGCGTGCGTATCAGCAGCCAGGTGCTGGCGAATGCGGGTACCGCCACCGTCTCCTTGTCCAACTATGCCATCTTCGCTTCGCAGCAGGTGCATATGGCGACGACCGTGTCGGCCATGATCAGCATGCAAAAGGATTTGCTGGCAGCGAATGCGCCGCAAGCCGAATATATTCCGCAAACCATCGTCTATCAGATCGGCAAGAGCATGGTGGATTTCGGCAGCATGATCAAGCTGCACCAGCCGCCGCGCAAATTTCTGGGTTTCGAGAAAATGCAGGACAAGATGCCGGTGGTGCCTAAGCCTGGCGATGTGTTTGGACCGAAAATCGAATTCAATCTGGTGCATCAGATGATGATGAAGGAAATGTTCAATTTCACCAGCGGCAGCGGCGGCCGTCGGCTGTTTCCGAATGCAGTCGGGCTGTGGGCGATCGACGGCTGCAACCTGTCAGCCATCAACGGCATGCTGACCGGCCTTGAAACCAATGGCCTGGAGCAGATCATCCCGGCGCTGAAAGGCAATGTCGCGGCCGATGTCATCGGCCCCGTGATCGAAGCCTTCATGAATACGGTCGGCGTCATCACCAGCCCGATCATGTGCCTGTACGAGCGGACCGGCGGCACCCGCATGATGCAGATGCAAGACGGCACCTATGGCTGGAGCAACGTCGATGTGATGGAAATCGATCCGCACTTGTTCAACATCCATATTCCTCTGGCAGGCGCCGTGACCTTGTCCAAAGTTGGCCATCAGGGGCTGGACAAGAATCAGGAAATTCCGGTGGACATGAAAAAATTCGCCGACGCCGTGAAAGCCGACAGCGCCGCGAAGAATGCCTATTGGGGCGAGGCTACCGGGCTTGACGATTGCATGTATTTCACACTGCCTACCGGCGAGCTCTACGCGCCGCGCCTGGGCGGCAAGAGCGGCGCCTGTGCTTCCCTGGCGGCCGGGTCGGCAAAAAAATACTACGATCGCGGCGTCATGAATATTGCAAGATCCGCCGGCACCAACGCCATGAAGGGACAGGCGGCAATCTCGACAGCCACCGAGACGCTGAACAATACGATCATGGCGCCCATGGAAGCCACTCTGGAATCCGCTGCCGGTGGAATCAATTCGACGACTTCTGCGGGATCCGTGGTGAATATGCCTGACGCCAATGCCGGAAATACTACCGGCGTACTAGGCGGCGCGCCGGCCGGCATGCCGGCCTCCGGCGCCGCGCTGAATGCGCCCACCCCGGGTAGCGGCGATCCCGAGGTGCAGCTGGCAACGGCGCTGGCGCAACAGGCGGTGAACTTCCAGAACCTGTCTAGCCTGGGCGGCAGCGCCGCCACCTCCATATCCAATATGCTAGGGCACGGTTTCGATCTGGCTACCCAGGCTGCCGGCGATCCGCTCAACAACGTCAACGGTTTCCTGAAATTCCTCCTCAACGCCCTGGGCCTGGGCGACCTGATCGACTTGATCAACATGCGCACCTCGCGCGGCACTGAGACCCTGTACCAGAAACCTGGGCTTGGCGGCGTGGTGGCGGCCGACATGGGCTTGCCGGCTGAGCGCTTCGGCTTCTGGGAAATGCGCGACGCCACTATCGGCAACTATCAGATCGGCGATCGTGCGGCCAGCAATCTGTTTGTCGCTTCCAAGGAAATCCAGAACAACGCCTTGAAAGATCTCGGCCCGTCATTTGTCGTGGGATTGCAAGAATCGGTAGGCAAGCTGCCATTGCGTCCGGAAAATAAATTCGACCTGGGACGCACGCCGATCAAGGATTACGACGCGGAGACCAAGCAAAGCTATCTGCAAGCGATGGGCAAGGCGCGGGTGTATTACCGGGCCCCGGTGGAACGCTGGACCACCCGCATGCAAATCATCTCGCACGCCAACCTGATGCTGCCTTACTGGAATGCGCGGCTTGAAGGCCTGAATTATCCGGAAAAACTCTTGTTTTTCGTGATTAACTGATTACCACGGCGACGCTCATCCATGCCTATTTCATCCAGCGGTTTTGTGTTGTTGCGTGCACCTGCACAACGGCAACGCGGCCAAGCCTTGTTCGAATCGATCCTGGCTTGCAGCATACTGATGCTGTTCCTGTTGGGCTTGCAATGGGTCTGGCGCTTCGGCGAACTGAAGCAATTGAATACCGAGGCGGCGCGTTTCGCCACCTGGGAGCGCACCGCTTACAAATCCACCGCCGCCGCGGATGTGAAAACGATCTATAGCGCAGACGCCGATCTTGCACCCAGCGTATTCCGCAATGTCTATCTGACGCCGCGCGGCGCGCGCCAGACCGAAGCCGGCGGCGCCGGCGCCTCGGCCTTGCTGCAGGATCATTCGGACTGGATGAATACCGCGGCGCGCTTCTTCACCGATACCTTCGCTAGCGCTACCTTTGGCGGCGTCACTGGCAGCGCACTAAGTGTCTCGACCAATTCCGCCAAGGTGCCGGGCGGTCCCATGGGTTTCGACCCGACCGGCAATGCACTCACCAGCCTCAAGCTGGACCGCGAGCCGTACGAGCAAGTGCAAGTCAGCGGCACCATCGGCATGAGCGATTTCGTGACGAGCTTCCTTGACCGGACATTCGGCATTGCGCCGGGAGTCACAGGTACAACGCCAGGCAACGCCACTGCGCGTACCCTGGGCAGCCTGACCATGGTCACCAATTCCTGGTCGGCGCCAGGCGCCACGGCCAGCCAGCACATTACCAAAGAGCTGAATCCGCTGGACGCAAGCAATCACGTCGGCATGATACTCAACAGTAATTACTTCAACCTGCCAGGGCTGATCGGCGGTTCTTCCGGTTTCGGCGGCAATTTCCGGGTTGACCTGGCGGGTATCAATCCGGCGCAGGTTTCCACGTTGATCTCGCAAGGCATGGGTTTCAATTACGACAGCCTGAAGAATCCCGGCAGCCTGATCAAGGCCTTCAAGTCTACCGACGACTATAAGGAAAGCTTCAACCTGGCGGGCGGCATGACCGAACCGGACTATGCAGGAGTGGGCTGCGTATCCGATCCCGGACGGGCGATCCGGCTGACGCAATATACCCAGGATGAGCTGTGCCCGGCCGGCATCATGCGCGCGCGCACGATCTCCATGTTCGACAACCCGGCCTGGCGTTTTTCTCCGGCGCCATAAACATCACGCACGCCGGAAAAAGGGGATTGATTTGAGAATGCTGCGAGTGTTAAGAGTGTTACGAATGTTAATGCCGGCCTGCTGGTGCGTCCTGTTTTGCACCAGCGCCCAAGCAGGTGATAAATGGAAATCGGAGGTCAACGTGCTGCTGGACGGTATTCCGGACACCTGGGCCACAACGCGGCTGGCGGATGAGATCGAGGTCAACGGTTTGCCGATGCTGATCTATGAAATCGAGGGACCTTTGCGACTGCGCGAATCGGCTGTGATGCTGGCGACCGCCTGGGCCAAGGACAAATGGAAAGTCACTTCCAAGGCTGCCGGTCACGAAGTGCAGATCGTCGGTGTCAGGGACGGCTGGCTGAAGCAGGTCAATCTCAGCAGCAACGAGCGCAAGCAGACCCAGGGCTATCTCAGCATGTCCGATCTGCCGGCGCGGATGGAGGCTGATATCGACACCAAGGCGCCGCAGCTGGCCAAACATTTGCGCAAGCCCTCCGGCACAGTGATCCTGAACGAGGTGCGCACAGTGGATATGGCCGGCGAGTCGATTCTGACCACCATGACCAACAATTTCGATGTCGAGCAGAACATCGCTTTCTATGAAGAGGACCGGGCGGCAGAAGCATGGAAACAGACCTTCAAGAAAACCGCCGAGGACAACAGCGGCACTGTGATGCGCTATGTCTCCGGCACGCAAAAAGAAGCGACCTATACGGTCACCAGGGCGGCCGGCCAGACATTCGTGGTGGTCAACTGGATTACCCGATGAGTTGCCAAACCTGGTTTGAGGCCGTTGTGGCGTCGCGAGGAATGCAATGAGAAAAATCCCGGGCAAGATTGCCGGCGCCGAGAAAGGGCAGATTGCCGTTGAATATTCAGTCGCGCTGGTCTGCGTGGCCTTGGTCCTGTTTGTCTCGGTCGACGGCGTGTCGCTGCTCAGCTTGCTGCTGGATGCGATCCGCCATTTGAATTTCAGTTACATCAGCGGCTTAGGTGTCAGCGCCACGCCAATTTAGTTAACATCTTGAAGCCAAGGTCGCACTGCATGTTGAACAACGTCGGAAGAAATTCAAAACTGGGGCGTGGCGCCAGCCTTGCCGAATTTGTCGTGGCGATACCGGTGGTATTGATCTTCGCCTTGCTATGTCTGCAAATGGTGTTGATGTACCGCGCCAAACTGGCCCACAACTACGCGGTGCAGGAAGCGGTGCGGATCGGCGCGATGAGCAACGGCCGGGTGGTGCCGCGTTTCGTGACCGATCCGTTGACGGCCCAGTTGGGCAACCTGGGTTATGCGGCGGTTGGCAAGGTCATTCATAGCAAGGACGCTTCCGGTAAGGATGTCACCTCCATCACCACCACTCCGGGCAACGAGCTGGCCGGGGCCGGCCAAGCCCAAGCCACCAGCGACGGCGTTCCGGTGAATAACGATACCGGTTCCTCAAGCGGCAACGGCGGCGAAGCGGAAAGCCGCGCCGGCCCGATTTCCGGTTTCCTCGGCAAAGCCAAGAAGAATATAACGCCGGCCGTGTGGTCGTTCGTCCAGGGCTTGATGCGCTATGGCGACAGCTCGGTGCTGCAAGGCTACATCAATGGCATCACGCCGATGTACATGGGTAGCGATACCGGCAAGGGCGCGGTAGTCGAGGCTCAGGTGGCGGCCTACAAGGACGCCATGTTCAACTCTTGCATCTTGTATCACAACCCGACCCAGGCGGCCTTCCTCGAATCCGGCGTCATCGAATTGCAGGGGCTCGACTACGGCATCCTGAAATTGCCGGCCGACTACATGCGCTTTCGCACTCCGCTCGGCATGGTGGCCGCCGATGGCGGTGACAATCTCAGCGACAGCAAGCTGAAAGGCGACATCACCAACAAGAGCATCCAGGAAAATACCATCCTCTCGATTGAAATCTGGTGGAGCTATCCGCTCAAGGTGCCTATCGCCAACAGCATCATCATCGGCCTCACACGGCTGCTGGGTCCGGGCAGCGACAGTTCCGGAATTTCCTCGGCTTTCCAGTCGAAGGCGCTGGATCGTGGACGCTACCCGTTCACATCTTCGGCCAGTTACCGGGCGCAAAACGCGCTGCATTGGAGTCCCTTCTACCCGCTGGGCAGCAAGTCGCCGCCGATTGGCGGCAGCGGCGGCTACCAGGCATTCGATGTGGTGCGGCTGATCTGGAACAGCATCGTCAGCCGGCTGGAAGGCAATTTCGATCCGGCTGAACCGCAGATCGGATTCTGCCTCGGCGCCATGGACATGGGAGCGTGGGCGGAAGGAGACAAGAACGTTGTAAGCCCGCACTGGTGGGGCGAGAGTTATGACAATGCGCATTGAACCGTCGCCGCAGGTTCGCAGCCGGCGCGGCATTCATCCCGATTTTTTAATACAAGTTGCGGCTTTCACCGGTTCGCGCGAACGTTCACTTTTACTCTCCTATCATGAATATAAAACGCTTCATCAATCTGCAAAAGCTCAAGAAGGCGCTGCCGCTGGTCATCATTGTCCTGATTGCCGCGTTCGCCGTGTTCTTGGCGAACAGTTATCTGAAAACCCGTTCCAGTGAAATCGAGAAAAGCCTGAGCGACGAGGCCAGCAAGGTACGCACCACGGTGACGGTGCCACGGGTCGACCTGAGCCCGGGCGACGTGCTGACCATGGAACAATTGGCGTCGCGCACGGTGCCGAAGGAATACATGAATTTCGACGTCATCTCGCCTGACCAGATCGACGCCTACATCGGCAAGAAAATCATCCGTCCGGTACGCAAGGGCACGCCTTTGCTGGAATCCTATTTCCTGCTCTACGAATCGGTGCCGTTCTCCAAATCGATCGATGCCGGCAGCCGCGCCATCACGATTCCGGTGGATGAGATCAATTCTTTTTCGGGCCTGTTGCGCGCCGGCGACCACATCGATCTGTTCTACATGATGAAGCGGCCGCAGGAAGGTCCGCCGACCGCCGGGCCGCCGCAAGAAGACACGATGCTGGCGCCGTTGCTGAAAAATATTGAAGTGCGCGCCACCGGCCAGACCACCGTACGCGAGGTGCTGGCGGCCGACCGTGCGCGCGAAGCGGGCTTTGGCGATCGCCAGGGGCAGCCGGGCCGCACCACCTACAGCACGGTCACCATTTCGGTGCCGGCCGCCGACGCCCAGAAGGTCATTCTGGTGCAGACCGGCGCCCGTATCGTCGCCGTGTTGCGCAGTCCTGACGACCAGGGCGATGCGGAGAAGAAGCTGTTCCTGTCCGACGTCATCGATCCGGACGCCAAGAACCACATACAGCTGCCGATCAGACCGGCGGTGGACTACATCATCGGCGGCCGCTTCAAGACCGGCGAATCGGCCGATAGCGGCGACGATAAGGCCAGAAAACTTGAAGCTTTCAAGCGGCTGCTGGGTAATGCGGCAGGCAATCCACAATGAACTCCAACAAAAAGCCAAGCAATAACATGACCAATCCAAGAAACATCCGCTCCTGCCTGCTGTTGTCCGCCCTGATTGGCAGCCGCGCCTTTGCCATCTCACCGATGCCGGAACCGGTCTGGCAGACCGATTCAGCGCCACGGCAGAACCAGAATAAAGCACTGAAAGCAGCGTCGGACCAAGCCCGCAGCGGCGGCGATGGTGGCGTCGAATATCTGGACGGCAATGCGCTTGACCAGAAAAATCAAAACCAAGGGACAACGCAAGGCACACCATTGCGCAACGCCGGCGATCTTGCCACGTTGCGGCCGGCGGCCATGCGCGGCGTCAAGCTCGAGCAGCCCAACGATGATGAACTTGTCATGTATGCCGGCGAGGCGCGCGTGATCGAGGTCGGCGCCGTGAACCGCATCGCCATCGGCAACGGCAAGATCGCATCGACTGCCGTCATCGAAAAAACCAAGCTGCTGATTATTGCGCAGGAAGTGGGGCTGACCAATATCCTGCTATGGAACAAGCCGAATTTTTCACGCGAAATCCGCTTGCGGGTGACTGCGCTGAACGTCTTGAAGCAACAGCGCGATATCAAGTCCGCCCTGGCCGGCTTGCCCGGTGTCGACGTGGTCCGGCGCGGCGAACGCCTGTATGTGGAAGGCAGCATCAAATCGCGCGAGGATCTCTCGAAAATCACCGCGATGACAGAGCAGTATGCCAACCTGATCAACAACACCACGCTGGATATCGACAACACGGTGCCTGCTTACAAGCAGGAATCGCAAATGCTGGTGTTCGACCTGTATTTCGTCGAATTCAAGAAGGGCTACCTGGAGAATCTCGGCGTCAACTGGGCCAAGAGCTTTAATGGTTTTAACATCGGAATTTTTGGCGAGGCCTCGCGAGGTAGCGTCAACCTGCGGCCGCTGCCACAGAGTAACGGCTCCACCGGTACCGCTACTTACAACTTACCCGATGAAAAATTGCGCGGCGTCAGTGCTTCAGTCAACGCTGCGATTGCGATTCCCTCCGTCATTCAGCTGGCGGTCGATAGCGGCGACGCCTTCGTGCTCGCTTCTCCCAGCATCGCTACCCGCAACGGGGGGCAGGCGCGTTTTATCGCCGGCGGCGAAGTGCCGATCCCGACGGTCAGCCAGAATGGCACCAATGTCACCTTCAAGCCGTACGGCATCCTGATCGAGATCGCTCCCAAGCTGGATGCTTTCAGCAATATCACAGGGGTGCTCAAGGCGGAGGTCAGCAAGATTGATCCTACAGTCAGCGTCGGCGGCATTCCGGGCTTTACCACGCGGCGCACCGAAACCGATTTTTCGGTCAAGACTGGCGACGCCATCATCTTGTCCGGTTTGTATAGCCAGGACGGCAGCACCGATGTGCAGAAAGTACCTGGGCTGGGTGACGTGCCGGTACTGGGAAATCTGTTCAAGTCCACCGGCACCATACGTAACCAGACCGAAGTCTACCTGGTGGCGATACCGCACACCCATGAAGGCGAGGCCGGTGAAAGTTCGAATGCGTTGCGCAACTTGAGCAACCGCATCAACGAGTCGCGCAAGGCGGTAGGCATGCCGCAGGAACAGGGAATGCCGACCATGCTTAACCTGAAGAAGGAAGTGCCGGAAAAATCGCCGTTCGAAGCGGCGCCGCTACGGCCGGAAACTAAATTTGAGCAGCGGCCAGAGTACGGCAATCATTGATTTGACGGCGACCGGTTAGAACGCCAGCCGGTCGCCAACGTTTAAGGATAGGGATGCCAGGGTTGCCGGATGAAGTTCCAGGGTGTGGCGGGCAAAGCGGTCGGAAGACAACCGCCTGCGCGCCATCTCCGGGACGATGCTGGTGATAATGAAGTCTTTCGATAGATACACCACGCCGATGGTGAAATGCATGAAAAAAGTATGGACGGAGTTGCATTCCTTAAGCAGGAATGCGCTGTCAGGAGCCAGTGTTCTGGTGAACATCAGACCACGCGCCCGGCCCAAAAACGAGTCGCCGACAGTGACCCTGGCGATGATGATCTGATTATTTTTATATGCGGGAATAATTTTCATGGCAGAGAGCCAAAGTGGATTTGTACTGATGATCGCGGCGGACGATTATGACATACTCGACGAGGTTTTCGTCGATAAGGATCGCTTCGTCCTGGGCAAGGCGGACAGTTGCGATTTGCGGCTGAAGGGATGGAATGTCAGCAAGAAGCACGCCACCTTCCTGATCAATGAAGGCAGCATTTTCATCGAAGACAGCGGCAGTATCTTCGGCACCTGGATCGATGGCGAGCGTATCAGCCGGCTCGGCCCTCTGAATACCGGCACGGTGATAAAGATCGGCAACTATGCATTGACCTTGCACACCAATCAGCAGGATGCAGGCGGCGGACGCGGCCGGCAGCCTGGCGCGGACCCGCTGACAGAAGGGCGTGGCGGTGCGCGCGCGATGCAGAATGTGGCGGTCAGCAAGGCGATTGCCGCAATCGAACATGATTTCGAGGATGAAGTGCTGTTGGCAGAAAAACCGACGCATCAGCCGAGGGCGGAGGCGGTGACGGCGCCGCGTCAGCCAGCGGCCGCGCCTCCTGTGCGTCCGCCATCAGCGCCGGCCGCTGCTTCGGCGGAACCGGAGCCTCAGCAGCAGTCACATGCGGTGCGGCCGGCCGCCGGCGGCAAGCAGGTCGCCAATATTCCGGCGCGCGTGGTCGATCTTGAATTTTCACGCTGGCGCAAGACGCTGCACGAGGCAGTTCTGCATGAAATCGACCTGCGCCGCATCGACGCCAACAAGATGTCGGAACATGATCTCAAGGCTAACGTCAAGAGCCTGATCAAGGAATTGCTGAGTACGACATTCAATCTGCCTGAAGGCATAGACACCGAACGGCTGACCAAAGAGGTGCTGGACGAGGCGGTCGGGCTGGGGCCGCTGGAGCCGATGATTGCCGACGATAGCGTGACCGAAATCATGGTCAACCGGCACGATGAAATCTGGGTCGAACGCGGTGGCCGCCTGGAATTGTCGAGTGCGACATTCACCAGCGACCTGGCGGTGCTGGGAGCAATCGAGCGTATCGTCACGCCGCTCGGCCGGCGCATCGACGAAAGCTCGCCGATGGTCGATGCGCGTTTGAGAGACGGTTCCCGGGTTAACGCCATCATTTCGCCCTTGTCTCTGCGCGGACCGACGCTGACTATCCGGAAATTCTCGCGCCGAAAAATGGTGGCGGAAGACCTGATCAAGTATGGATCGATGACGGAAGACATGCTGAATATCTTGCGCAGCGCGGTCGAACAGCGCTTGAATATCGTGGTATCGGGCGGTACCGGCTCCGGTAAGACCACCTTCCTTAACATGATGTCGGCCTTCGTACCGAACGATGAACGCATCGTCACCATCGAGGATGCCGCCGAGCTGCAGTTATCGCAACCGAACCTGGTATCGCTTGAAAGCCGTCCGCCCAATGTCGAGGGTAAAGGCCATGTTGCGATTCGCGACCTGGTGCGGAATTCCTTGCGGATGCGGCCTGATCGCATCATTGTCGGCGAGTGCCGTGGCGGCGAGGCGCTCGACATGCTGCAAGCCATGAATACCGGCCATGACGGCTCCATGACGACCTTGCATGCCAACTCGCCGCGCGATGCGCTGGCGCGGATGGAAGTGCTGGTGCTGATGGCCGGAATGAACCTGCCGGTGCGGGCGATCCGCGAGCAGATTTCTTCTGCGGTGCATCTGATCATCCAGCTCACTCGCTATTCCTGCGGTGCTCGCAAGGTAACGGCGATTACCGAAGTGGTCGGCATCGAGTCGGAAACCGTGCAATTGCAAGACATCTTTAAATTCCATCGCGAAGGCATCGACCACAACGGCAAGACCTTTGGCGAGTTCCGCTACTCAGGGATGAAACCAGCGTTTATCGAGAGAATGGATAATGAATAATCAGATATTGTTGTTTTCGGGGATCCTGTTTGCGCTGGTGCTGTTTGTTGCCTGGTCGTTATTGAATTCCAAGAGCATGGTGCTCAAGATGCTGTTCGATATGCACGTGCGCTACATCGGCCACATCAAGGAGTGGACCGGGCTGCGCGATGGCCGCGTCTACATGGTGCTGTTCGCCCAGGTTGCCGCTGCTTTGCTGCTGGTGGTGGTGATCTATTTCGTGCTGCGGAATATCTTCCTGGTGCTGCTGATCGGCTACTTCATCTTCAAGGCGCCGCTCTGGATCAGCAACTACAAGCGCAAACGGCGCCTCAACAGCATCGAGTACGAATTGCCGACCGCGCTTACCGTGATTGCTTCCAGCCTGACCGCCGGCGTCTCGTTGAGTATTGCGCTGCAATCCTATTCAAAAGAAAGCAGTTCGCCGCTCGCCAGTGAATTTGCGCACGTGATCCGGTTGCAGAAGGTGGGCGTCGATTTCGAGACCGCCGTCGAGGAAGTCGGCAAACGCATCGACCTGGTGGATTTCCAGCTGCTGGTCATGACCTTCCGGATTTCGAAATCGGTAGGGGGAAATTTGTCGGAGACACTGATGAGTCTGTCCAATACGATCCAGCAAAAGCTGACGATCGAAGGCAAGATCAGATCGTTGACTGCGCAGGGCAAGATGCAGGGCTGGGTCATGATCTGTTTGCCGGCGCTGGTCGGGGTGGCGCTGTTCTTCATCCAGCCGGCCGAAATGAGCCTGCTGCTGACTACCTTCTACGGCAAGATCGTGCTCTTCATCTGTCTCACCATGGCCTATATCGGGCACAAGGTGATCCAGAAAATCCTCGCGATCGATGTCTGAGCATTACGGCTCAATTGTCACTGCTATAGTTATCGGATACACACCATGAACAGTTCACTCTATCTTTACGGCGCGATCATACTGGCCTTCGGCAGTCTGAGCGTCTTCATGTTTTACCTGTTCCGCATGGTGGCTAATGTCAAGGTGAACAAGTTCCGGCCGAATATGGATCCGTTGCCGCCAATTCTCAAAAAAATCTGGAACGGCGTATTGTTCTTTGATTTTTATTTCGGCGCCACTATTTCGGAGAAGCGGCTGACGAAGCGCAAGCAGATGTTGAATTCGGCGGGGCTGGAATACTTCATGACGCCGGGTGAGACTTACGCGCTGCAATTCTTTTCACTGGCATTGGCGACCGGCGCCGGACTGCTCGTCGGGCTGGCGGCATTTGGTCTGGAATGGACTGTGTTTGTCATCGTCGCGGTGCTGGGATTGATCGGCTGGTTCTACCCGTTGATGTGGATCCGCGACCAGAAGAAAAAACGCAATATTGAAATTTCGCGATATTTTCCGTCTTTCGTCGATATTGTCACATTGTGCTGCGAATGCGGTTTGACATTGAATACCGCCATCGTCAATTTCTGCGAACGCGGCCCCGAATGTATTTTGCGGCTGGAGATCGAGCGCGTGGTGCGCGACATGAAGACCGGCGCCGGCCGTGCCGATGCCCTGGAAAAATTTGCACGCCGCACCGGCAATATCGACATCAAGCGTTTTGTCGGCATTGTCCTGCAATGCGATAAACTGGGTGTGCCGCTGGGCCCGACCTTGCGTAAATTTGCAGAACAGAAGCGCACCGAACGTTTCCAGCGTGCGGAAAAGCTGGCGATGGAAGCGCCGATGAAAATGATCGCACCGCTGATCATGTTCATTTTTCCGATTACCTTTATCATCATCGCCTTCCCGATTGTGACCACCATCCTGATGAATTTCAAATAAGAAGCCAATGAAAAAAATCTTTGCCACGTTCGCCTTGATCGCCGTCAGCCACCTGGCCTGGAGCGCCACAGTGATGCCAGAACTAAAGAAGGCCAACACCGATATCTGCCTGCGGATGGGCGCTTCAGCACGCGGCGCGCCTAAAGCGCCGGAAAAAATGCCGGTTTTTTGCGGTTGCGTGTCCGACGCCTACTGGAGCAGCGTGCCGCAGGGCGAATATGACGCCTTGATCCACACGGGGAAATCGCCGCTGCTTGAAGCAAATATGGACAAGCGCCTTGAAATCGCCAAGGCGGCTTGCCTCAAGAAAGCCGGCTAAATAACATCCCTATACAGTTGTGCGCGGATGCAGCTGGTTTTTCAGATCGATGCGTGGCTACGGGTTGGATCTCAGATGCGCGCAGTCAAGGGGCTCATATGCCAATCCCGGCGGCAAACTGAGGATAGATATGCACGGCACGCTAGGCCGTCATTTTGTGTTGCCGGTGCTGGACCAGTTTTGTACGCGCTATCCGAATATCGAACTGCAGATTGGCATGGGTGACGGTTTGGTCGATCTGGTCGCGGAAAGCATCGATTGCGCGCTGCGGGTGGGAGAGTTGCGGGATTCGTCGATGGTGGCCAGACGCCCGGCCAGCCTGGAGCAGGTGACCTGCGCCAGTCCGGCCTATCTGGAGCAGCATGGGGAGCCGCGCGGCGTGGATGAGCTTGCCAGGCATCGCGCCGTCAATTTTTTCTCGCCGCAAACAGGGAAGCATTATCCGTTTGAATTCAATATCGCTGGAGAGTCGCGCGAATTTCATATCGACGGTACGGTATCGGTGAATAACGCCGATGTGTACAAGTTGTGTTGCCAATCCGGTTTTGGCTTGATTCAGCTGCCGCGCTACGGCGTTGCGCAGGTGCTGGCGACGGGTGAGTTGCGCGAGGTGCTCGCCGCGTACCGGCCGAATCCGTCTATCGTATCGGTGCTGTATCCGCATCACAGGCAATTATCGCCCAGGGTGCGGGTGTTCGTTGACTGGCTGGTGACGATATTCGCGGCTGCCCGGCTGGATGCATCAAGCTCGCAGGTCTAGGAGCCTGTCGCAGGCAGGATTGCTCAGCCTTGCAAATAACTGCGCAAGGTATCGCCTTCGTAGTCGCGCCGGAACTGGCCGCGTCTTTGCAATTCCGGCACCACCAGGTCGACGAAATCCTCGAATCCGTGCGGCAGGTGCACCGGCGTGATGACGAAGCCGTCGGCGCCTTGCTGGGCGATGATATTGACCATCCAGTCGGCGATATCTGTGGCATTGCCGGCTACCTGCGGCACTAGCACGCCGCTGGCGTACATGCGACCGATATCGGCCAGCGTCAGTTGGCGTTCGGCAGAGAGCTCACGAATCAGGCTGAACAGGCCTTGCATGCCGGCCACTTCGAGATCGGCAATCGGCGCATCCAGCGCATAGCCTGAAAAATCCACATTCATGTGGCTGGAGAGCGTCGACAAGCCGACAATCGGGTCCACCAGGGTATTGTGCCGTGCGCATTTTTCCTCGGCTTCCTCTCGGGTTCTGCCGACGAAGGGCATGACTGCGGTGAGCACCTTGATGTCTGCCGCCTTGCGTCCGAACTTGACCGCACGTCCTTTCAAATCCTGATAAAAGCGTTGCATGCGCGGCAAATCAGGCTGGATACCGAACACGACTTCCGACCAGCGCGCCGCAAAATCCTGGCCGCGCTGCGACGATCCAGCCTGGATGATAACGGGTCCGGACTGCGGCGAAGCAGGTATATTCAGCGGACCGCGCACGTTGAAATAATTGCCG